>NZ_JASCAK010000020.1:0-593069 GCF_029967885.1 Pantoea sp. V106_11
GCGGGCACCACCACGCTCAACGTGACCGTGAGCAACGCGGCGGGAACGGCGGCCAGTGCTGAGCAGGTGATTACGGTCGACGCGCCCGTTACCCCTCCAGGCCCACCGACGATAACGGTGAATGACTTTGCCGGTGACAACGTCCTGGACAACAGCGAGAAGGCCAGCGATCAGCTGGTGTCCGGTACCACCAGCAACGTGGAGGCGGGCCAGACCGTTACCGTGACGCTGGGCGGCCAGACCTATACCACCACAGTTGGGCCGGACGGCAGCTGGAGCCTGAGCGTGCCGTCGGTAGCGCTTGCTGGGTTAGCGGCGGGTGCGGCCACCATCGACGCAAGTGTGACGAACACTGCAGGTAATAATGCGACAGACAGTCAGCCGTTTACCGTCGAAGCGCCAGCAGGTGCAGCAGGTACACTGGTTATCACGCAGCCGCTGGGCGGCGACGGTTTTATTAACGCTCAGGAAGCAGCTCAAGGATTGACCGTAAAAGGATCGGTCGCAGGGGTGGCCCAGGGGCAGCAGGTCGTTGTGAACTTTAATGGTGTCGATTACACCGGCACCGTTGATGCCAATGGACTCTGGTCCGTCATCATTCCGTCCGGTGCCTTTAGTGGCGTCAGTGATGGGGTGAAACAAATCACCATCAGCACCGTGGATGCCAATGGTAATCTGCTGTCCAACACCGCCGATATGACCCTGCAGGCCACTACGCTGCCTGCCATCTCGCTTGATAGCGGCTCGCTGAGTGACGGTATTCTCAATAATACCGAAAGCAGCAGCGATCAGGTATTAAGCGGCAATACTGGTGTCACCGGGGCTGGCCAGCAGGTACAGGTTCAGCTCGGCGGTAAAATCTATGACCTGCCAGTAAATAATGACGGAAGCTGGAGTGTGACCGTACCTGCGGCCGATCTGGCTGCACTGCCACAGGGCAATAATCCGCTTGTGGTAAGCGCGATCGATCAGGCCGGGAATGTGGTGACACAGACCAGCACGGTCAATGTCGATACGCAACCGCCTTCATTAGGTGTGGATCCCGTGGGCGGTGACAATACGCTCAGCGTAAGCGATCTGACCCAGCCGCTGATATTGAGCGGTACCGGGCAGAATGGCGATCAGGTCACGATGTCACTTAACGGCAGATTCTACCGCACGCTGGTCAGCACCAATGGACGCTGGTCATTGCGTATCGATCAGTCCGATTTGGCCGCGTTACCCTCGGGTAGAAATCCTTTTACAGTCACCATTACCAACGCCAATGGCAGTCAGACGACGTTCACCAGCGAACTGAACGTCGCAACGGCACCAGAAGTGCAGCCAACATTGAGTGTGAACAGCGGCACCTTTGCGGGTGATGGCGTGCTGGATGGTTCAGAACAAAAACTGCCACAAACGCTCACCGGTACCTCAACAAACGTAGAGGCCGGACAGCAAGTTAGCGTCACCATTAACGGTATAACCTATACCGGTACGGTAGAAGCAAGCGGTAACTGGAGCATCGTTATACCACCCGTAGCATTGGCAACGCTGGCTGAGGGCAGTCAGGCTCTGACCGTCACCGTGGTGAATGCCGCAGGTAATACCACCAGCACCGAACTGACCTTCCAGGTTGACGCAACAGGAAGCAGCGTTGCCCTGGCTCCGGCAGGAAACAACAATTATCTTAATGCCGATGACGTGGCCAGTGAGGTCGTGCTTAGCGGTAGCACCAGCAATATCCCGGCAGGCAGCATTGTTAACGTCACCGTTAACGGTAACAACTACACCGGTACGGTAGGCGCGGATGGCACCTGGACGGTGACGCTGCCGGCGGGCAGCCTCGTTGGCTTACCCAACGGCGCGCTTCCTGTTACCACCACCATTACCGATGCGGACGGCAATACGCTGGCAACCAGCACCTCGAATATCAACGTTGTGGCGACCGATGTACCGGTTGCGACACCGGGCGATGCGTTTGTCGATGGCGTACTGAACGGCAGTGAAGCGGCAGCGGGCGGTGCTATCACCGGCAACAGTGGCGTAACCGGGGAAGGCCAGCGCGTGGTGGTTACGCTCAATGGCGTCAACTACACCGGTATTGTCGATAACACCGGTAACTGGCAGGTGAACATTCCTTCAGCGGTGCTCTCAACACTGCCACAGGGATCGGTGCCTTATACGGTTACCCTTACCGACATTGCCGGCAACACCAGTAATGCCGCCGGCAGCGTGACGGTCGATACTTTACCGCCAGCCCTGACGGTAGCAACACCGTCTGGCGATGGTGTTCTTAATGCAGTTGAACTTCAGCAGCCCCTGGTCCTGAGCGGTAACAGCGAAGGTAATGCCGTTATCGTAGTCAACATTAACGGAACCACCGTCAGCACCACCGCCAATCCGGACGGGAGCTGGACGCTGGAAGTACCGGCTGCGGCACTGAGCGATCTGACCAACGGCAGCTATCCCCTGACCATCACTGCTACCGACACCGCGGGCAATATCACAACGGACACCAGCAGCCTGACGGTGAAAGCCGATGCGGCTTCATTACCCACGCTGACCCTGAACCCGTTTGCCGGTGACAATCTGGTTGACGGCGCTGAACGTCAGGTCAATCAGGAACTGTCGGGCACCACCACCAACGTGGAGGCGGGGCAGGTTGTGACGCTGACCGTGGGCAGTGACGTGTTTAGCGGTACCGTTCTGGCGGACGGATCGTGGCGCCTCACGGTTCCTGCTTCCGTTCTGTCGGCGCTGGCCGATGGTAGCGCCACCTATACAGTTGCCGTCAGCGATGCCGCAGGCAATACCACCTCGACGGATCTTGCGTTGACGGTCAACAGTAATGCTTCCGGTGTGGCGCTTGATACGATAAGCGGAGATAACTTCCTGAATGCCAACGAGGCGGGGGAACCGTTGATCATTACGGGAACCACCGTCAATGTGGCACCGGACAGCACTGTCACGCTGCAGTTTAATAATGTCACTTACACCGCCGTGGTCTCTGCTGGCGGTACATGGAGCGTGATCGTCCCACCATCCGCTCTGGCAGCCCTGACGGATGGCCCTGCGGCCTTAACCGTAACGACGACGGATACAACGGGCGCGGCGCTGAGCAGTTCAGCCACGCTCAATGTCGCGATTAACAATGTTCCCAACCCTGTGGTGATCACGGCCTTCGGCGACGGGATCCTGAATGCCACGGATATTTCCAGCGTACAGCAGCTTAGCGGAACGACCGGCGTAAGCGGTGTGGGCCAGACCGTGAGCGTTTCCCTGGGCGGCAATGTTTATACCGGTACGGTAGACGGAAATGGTAACTGGCGTGTGAGTCTTCCTGCCAATGCCTTAGCCGCACTGAATGAAGGCAGCACGGACTATACCGTCACGGTCACGGACGCGGCAGGGAACAGCCGCGAGGTAAGCGGTAACGTTAATGTTGACCTCACGCCACCGACCCTGACGCTTGATCCCGTCGCCGGGGACAATATCGTAGACGCCGCAGAAAGCACGGCGCCGATCGTCCTGAGCGGCAGCAGCGATGCGGGCGAGGGGCAGGTTGTGACCATCACCCTGAATAACCAGGTATGGAACACCACGGTAGGTGCTGACGGCAACTGGAGCTTTGCGCTGCCAGCGGGCGCCCTGGCAGACGTCGCAGCGGGCAGTTATACCCTGACGGTGAGCGTCAGCGATCCGGCGGGGAACCTTTCAACTGAAACCCGTGATATTACCGTGGCGACCGGTACATTAGCGATAAGCATTGATACGCCTTTTGCCGACAGCTACCTGGGTCAGATTGAGGCAGCCAGTGAACAAACGCTGACAGGCACGACAGGGCTGTCCGGCGCAGGCCAGATTGTGACCGTCACGCTAGGCGGTAATGACTATGCAGCCACGGTGGATGCTCAGGGCAACTGGACGGTCACGCTGAGTAGTACCGTCCTGCAGGCCTTGCCCGAAGGCTCAAATACGCTTGTCGTCATCGTTAGCGATGCGACAGGCAGCAGCGGCAGCCTGAGCAGCGCAATCACCGTTGACTTTACCCCACCGGAACTCAGCCTGAATCCTGTAACCGGTGATAATCAGATTAACTCACTGGAAATTCTGCAAAATATTTCCGTTTCAGGTACAGCATCGCTGGCCGATGCAGGGCAAACGGTGACGGTGACGCTTCAGGGCGAAACCTATCAAACCCTTGTCTTGATTGACGGTACCTGGGTTCTTGAGATACCCGCCAGCGTCATGCAGGGCTTGCCGGATGGCCCTTACTCACTGGACGTCACGCTGACCGATGCCGCAGGCAACCAGACCACGCTCACCCAGACCCTGACGCGCGTCGCAGACAGCGCGTCGCTTCCGGTACTGACCCTCGATGCCATCAGCGGGGATAATTACCTTAACCAGGGCGAAGCGGCTGCGGACTTAACCATCAGCGGCGGCAGTACGAATTTGACCGCTGGTCAGGTGATCACCGTTTCGCTCAACGGGCAAAGCTACACTGGAGAAGTGCAGGCAGATGGCCGCTGGACGGTGACCATTCCACAGGCTGACGTCAGTGCCTTACCGGACGGTCCTCAGAGCGTGGTGGTGAGTGCCACCGACAGCGCAGGCAACCCGACCAGCAGCGATGCGATCCTTAATGTTATTGCCAGTGGCGCGGCGCTGCCGACCCTGAGCGTGGATGTGGTCGCCAGTGATGACATTATCAACGCCATTGAAGCCGGAGCGGATCTGGATGTCAGCGGCAGCAGTACGCAACTGGCAGAGGGAACGGTAGTGACCGTCACGCTGAACAACGTCGGCTACACCGGCACCGTTGACGCGGCGGGTAACTGGACGGTCTCAGTGCCGTCTTCGGCTCTGAGTGGTCTGCCTTCCGGCTCGCAACAGACCTTTGTCGTCACGGCAAATGACGTGGCAGGTAATACCGCCCTGACTAACCACAATGTCGCGATTGACACGACATTACCGGTATTGAGTGATATCAGCCTGAGTGCAGGCACATCGCTTAATCTGGCCGAGTCGCTGCAGGATCTGACCGTGAATGGCAACAGCGATCCGGGCGCGCAGATCACCGTCGTCCTGAACCAAATAACCTACACCACCAGTGCAGATGAGAATGGTGTCTGGTCACTGGCAATCCCCGCCGCGGATTTGCAGCAGCTCAATGACGGGCTCCAGACGCTGACGATTACCGCAACGGACGCCAGCGGCAATGTCACTACCAACACCAGCACCACGCTGGATGTGGCCTTCCGCACACTGCCGGAGCTGACGCTGGATACGCCGTTTGGTGATGGCATTGTCAGTCAGGCCGATGCTGCCGGTGAACTCACCCTGAGCGGCAGTGCGACTAATCTGCCAGAGGGCAGCCCGATCACGGTGACGATCGGCGATCAGCCGTTTAATACGACCGTTGGTGCCAACGGTGCATGGACCTTAACGCTGGCGCCGGGCGCGCTCGATGCCTTACCCGATGGCCTGACCCAGGTGGTGGTGACGGCCAACGATGCGGCAGGCAACCCGGCTGAAGTCAGCGCAGGCATTGAGATTCTGGTGACCGTACCGGCCGATCCGACCATAGCCGCCACGTTGTTTGGCGATAATGTGATTAATACCACTGAAGCCGCCTCCGTGCAGCTGATTACCGGCACCACGCCGTTTGGCGATGGACAAACCGTCAGCGTCAGCGTAGACGGCACGCCACTAACCGTCTCTGTCGATGCGAACGGTAACTGGAGCGCCAGCCTGCCGCCCGATGTGATTGCCGGTCTGGCAGACGGAACGCACACGATCAGCGTGATCACCACTGACCGGGCCGGTAATACTTCTGTTGCCGTTACGCAAGACTTTACGACGGCCACGGCACCTATCCCCGAACCGACGCTGAACACGCCATTTGGTGATGGCCGTATCAACGCGATAGAGGCGCAGGCAGATGGCACCCTGAGCGGCAATCTGAATATTGATAATGCCGCCTCCGTTACGGTAACCGTCAACGGTACGGCCTATGCCGCCACGCTCAACGGTGATGGCACCTGGTCCCTGGCTCTGCCATCGGCATTACTGCAGACGCTGCCAGACGGTAACTGGCCCGTTGCGGTAACCATGACGGACACCAACGGCAATACGGCCACGATAAACAGCAACATTGTGGTAGCAATACAAACCCTGCCGGATGTCAGCCTGACTCTGCCGTTCGGTGACGGAGCACTGAATGCGGCTGAAGCGGCACAAGACCAGACGCTGACCGGCTCGACAGGTATCAGCGGCGAGGGCCAGACAGTAACGGTGACCATCAGCGGCTTTAATAACGATTTGCCACTGAATGCAACCGTTCTGCCGGACGGAAGCTGGTCACTGGTCCTGACGCCGGCGCAGATGGCGCAGATCCCCAACGGCAGTCATGTTATTACCGTCAACGCCACGGATATTGCCGGCAACACTGACAGCACTACGCTCAATGTGGTCACCGCTGTCATCGTTCCCGTGCCCACCTTTACTGACCTGCAGTTTGGTGGCGATAACGTGCTGAACATCAGCGAGGCCGCTGCTGGCGTAACGCTGACCGGGACGACCGGTAGCCTCGGTGCAAACCAGGCGGCAAGTATCAGCGTGGATCTGGATGGAATACGCTATCCGGGTACCGTTGATGCGAATGGTAACTGGAGCGTCACGATCCCACCTAATGCGTTGAATACCATCGGAAGTGGCCCGCACAGCGTGACGGTGAATGTGGTGGATGCAACGGGTAATCCGGCTACGGCACAGTTTGACTTTACCGCCGATCTGACACCGCCAGCTCCGAGCGTGGATCCGCTGCCACGCAACGGCTATGTCAACGCCACTGACGTCGAGAACGGTATCACGCTGACGGGCAATACCGGTGAAACCGGCGCTGGGCAACAGGTTGTGGTGACTATCGGCACCACCGATTTCACTGCCCAGATAGCGGCGGATGGAAGCTGGACATTGCCGTTGAGTAACGCGCAACTGAGCGCCTTAACCGATGGCACCTATTCGTTAGCCATAACCGTCACCGATCCTGCCGGTAACAGTACGACGCTCAACGAATCCCTGGTAATCGACACAACAGCGCCAACGATCACCGGCGTGACGTTTGCAGGTGATGATGGGCTGGATTATGCCGAGAGTATTCAGCCTCAGGTGTTAAGCGGCATCGCTAACGGTGCGGAGACCGGGTCACAGTTAACTGTCTCCTATAACGGCACGCTGTTAGGTACGGCGGTTGTCGGTGCCAACGGCGCCTGGAGTCTGACCCTGACGCCAGAACAAATGAGCACCTTCGTCGCACCGGATACCACGTTAACGCTTGCCGTCAGCGACCTGGCGGGCAACCCGGTCACGCAGGATCTGACGGTGCCGGTTGATCTTACACCCCCACCAGGACCGCTGGTCACGCTGGGCACCGTATCGGGTGATAACATCATCAGCACGGTCGATCAGCAGGCAGGTGGCGTCGTGGTGAGTGGAACGTCACAAAATCTCGGTGCCACCGGTGTCGTTACCGTCGTGATCAACGGCGTGGACTACAGCACGACGATTGATGCTAACGGCAACTGGACGACGGCAACCTTACCGGTCAGTGATTTTGGCAGCACTGATGGCCCGGTCACGATTACCGTCAATGCCACCGACGGAACGGATACCGTGACCACCAGCGGCACCGTTCAGATCGATCTGACGGCACCGGTACTGACGATTAACAGCTTCACGGGTGACGATGTGGTTAACGCCAGTGAAAGTTCAACGCGTCAGACCATTAGCGGTACGGCGGACACCAGCGAAACGGGACGTACGGTAACGGTTACCCTAAATGGCAAAACCTACACGGGGATCGTGCAGGGCGACGGCACCTGGTCTACCAGCGTGCCAGCCAGTGATATGCAGGCGTTGGCCAACGGTGAAACGACCATTAATGCGCAGTTGACCGATGCCGCCGGCAACGTGGGCAGTGCCAGCCGCACCATTAACGTCGATACCGCAGCACCACTGATTGAGATTGACGCCTTCCTCGGCGATAACCTGATTAACGCCGCCGATGTTGCTGTCGGGCAGGTATTAACGGGCCGGACAACCGGTGCGGAAGAGGGACAAACCATTTCCCTGTACGTGGGCGATGGCGCCCCTGTCGCCACCGGGATCATTGGCGCTAACGGCGTCTGGAGCATTGACCTCACGCCGCAGGTGCTGTCCAGCCTCAACGACGGTGCGCTGGTCTTTGGCGTGCGCGTCAACGATCAGGCTGGCAACCAGACGGATGCCACGATTACCGTGAACAAAGTGGTCAATGCCGCCTTGACGCTGGTAGTGGATTCTGTCTTTGGTGACGGCACGCTGAGCGCGATCGACACCACGATTGCCCAGACCATTACCGGTACGGCGACCTCTGCAGGCGTAGGCGCAACTGTCGCGGTCACGATCGGCGGCACTACCCTGACCAGCGCCGTGGGCCAGGACGGGAAGTGGGCGATTGTTGTTCCCCCCAGTGTTCTCGGCCTGCTGAGCGACGGTGAACTGGCCCTGAACGTGACGTTAACCGATGCAGCAGGCAACAGCCGCAGCGTGGGTGAAACGGTCAATGCCATCGTGAATGCCGTACCTGTCGTGGATAACCTGACCGGTCTGTTTGGCGGCGATAATCTGCTGAATATTGCCGAGGCCGCGGTTGATCAACAGATTGGCGGGATTATCGAGAACGCGGCAGTGGGCTCACGCGTGACCGTTATCCTGGGGACGAAGATGTATAACACCACGGTGCAGGCCGGGGGTAACTGGAGCGTGACGCTGCCGTCCGGCGATCTCTCTTCCTTACTTAATGGCAATCTGACGCTGGGCGTGACTGTCACCGATGCCGTCGGTAACGTAGCCAGCAATAGCGCAACCATTGGTATCTTCACACAAACGCCGACCATCAGCCTGACGTCACTGTTTGGGGATGGCGTGCTTAACCTGGTTGATATTGCCACCAGCCAGACCATCAGCGGCGTGGTGAATAACGTTGCTGCCGGTTCGGTGGTCACGCTGAACGTGGGGAACAGCCAGGTCACGGCAACGGTCGGCAGCAACGGCACGTTCACCGCCACGGTTGCGCCGGATATTTTGAGTACTCTGACGCAGGGAAATCTCACGATTGGCGCCACGGTCACCGATCAGGCCGGTAACACCGCCTCTACCAGCGCCGGTATTCGCGTCGATACCATCGCGCCTACCCTCACGATCAGTCCGCTGTTTGGCGATGGCCTGTTAAATGCCGCGGATGCGTTACTGGGCCAGACCATTGGCGGCGTGGTGAACGGTGCAGAGGCCGGTTCCCGTGTCGTAGTGACGATTGGCGGCCAGCAAATCGTGACGGCAACGGACGCCAGCGGGAACTTTGCTGTGTCACTGACGCCAAGGCTGCTCCAGGGTCTGACGGACGGTACGCTGACGGTCGGCGTCAGCGTCACGGATGCGGCAGGGAATACGACCAGTAGCACGGCGTCGGCCACGGTAGGGATTAATACCTTACCTAAAGTCACGCTCAACCCACTGTTTGGTGACGGCATTTTGAATATTGCCGAGTCGCTGGTCACCCAGACCATCAGCGGTACCGCCACCGGCGTAGCCGCAGGCAGTACCGTCAGGCTGGCGATTGGTAATACCACGGCAACGGCGATCGTTAACAACGACGGCACCTTCTCGGCCACGGTTTCCCCCGCCATTCTGGCTACGCTGCTCGGCGGTAACTTTACCGTGAGTGCCTCGGTTACCGACGCCGTAGGTAACACCACCTCCACCAGCGGCGGTGTGCAGCTGGGGCTGACTCAACCCACCCTGACGGTCAATACCGTGTTTGGTGACGGCATCCTCAGCGCTGCGGACCTGGCCTCTAACCAGACCATCAGCGGGACATCGAATCTGGCTGCCGGGGCGACGGTCAGTGCTACGCTCAACGGCATTACCTATTCAACGAAAGTGATCAGCGGTGGCAACTGGACAATCAGCGTGCCAAAAGGTGATTTAACCGGTATCAGCGATGGCCTTAAAGCGGTTGCGGTGACTGCCACAGATGTGAATGGTAACACCGTGACAGGCAGCGGCAGCCTGACCGTCATCAGTAATACCCCACCCGCCGTAACCATTACTTCGCTGTTTGGTGATAACGCATTAAGCGTGGCTGATGTGAAAACCACCCAGACGATTAGCGGTACGGCGACCAATGCGGAAGGGTCGCTGGTGCAGGTGACGATTGGCGGCCAGACCTTTACTACCACGGTCAGCAGCAACGGCAACTGGAGCCTTCCGGTTTCGGCCTCTAATCTCGCGGCGATCGCGGATGGACTCTATACCGTCACGGCAAGCGTGACGAATGGCGTGGGCAACAGCGGTAATGCCTCGGCTTCGCTGGGCGTTGCCAGCCGGACCACGCCAACGGCGGGCATCAACAGCTACTTTGGTGGGGATGGTTATCTGAATATTGCCGAGGCGAATGTTGCAGAAACCATTAGCGGTACGAGCAGTAACGCGATTGGGGGACGGGTTTCCGTCAACGTGGCGGGCAACATTTTCACCACGACGATTGGCAGTAACGGTGCCTGGAGTATCAGTGTGCCGTCAGCCACCCTGAAAGGCATTGCGGATGGCAGCCATTCTGTAGCCGTTACCATCACCGACGTGGGCGGTAACAGCACCACAGCCACCAGCAGCTTCACGGCGCTGTCGCACAATCAGCCGCTTCTGGGCGTCGATCCTGTGCTGAGTGTGGTGTCATCGCTGATCAACGGGCTGACGGTGCAGGGGGGCTCTCTGAATGCGGCTCAGGGGTCAAAAGTCAGCGTTACGCTGCTGCTGGCTAACGGCAGCAATGGGCCGACGATTAACACCACCACGGATGCGCTCGGACGCTACGCGGCTAACTTCAGCCCCGCGCTGTTATCGGTTGGGGGACTGCTGCTGTCGCTCAATACGCTGGCGAAGGTCACGATTACGGATGTGGCGGGCAACAGCTACACCACGACCAATACGCTATTGTTAGGCGCTTTGTTGCCGGTTACCACGGCGTCAACGACCGAGTCCGTTGCGCTGTTCTCACTGGTGGACGACAGTGCAACCGCGGCGGGCCATGATACGCAGCACAACACGCAGTCCACTGAAGAGGCAACGCCGACGGTGCACGTGGCTTCAACGCTGACCACCGAAGCCGATGTGGCCGCGCCGGTCAATGCGTCGGAGGACAATACCGGAGTCGCGGCGGCGGCAGTCGCTGACACGGCAGCCGTAACAGACACGCCTGTTGACGAAAGTTACAGCATTGGCGGGGTGGTCATTACGCTGGCAGATGGCAGCATCGTGGAAGGCGCATCGGTAAATGGGAGTAGTGGTGCCGACACGGTTGTGGTCAGCGATCTGAACTTCAGCCATATCGATGGCGGTGCAGGAACCGATACGCTGGTGCTGAACGGCGATCATCTGACGTTGGATCTGACCGATCTTGGTCTGAAAGTGGAAAACATTGAAGTGCTCGATCTCGGTCAGAGCGGCACGAACGCTGTGAAGCTGGATCTCAACGAGGCGCTGAATATCACTGACCAACAAAGCGATGACCTGGTGATTAAAGGGGCTGACGGTAGCCTTGTCACGCTGGTCAATGGCCAGGGGGGCACGTGGGAAATCAGTGGCGAACGCATGGTGAATGGTCAGTCCTACGAGGTCTACCATAACTCGGCGCTCACCAATGACAACACGTTGGGCGATGTTCTGATTCAACACAATCTGCAGGTACACATCGTTTAACATACGATATTCACGTTAAGCACTTACCCACAGCAGCGGTTGCGCAAGCTTCCGCTGCTTTTTTTCTGCAACGTGGCTTTCAACATTCCGCCACTCTTCCTGGCAACATGTCAGCATGGGGTAAGCACGCCGTGAGGGCATCCGGCCACTAACGGATAGATGAAACAGGCCGTTTTATCTTGACTTCGGGTAACGCTGTACCGACCCAGAGTAACGGGCAGATTAACGCCGGTTCGACAGGAAGCGTAATCGTCGCCTTTTGATGCCGCCTTGCCTGACAACCGCTTCATTAATAACAATCACGAGACCTTCCAGGACCTGAGAGTGCAGCGTTCCGACTGACGGCCGCTCGTGACTCAATGGTAAGAAATATGACTTTTTAAAATCGATGTCGTTAATTTTATCTTAAGTAGTGGCAGGGAATGGTGTCTGTTTAAAAAATCGCCTTTCAGTAAATATATTTGATAATTGGTGATTTTTAACATGACCACTTTCTCTGTATGTACTATTAATAGTAAATCGCGCTTAGCGGTCTTTACTGAACGCATTAAATAAATTAACAATAAAATGCGTGATGCTTATCGTGCCCTTGCTTTTTTTACATACTGAAATCACCAGGACGTCATCGAATGATCATAAGAAAACCTGTTGGTATGAATAATGAACAAAGCGCGTTTAGCCCTGTTTTTTTACGCCCTGAATGGCCTGGTCCTGCCCGCGGCATTTGCCGCCCCCTTACCGAAAGCGGAGTTCAACTGGCGCGCAGCACCCAGCGAAGAGCAGGTCGCCATTTTGACCCTGCGGGAAGCCATCCTTCGAGCCTTCGCACGCAACCCAAAAATTTCCGAGGCGGCGGCGCAGATTCATATTGGTGAAGGCGATCTGAGTGCCGCGCAAAGCGCCTGGTATCCCCAGATATCGCTTCAGGGGGCCGCGGGGCGCTCACACCAAACCGACTCATCTGGCAGTCTGAATAACAATGGGTCCGGCGGAATCACCCTCAGCCAGCTGTTATATGACTTTGGCCGCACTAACGGTGCCATTGACGAGCAGCATGCCCTGTCAGATGCCTACCGCTTCGGGTTATTTGACGCCATGACGCAGGTGGCTAAAGAGGCCTTACAGTCTTATCTGGAAGTCAAACGTTATCAGGCACTCGCCGCCACGGCACAGACGAATATCGCCTCGCTGGAGCACGTACGTGACATTGCCAAAATGCGTGCAGATGCCGGGCTCAACTCTCAGTCAGATGTGCTGCAGGCCGAAACCCGTATCGCCGCCATGCATGCCACGCGTGAACAGTATCTGGCCCAACTGCGTTCTGCCAACGCGCAGCTTACCGTCCTGACTGGCGTGGTGCCTGCCACACTGCCTGAGCTGCCCCAGGCGCTGTTACAACAGCAAATTACCCTGGACAAAATCGCCTATGAAAACAGCGCATCGGTGCGCAGTGCGCAATACAAACAGGAAGCCGCCCGCGAACGGGTCCGTCAGGCGCAATCGGGTCACTGGCCCAGCATCAAGGTTCAGGCTGGCCGGACGCGTTACGAAAACGATACCCGCTCATACTGGGACGATGAAGTCCAGCTTCAGGTAGAAGCGCCGCTCTATCAGGGCGGTCTCGTCAATGCCAAAACCCAGTCAGCGGAGGGCGATCGGCTGGCCGCCCAGGCTGCGGTACAGCAAGCCAAACTCACGATTAATCAAAACGCCTCCACATCTTACGCCGATATGATCGGTGCTCAGCAGCGTCAACTGGCGGGAGAGGCGCAGTTAGCCAGCGCTGAACATACGCGCAACGTGTATGCCGATGAGTACCGGCTCAGTAAACGCAGCCTGAACGATCTGCTTAGCGTTGAGCAGGACGTGTTTCAGGCCGACAGCGCGCGAATCACTGCGCTTTATGACGGGTGGGATGCCACTGTCCGTTACGCCGCTGCCGTCGATAACCTGCTCGACATCATGGGTATCGATCGTCAAAAAAACAGTGGTGATCTTCTTCCTTCTTTGCAATAGCCAACCCGTTTTAAAAGGCGCGAACAATGAGTGCACAAAACCCGACGACCGATAACTGGATTGCTGCGATGTTGCGCGTGGCGGCACGCTTCGGTAAGCCTGCAGAGGGCAAAACGCTTCGCCAGCAAATGCGCTGGTTTGAACACCTGCCGGTGGCGCAGCAGCGGGATCGCCTGTGCGGGCTGCTGGGTCTCCATTTAACCATGGTGCCGCAGAACCAATTGCGCTGGCGGCAGGACATCACGCCCGTGGTGCTGGTGATGGAAAATAACAGCATCGCCGTGCTGGAAGAAATCGATGGCGAGGGCGGGGCGCGCTACTGGCTTAGTGAAGGCGGCGATGTCATTCGGGAAGGCGAGCTGGCAAGCCTGCTCTCCAGAGCGCAGGGGGACATTGGCGTGATTGGCGTGGCCGCGCGCGGAAGAGATGCCCGCATTGATGAATTCGTGCAGCCCTATGAACCACACTGGTTCTGGAAAAACTTTCGCGGCATGGGCCGGCGAATCGGCGAAATATCTCTGGCATCGGTAATCAGTAACGTCCTGGCTCTCGCCGGTATTCTTTTCTCAATGCAGGTGTACGACAGGGTTATCCCGGCGCAGTCCGAGGCGACGTTGTGGGTGCTGTTTGTCGGCGTGCTCATTGCCGCCGCCATTGAATATCTGATTCGCCTGATGCGAACGCAGGTTTCTGACCTGATGGGGAAACGCATCGATCTGAAAGTGTCCGCCATGCTGTTTGCCCGGGCGATGAATATTCGCAATGAGTCACGGCCTAAATCCACGGGCTCTTTCATCTCCCAGCTGCGTGAAATCGATCAGGTTCGTGAGTTACTGACCTCAACCACCGTCGGCGCTGCCGCAGACTTACCCTTTGTCATTCTGTTCCTGTTTATCATGTCGTTTATCGGCGGCTGGCTGGTGCTGATTCCGCTGGCTGCTATTCCGCTCATTATTATTCCGGGGATGTTAGTGCAGTTCCCTATGGCGCGTCTGGCAAAAGCCGGGCTGCGCGAAGGCGCGCTGCGGAATGCCGTGCTGGTCGAGACGATAGAAGGCATTGAGGATATCAAAGCGCTGCAGGCCGAGCCTTACTTTCAACGCCAGTGGGAGCAAACCCACGAGGTCAGCGCCTCGATTGGCAATCAGCAACGTCTGTGGGGCGCCAGGCTGACCGGCTGGGCCTCCACCGTGCAGCAACTGACCTACGCGGGCATGCTGGTGTTCGGGGTTTATCTGGTACTGGATTCACAAATCACCACCGGTACGCTGGTGGCCTGCAGCCTGCTCTCTTCGCGCACCATCGCGCCACTCATGCAGCTGACCATGGTGTTTTCTCGTTGGCAGCACGCCAAAACCGCGATGAAAGGGCTGGATGAGCTGCTAAAAAAACCGCTCGATAAACCCGAGTCGGCCACCATGGCGCACTGTCCGACCCTGACCGGCCACTTTGAACTGCGCAACGTGCACTATACCTACGACGAAGAGAACGAAAAAAACGTGCTCAACGTGCAGCAGTTGAACATTAAGCCTGGAGAGAAAATAGCCATTCTGGGGAAGGTGGGCGCGGGCAAATCGACCCTGTTAAAAATACTGGCGGGCCAGGCGCAGGCCAGCCAGGGAAAAGTGCTGGTGGACGGCGTGGATATGGCACATATCGATCCGACCGATTTGCGCCGCCAGCTTGGCTGGCTGTCCCATGATTCGCGGCTGTTTTTTGGCACGCTCAGGCAGAATCTGCTGCTCGGCAATCCCCACGCCAGCGAACAGGAAATGCTGCAGGCGTTACGGATTAGTGGCGCGCTGTCGCTGGTCCAGCAGGATGCGGCCAGTCTGGATCGCGTGATCAATGAAGGGGGGCGAGGGCTGTCAGGTGGACAGCGGCAGATGATCATGCTCAGTCGAATGATCCTGCGCCAGCCGCAGGTGGTGCTGCTGGATGAGCCAACGGCCGCCATGGATGAGCAGCTTGAAGAGCATGTCATCCGTCAAATGCAGGGCTGGATCAGTGGGCGCACGTTGATTCTGGTGACGCATCGCCCCGCGCTGCTGAAGATGGTCGATCGCATTGTCGTGATGGATAACGGGCGCATTATTGCCGACGGTGCGAAAGAGCAGATATTGCGGCGCGCCACTCAGAACGTCCCGGAAGCGACACAGGGAGGTGCGGTATGAGTGTGATCATCGATAAAGACCTTGCCAGACACGAGCGGCGCACCTCCGCGATCATCTGGTTGTGTACGGCGGCGCTGGCCTTTTTCCTGATCTGGGCGCACTTTGCCATTCTTGATGAGGTAACCGTCGGGACCGGTAAGGTTACGCCATCTACGCGCGCCCAGGTCATTGACAGCCTGGACGGTGGCATCGTTAAGCAGCTCAACGTGCACGAGGGCGATATTGTAGAAAAGGGCCAGATACTGGCCACGCTGGATCCAACCCGGTTTCAGTCCAACTTTGGTGAAGTACAGGCCAGAGTTCGTACGCTGCGTGCTTCATCGGAACGGCTCAATGCTGAACTGTCGGGGATTCCACTTAAATTCAGTGCTGAGACGCAAAAAGAGCCGCAGCTGGTGGCGCGTGAGAGACAGCTGTATGAATCGCGTCGGCGTAACCTCACCGAGACCATCAACAACCTGCAACAGTCTTTGCGGCTGGTACAGGATGAGCTGCGGTTAACTGAACCGCTGGTGGCAAAAGGCGCGGCGGGGCAGGTTGAAGTGATTCGCCTGCGCCGGCAGGTCAGCGATCTGCGTGGAAAAATCGACGAGGCGCGTAACGACTATCTGGTCCGCGCTCATGAGGAGCAGGTGAAAAACAATGCTGAACTCGATGCCCAGCTACAGGTAGCCGCAGGCAAAGAGGATCAGCTGACGCGCGCCACGCTCTATTCACCCGTGCGCGGCATTGTTAAAGATATTCAGGTCACCACGGTAGGTGGTGTGCTCGAACCCGGCGGAAAAATGATGGAAATCGTCCCCCTGGAAGATCAGTTACTGATTGAAACCCGTATCAATCCCCGTGATATCGCCTATATCCGGCCCGGACTGGCAGCCGTGGTGAAAGTCACAGCCTATGACTCATCCATTTACGGGGATTTAACCGGCGTGGTGGAAACCGTTTCGCCTGATACCTTGCAGGATGAAGTTAAGCGCGACCAGTATTACTACCGGGTTTATGTGCGTACGCAAAAAGCAGAACTCACCAACAGGGCTGGACGACGCTTTCCTATCGTACCGGGCATGGTGGCGAATGTGGAGATCAAAACGGGGCAGAAATCTGTCATGGACTATTTGCTTAAGCCGTTGAATAAAGTCAAAGAATCGATGCGTGAACGCTAATATAGCCCACGTTTTCTGACGTCACGTATTTTAGTTACGCTGCGTGATAAATTAGCCGCTGAAGTTTACCTGCTGAGGCGGTATATTTCGCGAAATAAACCCATAAATACGGTGAAGAATCCCGCAGCTATCCCGGCTATTCAACTCTCTAAGACAATACAGACAACGTTCAGGCAAAAAAAAGCCGGGCAATAAGCCCGGCGATATATAAGGGTAAAAAAAAATCATTCGGGGTGAATGAAGATAAGAAATAAATGATGATAGCGGGAGTAAGTATATTGGCTGGCGAATAATAATTTTTACCATTGAGTGCTTAGGATTATTCCCACTAAAATCATTCGGATAGCTATTATTTTCAACGCGGTTGTCATTTTGTGCTTTATTTTTTATCACTCCGTGCGGCTAATAAGTTCCCCTTTTTTTACATATAGCAATAAATTTTACAGATCATGAAACACTTTTGGAAATTTAGTAGCATTTTTACGATGGATTATTACCCATTATGAAACAACAATGGTTTGCCGACCGATATTACCATCGGTTTGCAGTGGCAAATATAAAAGGCACATAACAGAGGGTAATAAAAATGAAGCGTCACATTCTCTCCCTGGCGATCCCGGCATTACTGGCAGCAGCGGGCTCGGCAAATGCGGCTGAAATCTACAATAAAGACGGCAATAAATTAGACCTGTTCGGCAAGGTTGACGGATTGCACTATTTCTCGGACAACGACGGTGCCAACGGCGACCAGTCTTATGTTCGTTTTGGCTTTAAGGGTGAAACCCAGGTAACAGATCAACTGAGCGGCTACGGCCAGTGGGAATACCAGGCGGCGCTCAACAATTCAGAAGCACAGGGTACGGCAAACAGCTACACCCGTGTTGGTTTTGCAGGGCTGAAATTCGGCAATGCGGGTTCATTCGACTACGGTCGTAACTACGGTGTGGCTTACGACATTGGCGCATGGACTGACGTTCTTCCTGAGTTTGGTGGCGATACCTATGGCGCAGACAACTTTATGTTCCAGCGTGGCAACGGTATGGCGACCTACCGCAACAACGGCTTCTTCGGTCTGGTAGACGGCTGGAACTTTGCAGTTCAGTATCAGGGCAAAAACGATAACCCAACGGAAGCAAGCGGCGGGCGTGATGTGCTGGGTGAAAACGGCGACGGCTGGGGTCTGAGCACGACCTACGATCTGGGCTCCGGTTTCGGTATCGGTGCGGCAACCTTCCAGTCGGATCGTACCAACAACCAAAATGGCAATGCGCCGGGCATTCTGGGTCGCGGAGATAAAGCGGAAGCTTATACCGGTGGTCTGAAATACGATGCTAACAACATTTATCTGGCTGCGATGTACACGCGCGCCTATAACGCGATCAGCTTTGGCGACAGCACAAGCGCTAATCAGCCAAACACGGCCTACGGCTATGCTGACAAGGCTGATAACTGGGAATTAGTGGCACAGTACCAGTTTGACTTTGGTCTGCGTCCTTCTCTGGCGTACGTTAACTCGCGCGGCACCGATGTGCAGAACTGGGGCAAACAGAATCTGAAGAAATATGTCGACGTGGGTGCGACTTACTACTTCAACAAAAACATGTCGACCTATGTTGATTATAAAATCAACTTACTCGATGACAACGACTTTACCAAGGCCGCCGGCATTAATACCGATGACGTGGTGGGCGTAGGACTGGTGTACCAGTTCTAAATGTCACAGGGAGCGCCCGTGCGCTCCCTGATTTATTAATCTGCCGGGTGTTCCGGCTCGTTATCATCCTGTGGCACGATCACGTTGCCATATCTGGCCCCCTCGAATGCCACACCTGAAAGTGTAAACGCAGCAAAACTCAGCCAGTTTTGCATCGCAGTCATCACGGTTTCCGACTTATCCATCCCACACCTCTCAGCAACACAGTTAAGGTTTCTGGTGCAGGAATCGTGCCAGCCCAACCGCTCTCATAGCCACGGAAAAACAGGTGATTTTGCTACAATGGCGCGCGAATTAGGGGGCTGATGACCTTAAATGGTGCAGGGGCGATCAACGACGGCGCAGGTAAGTGGTTGGCATGTTGCGATTACGGCGTTGCTGCCATGTTTTATAGCTTCCTAATACGAACAGGCCCAGCACAGCGGCAAGGATTACATAAATCATCTGTGACTCCTTATTCTGACGCTCTCAGGAGCGAGCGGAACGTAGCAGTGTGATCGACCTAATAAGTTTTATCAACCATGTTTAAGTTACTTTACTTAGTGTTTGTGCTTTGAAATATGCACAGATGACCTGTTACGGATAAATAATGATGCGTTTTAAGATAAATCTCCTGTTTGTAGCTTTGATGTCATTGTTAATGGGATGTGACGACACGTCATCCAAAGCCCATGACGCCATGGTGCTGGAAGGCAAAACGATGGGAACGGTGTGGCGAGTCAGCCTGGCAGGCGTGGAGGCTGGACGCAAAGCGGCACTACAACAGCGCATCCAGCAACAACTGGATGCCGATGATGCGGAACTCTCGACGTGGAAACCGACGTCAGTGCTGTCACGTTTTAATCAGAGCCGTGCAACAACGCCTCAGCCGGTGAGTGAAAACATGGCTGATATCGTGACGATTGCGCTGCGTATCGGCAAAAAAACCTCGGGCGCCATGGATATCACGGTCGGGCCGCTGGTGAATTTATGGGGATTTGGCCCCGATAAGCAGCCCAACCATATTCCGGATGACAGCCAGATCGCCGCGGCCAAAGCCCTGACCGGCTTACAACATTTACGTGTCATACAGGGAGGCGAAGGCCAGTGGTTACAGAAGGATCTGCCAGGCTTGTATGTTGATCTCTCCACGGTGGGAGAAGGTTTTGCGACCGATCACCTTGCGCGACTGATGGAACAGGAGGGGATTAACAATTATCTGGTCTCGGTGGGGGGGGCTGTGCTATCCCGCGGGATGAATGCGCAGAACCAGCCATGGCGGGTGGCGATTCAGAAACCGACCGATCGCGAAAATGCCGTGCAGGCGCGGGTAGACCTGCAGGGACACGGCATCAGCACATCTGGCAGCTATCGAAACTATTATGAGCTAGACGGCAAACGTCTTTCACACATTATCGATCCCGCGACTGGCCGCCCAATTGACCATAAGCTGGTGTCAGCGACCGTGATTGCCACTACGGCGCTGGAAGCGGATGGCTGGGACACCGGCCTCATGGTGTTAGGTACTGAAAAAGCCAAAGCGCTGGCGATTAAAGAGAAACTGGCGGTGTATTTAATCACCCGGGAAGGCGATCGCTTCGTCAGCTGGATGTCGCCCCAGTTCTCTGCTTTTATTATTCCATCTGACTGACTGAGAGAACCGCTATGCTGGATCTGTTTAGTGATGCCTCACCCTGGCAAGAACCCCTGGCTGATGGCGCGGTGATTTTACGCCGTCGCGCACGCGATGAAGCGGAAGATCTGTATCAGGCCATGATGGCAATAGCAGAATGCAATCCGTTTGAGCACCGCATCACGCCGGGCGGACATCGCATGTCCGTTGCGATGACCAACTGTGGGGACTTCGGCTGGTCGACAGATGCGCGCGGCTACCGATACAGTGAACAGGACAGCAGCAGTCAACGTCCGTGGCCGGCAATGCCGGATGCGTTTCGCCGGCTGGCGCAGCAGTCGGCTGAAGAGGCCGGCTTCCCGGGCTTCAATCCGGATGCCTGCCTGGTTAACCGCTACGAACCCGGCGCTAAGCTGACGCTGCATCAGGACAAGGATGAAAAAGACTTACGCCAGCCCATCGTTTCAGTGTCACTGGGCCTGGCGGCGGTTTTTCAGTTTGGTGGCTTTGAGCGGGGCGACCATGCACAGCGGGTTTTGCTGGAACATGGCGATGTGGTGGTGTGGGGCGGGCCTTCGCGACTGCGCTATCACGGCATCCTGCCGCTCAAGGCGGGCATCCATCCGCTCACCGGCGCCTTTCGCTATAACCTGACATTCAGGCGGGCTTTTTAACCCCCGCGCAAAGTGCGAATAACTATTGCTATCATTTGCCATCACATTACACTGCAGGCTGATTTTCATGTCTGGTAAGGTTCTATGGCGTTGTTGAATGTGGTTTTCTGCCAGTATCGCTGGCCGTTTATTGGCGTAATTTTGCTCACCCTGCTGAGTGCCGCATTGGGTATTGGCATGATTGCTTTTATCAATAGCGAAATGATCGTCGCCGTGAATACTTCCCTGACTGTTCTGCCCGCGTTTCTGTTCCAGGTCGTGATGCTGATGGGCGTAACGCTGGCCTCACAGCTGGCGCTGACCTGGCTGGGCCATCAGTTTGTCTGGCGCATGCGTGGCGAATTTATCAAGCGTATCCTGGACACGCGCGTGGAGCGCGTCGAACAGATTGGTAGCGCACAACTGCTGGCGGGATTAACCAGCGATGTCCGGGCAATCACCCTCGCTTTTGTCCGATTGCCTGAGTTAATTCAGGGCATCATTATCACGCTCGGTTCAGCGCTGTATCTTGCCTGGCTGTCACCCAGAATGCTGCTGGTCACCAGCGGCTGGCTGGTGGTGACCATCATCGGCGGCTGGATGCTGGTATCGCGGGTTTATCAGCATATGGCGAAGCTACGCGATGTCGAAGACAATCTCTACCGCGATTACCAGACGGTGATCGAGGGGCGTAAAGAGCTACAGCTTAACCGTGAGCGTGCCAGACTCATCTATGAAACGGTTTATCAGCAGGACGCCAACACCTACCGGCACCATATTGTGCGTGCCGATACCTTTCATCTCAGTGCCGTTAACTGGTCAAACATCATGATGCTGGGCGCTATTGGGATGGTGTTTTACATGGCTAACAGTCTGGGATGGGCCAATACGGCCGTCGCGGCCACCTTTTCCCTGACGTTGCTTTTTTTGCGCACGCCGCTGCTGTCCGCGGTCGGCGCTCTGCCTACGCTACTGAGCGCTCAGGTCGCCTTTCGTAAGCTCAATACCTTTGATCTCGCGCCCTATGAACCTGACTTTCCCGCCTTTAACGGCGAAACCGACTGGCAGACGCTTGAATTGCGAGATGTGACCTTTCACTACGGCGATAACGGTTTCCAGGTCGGACCGGTTAACTTGCGGCTCCAGCGCGGCGAGCTGGTGTTTTTAATCGGCGGTAACGGGAGCGGCAAATCGACGCTGGCCATGCTGCTCACCGGACTGTATCGCCCTCAGTCCGGCAGCCTGTTAATCGATGGCAAACCGGTTGATATGGGCGACCTCGATCGCTGGCGCAAACACTTTTCCGCCGTCTTTACCGATGTCCATCTGTTTGATCGCCTGATTGACAGCAAAGGCGATCCGGCGTCACCCGCCCGGATTCAGCAGTGGCTGGAAAAGCTTAAAATGCAGGACAAGCTAAAGATTGAAGGGAATAAGATCCTGAATCTGCAGTTGTCAAAAGGGCAAAGTAAAAGGCTGGCGTTGCTGCTGGCCGTGGCTGAACAGCGCGATGTCCTGCTGCTGGATGAGTGGGCAGCCGATCAGGATCCCCATTTCCGCCGGGTTTTCTATCGTGAACTACTACCGGCGTTACAGGCCGCCGGTAAAACGGTATTCGCCATCAGCCACGACGACCACTACTTTATTCATGCCGATCGTCTGCTGGAAATGCGTGAGGGTAATCTGTACGAATTAACCGGCCATGCTCGCGACCACGCCAGCCTGGATGCCGTCAGGCTGACCGATACCGGATTATGATGTCTGATGAACGCGATTGACGAGGCTGCCCGATGCCTGACTACCACACTCAGAAGAGGGGCAGAGGGTTGATGCATAAAGGATAAAGCCGCTCAGGGTGAGCGGCTTAGAAAAGGTCTGGTTGGCGCTTGAAATCACACGTTGCTTTGCTGTAACGCGGTGTGAGGTTGGTAGCTTGTTATAATCAATCGTTTGGCGGGATGGAGAAGTTTTTCAGTGAAACGACAAAATGTTGTTGGCCTTTGCTGATGCGCGCACCGCGATCGCACCACTGACTTGCCAGACGAAAGAAATCGTCACAACCGATGTCGTATGCCAGCTCCACCTTATTGATACCTGAGTGCAGTAAATTTTCTGCATCCTTCAGGTTTTTAGCTTGGATGATCATATCTGTACCCTCGATTTCAGGAGGAAACAGAATAAGCGTTTTTTATGACAAAAATGTTTCAGTTTGATGAACTGCTGTCTTATTTGTGATTTTTGTGAAGCATTAGACATTAAGGGTTTATCACTAACTCATTAATTAATATCAATAATGGTGATTTTTTAGCAGTTTATCGGGAAAGCCTGATATTGCAACCATCAGCAGCGGGCTGTTCATCACAGCCCGGCAAACAGAAATCGTTTAGTCCTGTTGATGTCTGTCAGGCAGCAGGCCAACCAGAGGTTTTCAGGTCTGGGCTTCATGCTCACTCTCAGGGCGAAGACGTTCCTGAGCCAGAAAACTCAGGTCGCTGCCTGCAGGACGCTGGTAAATGCGCAGCGAAAAGACGTTAGCGATGGCATATACGTATTCGAAGATGGCCGATTGGGTATGTTCATAATCGACCCAAAGCACTGACGACGTAAAGCAGTAGATCTCAATGGGTAACCCCTCAGAAGACGGCTTCATTGACCTCACCACGATATACATCTCTTTATGGATATCATCTCGCTGAGCCAGCCAGGCGGTGAGATAGTGACGAAAGATCATCAAATTCGTCATGCCATTTTCAACGAACCAGCGATCGCCGACGGCACTCAGTTCGCGACCATCCATAAGTTTGGACAGTTGTTCATTAATGCCGCGAATCTGCGTCATGGGCTCCAGCATGGCGTGATTTACAAAGCTTATGGACGTTTGATCAATGTAGAAACTGCGCATGATCCGGCGTGCACCGGATGAGAACATGGCCTGCCAGTTGGTATAGGTTTCGGTCAGAAAGGTTTTGGTGGGAACGCGGGACAGAGTATTGTCCCAGTTGCGAATAGTAATGGTGTGAAGGGCGATATCCACTACTTCTCCACTAATATTATTGACCGGAAGCTCTATCCAGTCGCCTAGCTGCAACACATCATTCGAAGAGAGCTGTATATTCGCCACCAGCGACAGTAAAGTGTGCTGAAATATCAACATCAGTACCGCTGCCACCGCACCCAGACTGGAGATAATAATGACTGGCGACTTATTCGACATGATAGCCAGGATCATAATCGCCGAAATGATATGCACCAGAATTTTGCCGACCTGGATATAGCCTTTAATGGAATGGTTTTTACGTTTCGACTTTTTTACGTAGGAGATATTGATAATCTCCAGTACTTCATTAAAGAACAGCGACAGGTAGACCATAAACAAAATGCCGCAGATGGTCTTAATGGCAATCAGCAGATGCTCGGGTAAGTCCGGCATAAACTGCAGCAGGAAGTAGACGGTGATCACCGGAATAAAATTAGACAGCTTTTCAGACAGCCTGACGTCTTTGTCCAGCGGCACCTGATTTTTATGGCTGCTGAAGAACACCTTACGTACGACTTTGACAACCAAAAACTTACAAATCAGATGCGCAACCAGGCCCGCGACAATCAACACAACGATGTTAATAGCAATGGAAAGAGCAGGTTTGTTCTCGATAAAGTGTTGTATGTCGTTCAAATAATTCATGTTAATCGTATGCCTGGAAATTTGTCTGTATTCAATCACAAACCTGATAATGGCGATAAGCGTAGCGTGCGTTTGAACGTCGTGCGAGGGATAAGTTAATTGAATTGATTTATCATGCCATAGTGCCACTTTACGCCTGTGGCATCGCCAGCCTGTCTGACGCGTGAACAGGGGCGGCAGAGCGGGGCAGTCAACGAAAGTCTGGCTCGTTCAGGCCATGACTGTACTGCCTGTGCTGAGGTTCACGTACGCGTCCTGCGAGCGCTGGCGCGTTCACCAGGGCAGTGCATGGGTAACCGGCTTTGTACTGTGCCACAGAGGTATTTTTCGCCGCCTCATAACGGTCAGTTTCGGCAACAGGTCTTTAGCCTTTCGGTTACTCAGGACAGGCAGATATCAGTATCGTCATATTGAACCGGGGATGCTATGCGCGCGTTAACTCCCTGCATATAAATGAGCATCATTGAATTAAGGTTATATTTTCCCGATGCTCATGATTTTATTGAACCTGTTCCTGCTGTCGCTCAGGCGTGTTTTTTTTCTTAGTGAAATGTTGTCGGCCTGATTAAAAGGCGCTGCAAAATGCGGGTTTTACACTCTGTATTTATAGCTATTTACGCTAAATATATGGAGGATATCGCCGTAATTTGACTTATGAGAGGCATGCTGTAGGTTAAAAACACCTCAAAAACATATGCTTATCTCCACCTCTTTTCAGGAAGGTGGAAAATGAAAACTCACACTATCTCTAGCAGTCACCCCGGTGGTCGTGTTCAGTCGGCGCGCTCGGGCAGAGTGGGCTTTATTGAAAAAGCCGGTTTTGGCGCCGGCGATGCGGCCTGCAATATGTTGTTTAATCCAATAACCATGTTCTTGTCGTTTTTCTATACGGATATATTTGGCCTTGCGCCGGGCGTGGTGGCGACCATCTTTCTTGTTGTACGATTTGCCGATGCGGTTTTCGACCCCTTTTACGGCGCTTATATTGATAAAACCGCGACGCGATGGGGCCGTTTTCGTCCCTGGATTATAGGCTTTGCCGTACCCTTTGCCATTAGCTGTATGGTGATGTTTTACACACCGGATTTACAGGGCCATGCAAAGGTCATGTATGCCTTTATTACCTATCTGATTTTGTCGCTGCTTTATTCAGGGGTTAACATTCCTTACTGCTCGCTGGGCGGCGTAATCACTACCAACGCGCAAGAACGGGTGTCCTGTCAGCAATTCCGTTTTATGGGCGCCGGGCTCGCCAGCCTGTTCTGCACGCTGACATTACTGCCAATGGTGGCCTTTTTCGGTAACGGAAACCGGCAAATCGGTTTCTTCTGGGTCATCACCATTTTTGCCATCATTTCCCTGTTTTTGTTTGTTTTTTGTGTGGCAACCACCCGGGAGCGCATTACACCCAAGAGCAATGCCGGAGAATCCATTTTCACTATTATCCGGCAAATCACAAAAAACGATCAGTGGGTCGTCTGTGTCTTTGCCATGTTTCTGGACTGTATCCCTTCTTTTGTGCGCGGCGCCGCCTGTATCTACTTTGCGAAGTACGTGATGGGATTAAACGATTACTACGCCACGCTGTTCCTGAGCACCGGCATTGTTGCCGGTATTCTTGGCTCTTACATTACCCCGTTTTTCACGAACCGGTGGTGTAAGGTTCAGGTTTATCAGGCATGCAAAGCGGTCGCGCTGGCGATGTCAGTGGTGTTCTTCTTTTTGCCCGCCCAGAACGTGGTACTGGTGTTTGGCTGGTTTTTTATCCTGTCAGTCATTCATCAGATTGGTGCGCCTATCCTGTGGTCGTTTATCGGTGACGTTGATGACTATGGCGACTGGAAAACAGGCAAGCGCCTGTCTGGGATCTGTGCCTCTGGCAACCTGTTTTCACTCAAAATTGCGCTGGCCGTCAGCGGCGCGATTGTGGGGGCTGTTCTGTCGGTCACCGGTTATCAGGCCAACATTGCTGTGCAAAGCAGCCGCGCCATCGCCGGGATTTATGCGCTGATGGTCTGGATTCCCGTCGTGGGTTATCTGCTGTCTGTGTGGCTGGTCCGTTCGCGCTACATATTGACCACAGCCAAAATGAAAACCATTGAAGACGATCTGTTCTCAACGCATCCCGAGTAAGCCTTTATCCGTAATTCGTTATGAAGACAGAAGGGAAGAAAATGATTACGTACTTTTTCCAAAAACAAAACTACATCGACCAGGTGGACGATGCCCTGTACGGCTCCTTTGTTGAGCATCTTGGGCGCGCTGTCTATAGCGGCATCTATGAACCTGGGCATGCTACGGCGGATCAACACGGCTTTCGGCAGGACGTGGGGGAACTGGTGCAGGATCTGGGGATTAGCACCGTACGTTATCCCGGTGGTAACTTTGTCTCGGGCTATAACTGGCGTGACGGCATTGGCCCGCAAGCCGAGCGCCCGGTCAGGCTGGATTACGCGTGGCTGACGAAAGAAAGCAACCAGTTTGGCATCGATGAGTTCGCCACCTGGTGTGAGAAATATGCGGTGACGCCAATGATCGCCGTCAACCTTGGCACAGGTACGCCGCAGGAGGCCGGTTACTTTATTGAATACTGTAATCTGGCGTCCGGCACTGCGCTCAGCGATCTGCGCATCCAGCATGGTCGGGAAACGCCGTATAATTTTAAACTCTGGTGCCTGGGTAATGAGATGGACGGCGAGTGGCAAACCGGGCAGCTGAGCGCGGAGGATTACGTTAAAAAAGCGCGGGAAACGGCAAAAATCATGCGCTGGGTCGACCGGGATATCAGGCTGGTCGCCTGTGGCAGCTCTAACTCGTTACAGGCCAGCTACCCGGAATGGGATCGTATCGTTCTGGAAGGGCTCTATCATCAGATCGATTACCTTTCATGCCACCATTATTTTGAAAACAGCACCGGTAACCCGCAGGATTTCTTAGCGTCGTTCCAGAGAATGGATGATTTTATTCATACCATCACGGCCACGGCGGACTATGTAAAAGCCAAACTGCGCAGCGATAAAAAGATGATGCTGTCGTTTGATGAATGGAACATCTGGTCAATCGAAGGCGAACCGTGGCAGGATCACTTTATCGATCCCAACAACCTTTATCAGGAAGCGCCGCCCCTGCTGGAGCAGTCTTATACCTTCCTGGACGCGCTGACGTTTGGCGGGCTGATGTGTTCATTACTCAATCATTGTGACCGGGTGAAAATGGCGTCGCTGGCCCAGTTGGTCAATGTGATTGCTCCCATCTTTACCCGCCCCGGCGGCGAGGTGATTCGCCAGACCATCTTCTGGCCTTTCCAGATGGTGAGCCAGTATGGACGCGGGCACGCGCTGCGCTATTTTGCCAACGTTCCCACCGTTAACACGGTGCATGGCGAAACCCGGCAGGTACAAAGCGCGGCGGTGTACAATGAAGAGAGGCAGCAAATTGCCTTCTTTGCGCTCAATACACACGACCATGACGCAACAGACATCAGGTTTATGCTGGATGCGTTTGGTGAGGGAGTACTCTCACAACATATCGTGTTAGCCGGCCATGCGCTGGATGCCAGAAATACCTTCTCTCAGCCGGATAATGTGGTGCCGCAACCCCGCACGCTGACAAATGAGCAGCGTCGCCAGAAACAGGTGTCGCTCCCGCCTCTTAGCTGGAACATGGTGCTGATCGATCTGCAATGCTGAACAGGGATAAACCCGCCAGTGTCGGATGTTTCTGGCGAAGGTGATGAAGCGGCGGAGCCACTCAAAACCCACTATCGCGTGGGTTTTGACCGAACTGGGCCGGGTTTATCAATCGCCTTACTCCAGGATTTCGGCCAGATTTACGATATAACGTGAGGAGATAAAGGCAATTGACCTTTTATCAAATTCCCGTTCATGACTGATATTGGATAATAGGTTCCAGTAAAAAACCTTCGCCCCATACGGCCGCAGCGACAATCGACAATCTGACAGCGCGTGGTTTTTTTATCATTGTTTATCGCGCCTTTCCGGAACCATGAACCCTGTTTATCGGGGCGACGTTCTACGCATCAGAATAAATGTTTCCCTTAAACGAAATCCTGGCATGATGCTTTTTTAACAGCGCATATTGGCCTTTATTCGCTGTTGATCATTGATTAACCCGCTCGGCACAGGCATTCCTGACTATCGAACAGCCTGTGTTTTTTATCTGTTATTGACAAATGCAGTTAAATGACGCTCAGGCAGCCGGCACTTTTTTATCCACCACAAAATCAAACTTTGTTAAACCAACACTCTGGGCACTTGTCATCACGAAGGCCACTCGCCCATACGGGGTTCCCTGATCCGCATAGATACGGATATGCGGCGGTTCAGGCAGTTTTGCCGCATCCTGCAGCCGGGCTACAAAGGCGGCGTCATCGAGTGTTTCTTTATCCCAGGCAATATTCCCGTTGGCCGTCAGCGAGATATTCACTGATTTAATGTTCTTATCGACCATGCTGGCGTTAGCTTTGGGCAAATTGACTTTTACCGCCGGATTGATCACCGGCAAGGTAATCATAAAGACAATCAGCAATACCAGCATGACATCAATAAAAGGGGTCATATTAATATCATTGACCAGCGGATCGTCATCTGACTCAAACTGTGATTTACCTGACATACTCATTTTTCACGTCTCCTGAGAAGGCCGCGCTAAACTGGCTGACTGGCGCGAAATGGCTGAACAGGGCTCGACTGAGCTTTATCGCCAGCGTGCAGTTCCTCTACGTTAGACGTAATACGTGAGCCGGTAAGATAATAAGCGTGCAGGTCGTTGGCAAAACGCGCGATGGCGTGCTGAAGGGCGCGGTTGCGACGACTTATGGTGTTAAACCCCAGAACTGCCGGGATAGCCACGAAAAGGCCAAATGCCGTCATGATAAGCGCTTCGCCCACCGGCCCGGCAACGTGAGCCAGATCGGGCTGGTCGGCCATGCTGATGGACTGCAGTGCATGATAGATCCCCCAAACGGTGCCAAGCAAACCTACAAATGGCGCCGTACTGCCAATGGAGGCAAGGATCCCCAGGCCTGATTGCAGATTGGCAGCGCTGTCGTCGATACTGTTTTTCAGGGCGCGGGCCAGCCAGTCGCTAATATCCAGATTGTTGCTGATGCCTGCTTCAATCGTATATTGGTGGGACATGGCCGCGTGTCCGGCGATGGCAAGGTCGCGAAACGGGTTGTTACCGTTGGCACCCAAGGTATCAATGGCTGCCGGTAGCGTCTTTTGACTCCAGAATAAATGCTTGGTGCGGTGGGCTATCTTTTTCATGCCCGCGCCTTGTATGCATTTTATAACAATGACCGACCAGGACATGACCGACATAATTAGCAGGATAATGGCCACTGACCGGGTAATGATGTCACCCTGTTCCCATACATGTTCAATGCCAAACTCATTCATAATGCATCCTCAATTAGTAAGAAAAGCGCCCGCTCATCATCATCCTGCCCTAGCTGGATAATTTGAACGTGATGGGTTGAATCGTCATAACGGAAATCGCCTGGCCGTTTTCCATGTAAGGATTACAGCGTATTCGCGAAACGGCTTCCATTGCCGCCTGATCCAGATCGTCAAAGCCGCTGCTCCGTGCAATTTCGCGGTGTTTCACCGTGCCATCGGAGTTAATGATCAGGCGGATTAGCACCTCGCCCTGTTCCTGAAGCCGTTTCGCCCTACGTGGATAGTCCGGAGCCGGTACCTGGCAACCCACTGTGGCGACATTCCTGGGGGCAGCATTCGGTACGCTTTTCAGCATTTGCCCTTGAGACGTGGCGGGAATCGCCGTTCGTTCCGCCACTTTTGCATTTTGCACGGGTGAAGGTTTAACCGGTTCGACCGGGTGCGTTTTTTCCGTTAACGTTTTGTGTCGAACAACTGGCTTTGGTTTGGGCTTAGGCGGCACGACTTTTGGCTCAGGTGGCGGTACAACCGGCTTGACGTCATCCTGATCGATTTCGCGCGTGCTGTTATCGGCGGTCAGGACAGGTGGCGCTTTGACGACCTCCGGAACCGGTACGGGTTCAGCGGGCGCCTCGACCATGGTTGCTTCAATACTGGTTTGGGTCGCGGGATTAATAATATTCAGCGGATGGTATTGAGTGGTGTGGGTAATAGCCATGGCAATCAGTGCCAGGTGCAAGATAACCACCGCGCTCACCGCCAGCTTTGGCAGATTTTTTTTACAGGAACTCTGCGCGCCTTGCGGAGCAATCAGGGGAGCCGTTGGTATTCCAGGCACTGAAAGATGATCTTTGAAAATAAGGCGCTCTGCTTTCACTACTACCTCACGATAAATCGCTACTGCTCAATGATTCTCAGCAGCAGTTTCTGGAAGACTTATCCTGTATGTGCAACGAGAATGAAAAAATGACACCGGCCGGGGAAGAAAAAACGCAAATTTTTATGACGCGGCCGGCTCGATCCTGATCCAGTAATTCGTAGTGCGAGTGATCGCAATCGGCATTGTTTGGGCAAGCGCGTCGAGCGTGTAGGGAATATTATCAAGCGGGAAGTTGCCGCTGACTCGCAGGTCAGCGACGGCCGGGGCGACGCGAATGACGGCAGGACTGTAATTTTTCAGTGAGTTAATCACGGAACCCAGCGTAGCATCTTTCACTTCCAGGCGACCCTGCGTCCATGCGGTTTCCTCATAGGGCGAGACGCCCAGCGGAATAAACGACTGATGATCGAACCACAGACCGTGGCCTGCCTGAACCTGCCGACTGTCACCGTTTCGATTGGTCACTTTTACCACCGCGTTCAGGACGGCCAAATGAATACCGCTCGATTCCTGCCGAACATGGAAACGGGCTTCCTGCGCAAGAATTCGCCCTGCGTGGGTGGCAATGGTGAACGGGCGTTGATCGTCGACCACTTCGGCAATGATGCCACCGGTGCGCAGTTCCACTTTGCGCAAGGTTTCATCCAGCGAAATATTCAACGCCGTGCGGGCATTCATATCCAGCGTGCTGCCGTCGTTAAGTTGGATCCTGCGCCGCTGTCCGGTATCGGTATAAGCATCGGATAACAGGTAGGGCAAAGGATATCGCTGGTTTAATATCAACCCACTGAACACACCTAACGCGGCAACGCCACAGGCTTTTTGCAGGAACTGACGGCGGCTTGACGGCGCAAGCAACGTCTGGCGCAGATTTTCTGTGGGTATACTGTGGTTTAGCGTCTGAATCTTACCCAACGTTGCTTCAATTTTTGCACAGGCGGCGTCGTGACGATCGTCGGAATAACGCCAGCGCTCATACTGCCGGAAGTCATCTTCTGTGGCATCGCCCGAGCGTAACAGCACCATCCACTCAATTGCTTCCTGCGCGACGTCGTCGGGACGCTGGGTAAGTTTCATTTGTGATGTCCCGCCATCGGGTCAGATTGACCCTGAGCCACCAGATAACAATTCGTCAGTGCTTTAGCCACATATTTACGCACCATACTGGCTGATACGCCAAGCTCTTTAGCGATTTCAGCATAGGTCATGCCATCCAGTTGGTTGAGCAAAAAGGCCTTTCTCGCATTTACGGACAGGCCATCCAGAGCGCGATCGATAGCCAGTAAAGACTCCATCACCATCTCCAGTTCTTCGGGCGAGGGGTGACAATGCTGCGGGCTATCTGCCAGAGCTTTGAGATAAGCCTGTTCAAGGTCGCGGCGTCGCCAGTTTTCATATAACACGCGCTGGGCCAGTGTCGTCAGCATGGCCCTCGGCTCGCGAATGTGGGGCAGTTCCGGAATTGCCGCCAGACGTAAAAACGCTTCAGAAGCGATATCTTCTGCCATGGTGCCGTAGCTAATTCGACGCCGTAATTTATCCGTCAGCCAGCGATAATCGCTGCGAAAAATAAGCGTTAATATATCTGAACGATCGGTCATGTCGGCAGGCATAATGTCCCCCATCTGAAAACTTAACACCTTTCTCAGCGCCTCAATAAAGACCGAGAAATGGAACCCACTTTCTACCTTGCGCTAAGGTGCAGCTTATTGTGGGAAAAACCTTTGCCTACCAAGCAAAAGAAAGGCCAATGTGTTTCCGGACTTTTCTTTTTTAAGTTTATTTTTTTTATTTATTACTATTCAGCTTGTTATAAATGCATCGTTACGCTCTGCCACTCACTTCTCTTGTGCCATCTTTTTGACGCTTGAAGGCCAGCCTCAGTAGGCTGCACCGCAAAGGTGCTGCGTTCATCTGTCGCTGACGGCGGAGACAAGACAGAACGAAAGACAAGAGTATGATTTTTTTTATTAACGCGTTTCATCTTCCTGACGTGAAGCGTCATTGATGCGAGTGTTGATTCACCAGAGAGCGCCCAGTAAAAGCTCACATCCAATTAAGCACCAGAATGGTGCGCTAATGCGTCGCCGTTCACTCGGCGTTGGGTTACACAGTGATGAATAACTTATAAATTAATTTTGAATTTAAATAGTTAATATTATTAATGTTTTCAAGTTAAGTGATTTTTTTCACACAAACACCCTAATGAGGTGTCACTTTTTAAATCTCATTGCACATACCTACTGAGAAGAATAATCGACTCATAACAATATGACGTAGTCCCTTTACCTTTTCTGCTGGAGCTGTAGCAATGAACGAAGCACCGCATCATGCAAAGAAAACGTATTTTACCCAAGGCCGTCTGGCGTTGGCGGTAAATATTGCCCTGGCCATTACTGCCTTTCCGCTACTTGCGTTGCAGGAAGGTTATGCTGCAGCGCCTGCGGCAATCAATTATTCCGTGCCTTCGGGTTCTCTGGAGCAAGGTTTATTAGCGATAGCCCGTCAAAGTCATCAAACCATCTCGTTCGATCCTAAACTGGTGGCGCCTTACCAGGCTAAACAGATTAAAGGTCACTTCACGCTGAGGCAGGCTATTTTGCAACAGTTGCAGGGAACGCCACTTTCCGTCACTACCACGCCTAATGGTACGCTGACTATCTATGCGATGAATCCCACCTCGCCGGTTAAACCCGCCTCAGATTTGCAAGCTGCGCAGGACAGCGGTCAGACTCTGCCAACGATTACCGTTAACGGTGAGGCAGAACGCAGCGAAGATGAAACGGTATATAATCCATCAATGTCGAGTTCTGCGACGCGCACCAATTTATCCCTGCAGGATACGGCACAGTCCGTTCAGGTCATCAGCCGCAAAGTGCTGGACGATCAGCAGGCCACCTCTGTGGAAGATGCGCTGCGTAACGTAGGAGGGGTCAATCTTAGTACCGGTAATCGCGGACAAAATGGCGTTAGCATCCGAGGTTTTGCCATCACCTCAGGTTCCACAGACGGCGTATCCAATCCCAGCAACGCGGTAAACGGCAGCCCTTTGGGTTACTCCAGTATTGATGGTGTTGAGCGTATTGAGGTATTAAAAGGACCACAGGCGGTATTAGCAGGAAACAGCTCACCTGCGGGTTCGGTTAACCTTGTCCGTAAAGCGCCGACGGCTTATCCACTGCATACAATAAAAGTCGAGGTGGCCAAATACGGTGAAGTCAAAACCGCAATCGATCTCGGCGGACCATTAAACGACGATAAAACGTTCCGCTACCGCCTTAATGCATCCACCATGCACTCCGATAACAGCTTCCCGGATTTTAATGGTAATCGTGCCGACTACCTTGCACCGGTTCTCGCATGGGAAGGGGAAAAAACACATATAAAAGTGGGCGCCGAATTTACCAATACCCGAAAATCAGGCCCTGCAGCAACTCTTTATAGTAACGGCCATATTTTAAAACTGCCTGAATACCGACTGGGTGATAAAGATGACCACTTCGCTCTTGATTCTAAAACTACCTATTATGAACTGAAGCAGGATCTGTCAGATAACTGGTCGTTTAACAGTAAAGCCGCTTATGTGGACAGCGTGAATAATTTCCGCGTTCATGAAGTTTACAATGCTGCGCGCAATGGCAATTTACTGAGCCACGAGCTGGGTATCAGACAGGACACCACGTCCTTAAGCCTGCAGAACGATATCCGGGGCAAATTCGATACCGGGCCATTAACCCATAATGTTCTGATGGGTTATGATTACCAACATACAGAGACCACCGACTGGGAACTTGCTCAAGGGCGAATCTTCACGACGGGAAATTATAACAATCCTGACAGCCTTTCTTTTCCGCCAATACCCGATCCAACCGCTAAAAACTATAATACGCTCGAACAACAAAAGGGAATTATTCTTCAGGACCAGATTGATTTCTGGAAAAAGCTGCATCTGCAATTGTCCGCCAAGCGAGCGCAATGGACGTCAAAATCGACAGCCTATGTTTCACCAACGCGCACTTTAATTACCTTTTCAGATGAAACGAAATGGGTGCCCAGCTACGGTGTGAGTTATGACATTACGCCTGAGGTCACCGTCTATGCTAATTTACTCAACAGTTTTCAGACAAGTGGATTGCTGGACCCCCGGACCGGAAGTGCATTTGCACCTTCCACAGGAAAATCGAAGGAGGCCGGCTTTAAATTCAGTCTGCTCGACGATAACCTGACGATTACGACGTCAGCCTTTGACATTATTCAAAAAAATCTCATTATTACGAATTTTGCCGGTCAACCAGTCGGGACACAGGGAAGGGAAACCAAAGGTTTCGATTTCGATTTAAATGGTCAGATATTGCCGGGCTGGAATATCACCACCAGTTATACTTTCTCTCAGTCAAAAGATCCCGACAACGCGGCACTTATCGGTTACCAAAGCAAAGTTGTGGGTCAGCCAAAACATACCGCGAGCCTCTGGACCACCTATGAAATACAGCAAGGAAAATTACAGGGACTGGGTGCGGGTGTCGGGGTACAGGCAGCAAGCAGTACCTGGAACGGTTACAGAAACAACTATTTTAAAGAGGGCGGTTGGGCCCAAACGGATGCCTCCGTTTTCTATCATCAGCCTAAATATACGGTGACGCTGGGCGTGAATAATATATTTAATCGCACGCTCTATTATTACACCTCAACCCCTCAGTTTATCAGTGTGAAACCTGACAGGACAGCACGTCTGACGCTGACTTATTCGTTCTGATACATGTAAATCACCAGAGTATACTAACGTGGTAAATAAAATTCCATCGGATGATAACCGTCCGGGTACGTGGCAATTAATCTATCCTTTCTGGATATCATCAGAGAAATGGCTGGCTATATTATTACTGGCTGTCATCCTGATAATTAATTTTACCACGACCTATGCCTTTGTCGCATTGAACAGGCTACACGGAAAATTAACCGATGCACTGGTCGCACTCAACTGGCCGGTAATCAGCAATGTCATGATTGAAAGCCTGATTATCGGCGCGTTAACCACGGTATTGCCTTTGATAAGCGTACTGGCGATAAACTATCTCACGTTGCGATGGCGGACATGGATGACCGCTCGCTTTGTGGAACGCTGGACAGAACATCCTGCTTATTATCAGTTAGAACGGGACAACGTTATCAGCAACAGCGATCAACGCGTTGCGGAAGATATCAATCTTTTTACCGACGTCACAATCAATTTATCGACCAACATTATTAATGTGCTGGTCAACATGGTCACTTTCACCATTGTGCTGTGGGGATTATCAGGCGCGTTATCCATTAGCCTGGGCAGCACGACATTATCTATTCCCGGTTACATGGTGATTGTCGTCTATTTGTATTCTGTTGCCCATCTCGCGCTGGCGCACTGGCTGGGTAAAGTCCTGATCGGCGTGAATATGAATAAACAAACGGTGGAAGCTGACTTTCGTTTCCTTGGCATGCAGGTTCGGGAAAACGCCGAGCAAATTGCTTTTTTTGAAGGTGGAGAGCGTGAACGGCGGCGGCTATTTTCGCGCTTTGAACGGGTGCGCGCCAATACCCTGCTGATGATGCGTAAGACGTTCAGACTCAACTTTTTCCAGAGCTTTTTTTCGCAGGTATTTTCGCCCTTACCCACGCTGCTGGCACTCCCGTTGCTACTGTCGGGAAAAATAACGATGGGCGGCCTGACGCAGATCACGATGGCCTACGGAACCTTGCTTAGCACGCTTTCTTTTTTCCCACAGGCTTATCAGTCATTTACCAACTGGATGGCGCTGTCCAACCGACTTCGTGATCTGCTCTGGGCGTTAAATAAAGCGCGCGATAAGCCCTCAGGGATTTTACTGAAGCACCAGGGGACGCGCCTGCAGTGCGAGAACCTGACGCTTCGGCAGCCAGATGGTTCGTTACTGTCCCATCTGCCGCACTGGCAGGTACAGGCGGGCGAGCGCTGGGTGATTCGCGGCCGTTCGGGCTGTGGTAAGAGCACGCTATTACGCGCCTGCGCCGGGCTCTGGCCTTATGGCGAAGGCACTATTATTGCCCCCGAGTCTGTTCGTACGCTTTTTTTACCCCAGAAAAGCTATATCCCGGTAGGCACGTTAAAAAGTGCGCTGACCTATCCGCTTGAACCTGACGTTTTTACCGATCAGCAGTGCCAACAGGCGTTAATTGACTGTTGCCTGGAGGCTCACGCCGCTTCGTTAACACAATTTGACCGCTGGCAGCAGGTGCTCTCCGGCGGCGAACAGCAACGGCTGGCGATGGCCCGGGTGCTGTTGCACAAACCCGAAATGCTGTTTCTTGATGAAGCGACCAGCGCACTCGATCCGCAGACAGAAAACCGACTTTATCAGGCGCTTATCGACCAGTTGCCCAACTGTACGCTTATCAGCGTGGCACACCGTAAAGAGCTTGAACACTTCCACCCTCATATTCTCACGCTCACGGCCCGTTAATGAGCGTTAACGCTTGCAAAGGAAACACTATGACGCATAAATCCATTGAATTAACCGATCTTGAGCTTGATGTCTTTCTGGCCGATGCTCAGTTACCGGTTCTCGTCGATCTCTGGGCCCCCTGGTGCGCGCCTTGCCGAGCGATGTCGCCGATTATCGATAAGCTGGCCCGCAACACGGCGGGACATTTACTGGTCGCCAAACTTGATGTCGAAAAATATCCTTCCATCATGCAGCGCTTTAGCGTACGGGGCATTCCCACCTTATTGCTGTTTAACCCGGCTCAGGACCCGGTTCGGTTAGTGGGCGCTCAGTCTCTGGCTCAGCTCAACGAATGGCTTGCCAACCATCAGGTCAACATCTCGGTACCCACAGTGCACGTACAGCAGGACGAAAGTCTGGAATGGGGCAGTTTCTATGGGGATGACGAACTGCTCGCTTTTATTGCGGCACGTGTACTGCGACATGCCCGCGAGCGAGAGATTACCACGGGCCAGAGTCGCTACTGGATCGAGGGTAAAGGCACCCTTGCGGCGGCGATGGTCCATCAACCCGACAGTAATGCATTTGAACGTATCACCGGGCTTTCCGCTGCACTGGGCTGCCTGCTTGACCGTTGTGAATATCTCACGGTGGAACAGGTGGAAGGCCTGTTTGGGGCGTTACGGGCAGGTAAAGATTACCGGCTGGTGCCACCAGCGTTTATGCAGTGGTGGCTGAGCGATGGGTTCTTCCCCTGGGATAATCATCTGCGTGCGCCCGAGCTAATAACGCTACTGGCGCAGTGGCAAACACTGTGCGCCGACCGGTTTGCCGGACGCGAAACGACACCGCAGGCCTGGGCCGATATTGGCAATCTGGCATCTTCCCTGTTGTCTGGCTTCCAAACGTCAGACCGACAGCTGGAAAAGATAGTCGCCATGATGATCCAACATCTTTCACCGTTTCCGGTTACGACCGACGGTGAACGGTGGGACATCATCACGAAAAATATGAACTGGGCGCATTTCCACATTATGCAAATCCACTCAGGCTGGAGCGACGACGATCGCGCCACACCAGAGAAGCGAATGGGATGGTTTATGGCGAAAGAGCGTCAAACGCCGACGGGCAAGCTCACTCAGGGGGAGATCGCCCAGCTCAGAGAAGAATGGAAGTCGCTAAATGGTGAATTTATTAGTAAAGAAAACGCGCTTCATCAAAACCTGTTGCAGCTTGCGCTGCCAATAAGCACAGCATCGCAGACGGTTTTGAATCGCCTGCTTGCCGCGGCACCGGACCTTTAATAATGATGCATAAACAGGGGGCCGCTATGGCAAATACGTTGGCGCACAGCCGGGTTCAGCTGTCGGACCTGGCTGACAGCGTTATCAGGATGGCCTTGCAGGAAGGGGCTTCCGATGCGCAGGTGATGTTTAACGAAAGCACAGGACTGCTACTTGAAATGCGTCAGGGCCGGTTAAAAACGCGCACCCGCGCCAGTCAATCCAGCCTGTTTCTCACCGTTTACCGAGGTCATCATCAGGGAACGACCAGCTCAACGAACTATTCGTCTGCAAGCCTGCGTGAAACGGTGCAGGCCGCATGCCGTATTGCAGGTTACACCGGCGAAGATCGTTTCGCCGGACTGGCGGAGGCACGCTTTCTTTGCCGTGCATCGGACGAACTGGACCTCTGGCATCCCTGGAACCTCGACGAAGCCGATGCGACAGCACTGGCACAGCGCATAGAGGCCGGGATTGTTTCAGCGGGTGACGACGTCATTAGCGACGGTGTTACCGTGCACACCGGGCACTCGGACTGCTTCATCATGAACAGTCATGGATTTAGCTGCAGCGAACGCCAGAGCAATCACCTGATGGCAGCCCGCGCGCTGGCCCGTAAGCAGAATCGCAGCCTGCTGGATTTCCATTTCTCGGTTGCCCGCCACGCCCAGTCACTCATGGCACCGGAAGAGATCGGACGCCGGGCTGGAAATGGCGCGATAGCGGCGCTGGATACTGCCCCGCTTCAGGGCAGCCAGCGCTGTCCGGTCTTGTTTGACGCTAAATGTGCGCTGTCTTTGCTTGACCATCTGGTTCAGGCGACCAGCGGTAGCGTGCTGTATCACCGTAACAGCTTCCTCGCTGACAGACTGGGCGAGACGGTTTTCAGCGACCACGTCAGCGTCACTGAAGATCCCTTCGCGCCGCAGGGGCTCGCCAGCCGGTCATTCGACGGCGACGGTATCGGCGGCACAACCCGCAAGATCGTTAATCAGGGGATTCTGGCGGGTTTTTTCCTCTCGGCTTATGCCGCGCGCCATCTTGATATGGCTCCGACCGGGAATGGCTGGGGGCCGGGAAACCTGTCTCTGACCAGCAGCCTGACGCAGAAGGGCGATGATTTCGACGCGATGGTAAAAAAACTTCATACCGGGCTGATCGTGACCAGTTTCAGCGGCGGCGGGCCACGGTTGATTAACGGTGATTACTCGCGAAGCCTGCGGGGTTTTTGGGCTGAAGGCGGGCAAATACGGTACGCCGTTGATGGCGTTACGGTGGCGGGTAACCTGGCCGAAATGTTGCGCAACATTGTGGCTATCGGGACTGACGTGATAACCCAGGGTGCACTGACTTCCGGGTCTGTATTAATTGATAACCTTCAGGTGGCAGGACGCTGAGCCAAAGGAGTTTTACTATGAGTCAAACAGGCACAACCACTCGCCTGGTACAGGCCAAACAGCAATTGCTGGAACCCTACGGCCTGAGCGATGCCCTGCTACAGGACATCATGGGACGGATTCTCGTCCATCGGGTCGATTACGCAGATTTATATGTGCAGAGTCTTCGCCATGAAAGTTGGGCAATGGAAAATGGCGTGGTGAACTTTGGATCGTTTGATGTCGATCAGGGGTTCGGCCTGCGTGCGGTAGAGTACGATCAGACCGCCTTCGCTTATTCTCAGCATCTTGATCTCAAACATTTGCGCGAAGCCGCGCGATCGGTGCGGACCATCGCTAAGCATTGCTGTCTCGCCCTGCCTGAACCTGTTAAAGCCCGGCCCGAGTCAACGCATATCGGCTCCCGCGATCCCTTAGTGGCATGGGAGGCGGCAGAGAAAATCAGTCTGCTCGAAAAAATCAACCAAATGACTCGTGCGCTTGACCCACGGGTGATTCAGGTCACGGCCAGCCTTCGATTGTCCCATTCGGTTAACTATGTCCTGCGCCATGATTTTTATCAGGCTGCAGATATTCGTCCGATGCTGCTGTTGCAGGTCAGCGTCATCGTCGAGCAGCGGGGCGTCCGTGAGTCGGCCACGACCGGCATAGGTGGGCGCGGCGATTTCAACATGTTCAACGATCAGGTGCTGCAACAGACTTTACGCACGATGGTGGATTCAGCACTGATAAATTTAGAGGCGGTTGCGGCCCCGTCCGGCGGAATGCCTGTTGTCATTGCCGCCGGATGGCCCGGCATGTTGTTGCATGAAGCGATGGGGCATGGCTTTGAAGGTGACTATAACCGGCTGGGTACCTCAGTTTACGCAGGGCGCATCGGAGAGAGAGTTGCACCACCTGGGGTGAATATCGTCGATGACGGCACGCTACAGGGGCGCCGGGGTTCGCTCAATACAGATGATGAGGGGCACCCGACGCAGTGCACCTCATTGATTGAAGACGGTATTCTGCAAGGTTATATGCACGACAGCCTGAGTGCCCGTCTGATGAAACTTCCCCCCACTGGCAATGGCCGACGTCAGTCCTACGCGTATCTTCCTATGCCGCGCATGACAAACACCTTTATGCGTAATGGCCAGTATGAACCTGAGGAGATCATTGCGTCTGTTAAACGTGGATTATATCTGGCTAACCTGGGCAGCGGACAGGTGGATATCGTCAGTGGCCAATACAGCTTTCAAAGCGCGCTGGCCTACCTGATCGAAGACGGCAAAATTACAACACCGGTTAAAGGCGCCACGCTGACCGGAAAGGGACCGGAAACGCTGCAGCAGATCAGCATGGTTGGCAACGATCTGGCCCTGGATCGTGGCGTCGCCACCTGCGGGAAATCGGGACAAAATGTTCCAGTGGGCGTAGGGCAACCGACGCTTAAAGTGGATAACCTCATCGTTGGCGGCACGCGCCAGCGATGAGGTCATCATCCGACGAAACCGGTCTGTGGCGCTTGTCGCTTTGACGGACGCTACGGGTGGGCTGACCGCTGTTCAAATGTCGATGCCAGCGTTTGCGCGCGCTGCGGACGCGCCAGAGCCCGCAGCGATCATGTGTTTTATAAGCCAAAAATGAACCTGCCGTCACTGACTGGCGGTAAGGGGAATCTTGAGACGGTTAACGCTTTCTCGGGTAAGGAATGATGATGAAATTAACGCCATCCTGGACTGATGCATTTGCCCGGATGCCATTAACCTATTTGCGCCAGGAATATCCCAGTCATCTTGTACACTTAATGCTTGATGACAGTGATGCCTTGTCGCCACGTGTACTGCATCCGGTTTTCTATGGCTGCTACGACTGGCACTCTGCGGTACACGGTTATTGGCTGTTGCTCCGTGCCCTGAGCCTTTATCCCACGTTGTCATGCCGTGATGAAATCATTGCTGTTTTTCATGCGCATTTTACTGAAGAAAATATCGCGCAGGAACGTGCTTATTTTACCGTACCGTTTCGCACGGCGTTCGAACGTCCTTACGGTTATGCATGGTTGCTTGGCTTATCCGGGGAGCTGAAAAAATCTGCCTTGCCGCAGGCTGCACAGTGGTATCAGAGGCTTGAGCCACTGACGCAGGACATTCGCAGTCGCTTTATCGACTACTTCAGTAAGCTGACCTACGCTATTCGGGTCGGGACCCATACCAATTCAGCCTTTGCGCTGATGTTAGCACTGGATTACGCACGCACTTTAGAGGACAGCTTGCTGGAAAACGTCATCGTTAATGTCGCAGAACGTTTTTACCGCGAGGACACTGATTATCCAGCACATTATGAACCCGGTGGGGACGAATACCTTTCTGGTGCATTAACGGAAGCCATGTTAATGAGTAAAGTCACCGTTAACTTCGCCAACTGGTTCGATGCATTTCTACCTGATATCGCCAGTAAGACCGCGCTGATGCAGCCTGCAGAGGTCAGCGATCGTACCGATCCCACCATCACACATCTTGACGGATTGAATCTCAGCAGAGCCTGGTGCTTTAGGCATCTTGCTGTTGCATTGCCAAACGCTCATCCCGCAGTCTCGTTGCTTCAGGCCGCAGCCGAACGGCATCTGACAGCCAGTCTCCCTCACGTGGTGGGCAGCCATTACAGCGGCGGCCACTGGCTTGCCAGCTTTGCACTGCTGGCTTTGGCGTCGCCTGTTGACGGCCAGGCTCATCATCAAACGTGATCTAGCGTTTGAGATCCTCTCCGGCATCCTGAGGTTACGATAACAAGATACGTAGCAGTAAACCGATGGTCCTGTAGATATCGCAGGGAATTTGTCATGACGCTGTTTTCAATGACAAAGCGCGGTCCGTTTGCGGCAAAGACGTTGACGCCGTTTGGCATCTTGACGCTAGAGCCTGCGCTTTTGCTGGGTGCGGGCGTGGGACGTTTTTGGGGCACGAGGGCAGAAATGTACTGGACGATGATGTGCGAAGCGGCGTTGTCTCATGCCACGCGCTTCTGATATCTGATCACAGCAAAATGATGGCTGGTTTTACCATTGTTTTACCCTCACCAATCGCAGGCAATAAAAAACCAACCGTAAAGGTTGGTTTTTTAAGGGATAATTTGGTCGGCACGAGAGGATTTGAACCTCCGACCCCTGACACCCCATGACAGTGCGCTACCAGGCTGCGCTACGTGCCGAACTTTGGAAAGCTAGTCTACTGATTCTCTGCACGAATGCAAGCGATCAGGCAACTAACTGCCTCATTATTAATCAGTTAGCGATAAAACGTTTCTCTTCTGTGAGCACCTGCAACAAGAGCGCGAGTTCCGGTTTGTGATCTTTCAATACATTTCCACTGGCGTCGTAAGCACGGTAGCTGCCGTTATTGTTCAGCACCAGCGTGATTTTAGGCGTGGTAATGACCAGCTTATTATCTTCGCTACTGGTGACCCAGTCATGACGACGCTGAGCAGCAAACAGATCTTCGCCTTGAGCATAGTTGACCGGATTAGTGCGCACATGCAGCAGGCGCTGCATCAGGGTCACCATCACGTCCTGATGATCGGAAAGCCGAGTCACCGTCTGCGCGGGCGTGTCCGGCCAGTGAATAACCAGTGGCACCTGCAAGGTCTGGCGATTGCCTTCGTTGTCCGGATTGCCATCCAGCGCCACACCATGCTGAGCGGTAATGACCACCACGGTGTTTTTCAGTAAGTCACGTTGTTGCAGTGTGGTAAGGATGGCCTGAATCTGTTCATTGAGGGCAGGAGCCTGCCGCATATAGCTTCGCTGACGTGCTTTGTCGTTATCACCGCTCACCCTTGGGCCGTTCAGCGCCACCCAGGAGAACCAGGGCGTACCATCGCCTTTTTGGGCACTCAGCCAGCTTTGCCATTGTGAAACGGTGCTGGTATTGGGCTGCTCCTCGCTGGGGGGCAGAGAGTAGTCGGACAGCAGCGCCTGACGATACAGTGGCTGACTAAAACCCTCTGACGAGAACAGGCCAAACTGATAGCCCTGGGTGCTCAGTGCAGTAAGCAGGGCAGACGGCGTCCGCTGTGCCAGAACACCGTTCATATAACTCGGGGAGATGCCGTAGAACAGGCCAAACAGGCCTTTTTCTGCGTTGTCCCCGGCGCTGAAATGCTGGGTAAAGCGCACGTTCTGGCTGGCAAACTGGTTCAACGCCGGCAGGGCGTTATCGGCACTGGCACTGTTCAGACCATCCACCGTAATGACCAACAGGTTATCGCGTGAGCCTTTGTCCGCAAAGGTGATATCGCTGAGCGGATACTGCACTGCCGCAGCCTCAGGATCGCCTTGCTGCACCAGACGGCGCTGATATTCCTGCGCATCCAGCAAGCCGTGACGCTCAAGAAAGCGACGGGCGGTCATCGGATAAGAAAGGGGCAGATTCGCACGTTGCATCGTGATCGGGCGATAAAAATTAGCGTCCGCCCAGATATACATCAAATGACTGGCAAAAAAGGCGCTGATAAAAAGGGCGGCCAGCGGCTTACCAAACGAACGGCGGTTCAGGCTACGCAGCTTCTGCCAGCTCCAGGTGGCAAACAGAATCTCCACCAGAAAAATGAGCGGCACGCCGATAAACATCAGCTGCCAGTCGCGCGCCATCTCACTTTGATCGGGGTTAATCACCAGTTCCCACACCACCGGATTAAGGTGTAAATGGAAACGGTTAAAGACGGCGCTGTCGACCATCAGCAGTGTCAAACCGGCGGTGGCGACCACCGTCGAAATCACCCGCATCAGACGTTGCGACATCACCACAAACGTCAGCGGGAAGATAATCAGCAGATAAACGGCAAATACAATAAAGCTGAAGTGACCAATCCAGCTGCTGTACGCATAAATGCGCCCAGCCAGTGAAGCAGGCCAGTCGGCAACCAACAGATAGCGGCTACCCAGAATGAGCGCGAAAAAGATATTGAACAGGGCAAACCAGTGTCCCCAGCTAATCATCTGGGAGACTTTTTCGCGGTAGCGCTGTCGGTTGGTTACCATAGTTTGACGTCAGATTAGCGAATTAATGGGCGCTGTCGTCTACCGACGCCTGCAGGGCATCAGCAAAAGAACGGGCCAGAGAGCGGCGTTGCGCGGGAGCAACATCGCTGTTGATCAGATTGGTTACCATGTTCCCCAGTACCATCAGGGAAAGGTCGGTTGGCGCCTGGTCTTTTTGCAAAACCTGCGCCATTTCCGCGAGGAGTTGTTCAACGCGTTGGTCGCTGTAACGGGATGATTGTGGCATAGCGAAAACTTATCTCGTCTCAAAAGGCGATATAGTACCGGAACAGCGCACTTTTTTCCGCAAATTTATCGAAAGCGCGGTGTTCGGGTTGTGCATGGAGTTGAAAGCTGCTGCTGGCGGTGTTTGAATACGCGCCTGTGCTATTAGGAGAGTTTACCATGAGTCTGGATATCGACCAGATTGCCTTGCACCAGTTAATCAAACGTGATGAAAATCAGTTAGAGCTGGTGCTTCGTGATTCGTTACTGCCGGCCACCAATACCGTCGAGGCGATGGTGGAAGAGCTGCACCGTGTATACAGTGCAAAAAGTAAAGCTTACGGGCTGTTTAATGCTGAAAGCGAACTGGCAGATGCACTGCGCAACTGCCGCAAGGGTAACGATGATTTTCTCGCTTTTAGCCGGGCTGCTACCGGACGCCTGCGTGATGAACTGGCAAAATATCCGTTCGCCGAAGGCGGCGTGGTGCTGTTTATCCAGTACCGCTATCTGGCGGTAGAATACTTGCTGGTGGCGGTGTTAAACAGCCAGTCGAGTATGCGCGTCAACGAACAGATGGATATCAGCAGTACCCACTATCTGGATATCAATCACGCCGATATTGTGGCACGAATCGATCTTACCGAGTGGGAAACCAGTCCTGAATCGACGCGCTACCTCACCTTCCTGCGTGGACGGGTAGGGCGAAAAGTTTCTGATTTCTTCATGGATTTTCTGGGGGCGGAAGTCGGACTGGATACCAAGGCGCAGAACCGGGGGCTGTTACAGGCGGTAGATGACTATTGTGACGAGTCGAATCTGGATAAGAATGAACGACAAAACTATCGTCAGCAGGTTTACAGCTACTGTAATGAACAGCTTCAGGCTGGGGAAGAGATCGCGCTGAAAGCGTTATCAGGTGAGCTGCCGCCACTGGGTGAAAAGACGTTTGAAGCCTTTACTCAGGAGCAGGGCTATGAACTGGAAGAGCATTTCCCGGCAGATCGCAGTACGTTACGTCAGTTAACCAAGTTTGCCGGTAGCGGTGGGGGGCTGACCCTGAACTTCGATGCCCTGTTGCTTGGCGAGCGCATTTTCTGGGATCCGGTCACCGATACGCTGACCATCAAAGGAACACCGCCTAACCTGCGTGAGCAGCTGCAACGCCGCACCAGCAGTAAATAAGCATCTGCCCGATCCGGCGTTCTGGCGGATAACAGGCAAAATAAAAGGGCCGGTTTCGCAACCGGCCCTTCTACTTTCAACGCATTCGGCGATTAAGCGCGAACGAAGTCGATGTGGTGCAGTTTTGGCTTGAACGGATGACGCTGAACAGCCTGCACTTTAACTTTGGTTTCTTTACCGTCAACCACCAGAGTCAGCACTTCTTCGTAGAAGCCTGGCTTGGTTTGCAGGTTCATCACCTGGTCGTGGTCGAGGTCGATAGCAACAGCGGCTTCTGAACCACCATAAATGATGGCCGGGAAGCGGTTTGCTGCGCGCAGGCGGCGGCTCGCACCCTTACCCTGCTCTTTACGTTCTACTGCATTGATAGTGAACATTAATACGTCTCTTTATGATTTCTGCTACAGGCGACCCAGTAACAGAAGGGTTATTCAACACCGCTTATGCACATGCAAAAGCGGGCGGCATTATAGCGGTAATCCCCTACAGGGGCAAACGCTAATAAGGCTTAGCGCAGTTCGTTAGCGCGGCGAAAGCGCCCCTGGTAGTCAAACAGCTTTTCGCGAATCTGCCAGAACTGGCCTTTGGCACGGGCCACCACAAAATCGGGATGGCGCAGAAGAGGCTGCAGGGCCAGCACATCGGCGGCGGTTTGCCAGCCCAGCGGCACGCCGGGCGCGCGCTGATGCGGGCGCATAAACAGGTGCTCAAACGCCTTGCGCTGTGCGGGCGTTTGCAGACGAAACCGCTCACTGACGCTGGTGCCATCTTCATCGAAATAGGTGGCTTTCAACCATTCGCCTTTGTCGTCGCGGCCCTGTTCCAGCGTCATGCCGCCGCAGCGCAGAACGCGCGCATCTTTCAGCTTCAGCGCGGCTTTAAGCATATCGTCAGGATCGACCAGAATCTTGTCGCATTCGCGGCAGCGGCGCGCGGCGATGTCGTTTTCCGCGTTGCACGCCGGGCAGTTCTTAAACCGAAAGCGGTAGTCACACTGCTCGCGCCCGCCGTCGTCGTCTTCCAGTACGCCCTGACAACGTCGGCCAAAGTGCTCAATCACCATGCCATCGCTCGTGGCCTTGCCCCAGAAGGTATTGGCGAAGCCGCAGGCCGGGCAAAATACCTGCACGGGCTGATTGTCACTTTTCCCTTTCGGTGCGCCCACTTCAGGCGTAAACAGATCGTGAGGATTACCGGCATAGTCCAGAATCAGGCAGTCTTTTTTGCCGGGCGACAGGCGCAGACCGCGCCCGACAATCTGTTGATACAGGCTGACTGACTCGGTAGGGCGCAGGATCGCGATCAGATCCACATGCGGCGCATCGAAGCCGGTGGTTAGCACCGCAACGTTGACCAGAAACTTAAGCTGCTGGGCTTTAAACGCCGCGATTAGCGCATCCCGATCTTTCGCGTGAGTTTCTGCCGACACCAGCGCGCTGTTTTCAGGCAGCAGGCCCAAAATTTCGCGCGCGTGTTCGACGGTGGCGGCAAAAATCATCACGCCGTGGCGATCCTCGGCAAATTCCACAATCTGCTGGATAATATGAGGCGTCACCCGCTGCTGCTGTTTGAGTTCCCGATTCAGGTCGGCTTCGCTGAACAGGCCATTTGCCTGAGCGGTGAGGCGGCTGAAATCATACTGAACCACCGGCATATCCAGCCGTTCCGGCGGCACCAGAAACTGATGCTTGATCATATAGCGCAGGGGCAGTTCATAGATGCAGTCGCGAAACAGGGCCTGCTCGTCGCCCCGAACCATACCGTGATAATGAAAACGGTAGATCCAGCCTTTGCCCAGGCGAAACGGTGTTGCGGTCAGGCCGAGCAGACGCAACTGAGGATTATGCTGGCGCAGGTGATTAAAAATTTGCTGATACTGGCTCGCTTTGTCATCACCAATGCGGTGGCACTCATCTACAATCACCAGCGAAAAGGCGCGGTCAAACAGGCTGAGATTACGTGCAACAGACTGGACGCTACCGAACACGACTTTCCGCTGGCTTTCTTTGCGCTGCAATCCTGCCGCAAAGATGTCAGCCTCAAGTCCGTAAGCCTGATACTTGCTGTGATTTTGCGCCACCAGCTCTTTGACGTGCGCCAGCACCAGCACCCGACCTCGAGCCAGGCGCGCCAGCTCGGCGATCACCAGGCTTTTTCCGGCCCCGGTGGGCAGAACGATCACGGCAGGTTCAGGATGACGACGGAAGTGGGCGAGGGTGGCATCGACCGCTTCCTGTTGATAAGGGCGTAAGGTAAAAGACATGCTGTTCACTTTTGTAAAACCTGCCGCAATTATGCCACGAATCCACAATAAACGCGCTGTCAGCGAGGCGCAGATCAGGCTATACTTCCCCTACTTTTTCAACGGTTAAAAATGCCGTTTTAGTTTCCCTCCGCAGTAACAGGCAAAACGAATTCATGCGACTCGACAAATTCATCTCTCAGCAACTGGAAATCAGCCGTGCCATCGCCGCACGTGAAATCCGTGGTCAACGTGTTACCGTTAACGGTGATGTGGTGCGCGACACCGCTTTCAAACTCCAGCCCGATCATGAGGTTGAGTATGACGGCAATGTATTGCAGATGCAGACCGGGCCGCGCTACTTTATGCTGAACAAACCTCAGGGCTATGTCTGCTCAACGGACGATCCCGATCATCCCACCATCGTCTATTTCATTGAAGAACCGATGGCGTTTAAGCTGCATGCCGCAGGCCGGCTGGATATTGATACCACCGGTTTAGTCCTGCTGACGGACGACGGTCAGTGGTCACATCGCATTACCTCACCGCGCCACCATTGTGAGAAAACTTATCGGGTAACGCTGGAAGCGCCGGTGAGCGATGACACGGCCGCACAGTTCAGCGCCGGGGTGCAGCTGCATAATGAAAAAAGCCTGACTAAACCCGCTCAGCTTGAGGTCATCACCCCCACGGAAGTGCTGCTGACCTTGAGCGAAGGCCGCTATCACCAGGTCAAACGCATGTTTGCAGCCGTGGGTAACCGGGTCGTTGGCCTGCACCGCGAGCGCATTGGTGAAATTGTGCTGGACGAGGCGCTGGAACCGGGTGAATACCGCCCGTTAACGGAAGAAGAGATAGCCAGCATTGGCTTACCGGATGAACTTAAACAAAAATAGCGAGAAACCTGGTGCGTAAGGAAAAGAATTCGCCAATGGGGCTGGTCGTCATCCTCGGCCTGTTAGCGATGTTGATGCCGTTGTCGATAGATATGTATCTGCCTGCAATGCCACAAATTGCGCGCCAGTTTGCCGTGTCCGCCGGTAGCGTTCAGATGACGCTCAATCTTTATATCCTGGGTTTTGCCATCGGTCAGTTGATCTACGGTCCGCTCGCCGACAGCTATGGCCGCAAGCCGGTGATTACGCTCGGCACCCTGATATTTGCCTGTGCAGCGGCAGCCTGCGCACTTTCGCAGTCGATTGAACAACTGATTGCGATGCGTTTTTTACACGGTCTGGCGGCAGCGGCGGCCAGCGTCGTGATCAATGCGTTGATGCGTGACAGTTACTCGAAAGAAGACTTCTCGCGCATGATGTCGTTCGTCATGTTGATTACCACCATTGCACCGCTGCTGGCGCCCATCATCGGCGGCTGGCTGCTGTTAGTCTGGAGCTGGCACGCCATTTTCTGGACGCTGTCGATAGCGGCGGTTATCACCACTGTGCTGGTGGCAACCCAGATTCGCGAAACCCTTAAACCTGAGCAGCGACAGCGCTTTCACCTGCGCACCACGCTGGGTAACTTCGTTATCCTGTTTCGCCATAAGCGCGCGTTCAGCTATATGTTATCGAGCGGATTCTCGTTTGCGGGGCTGTTTACCTTTCTCAACGCTGGCCCCTTTGTTTACATAGAACTGAATCACATTTCACCGCAGAGTTTTGGCTACTATTTCGGTCTGAATATTGTGTTTTTGTTCATCATGACGCTGATTAACAGCCGGGCAGTGCGCCGTTTTGGCCCCGTGGTCCTGTTTCGCTTCGGGTTGTTGGTGCAGTTTGCTATGGGCATCTGGCTGTTGATCGTCAGCGCTTTCGATCTGGGGTTCCTGCCGCTGGTATTAGGCATTGCAATGTTCATCGGCTGCGTGTCGATGGTGTCGTCAAATGCTATGGCGGTTATCCTTGATGAGTTTCCGCATATGGCCGGTACGGCCTCTTCTCTGGCGGGCACCTTGCGTTTTGGCGTGGGTGCGCTGGCGGGGGCGCTGCTCTCCCTGTTCAGCTTCAACAGTGCCTGGCCCATGGTGGGAACCATTGCACTGTGCGCGACAATCTCCGTCTCGTTATTTCTTTACGCCTCACGTCCGCGTACCGTCGCCCGCTAAGCGGGCGTCTGCCATCCTCTTTTTCCGCTTAGTCAAAAATGTTTCTTATTTGTGAAAAAAAATAGCAAATAAAGTAATCGTATTGGGACTAAAATGATTGTTAGTTATCATTAAACGCGGTACATATAGCCCAAAGTGAGATTTAACTCGCAAATTTACTCTACCGGGTGATTGCGGATCGGCGCGTTAAGCAGACTTTACCCACTCTGCAGGCTGACACCATTGGTTGTGAATTGCGCTTCATTCTCTGGAGATAGGGATCATTATGTTGCAACTTTCGGTTGTGCATCGCCTGCCGCAGCGGTTTCGCTGGATTAGCGATCGTCATGCCGTGATTGAAACCGACGATGCGGGCTCAGAAGAGCATGACGTTATTGCGCTCCGGCTGATAAGCCATGATGGTGTTCCGGCATGGGAGATTCTGCGGGAACTGAAAGACATGCTGGCCGCCATTCAGGTTGACGGCAAAATCGCTGAGTGCGAAGGGCAGCCCTGCCTTTTTATCCGCCGTTGTGATGAGAGCGCCACGAACTGCTGCCTGAAAAATCAAGGCGTGGCGATTGCGGAAACCTTCATCGGTCACTGAGCGAAACGGAGCCGAGCAGCTCGCGGGTATAAGCCTGTGCAGGTGTGGCAAAGAGTGTCTCACAGTCGCCTTGTTCAACGACCTCGCCCTGACGCAGTACGATGAGCTGATGGCAGAGCGATCGCACCACTTCCAAATCGTGACTGATAAACAGATAACTCAGCTGACGCCGCTGCTGTAATCCCCGTAGCAGCGTCAGAATCTGTTTTTGTACGGAGCGGTCGAGTGAGGAGGTTGGCTCATCCAGTATCAGCAGCTCCGGTTCAAGAATCAGGGCGCGCGCAATAGCGATTCGCTGACGCTGACCGCCGGAAAACGCAGCTGGATAGCGATGGCGGCTTTCCGCGTCCAGCCCGACCTCGGTCATGACCGCTTTGACCCGTTCGTCCTGTTGTGCGGCACTCAGGTGTGGATAGTGCACGGCCAGACCTTCGGCAACGATCTGCTGAACCGTCATTCGGGGGTTCAGCGCAGAATTAGGATCCTGAAAAACGACCTGAATGCGGCGACGCAGCGGCAACAGCGCTTTTCTCGACAGCTGATGCAGCGGCTGATTGTTAAACCAGACCTCCCCCTGAGCGGCAATAAGACGCAACAACGCCATACCGGTGGTGCTTTTACCTGAGCCTGACTCGCCTACCAACCCCAGACTTTCGCCTCGTTTCAGGCTAAAGCTAAGATTCTCTACTGCAATTTTTTCGCCTGTTTTACGTTTAAACAGGCCCTGACGCAGGGGAAAACTGACGCGCAGGTTGTCCACCTTAAGAATAACCGGCGTATCCGCAGGGAGCGGCACGGCACGACCTTCCGGATCGGCTGCCAGCAGCTGTTTCGTGTAGGCGTGCTGAGGCTGTCTTAGCAGGCGCTGGCCGGCGTTATGCTCAACCACCCGACCAGAGCGCATCACGCTGACGCTGTCTGCCAGTTGGCGAACAATCTTCAGGTCATGGGTAATAAACAGCATGCCCATATTCAGTTCCTGTTGCAGTTCGCGCAGCAGGCCAAGGATCTGCGCCTGAACGGTGACATCAAGCGCGGTGGTCGGTTCATCGGCAATCAGCAGCCTCGGCTGGGTCAGCAGGGCCATCGCGATCATCACACGCTGGCGCTCGCCCCCGGAGAGCTGATGTGGAAAAGCGTTCATGCGGGAGGCCGGCTGGCGAATACCCACGCGATCGAGGCAGCGCAGGATTTCCGCTCGCGCGGGCTCGCGTCGCATGCCGCGATGTAGAGAAAGCACTTCATATAGCTGCTTTTCAATACTGTGCAAAGGGTTGAGTGACACCATGGGTTCCTGAAAAATCATCGCCATCTGATTACCCCGCAGGCCGCGGAGTCGCTGCGCCGATGCCTTGAGCAGGTCTTCGCCTGCCAGCAGAATTTCGCCCTGAGGATAGGCGACGGCGGACGCGTGCAGCAGCCGCATGATCGACAGGGCGGTAACGCTTTTTCCGGAACCGGATTCGCCCACCAGGGCCAGGGTTTCTCCTGCCTCTATACGCAGCGAGACATCGTCCACCACCTGATACAGCTGTTTGCCCTGACGAAAGGCGACGGAGAGATGGTTAACAGCAAGCAGCGGGGTGCTCATTCAGACTCCTTTACTGGGATCAAAGGCGTCGCGCACGGCTTCGCCAATGAAAATGAGCAGCGACAGCAGAATCGCCAGCGTAAAAAAGCCCGATAAACCCAGCCAGGGGGCCTGCAGGTTATTTTTCCCCTGCAGCAGCAGCTCTCCCAGAGAGGGAGAGCCGATGGGCAGACCAAACCCGAGAAAATCGAGCGAGGTTAAGGTGGTGATAGAGCCACACAGGATAAAAGGCAGAAAGGTCAGGGTTGCCACCATGGCGTTGGGCAGGATATGACGCAGCATAATACGTCCGTCACTGACGCCCAGCGCCTGTGCGGCCCGAATATAGTCAAAGTTACGGGTACGCAGAAACTCGGCACGTACGACGCTGACCAAACTCATCCAGCCAAACAGCACGGTAACCAGCAGCAGCCACCAGAAGCTGGGCTGAATCACGCTGGAAAGCAAGATCAGCAAAAACAGCGAGGGCATCCCGGACCAGACCTCAATCAGGCGTTGACCTATCAGGTCCACCTTGCCGCCAAAATAGCCTTGTATGGCACCGATGACGATCCCAATCACGCTGGAAAACAGCGTCAGCAGCACCCCAAACAGGAGTGAAATGCGCAGACCATATAACAGACGCGCCATAACATCGCCGCCGTTGGCATCCGTGCCCAGCCAGTTCTGCCGGGAGGGCGGCGAAGGGAAGGGCACCTGAGAAGCGAAATTAATACTGTTGGCACCGAAACGGATGGGTGCCCAAAGCGCCCAGCCGTGATTTTCAATGCGCTGTTGCAACCAGGGATCCTGATAATCCGCTGCCGTGGCAAACGGGCCACCATAATCGCTTTCGCTATAGTTAAAAAACAGCGGGGCGTACCAGCGCTGCTGATAATGCACCAGCAGCGGTTTATCATTGGCAATGAATTCCGCGCACAGGGAAAGCATAAAGACAGACAGAAAAATCCACAGCGACCAGTAGCCACGGCGGTGATGACGAAAGCGCTGCCAGCGCTGCTGATTCAGGGGAGAAAGACGCATCACCGGCCCTCAAAATCAATACGGGGATCCACCAGGGTATAGGTCAAATCACTGAGGATATTCATCAGCAAACCTATCAGGGTGAAAATATACAGGGTGCCAAACATCACGGGATAATCGCGCTGGATCGTCGCATCAAAACCCAGCAGGCCCAGGCCATTAAGAGAGAACATCACCTCAATCAATACCGAACTGGTAAAAAACATGCTGATAAAGGTGGCGGGAAAGCTGGCGATCACCAGCAGCATCGCGTTGCGAAACACATGATGGTAAAGAATGCGCCGCTCTGAGAGGCCTTTAGCCCGGGCGGTGACCACATACTGTTTGCGAATCTCATCCAGAAATGCATTTTTGGTCAGCATAGTTAAGGTGGCAAAACCGCCAATCACCGTCGCCAGTACCGGTAGCGCAATGTGCCAGAGATAATCGGTTACCCTGGCGTACCAGGGCAGCGAATCAAACTGTGGAGACGTCAGACCTCGCAGGGGAAACCAGTCAAAATAGCTGCCGCCGGCAAACAGAACAATCAACATAATGCCAAACAGAAACGCCGGAATGGAGTAGCCAATAATGATGAAGGTGCTGCTCCAGACATCAAAGGTACTGCCGTTACGCACCGCCTTTCTAATGCCCAGCGGGATGGAGACCAGGTAGATAATTAAGGTACTCCACAGGCCAAGGCTGACAGAGACGGGCAGGCTCTGTTTGATTAACTGCAATACGGAAGCACTGCGAAACAGGCTGTCGCCAAAGTCAAAGCGCAGATAGTTCCACAGCATGGTGAGATAGCGCTCCCCGATAGGTTTATCGAAGCCGTAACGTCGCTCAATTTCTGCGATGACCTCCGGGTCCAGGCCGCGCGCGCCGCGGTATTGATTATCCCCTGGCGTGACGCGATGCAGGCTGGCTTGGGTGCCACCGCCTTCACCGCTGCCCGCACCAGGCAGCCCGCTGGTCTGGCCAAACTGGATATTCGCCAGCGCCTGATCGACCGGGCCGCCTGGCGCAATTTGTACAATAAAAAAGTTGAGCGTAATGATGGCCCACAAGGTAGGAATAATCAGTAACAGTCTACGTAAAAAGTAACTTGCCAACCTGCCTCTCCTCAGCGTTTGTCGGCCGGCAGTCGCCCGGCTTTATTCACGTCATACCACCAGTTATCCAGACCTGTGCTGTAGGCAGGTTTAACCGCAGGATGGGAAAATTTGTCCCAAAAGGCAAGTCGCTGCTCGGCGTTGTACCACATCGGGATCATATACGCATTCCACAGTAAAATACGGTCCAGCGCCCGGCCCAACGGCAGCAAGGCGTCCGCATCGTCCTGATGGGCGATGATCTGTTTCACAACGCTATCGACAACGGGGTCCTTGACCCTGGCCGTGTTCCAGGAGGACTGAATATAGTCCGATTGCCAGTTGGCCTGCAGACTGCGTGAGGGGGTTGGCATCGCATGATAAATATTACTGACCATATCATAGTCACCGCTGCGCAGGCGGCGCAGGTACTGCGAGCTGTCAATTTGTCGTAGCGTTAACGTGATACCCAGCCGCGCCAGATTATGTTGATAAGGAAGCGCCCATTCACTGTTTGCGCCTGCGGGCAGCAGCAGCTCTGCGCTAAAGGGCTGCCCGGTTTTATCATTAATCAGGCGCTGATTCCTGATGTGCCAGCCCGCCTGATTCAGCAGGGACATTGCCTTGAGCAGGTTGGTGCGATCGTAGCCGCTGCCGTCAGTTTGTGGCGGCACATAGGTTTCACTGAAGACTTCAGGCGGTAACTGTGCTGCGAACGGCGTCAGAATGCGCAGCTGCGCGGCATCGGGCAGGCCCCGTGCGGCATAGTGGGTATTCTGAAAATAGCTGCCTGTGCGCTTAAAAGCCTGATAGAAAAGCGTTTTATTCATCCATTCAAAATCGAAAGCCAGCGCCATCGCCTGCCGGACCCGACGATCGCTAAACAGGGCTTTTTCATTATTCAGCGCCAGCCAGCGCGTATCAATTGAGGCGGTATTCGGTGTGGTTTCTTTCACGATCTGTCGATCGTCGAAATGACGCCCCAGATACTGCGTGGCCCATTTCTTTGCCGACGTCTCTTCCCGCAGATCAAAGGCCCCGGCTTTGAATGCCTCAAATGCCACGTTGTCGTCCAGGTAATAGTCGTAACGCATTACATCAAAATTGAACCGGCCACGGTTAACCGGCAAATCTGCCGCCCAGTAATCGTTCACGCGACTGAATTCAATAAACTGGCCCAGCTTCCACTTACTGATGCGATAAGGCCCACTCGACAAGGGTGGCTGGCTGAGCGGCTCGTTAAATTTTCTCGTCTGCCAAAAGGTTTGGGAGATCACCGGTAGCGTCAGCAATCCCAGCATCAGGTCTTTATCCGGGGCCGGTAACCTAATACGCACGGTCTGGCGGTTGAGTGCGGTGACCGTGACGCCGCGATAAAATATCCGAAACTGCGGAACCCCTTCAGTCATAAACTTTTGGAAGGTAAAGGCCACATCCTCCGCCGTAATGGGTGAACCATCCTGGAACCGGGCGCGGGGATTAAGGGTAACGTCCATCCAGCTGAAATCCGCGGGATGACGAGCAGATTCCGCAATGAGGGGGTAATAACTGCTGGTTTCATCGTCCGACGTCGTGAATAAGCTGTCATACAGGGGCCCGGTACCGGCACCGGGATTGCCACGTGAGGCATAGCGGTTGAAATTGTCGTAAGTGCCAATGACGGACAAGACGATCTTGCCGCCCTTGGGCGCGGCAGGATTCACATAGTCGTAGTGACTGAAGTCTTGCGCATACTTTGGCGTCCCAACCTGAGCAAACGCGTAGCTTGTCTGAACCGGGGAAGCGTGCAGCGGAAGGGTAAGCAAGCTACACAGCAGCAGAAGGGCGAAGCGGAGCTGCATAAGGGATGTTCTCTCCTGTGAGTGTCTTGCACCGCAGCGATAATCTACGGCAATTAAAGCATGGGTTACCTGTTTTGACGCTGAAAATAGTCTTTGATCTGCTCCGGGCGTAACGGACGGCTATAAAAATAGCCCTGTAAATAGGTGACGCCGCGGTCGATCAACCAACTGGCCTGTTCGTCGGTTTCAACGCCCTCGGCCACGCTCATCAGATTAAGCCGTTTAGCCAGTTGTAACACCGTATCCAGCACCGGCGAAGTGATCGTTTCCGTTCCGATACTTTGCACAAATCCACGATCGATTTTCAGGTAATCAAAATGGTACTTCTCAAGATAGATTAATGCACTGTGCCCGGTCCCAAAATCATCAACCGCGATTTTAATGCCTCGCTGTTGTAGCCAGTGAAACAGTTCGGCCGCATTTGCGTTCTCGACGACTGCGCGCTCGGTAATTTCAAAAACATACAGAAAATGATCGTGAGGCATATTGTCCTGCCAGTACAGGACATCGTCACGAAAACTGCAGGCGCTGAGATGCAGAGGGGAAATATTTACGCTGATGCAGGTTCCTTTGGGCAGGCTATCACGGAGTTGATGTGCATCGCGGGCGACCAGTTCAAACAGGTGTCGGGTCAGGGGGACGATTTGGCGTTGTGCTTCAGCATAGCTGATAAAAATATCGGGTGGGACCGTTTCACCCGAAGGATGCGTCCAGCGTAGCAGTGCCTCCATACCATAAGATTTGCCATCCTGGGCCGAAACTAAAGGCTGATACTCGACATGAAATTCCCCTCGTCGGATACCCAGGGTGATCTCTTTGCCAGGCCGCTGAAAGCGGGTCAGCAAAAACCAAAAGGCACAGCTGGCGATTAATGAAATCAGCAGGCTGCTCAGCATGATGGTCTGATAGTCACTTGCTGACAGCGTTGAACCGTAGAGAGCAAACTGGAAAGGAAGGCCTTCCAGGGGCGTTTGCATTAGCGGCGGCGGGAGTTGACGATTTCGTACCAGCGTTGGCTGCCAACTGGTCATGGCAGTTTTATGGGCGAGTAAGGCAATCCCGGTGATTTCGGGGTAAGAAGACGCTTTGAGCTGATACGTTGCCAGGCTCAGATTCAATGTCGTAAAAATGCCGGACTGAAGGGTGCCGGGCTGCTTAATCCAGATGGCCAGCACCGGCTTTGTCGGCTGCATCGGCGTACCCGGCAACAACCGAATGTCCCTGTCACGTGTGCTATCCGTTCGGGCTGAGAGCGCGCTAAGCGGCTGAAAAAAGCTTCCGGTTGCGGAAGAGCAAAACGCGTTACCGTCTTTAACTAAAATAATGGCGCGTATGTCGCCGGCAAACGCGGCTTGCGCGGTTAACTCATGATTACCGATATAGCATTCTGACTGAACGAACGGAAGCAGGGGGGAAAGCGTGTCCGAAATAAGCGTCTGGACGCTACGTTGAAAGTCGTTACTACTGTCGATGAGCAACTGTTTATGTTGGCTTTCCCGACGATGTTGGGTTTCGATGAGCAAAACAGAGGTTAACAACAAAAAAAACAGACTGCCAATAATCGCGCTATTCCACGCGATTTGACGAGGATAAGTTGCCTGGCGTATCAGCGCCCGCGACAATGGCATGAAGTGCTTCCCCTGATCAAAATATAAAACTTACTGGTGCGCAATCGCCCGAATATTTGCGTCTGAGAATATAACGAGTCTGTTAATAATGTCTCGTTATTATTTTGATAAACAAGTATTTTTAGGGGGATTCGAGGGATTAAAAAAAAACGCTGCCTGGGCAGCGTTCTGTTTTTCTCTGGCTGAGAGGACATTCGGGAGCTGCATTAGCTCGGGTTGCGACTTAAGACCCGCCGCGCTTCGCGATAACGTTTTTTCCAGTAATCTTCATTAAGGCTGGAGATCATGACACCGCTGCTGGTCGAAGCATGAACAAAGTTGTCATTGCCGAGGTAGATACCGACATGACGGCCCGTTGAGCCAGCACGGAAGAGAACTAAGTCACCCGGTCGCAGTCTGCTGCGAGAAATCTCTTTTCCCGTTCCCTGCTGTTCGGACGTTGAGCGAGGAAGATCCAGACCAAACTGTTCGCGGAACGTACGCTGAACGAAAGCGGAACAATCAATACCACGCTTGGTATCACCGCCAAGACGGTAACGAACACCTTTCCAGCTCGCGTATTGATCCATGATGCGCGTCTTAACATCAACGTTGCGCACCATCTCTTCGAACTCATCCTGAGACGCTTGAAGTAAAAAACCATTCTGGTTGTTAACTTCATGATTCTCGTTTTTAACGGTGTTATGGGTACTGCTACAAGCTGAGAGGAGAGTTGCCAGCGCCAGAGCGGGCGCAATCCGCCAGATATATCTCAGTATTGGTTGAGACTTGACCATTATTCGGGTTTTCCTTCGAAGTCCTTACGACAAGATTGTCGCCAGCCAGATGACAAAACGGAATGAGATTAATAAGCCAGTCAGAACAAGACAATGCTTTAATTATAAAAATGTGTAAATCACCACATTTTATCTATTAAAGAATGCTTAATACCGCGTCTTCTTTTCTCACTGCGACCGAGATTAACCGATTCCAGAGGCCGTGGCGAGCGCTTTTAATCAAATTCTGATAGGTTTTTTTGATACTTATCAAACTTAAATAACTTGTTCACTTTATCAACAGTTATTCAAGGTGATAACAGGATGAAAGGGGTGATCTGGCGCTAATTCCAGGCTTAGTGCGGGCTGGGGGAAGGTCTGCAGAGTAACTATCGCCGAAGGCTGAAGAGAAGTCCTGCATTATCATCGGGTTCGGATGTTTTTTTGGTTAGCTTGCTAATTATTTCCATGGGTTTTTTATAAGTGAGGGCGGGTTATAATTTAATCATAATTCCGCCCTCGCTAATTAATTACTATTAGGGTTTATTTTTACCCGGTAATTTGTGATAAAACCAATTAACCAGATAATCACTTGCTGGCGTTAATAGCCACCAGCTTAATCCCACTAACGCCACGGAAAGCGATCCGACTGCAATATCGCTAAACCAGTGCGCGCCTGCCATGACGCGTGGCAGCGAGAACAGCCCCACAATGACAACACCGATTAAAAACGTACGGAAGCCGAAATAACGCCACATGAATGCCGCAAAGATAATGAGCATCATGCCATGATCGCCCGGAAAACTGTCGCTTGACGCATCTTTGGCTGGGATACCCGTTAACTCACTGACGCGGTGAACGTTCTCAAAGAACAGCGTCGGGCTGGCGTGTTTTTCCGGGATCAAATGGCCCGCCTGGTTCAAAATGACCGCTGTCAGCAACATCGTAATGCCAATGGCAAACATACGACGGCGGCCCGCAGGCGTTTCCCGCCGCCACAGCCACAGATAGAGTAACCCCATCGCCAGCAACGACACGGCGTCAAAACCGCGAAAGTTAGTGATGGCGACCAGCAGGGCAAACCCTGGGTGATTCACCATTTCATTATTAAACGCGAAGAAAATCCCTTTATCGATATCAAACCAAAACCCGTGATGGGGCGGTAAATACCATGAAAAAAACAGCACCAGTCCCAGTGCGTTAAGCAACAGGATGGTGACAAGGCGTGTTGCGTGCATAATTCTGCCCTAGTAAAAAATAACCGCCGACCTTAATCCTGTCAGCTTAAACGAAACCTCAACAAAGCAGATTGTAAACTATTCCAGTCGGCAGATGAGGAATGAATCATCTCAATGCGACTGTCAGGTGGGGTTGCGGCGAGAATTTCAACATGCACGTCTTCTCCCTGACGGTTAATGCTGACGCATCCTTCGGGGATGCGCAGCACGCCTTTAACCCGATCGACGGGGGCAAGCCGCGCCCATTCCAGCAAAGGAAGGCTATCAAACACCGTTTCGTGGTCAAAAATCCAGCCGCAGGCGACATAACCCTGACCCTCATTCACCGCCCGACGCCATGACGCGCGCCCGTCGAGTCGCAAGGCTGCGATACCGCTGCCCGGGGCCGCAGCGTGATGATGGTGGATCGGATGCGGAAGGGCGCGCGGTTTCCCGCGCGGACTGTCAAGTAACGCCAGGGGAATCTGACCGAACTCGGCAGTAACAAATTCACGATCGTCCTGATGGGCGGCAAGCCACGCCTGGAGGCGCTGCCGATCGGCCTCGCGCCAGCAGTCGCGTTTATTGCCGACAATAATGTCGGCCGCGGCCAGCTGATCGCGAAAGTTTTCATTTTCCGTTACACGCACGTCGGCGAGCTGGCGTGCGTCCAGCAGGGTTAGCGTGGCCTGCAGTTCGATCCAGGGTTGATAAACAGACGACGTCAGCATCTGTAGCAGCTGGCGTGGATGGCCCAGGCCCGTGGGCTCAATCAGCAGGCGGTCGGGCTTGTTTTGTTGAAGCAGCCTGTTTAGCCCGACCTGCATGGGCAGCCCATTAACGCAACACATGCAGCCGCCGGGGATCTCCTTTAACGTCGCGCCACGGTTGGCCAGTAACGCGCCATCAATACCAATCTCACCGAATTCATTGACCAGCACAGCCCAGTTTTCATTCTGGGGCTTGTGCGCCAGCAGATGAAGCAGCGTGGTGGTTTTTCCGCTGCCTAAAAATCCGGTGAGAAGGTTAACGCGTGTCATGCCAGTGACTCCTGTAGAGAAAGAGGGTGGTGTTATAATATAACACTACCTGTCAACCCGGCGTACAGCGCGCGTTATCAGTCGGCACGTCCCATATAGCGACGCTCGGCAACATGGATGCGAATGCGATCGCCGTTGCTGAGGTACTCGGGAACCTGAATGATCAAACCGGTAGACATTCCCGCCGGCTTAGTGCGGGCACTGGCCGATGCGCCTTTGATACCGGGTGAAGTATCCACAATATCCATGTCCACCGTTTGTGGCAGCTCAAGCGCCAGCACCTGGCCATCCATCGTGAGTACCTGAATGCCGGGAATGCCACCTTCCGGGATGAACAGCAGCTCTTCTTCTATTTGCGCTTTTTTAAAGGAATAGGGCGTGTAATCTTCGTCGTCCATAAAGACGTATTCATCACCATCAATATAGGAGAAGGTAACGCTGCGGCGGCTCAGGGAGATGGCCTCAATGATCTCGTCGCCCTTAAAGCGTTCTTCCACCTTCATACCGGTGCGAACATCGGTAAAACGCATTTTATAAAGCGTTGCCGCACCGCGCGCGCTGGGGCTCTGGACATCAATATCCTTTACCAGCAGCAGTTTTCCATTGTGGGTAACGGCCATTCCTTTTTTGATTTCATTCGCCTTTGGCATTGCTGTTCTCACTTGCAGAGTAATAGTGCGCGCAACGTTACTCGCGCGGTCGTGAACAGGCAAGATAGCGCGAAAAATTTTGTGGTCGGGGGCAACAGCAGGGCGCGTCGGATAGGGCAACCAGGACAGCGATATTTCATGGGTTCTGGCATGACACGGGCCATTTGAGCCCCAAACCCTATCTTCTTAGTGTTTAAGCGCTTTTTTCTGTAAAGGTGATTTCGGGCGCGAGCCCCTTCTGCTATCGTGCGCGGTTTACCCCTATCCAGGACGTAAACCATGGAATGTCGTACAGGCTGTGGCGCCTGTTGTATCGCCCCCAGCATCTCCTCGCCCATTCCCGGTATGCCGCACGGCAAGCCCGCGAATACCCGGTGCGTCCAACTTGCGGAGAATAATCTGTGCAAAATTTTTGGTTCTCCCCTGCGACCAAAAGTTTGCGCCGGGCTTCAGCCCTCGGCTGACATGTGCGGCAGTAATCGCCATGACGCGATGGATTACCTGATTCACCTTGAGCAGAGCACCGCGCCCTAATGCGTAGCGGTCTGCCGATCCTTAGCGTGTCACCCTGTATTGCTTTTTGCCCTCGACTTATGCCAACGTCCGCCTGTTAACGCTGCTCTGCCTGCGCTTTCCGTGGCGGATCGGGTTTTACAGGAAAGCCCCCGATAGCGATGTATCTGACCCGACGTGATGTTGCCCGTTCAAGGCGATAACTCTTCAAGCGATTTCCCTTTGGTTTCAATGGCGAAGAGCAGGGTAATCACTCCGCCGATTAGGGCAATCACGGCGAACGCAATGAAAACAAACCGGATCCCAAATCCCGATACAATGAAACCCACCATCAGCGGCCCAACAGACGACCCGGCGCGCAGCCAGGCGCTGGAAAAGGCAGTACCTGTCGCGCGAAGTCTGGTCGGATACAGTTCGGCCGAATAGAGATAAAGTGAAAAGGCAATTGTTTGCAAAATAGCATAGGCCATGCTGCCCAATATCAGTATCTGCCATGGCGTATTGGCACCCAGTACACACAGCACGATGAGCGGAATAATGGCCAGCATAAATGCCCAGGTGTACCAGCGCTTACGGCCTACTTGATCGATCTTAAAGGCACAAATGACAGAGGCAATAACGCCACAGGTAGAGGTAATCCATCCATAGGCCAGGCTGGTTTCTAATGGCAGATGAAACAAGGTTCTGTACATAGTAGGAAACCAGGTAATCATGCCGTTGTTAACGGTATAAACCGTGAGCCACAATCCCCACAGCATAAACGTGCGGGATTTGTAGATACCTGAAAACAGCGCCTTTACGCCGCTGGACGAGGCGGGCATCACCGGTACGGGTTTTATTACAGGCTCGGGTAATGACATACCACGACGAAGGGCTTCTGCTTCAAACAACTGAACGACTTTTTCAGCCTGTTGATGGCGGCCTTTAGAGACTAACCAGCGCGGAGACTCTGGCATAAACCAACGCAAAGGCGCCGCCAGAGCTGAAGGGATCAGGCCAATAAGAAACATGATTTTCCAGCCATAAATGGGCACCAGAAAGAATCCGATAAGGCCAGCACACATCATGCCGACTGGAAAGATCACTTCATAAAGCAGAAAAAACCGACCCCGCTTCTTTGCACCGACAAATTCGTTGATATAGGCACTGGCAACGGGAACCTCAGCACCAATGCCCAGTCCCTGCAAAAAACGAATGATCAGAATTGACCAACCGTTCCAGGCGAACAGGCAGGCGGCATCCATAATCACAAACATCACGATGGTGATACGTAAAACACCAATCCTGCCAATTTTTTCTGCCAGCGTACCAAAAAAGAGCGCTCCCACCAGTTGCCCAATATAGCTGGCTGCAATGATCAGACCGACGAACGTCGGCGTAAGCCCCCATTCCTGCGTCAGTTGTGGCAGGGCAAACGCGATGGCAATAATGGTATAGGCATCAAAAAAAGTGGACAGCCCTACCACAACACGAATCGCCATTAACCGGCGTGTGATGGGCAATCGCTCAAGCCGTGCCAGTAATACTGATGCGTCGGCGGGATGAGCGTGGCAAGCGATAACCTGAGTTGACATAGTTACACCCTGTTGCGTGATGGATATGGGGCAAACATGCAAGACGACGCGCGTTCCTGAGCCATGCATTTGCAGCCCACTCACTGACGGTGGTTGCATAAAACCTGTGCAAAACGGATGGTGTGAAAACGTTAATGCAATCGTTTTCACATGAGTTATCGTTGGTTTAATATCCCGCTGCGTCAATTAAGCGGCTTGATTAATTGTTAACGTGTTCACATTCCGCTCTCAGGCAATCGAAAAAGCGTGAAACAGGTCATACTCTCTTCAATAGCCTTTATGGGGACGCTCAGGCTGGGGAGAACAATGAGAGCCTAAGCGTTGAAAATCGTATTCTTCAGGCGTGACGACAAAGAGAAATGCCGCCCCTAGGCAGTGCATGTTAAGGGCGTATCCCGTTGTTATAGCGTCTGTTGTATAGTATTGCCGTCTGCAGAGGGATCTTTGCCACCCACATTAATCCTCGGAGTGATATATGGATCAGGAAAGCCAGGAAAAGGAACAGTCGGATAAAAGGCTGATAACGATGCGTGATGTTGCTAATGCCGCGGGCGTAAGCATCTCCACCGTGTCGCGAATTCTGGATGAGAGGCTTCCGCAGTCAAAAAGCGCGTCAGCTGAAAAGGTTCGCCAGGTTGCCCGTGAACTTGGCTATCGGCGTGATTATGTTGCCTCCAGCCTGCGCAGGGGCGATACCGGCACGCTTGGCGTTCTGGTTCCGCGTATGACGGATGCGGTGACGGCGATGCTGTTTGAGGCTATCGCGACAGCAGCTTCACGACGCGGCTATTTTGCCATCGTGGCAACCTGTGGTGACGATCCGCAACAGGAAAAAGCGTCCGCAGAATCACTACTGGACAGACGCGTTGACGGCCTGATTCTTTCAACCTGTCGTCTGGGCGATCCGCTTCCCCAGACCCTGCGGGAGCGCGAAATACCGCACGTGCTGGTATTGCGTACGGATGGCGTAAGTCCTTCTTCCGTTGGCGATGACGAAATGGGCGGCTACCTTGCAGCGCGTCATCTGATCGATTTAGGCCATAAAAAAATCGGGATGATTGGTGGACCGGATTTTGCGTCCAATGCGTTGAATCGTCGAAAAGGTTTTGAACGGGCAATGAGTGAAGCCGGTTTGCCTGTTCGGCCAGAATGGTGCCGTTCGTCTGACTTTAATATCAAGTCAGGCGAAGATGTGGGGTCGTCAATGTTGAACCATCCCTCGCGGCCTACCGCAATTTTTGCCGTCAATGATGAGATTGCGATTGGGGTCATGGCTGCGGCGCATCGTGCAGGCATGACCATCGGTAAAGACCTGTCACTGGTCGGATACAACGATATCCCCCTTGTCAGCCGCTTGCCTGTCGCATTGACCTCAGTGCGAACACCGCTGGAACATATTGCCGGGAATGCTGTAGATATGCTTATCCATGGCAGGCATGAACCCCATTTATCGACCATTATTCCTACGTTGATTCCGCGAAAATCCACGTCTTCTCCTCATCAGTAATCGTTCCTTTAATGACCGCATTGCGAATGTAATGTGGTCATTAACCCGCTGGGATCCCGATCGCAAACTCTCTTCGTCTCCCAAAGCGTTTTGTGATAACTGCCTCATTTATCAATCGCCGCTGGTTGACGCGATGAAATTAGATTGCCAATTTATCTTATGTGAAAACGATTGCAGTAACGTTTTCATATTGTGTTCACTTTGACTGAACCTGTGAATAAAAGTATTTCACATCAAGGAGTTAATCATGATTAATATCGACCTCAGAGGTTTAACCCCTGCGCCTGTCACCCCATTCACGCGCGAAGGGCAAGTGGATTTTGACGCGATTCAACGTCTGGGCAGTTGGCTGGGAAGTATCGACGGCGTAAAGGGGCTGGTGGTCCTGGGGCATGCTGGCGAGGGCACCTTTCTGACGCAGGATGAACAGGCCGACGTGATTCGGGCATTTGTAAAATCGGTCGAAGGCAAAATCCCCGTTATTGCCGGTATTACCGGGGAAGGCACCGAAGTCGCGGCGCGTGAGGCAAAACGCGCTGTCGAGGCCGGTGCGGCTGCCGGTTTGCTCTATCCCTCACACGGCTGGTTGCGTTTTGGGTACCAGGACGGCGCACCCCAGGATCGCTACCGGATCGTGTATGAAGAGAGTGGTTTACCGCTTATTTTATTCCAGTACCCGGATGTGACCAAAGCCACCTATAACCTGAAAACGCTGCTGGATATTTCCGCGCAACCCGGCGTGTTTGCGATGAAAAATGGCGTGCGTAATATGCGGCGGTGGGATACTGAAATTCCCGTCATCCGCCGTGAACGTCCCGATCTACAGATTCTGACCTGCCACGATGAATATCTGCTGCATACCATTTTTGATGTTGATGGCTTCCTGGTGGGCTACGGCAATATTGCCCCTGAGCCGCTGATTGAAATGATTAACGCAGGTAAAGCGCAGGACTATAAGAAAGCACGTGCTTTACATGATCGACTGATGCCTGTGACTAAAGCGGTTTACCATCGTGGCTCACATATGGAAGGCACTGTCGCACTCAAACATGCGCTGGTTGCGCGTGGCATTCTGGAACATGCCACTGTCCGTTCACCGCTGTTACCGCTGGGTGAGGGAGCGGCCGAAGAGATTCATGCCGCAATGCGTTCTGCTGAGCTGGGCCGGGTGAAATAAAACGGGCGAGTCTGGCAGGCAGGGCGCCTTCATGTGGGAACTGCCTGTCGTCGCGGCCTAAGGCTATTCAACGTATCTCTGGGATAACCCGGTTTACTGACCGGCAGCCAGCCAGAGAAAAAAGGCATCAGCGCGAAAAGAATTTACACCCTCAGTGCACCTGATACGCAGAAAACGGTTATTTAGCCGCGTGCCATTTCTCTGTAGGACATACCGACAAATAACCCGTTGCAACCTTGCGGAGTGAAAGGAAGCCTGTACCGGCCTTGAGTGTGGGCTGGAACGGTGTAAACCGCAGTCAGAAGGAATGGGATCATGCTACTACTACAGTTTATGACCGTGCTTTTTTTTCTGTTTTTGGGAATGCGTATTGGCGGTATCGGTGTGGGGTTTGCAGGTGGGGCGGGTGTAATCATGTTGTGCGCGCTGGGTGCCACGCCTGGCGATCTGCCCATGCTGGTAATGGTATTTATTATGGTGGTGATCGTCGCCATATCGGCCATGCAACAGGCAGGCGGCATTGATTATCTGGTGCAACTGACAGAACGTGCCTTACGTCGCTATCCGCGGTTGTTGGTGATTACGGCACCGCTCTCAACCTGGTTACTGACCATGATGGCCAGTACCGGGCAGGTCTCTTTTGCCTGTATGCCCGTGATTGTGGCTGTGGCCAGAGATAATCACCTTCGTCCAACCCGCGCATTAGCGCTTTCCGTTGCCGCATCCTTACTGGGCATTGTGGCCTCGCCCATTTCTGCCGCCGTGATTTTTCTCTCTGGGATTCTGGAACAGGGACCGCATGGTTGGGGCTATATTGAACTGATTGCCGTGACCATTCCCGCCACCTTCATGGCGCTTTTCTGTTCCGCCTTGTTTTACCTGTGGTGGGATCGCTTACGTCACACAGACCAGCTTGAGCATCAGGATGATGCGGTAAACACCGTACAGCATTCGCATTCCGCTCTCCACGGCAGACGTTCAGTACTGATTTTTATTGTCGGCCTGGTGACAGTGCTGATTTATGCCATTATCAGCAGCCCTAAAATGGAGATCATTACCCGCCCCGTTCTCAATAGCGGACAGGCACGGATTGCCGTAATGCTAACGGTGGCGATGGCTATCGTCATGTTCTGTCGGGTGAATGTGCATACAATTCCGGGATCGTCGGTGTTTAAAACCGGAATGACGTCTTGTATATGCATACTGGGTGTGGCCTGGCTGGGTTCCACATTTATGGAGAGCAATCGTCTGTGGTTGCAGGATAGGGTGGCGAGCTATTTTCTGGATTCCACATGGTTACTGGCGTTGATTATCGTACTGGCATCATGTTTTCTCTATTCTCAGGCGGCATCGACCAAAATTTTATTTCCGATGGCCTTAAGTATGGGCATTGCGCCCGCCACGCTTGTTATCTGTTTTCCCGCTACCGCGTCCCTGTTTATCTTACCGAACTATCCCACATTGCTGGCCGCCGTTGCGCTGGATGATACGGGATCCACCCGCCTTGGCCGACGGATAATCGATCACCCATTTATCCTGCCTGGCCTGCTGGCTACCGGTCTGTCGATGCTTTTTGCAGCAGGTTTAGCAAGGCTGTTCTAACCTTAAGGACATCATGAGGGTAAAAGGCTAAGCCCCTTTGCCGCCATGCTGTGAAGCCCGTGCTGGTGGATTATCACTGTCTGGCAACGTGCCTCTGAGAGGTTAACGTTACCCTGTTTGCAGCGTCTGCTGACGCTGCTGAAATCACGCTCAAAAAAATCGGCCTCGTGTCGTCCAGACTTCAGCACTATTTTTAAGAAAATTCCGTAACCTCTCTGAATTGTGCGTAATGTCAAAGATCTGTTATGCCGTTTACGCATTTTCTTGCCTGCAAAGCCAAGCTGAATAACAATCCCTGAAACGTTTCAGCGTTGCTGTGACAACCTTCACCAGGTCAAACAGCAAGATTCAACACCATTGAGCTGAAACGATTCAATCAGCAAGCGAGGAGAATTATGTTCCAGCTCGAATTGCAGGCCATCCATACCGGAGCCAGCGCCCAAAATAAAGAAGATGCGATTCGTCAGGTTGCGGCGGCACTTACCGCTGCGGGTAACGTGGCGGAAGGTTATGTCAACGGCATGCTGGCGCGTGAGCAGCAAACCTCAACCTTTTTGGGTAATGGCATCGCCATTCCTCACGGCACCACCGACACGCGCGATCTGGTGCTGAAAACCGGCGTTCAGGTCTTTCAGTTTCCTCAGGGAATTGCCTGGGGCGACGATCAAACGGCCTATGTCGCGATTGGTATTGCCGCGAAATCTGATGAACATCTGACGTTGCTGCGCCAGCTGACGCACGTACTGAGTGACGACAGCATCGCCGAACAGCTTAAAACGGCCTCTGCTGAAGATCTGCGCGCGCTGCTGATGGGTGAGAAGCAGTCAGCTGAATTCAGCTTCGATACTTCACTAATTTCCCTGGATGTCAGCGCACGTGACCTGATAACGCTGCAGGCCGTCAATGCCGGCCGCTTACAGGCTGCGGGTGTGGTTGATGCCAGCTATGTTGCTGAGGTGGTTTCCAGTAAACCGCTGAGTCTGGGGCAGGGCATCTGGTTAAGCGACAGCGGCAAAGGCAATCTGCAAAGCGGTGTGGCCGTCAGCCGCGCGACGACAGCCTTTGAACATGAAGGTGAATCCGTGGCAATGCTAGTCAGCGTGGCCGCCGTCGATGACCGCCCGCTGGAGGTACTGGGTTACCTGAGCGCACTGCTGCACAGCAACAAAGCCGACCGTTTGCTGAAAGCCGATGCGGCAGGTGTTTATGCCCTGCTAACCAGCGAAGTTGACGAGCAGGCAGACCAACTGACGGCTGAATTTACTATTCGCAACGAGCATGGCTTACATGCGCGTCCGGGGACCGCCCTGGTGAGCGTGATTAAACAGTTCAACAGCGACATTACGATTACCAACCTTGATGGCAGCGGTAAACCTGCAAACGGACGCAGCCTTATGAAAGTCGTCGCGCTGGGTGTGAAAAAAGGTCACCGCCTGCGTTTTACTGCCAGTGGTGAAGATGCCCAACAGGCACTGACGGCTATCGAAGAAGCCATCAACAGTGGCTTAGGTGAGGGGGCGGCATGACCAGACGTGTTGCAACCATAACGTTGAATCCTGCGTACGACCTGGTCGGTTATACGCCAGAAATTGAACGTGGTGAAGTGAACCTGGTGAAAACCACTGGCTTACATGCTGCCGGGAAAGGCATCAATGTGGCGAAAGTGCTGAAAGATCTGGGTATCGACGTAACCGTTGGTGGCTTTCTGGGTAAAGACAATCAGGATGGTTTTCAGCAGCTCTTTAGTGAACTGGGGATCGCCAACCGTTTTCAGGTCGTGAATGGCCGCACGCGCATCAACGTCAAGCTGACTGAGCAAACCGGTGATGTGACCGATCTTAACTTTTCCGGTTTTCAGGTGACGGCTCAGGACTGGGATCGCTTTACCAGCGACTCATTAACCTGGCTGGGCCAGTTCGATATGGTGTGCGTGAGTGGCAGCCTGCCGGAGGGGGTGGATCCGGATGCCTTTACCCGCTGGATGACTGAACTGCGTACGCACTGTCCCTGCATCATCTTTGACAGTAGCCGCGAAGCGCTGGTGGCGGGCCTGAAAGCCGCGCCCTGGCTGGTTAAACCTAATCGTCGCGAGCTTGAGATTTGGGCAGGGCGCAAGCTACCTGCACTCCAGGACGTGATTGACGCAGCGCACGAGTTGCGTGAGCAGGGCATTGCACATGTGGTGATTTCTCTGGGTGCTGAAGGCGCACTTTGGGTCAATGCCTCAGGTGAATGGATAGCTAAACCGCCGGTGTGCGAAGTTGTCAGCACCGTTGGCGCAGGTGACTCCATGGTAGGTGGCCTGATTTATGGCCTGTTAATGCGTGAATCCAGTGAACATACGTTGCGTCTGGCTACTGCGGTAGCCGCGATGGCTGTCAGCCAGAGCAACGTCGGCGTGACCGATCGTACCCAGTTGGCCGCAATGATGGCGCGCGTCGACTTACAACCCGTTAACTGACAGCAGGAGAGCGATAGTGAAAACGCTGCTGATAAAAGATCCTTCAACAGGACTGGCTTCTGCCTACATGGCAAAACAACGTCTGGCCGCTGCGGCTGCTCAGGCTGGTATAACGCTAACCGAAAACCCGGCCGAGGCCGAACTGGTGATCGTCACCGGTAAAACAGTACCAGAGGATGCCGCGCTGACGGGGAAATCCGTGTGGCTGGGCGATGTGCAGCAGGCAGTCAGTGAACCTGAACTGTTCCTGAATCGTGCCAAAGCCGAAGCGAAACCCTGGCAAGCCAGCGTGGCAGCACCTGCTGCCGTTGCCGCTGTGCCAGCGAATAGGCCAAAACGTGTGGTTGCCGTGACCGCTTGCCCAACGGGCGTTGCGCATACCTTTATGGCGGCCGAGGCAATCCAGGCGGAAGCGACCAAACGCGGCTGGTGGGTTAAAGTTGAAACCCGTGGCTCTGTAGGGGCCGGTAACGCGATCACCCCTGAAGAAGTTGCCGCAGCCGATCTGGTTATCGTGGCCGCGGATATCGAAGTGGATCTGGCTAAGTTTGCGGGTAAACCGATGTACCGCACCTCAACTGGTCTGGCACTGAAAAAGACCGCGCAGGAGCTGGATAAAGCCGTGGCAGAAGCGAAGCCTTATAAACCTTCTGGCGCGCAAAACAGTTCTCAGGAAGAGAAAAAAGAGGGCGGCGCGGGGGCTTACCGTCACCTGTTGACCGGCGTCTCCTACATGCTGCCCATGGTGGTGGCGGGTGGCTTGAGTATCGCGCTGTCTTTTGCGTTTGGTATCACGGCCTTTAAAGAGCCCGGTACGCTGGCCGCTGCCCTGATGCAAATCGGTGGCGGGAGTGCCTTTGCACTGATGGTTCCGGTTCTGGCGGGCTTTATTGCCTTCTCAATCGCGGATCGTCCTGGTCTGACGCCTGGCCTGATTGGCGGTATGATCGCCACCAGCATCAACGCGGGCTTCCTTGGCGGCATCATCGCCGGTTTTATTGCGGGTTATGCGGCCAAACTGATCAGCGGTAAGGTGAAGTTGCCACAGAGTATGGAAGCGCTAAAACCTATCCTGATTATTCCGCTGTTTGCCAGCCTGATCACCGGCTTGCTGATGATCTACGTGGTAGGTAAACCGGTCGCGGGCATCATGAGCGGTTTGACCAGCTGGCTGGCTAACATGGGTACCGCGAATGCAATCCTGCTGGGCGCTATCCTGGGTGGCATGATGTGTACCGATATGGGTGGTCCTGTTAACAAAGTTGCTTACGCATTTGGCGTCGGCCTGCTGAGTTCACAAACCTACGCACCTATGGCCGCAATTATGGCTGCCGGTATGGTGCCACCGCTGGCGATGGGGCTAGCGACGCTGGTTGCGCGTCGTAAATTTAACAAAGGTCAGCAGGAAGGCGGTAAAGCCGCGCTGGTTCTGGGTCTGTGCTTTATTTCAGAAGGTGCGATTCCGTTTGCGGCCCGTGACCCGATGCGCGTCCTGCCATGCTGTATCGTCGGTGGCGCAGTAACCGGTGCCGTTTCCATGGCGATTGGTGCCAAGCTGATGGCACCGCACGGTGGCCTGTTCGTCCTGTTAATCCCGGGGGCGATTACGCCGGTCGTGGGTTATCTGATGGCGATTTTGATTGGTACCGCGATTGCCGGATTAGGCTATGCAGTACTGAAACGCCCGGAAGAAGAGCTGGCGAAAGCCTGACAGGTAAGACGACAAAGGAGCCGCAAGGCTCCTTTTTCTTATTTCTTAACGTTGTTCTGACTTAAGCCAGGCAATTTCATCTTTCCAGATATCGGGATTAATGGTTTCCAGAATCAGCGGAATACCATCGAACCGCGAATCCTTCATCATCCAGCTAAAGACGGTTTTACCGATATTCCCCTCACCCAGGCTGTGATGACGGTCAACCCGGCTGCCCAGCGTACTTTTGGCATCATTCAGGTGCATCCCGCGAAGATAGTTAAAACCCACCACGCGCTCAAATTCGGCAAAGGTCTCCGTGCAGGCGGCTTCACTGCACAGATCGTATCCGCCCGCGAAGGCATGGCAGGTATCGATGCAAACGCCGACGCGCGACTTATCTTCGACGTGTTCAATAATGGTCGCCAGATGTTCAAAGCGGAACCCCAGGTTGCTGCCCTGACCGGCGGTATTTTCGATAACGGCGGTCACGCTGTGGGTTTGATCCAGGGCGATGTTAATTGACTCGGCGATGCGCTTTAAGCAGGTCAGCTCATCAATTTGCTGTAAATGACTGCCCGGATGAAAATTCAGTAGCGTCAGCCCCAGCTGTTCCGCGCGCTGCATTTCATCTACGAACGCATCGCGCGATTTTTGCAACGCGTCCATGACCGGATGCCCCAGGTTTATCAGATAGCTGTCGTGCGGCAGAATCTGGCCCGGGCCAAAATGGTATTTCTCACAGGCAGCGCGGAAGGCGGCGATGGTTTCGTCTGACTGCGGGGCGGCTTTCCACTGACGCTGGTTCTTCGTGAACAGCGCAAAAGCCGTGGCTTCCAGTTCGTGGGCGCGGAGGACCGCCTGATCCACACCACCCGATGCGCTGACGTGCGCGCCAATATACTTCATGCCGTTCTCCTGAAGGATTTAACTCAGATTGAACGGCATGATACACGATGGCGCTTTGGCAAAGCGCGGTGCGCAGGAAATTTTTAGCGAGGTCAGGAGGAGGCATTATCAGGAATACAGCCGTGCCGAAAAGGGCTTGCTGTTTTCACCCGAATACGCGAAAAGTCACTGGAAAGGGGCCGGGCGTGAGGCGAAAACGGCCGATGCCGAATCGAGCTTGTCTGTCGGAAGAAGGCAACGCAGCGAATCAGTGGCGGAGTTTCGCCAATTCGTCTTCGGTCAGGCCGGTCATTTTAATCACGGTCGGGCGATCAAGGCCGTTATTTAACATGGCCCGGGCAATCTTCAGCGCTTCTTCCTTCCTGCCTTTTTCAATGCCTTTTTGTTCCAGCTGTTCTGCAATGGTCATCAGAGCCTCTCCGTGTTGCGGCACCCGCTGTGCCAGCTTATGAACAAAGGTTTGCGCATCTGAAGCTTCGCCCACCTGTATCATGTAGTTTACCAGCGATATCACCAGCGATGAAGAGAGATGTTTGTGTAGAAGAAGGCTGACCAGGCTGTCAATCAGGGCTGTCAGGTTTCGCTGGTGGATATGCTTTTGCAGTAAGGTTAAGGCGGCCATGCTGCGATGGTGTGCAATCTCCTCGTCAGGGATAATCGTCACATCAACCAAAGGGAAAGCCGTGGTGTACAGTGCGCCCGCGATGTCCGGTCGGGCAAATTCATCGAGCCAACAGAGGGAATAAGGATACGGGCTGCGTTTACCGGTATAGAACAACATCGGGATAACCAACGGCAGTGTTTTATGCCCGGCCTGCAGGTGGCGGTGCATGGCGGCAATCGCATAGCGCATCAACCTGAAGGCCATATGTTGATCCGGACCGGACTGATGCTCGATAAGCACGTGGATGTAGCCTTCCCCGGATGCGGTTTTAAGGCTGTAGAGCACGTCGCTGAAATACTGACGCAGATCGTCTTCGACAAACGAACCCGATTCCAGTTTAAGGGTGGACAGGTCGCAAAGGGCGCGTAACGGTTCTGGCAGGTGGATCGCCATAAAATCCTGCGCAATATCGGGCTGTGTCAGAAACTGCCTGAACAGGGCATCGTGAGGCGTTGGCGTGGTGGTTTTTAACTTCATCCGTCCCGGCTCGAAAAAATGACCCGCCTAAAATAGGGCAGACCGGGGCGTTCGCCTAATAACGGCGCAGTAATGTACGGCGCGTCTCGCAAATCTCCGCGTGTGGGGCAGTGAAGGGGAAGTGGCCGCCATAACCGGCCCCGTCACGGGCCGGTCAGGAAGGGAGAGGGCTGCGTGCTTACGCCATGAGGTGCTGGACCAGCAGATTAATAGTACCTCCACCCACAATCAGCCAGACAAATACTAGTGCTCCTAACAGCACAGGCTTAAATCCGGCAGCGCGCAGGGCAGTAAAGCGGGTAGTTAAGCCTAACGCTGCCATTGCCATGGTCAGCAGGATCCCGCCGAGGGTATTTAATGTGTTAACCCACCCGGCCGGCAACCAGTGCAGGGAGTTGAACAGAGCGACAGCGACAAACATTAAAGCAAACCACGGAAAGGTGACTGGCTGTGCGCTATGCTGTGCTGACTGTTCACGTCGCAGTACACCGCTCAGCAACAGTAAAAACGGAGCCAGCATCATCACCCGGAGCATTTTCGCAATGACTGCGCTGCTCTCGGTTTCGGGCGCAATGCTGTGCCCGGCGGCGACCACCTGGGCCACTTCGTGGATCGTCGAACCGGTGAAAACACCAAACTGTGTCAGACTGACGGCAGGTAAAAGATGATGAACCCATGGCCACAGCAAGGGATAAACAAAGATCGCCAGGGTGCCAAACAGCACGACCGTTGCCACGGCCACCGCCACCTTTGAGGGGGCCGCTTTCACGACTGGCTCTGTGGCCAGTACGGCAGCGGCACCGCAGATGCTGCTCCCCGCACCGATTAACCACACGGTGTCACGATCGAGCCTGAGCAGGCGCCTGCCCAGCAGGCAGGTTATAAAAAACGTGCTGCTCAGGGTCAGTACATCAATAACGACGCCGCTCAGGCCGACATCCGTGATTTGTTGTAAGGTGATGCGAAATCCGAACAGTATCACGCCCAGCCGGAGCAGTTTTTGTTTGGCCAGCAGTACGCCAGCGTCGCACTGACCGGCCATCGGGGAATAAACACTGTTCCCGATAATGATGCCCAGCATAATGGCCAGAGTTAACGAACCCAGCCCCAGATGCGAGACGGCAGGTACCTGCGCCAGCAGCGCCGTGACGCTGGCAAGGGTACCGCATAGCAACAGGCCTGGCAGCCATTGCTGCACAGTGTGAGATTTTGAAATGCTGATGTCGGCCATGATTACGCTCCTGGTTGAGCACGCATCATCGCGCCAGGTTTGTTAAAAGTGAAATTGATTATATATTTATAATCTACCGCTATAAGTGATAAGGCAGGATATATGCTGTTCGCACGACTGGGGCGCTTCATCACGCTCATCAAAAGAGATGTTTTAACGCTCGCCTATGCCTGCCGCGATCCCCGAACGCCGCTGTGGTGTAAAGGCGCGGCCGTGGGACTCATGGCGTACGGCATCAGCCCCATTGATGTGATCCCTGATGTCATCCCGGTCGTCGGGCTACTCGATGATGCAGTGATCATTCCCACCGGCGTAATGTTGCTGCTGAAAATGTTACCCACGGAAGTGCGCGCCAGCAGCGCAGAGCGTGCCCGGCAGCAGCGTGCACGCGGTAAAACCCTGTTCGGTGTGCTGGGTGTGGTTTTTCTGCTGTGGATAGCCCTGATGGTTTACCTCTTACAGCGTTAGATTCAGGAGTCTCCATGCACATTACACTGCGACAAATCGACGTTTTTACCGAAGTGCTGAAAAGCGGCTCCACCACGCAGGCTTCTCAGGTGCTGGCCTTGTCCCAGTCAGCCGTCAGTGCGGCACTCGCCGATCTGGAAAACCAGCTTGGCGTTCAGCTTTTCGACCGTGTAGGTAAGCGACTGGTAGTGAATGAACACGGCCGGTTACTATACCCGCGGGCCGTCGGCCTGCTTGAACAGGCGACGGAAATCGAACAGCTGTTTAAAGAAGATAACGGGGCTATCCGAATTTATGCCAGTAGCACAATCGGGAATTACCTGTTGCCGGGGATGATTGCCGGCTACCGCCGTGATTTCCCGACCTTACCTTTAGAGCTGAGCGTGGGAAACAGCCAGGACGTGATCATGGCCGTGTCTGAATTCAGGGTTGATGTCGGGTTAATCGAAGGTCCCTGTCATATGACGGAACTGGTAAGCGAGCCCTGGCTTGACGATGAGCTGGTGGTGTTTGCCGCGCCGGCTGCTGCCATTTTACAGCAGCCGGTGACGCTGGCATCGCTGGCGGAGGCCACCTGGATTCTTCGCGAACGGGGTTCAGGGACGCGCGAAATCGTTGATTACCTGCTGCTGTCTCATCTGCCGACCTTCCAACTGGGCATGGAACTGGGCAACTCCGAAGCGATCAAACATGCCGTGCGTCACGGCATGGGCATTAGCTGTTTATCCCGTCGGGTTATTGCCGACCAGCTCAGTGCCGGAACGCTCATTGAGCTGAATACGCCTTTGCCCAATTTGACGCGTACGCTTTACCGTATTCATCACCGGCAAAAACATATCTCAAAGGCGCTGTCACGGTTTTTGTCCTACTGCCGGGAATAACCGCAGGGGGAGGCTGATGATGAAATAAGCGGTTCAACCCCTTGAAATTCAGGGAGACAGGCGCTGCCGCTAATAATCTGCCGCCTATCATGAAGGTAACTTATATCAACGCAGCATTCGCTATACAGTGCGGCCTTTGCTGCTACAATCGCGCCTTATTTTTACCCAGCGTAATGTTTACACATGCATAATGACACAAAAACAACACAACAACCTGCGTTACGACGCGATCTAAAAGCGCGTCACCTCACCATGATCGCCATTGGCGGTTCAATCGGTACAGGCCTCTTTGTGGCATCAGGTGCCACCATCTCTCAGGCCGGTCCAGGCGGCGCGTTACTCTCCTATGTTCTGATTGGTTTGATGGTTTATTTCCTCATGACCAGCCTGGGTGAACTGGCGGCATTTATGCCAGTATCCGGTTCTTTTGCTACCTACGGTGCGAAATACGTCGAAGAAGGCTTTGGTTTTGCCCTTGGCTGGAACTACTGGTACAACTGGGCGGTTACGATTGCCGTTGACCTGGTGGCTTCCCAACTGGTGATGAATTACTGGTTCCCGGACACGCCAGGATGGATCTGGAGCGCTCTGTTCCTGAGCCTGATGTTCCTGATCAACTACATCTCGGTGAAAGGCTTCGGCGAAACGGAGTACTGGTTTTCGCTAATAAAGGTTGTCACCGTGGTGATCTTTATCGTGGTTGGCGTACTGATGATTGTCGGGATTATGCGCGGCGCTGAAAATGCGGGCTGGCATAACTGGCAGGTCGGTGACGCGCCATTTGCGGGCGGTTTCGCCGCGATGATCGGCGTGGCGATGATTGTCGGCTTCTCCTTCCAGGGCACTGAACTCATCGGTATTGCGGCGGGCGAATCAGAAGATCCGGCGAAGAATATTCCTCGCGCAGTACGTCAGGTGTTCTGGCGTATCCTGCTCTTCTATGTGCTGGCTATCCTGATCATCAGCCTGATTTTGCCTTATACCGATCCGCAGCTGTTACACAATGATATTAAAGATATCAGCGTCAGTCCGTTTACGCTGGTGTTCAAAAATGCCGGTCTGCTGTCAGCGGCGGCGGTGATGAACGCGGTCATTTTAACGGCGGTATTGTCCGCGGGTAACTCCGGAATGTACGCCTCAACGCGCATGCTTTATAACCTTGCACGCGAAGGCAAAGCACCGCGTATCTTTGCCCGCCTGTCAAAAGGTGGCGTCCCCCGTAATGCCCTGTGGGCGACCACGGTGGTGGCTGGTCTGTGCTTTTTAACCTCGAAATTTGGCAATCAGGAAGTCTATCTCTGGCTGTTGAATACCTCAGGCATGACCGGCTTTATCGCCTGGCTCGGTATTGCAATCAGCCACTACCGTTTCCGTCGGGGTTACGTTGCGCAGGGCCACGATCTTACTGCGCTGCCATATCGTTCCGGCTTTTTTCCCGTTGGACCGATTTTTGCTTTTGTCCTTTGTCTGATTATCACTCTGGGCCAGAATTATCAGGCGTTCCTGCAGGATAAAATCGACTGGTACGGCGTGGCGGCTACCTATATCGGTCTGCCTCTGTTCCTGCTGATCTGGCTGGGTTACAGGCTGGTGCGGGGCGGTCGGATCGTCAAATATACTGAAATGGAATTTCCCGTCTATAAAGAGTAACAATGCCTGAAAGCGCCCGGTGAACGCCGGGCGTTTTTTAAGCTTACGTCATCACTGTTAACATTCCATGAATTGATAATTATTATCACCTGCACTATTGTGGCTGCGTTTTTAATTCTGGAGCCATTACTGGGTTGAATCATGACAACGGAATCCTCGTTGATCGGTGCTGAAGCGGATCATCAGCACACATTAAAAAATTATCATCAGGTTGTGCGCCGCCGAATCTTCTGGCTGGGTGCGCTGCTGATAGCGATACTCGCCTCACTCGTTCTTGATTTTACGCTCGGTCCGGCAGGGCTCTCTTTGTCCGTGTTGTGGCACACGCTGCTCTCTCCTGAGAGCGTCGATGCAGGTACCCGCGTAATCGTCTGGGATATTCGCCTGCCTTATGCCTTGATGGCGATTGTTGTTGGCCTGGCGCTGGGCCTCGCCGGCGCCGAAATGCAAACGATCCTGAATAATCCGCTCGCCAGTCCGTTCACGCTGGGCGTGTCTTCTGCGGCGGCGTTTGGTGCAGCACTGGCGATTATTCTAGGCGTAGGGATTCCGGGCATCTCCGGGCAGTGGTTTATCTCGGCCAACGCCTTTCTGTTTGCCCTGTTTGCCGCGTTGATGCTGGATGGCATTACGCGATGGACTCAGGTGTCATCGTCCGGTGTGGTGCTGTTTGGTATCGCCCTGGTGTTTACTTTTAACGCCCTGGTTTCAATGATGCAGTTTATTGCCAGCGAAGATACGTTACAGGGGCTGGTGTTCTGGACCATGGGCAGCCTGGCGCGCGCCTCCTGGGAAAAGCTGGGCGTACTAAGTGCGGCCTTTGCGCTGCTGGTTCCCTTCTCTATGCTCAGCAGCTGGAAACTTACCGCGTTGCGCCTGGGTGAAGACAGGGCGATCAGTTTTGGTATTGATGTTCGTCGTTTACGCCTGGCCACGCTGCTCCGTATCAGCGTACTGTCCGCGCTGGCCGTCGCCTTCGTCGGACCGATTGGCTTTATTGGGCTGGTGGCACCGCATATTTCCCGCATGATGTTTGGTGAAGATCATCGCTTCTATTTGCCGGCCAGCGCGCTGACCGGTGCCCTGGTGTTGTCGCTGGCTTCTGTGGCGTCGAAAAACCTTATTCCCGGCGCCATCGTGCCGGTGGGCATTGTGACTTCGCTGATTGGCGTACCGTTCTTCCTGAGTATTATTCTGCGTCACCGGGGGACAGTATGAGGGAGCAAGGATTAAGCCTGCGCGGCTTCACGACCGGTTATCCCAAACACCAGGTCATTGAAAACCTGAATGTGGCGCGCCTGCCGCGTGGGGAAATTACGGTTCTGCTAGGACCGAACGGCTGTGGCAAATCTACGCTGCTGCGTGCGCTGGCCGGACTGAATAAAGGGCAGGGCGAGCTGTGGCTCAACGGGGAAGACCTGATGACCCAGCCTTTCGCCCAGCGTGCCAGACAGGTCGTGTATCTGCCCCAGTCGCTGCCGGCTGGCGTTCATCTGCACGTGCTGGAGTCCATTATCGTGGCACAGCGCGCCTCCAGTGGTTTACATAGCGCCGCCAGCGAGGCGGACGTGATGGCGCTGCTGGAGCAACTGGGCATTGCGCATCTGGCCATGCGTTACCTTGACCAGCTCTCCGGTGGACAGAAACAGTTAGTGGGCCTGGCGCAGTCGCTGATTCGTCGGCCTGCGCTGCTGCTGCTGGACGAACCGCTCAGCGCGCTGGATTTAAACTACCAGTTCCACGTGATGGATTTGGTACGGCGTGAAACCGCGCTGCGCAATATGGTCACGGTGGTGGTGGTGCACGATATCAATATTGCCTTACGCCACGCTAAGCATGCGGTGATGCTTAAAGCGGGCAGGTTAATTGCCGAAGGCACGCCGGATAGCGTTATCACCCCAGCAACCCTGGCGCAGGTTTACGGCGTACAGGGCCGCATTGAGCACTGTTCACGCGGTACACCGCAGGTCATGATTGACGGGCTGGTACAGGAAGGACTGTCTTGAAATCAGGGGATTGCACTGGCAATCCCCTGTGTGAGATCACCCTACCAGCAGGTGTTGCGCATGGAAGCGCAGGTGATCTTCGACAAAGCTGGCAATGAAGAAGTAGCTGTGATCGTAGCCAGGCTGGATGCGCAGGGTCAACGGGAAGCCCATTTCCTGCGCGATCGCTTCTAAGCGCTCCGGCTGCAGTTGATCCGCCAGGAACTGATCGCTGTCGCCCTGATCGATCAACAACGGCAGACGATGCTGAACCTCCCGCATCAGCTGGCAGCTGTCGTAGGCGAGCCAGGCCTGGCGATCGTCCCCCAGATAGGCCGTGAATGCTTTCTGGCCCCAGGGAACCTCACAAGGGTTAACGATGGGCGCAAAGGCGGAAGCCGACGCAAAGCGGTTTCCCAGACGTAATGCCAGCATCAGCGCACCGTGTCCGCCCATGGAGTGGCCCATTATCGACTGACGTTCACTGACCTTAAAGTTATCGGCAACCAGCTCAGGCAGCTCGTCACTCAGGTAGTCGAACATACGGTAATGATCCGCCCAGGGCTGTTGCGTGGCGTTGAGGTAAAAACCTGCGCCCTGGCCCAGGTCATAGCCTTCGTCATTCGCAACCTGCTCACCGCGTGGGCTGGTGTCCGGCATGATTAACACCAGGCCCAGCTCGGCAGCGACACGCTGTGCGCCAGCCTTGGTGGTGAAGTTCTCGTCGTTGCAGGTCAGGCCCGCCAAAAACCACACCACCGGCGGCGGGGAATCACCGCGCGGACTCGGCAAATAGATACTGAACGTCATCGGGCAATGAAGCACCTGAGACTGATGACGCCAGCGCTGCTGCCAGCCGCCAAAAATACGATGCTCTTCCAGCAGCTCCAGAGTAGATGTCATAGATAGCGCCCCCGGTTACTTGTTAAAATGCACGACGGAGCGGATCGATTTCCCTTCATGCATTAAATCAAAGGCGTCATTAATCTCTTCAAGCGGCATGGTATGAGTAATGAAATCGTTCAGCGCGAATTTCCCATCAAGATAATCCTGCACGATACCGGGAAGTTGTGAACGGCCTTTCACGCCACCGAAAGCAGAGCCACGCCAGACGCGGCCGGTTACCAGCTGGAATGGACGCGTTGAAATCTCCTGACCTGCGCCTGCAACGCCGATGATCACCGACTCGCCCCAGCCCTTGTGACAGCACTCCAGAGCAGAGCGCATCACATTGACGTTACCGATACATTCAAAGGAATAATCCACGCCGCCGTCGGTGAGTTCAACAATCACGTCCTGAATAGGCTTGTCATAGTCTTTCGGGTTAATCAGATCGGTGGCACCCAGCTTACGCGCCAGATCAAACTTACTGGTGTTGATATCAATACCAATAATGCGGCCCGCTTTGGCCATTTTCGCGCCGATAATCGCCGACAGACCAATGCCGCCCAACCCAAAGATGGCAACGGTATCGCCTTCTTTAACCTTGGCGGTGTTCATCACTGCGCCCATACCGGTGGTTACGCCACAACCCAGCAGGCACACTTCTTCCAGTGGCGCTTCTTTACTGATTTTCGCCAGGGAGATTTCAGGCACGACGGTATATTCAGAGAAGGTTGAAGTGCCCATGTAGTGGAAAATCGGCTTGCCGTCTTTAAAGAAACGCGTGGTACCGTCAGGCATCAGACCTTTGCCCTGCGTGGTGCGGATGGCCTGACACAGATTCGTTTTACCGGACAGGCAGAACTTACATTGACCACATTCTGGCGTGTAAAGCGGGATCACGTGATCGCCCACTTCAACGCTGGTCACGCCTTCGCCGACCGCTTCAACAACGCCACCGCCTTCGTGACCCAGAATCGCCGGGAACACGCCTTCAGGATCGCTGCCGGACAGCGTATACGCATCCGTATGGCAGACGCCGGTGGCGACGATACGTACCAGCACTTCCCCTTTCTGCGGCGGCATAAGATCCACTTCTTCGATTTTTAGCGGTTCACCTGCGGCCCAGGCTACGGCGGCACGGGTTTTGATCATGTTCATGCAATCCCTCTTCCAGTCAGATTGTGACGCGATGTGGCGTCTGGATGGTCGTGATAAGTTAAAAATAGCGCGGAAACTCTATTCCGCCGCCTGCAATGGATGCATCAGCTCGTCATTGAGCGGACGATCGTGAAATTGTTCAATAATAAGATACTTTAGCGCCTCAACGTTGGGCGTGAAGGCATCGCGTCGCCACATCAGCCAGGTGGCGGTGTTGCGATATTCAGCCGGCAGGCTGTGTACCTGAACACGGGCGCGGTCTGGCATCTGTTTCAGCACCGACGCGGGAATCATAGCCACGCCCGCGCCGCCTGCGACACAGGCCAGCATGGCATGGTAAGACTGAATCTCCATCACGCTGTGAGGCGCGGCCTGGCTGTCGCGGTACCAGGCTTCAAGTTTAACCCGGTAAGAACAGCTGTTGCGAAAGGCAAACAGAGTATCGTCTTGCGTGTCGCGCGCGCAGGTTACCGGGATATGATCAAGATCGGTGATCAAGACCATCTCCTCGCGAAATGCAATACAGCCATTCAGATCGTCGTGCTGAACCGGGCCATCGACCAGGGCCGCGGCCAGCGTGCCTTCACGTACTCGATCAATAATTTCCCCTGAGGTGCCCGTGATCAGCGATAAGGCGACAGCAGGAAAACGCTGATGGAAGGCAGCCAGAAGGCCCGGCAGGCGCGTCGCGGCGGTACTCTCCATCGAGCCAAGTGCAAAATTCCCGCCGGGTTTACCCGCTCGGGTCATATTTAATGCTTCATCACTCAGGGCCAGAATACGCTGGGCGTAGTTAAGGAAATTATGGCCCATGGGTGACAGGCGAATGCGCTGTTTTTCGCGAATAAACAGATCGACACCCAGTTCCTCTTCCAGCTGACGCAGACGCGTCGTGAGGTTGGAGGGAACCCGATGCAGTTGTTCCGCAGCACGGGCCAGGGAACCGCTTTCTGCCACGGAACAGAACATACGTAACTGAACTAAATCCATAGTGTTCTCTTCCTGTAAACAAGTTGCTTAAGATTATTCACTTTTTGTGAGTTTAAGCATCGTTCATGCTATAAGCAAGTTTCTGTGTAAAAAACTGAGGTGGCAGATGGCGTTTCGCGTGGCAATAAGTGCATTTTTGACGTTGTTTGTTGTAATGGGAATCGGGCGCTTTGCCTTCACTCCGCAGGTTCCCCTGATGATTCAGGCGCACCAGTTAACGCTGACCAGCGCCAGCCTGGTGGCGGCGTTAAACTATCTGGGCTACCTGTGCGGGTCTTTCGATGCCATGCGCGCACGCCATAAGGTCGCGTTGCGTCTGCAACTCGGAACGTGGGGTGCCGTGGTGCTGACGGCACTGTCGGCCTTTGCCGACGGGCCGTGGTGGCATGGCGTTATTCGCTTTGCCATCGGCTGGGCCAGTGGATGCGCCCTGGTGCTGGCGGCGGCGTGGAGCAACGAGCAGTTGCATCAGTATGGTCGTCCGGGGCTGTCGGCAGCCGTCTTTGCCGGACCGGGTGCAGGCATTTTTATCAGCGGTCTGCTCGCGGTGAGCTTGCACAGTTATCAGGTCTCAGCGGCGCTGGCCTGGTGGGTTTATGCCGCGCTGGCGGCGCTATTGGTGGCGCTCATTAGCCGAAATCTGCCGCGCAAGGGTGAGCTACATCGTCCGGAGCAGGCACCGCCGTCGCTGGTGCTGACCCGTAACCTCCGGCGGCTGGTCCTGAGTTACAGCCTGGCGGGCTTTGGCTATATTCTCCCCGCGACATTTCTTTCACAAATGGCTGCAGTGCGTTTTCCAGGCAGTGCCATGGCACAGTTTGTCTGGCCGATATTCGGCGGTGCGGCGGTCATCGGTATTGTTCTGGGCATTGTCACGCGCAAGACGGGGAGCAGTCATGCCCGCCTGGCGGTGGCCCTGTGGGCACAGGCGCTGGGTGTGCTGGCGGCCGCATTGCTACCGGGATTCAGCGGGCTGCTTATTGGTGCGCTACTGGTAGGGGGCGGCTTTCTGTGTGTGGTACAGCTGTCTTTGCTCTGTGCCCGTGAACTGGCACCGCAGCATATGCGGTATATGGCCGGCCTGCTGACAACCGGCTACGCAGTTGGGCAACTGGCAGGGCCCATGCTCTCCTCGCTGTCAACGCTGTTTCTTCATCGTCTCGAACCCGCACTGTGGGTGGCAGGGGCCAGTCTGATCGTCGCAGGGCTTCTGGTCTGGCGGCGGGAGGCGTGAAAAGCTTTCATCTCCAATCGGATTGATTGCTGGATTCCCTGCACAGAAAGTTTCACAATACGCACTCAGAAATATGACCCGCTGGCAACAGACGGCGGGCGCAACACCTGTCGGAGAAGAGTAAGATGAGCACCTTGAGTCAGGAAGCTGCACTGGTCCACGAAGCGCTGCTGGCGCGTGGGCTGGAAACGCCGCTGCGCGCACCCACGCGTGAAATAGACGATGAAACGCGTAAGAGCCTGATTGCAGGCCATATGACGGAAATCATGCAGCTGCTGAATCTGGATCTTGAAGATGACAGCCTGATGGAAACCCCGCATCGCATCGCCAAAATGTATGTCGATGAGGTCTTTTCCGGTCTCGATTATGCCAACTTCCCCAAAATCACGCTCATCGAAAACAAGATGAAAGTGGATGAGATGGTGACGGTTCGCGACATTACGCTGACCAGCACCTGCGAACATCATTTTGTGATTATCGACGGGAAAGCCACCGTCGCGTATATCCCTAAAGATAAGGTGATCGGCTTATCCAAGATCAACCGCATCGTGCAGTTCTTCGCGCAGCGGCCTCAGGTGCAGGAGCGTTTAACACAGCAGGTCCTGCTGGCGCTGCAAACGCTGTTGGGAACGAATAACGTTGCCGTTTCGATCGATGCCGTTCACTACTGTGTGAAAGCGCGCGGCGTGAAGGATGCCACCAGCGCCACGACCACGACCTCGCTGGGTGGGCTGTTTAAATCCAGTCAAAATACCCGTCAGGAATTCCTGCGCGCGGTGCGTCATAACTAAATCTGACGGGCGGGCGCGACGGTCGCCCGCCTGAGACATCAGGATCCCACATGCAACGCTACCTCGTGCTGGATTTTATTCGGGGCTGTGCCATTCTCGGCATTCTGTTGTTAAATATTATTGGCTTTGGTTTACCTTCTGCTGCCTACCTTAATCCTGCCTGGCAGGGCAGCATCACACTTTCTGATGCCTGGACGTGGGCTATTTCCGATGTCTTTGCCCAGCTTAAATTCCTGACGCTTTTCGCTCTGCTGTTTGGAGCAGGCCTGCAGATGCAGCTGTCACGCGGTAGCCGCTGGCTGACTGCCCGTTTATCCCTGTTAGTGATGCTGGGATTGATTCACAGCGTATTTATCTGGGAAGGCGATATCTTGCTGGATTACGGCATTATCGGGCTGGTTATCTGGCGTATGCTGCGCGATGTTCCCTCTACCCGGGGGTTAATTAACACCGGAATTCTGCTCTATCTGATGGGATGCGCCGTGTTGCTGGTATTTGGCTTGATCTCCAGCCCTGAAACGTCGCCCTCATGGCTCCCGGGCGCTGCAGAGATCCAGTACGAGCAGTTCTGGAAGCTCACGGGCGGTCTGGCCGCCGTGCAGATTCGTTTAGATCACCTTTCTTCGGGATTGATGGCGCTGGTGGCCCAGTACGGCTGGCAACTGGCGGGACTGATGATGCTGGGGGCGGCGCTGGTGCGCAGCGGATGGCTGAAAGGAACCTTTCCTCTACAGCACTACCGACGCGTTGCCGCGCTGTTGCTGCCGCTGGGTTTGCTGATGGCGGCGGCGGGCGTTGCCGCACAGTGGTGGGTTCACTGGGACTACCGCTGGAGCGCGTTTTATCTGCAACTGCCGCGCGATCTGGCCAGTCCGCTCATCAGCCTCGGCTATACGGCATTGTGTTTCGGCTTTTGGTCTTCGGTTCAGCGCTGGCGGCTGAGCTATGCCATTCGTTGCGTAGGTCGAATGGCGCTCAGCAACTACCTGTTGCAATCCCTGATCTGTACCACGCTCTTTTATCGCTTCGGCGAGTTTATGCATTTCTCACGCCTGCAGCTGGTGATGCTGGTGCCAGTCATCTGGTGCGTTAACCTGCTGTTTTCCGTGCTGTGGCTGCGTTACTTCCCGCAGGGCCCCCTCGAATGGATCTGGCGTCGTCTGACGCTGATTGCCGCAGGCGCACCGTCCACTTCCCCCTCTGAAAGATAATGACCGCCATCACAAAGGTTACAGAATTGTATGTAACCGTTTTCATTGATGTGACGTAATTCACGCTGTGTGGCGATCTTCCCTGACAAAATAGCGCCGGTGTTGTAACTGGCGTAATGCCTTATCTCTCTGGAAGTGCTGCATGATAACGATTCGTGATGTTGCGCGTCAGGCCGGTGTGTCAGTGGCCACCGTTTCGCGCGTACTAAATAACAGCAGCGCGGTCACCGCTGAAACACGTGACGTCGTGTTACAGGCGGTTGACGCTCTGGGCTATCGCCCAAACGCCAACGCTCAGGCGCTGGCTACCCAGGTGAGTGATACCATCGGGGTGGTGGTTATGGATGTTTCCGACCCCTTTTTCGGCGCGCTGGTGAAGGCGGTCGATACCGTGGCACAGCGCGTGCACAAGCATGTTCTGATCAGTAACTCCTGGCACCATGAAGAAAAAGAACGCCACGCCATTGAAGTGTTGATACGCCAACGCTGCAATGCGCTGGTGGTGCACGCGAAAACGCTTTCAGACGCCGAACTGGCCGATTTTATGAGCCAGGTGCCCGGTATGGTGGTGATTAACCGTAGCGTGCCGGGTTTCGAGCATCGCTGTGTCAGCCTTGATAATGTAACGGGCGCATTGATGGCCTCAAGAATGCTGCTGCAACAGGGGCATTGCCGCATTGGCTATTTGTGTTCCAGTCATCCCATTGAAGACGTTACACAGCGGCGTGAAGGCTGGCTGCAGGCCCTGGCAGAGCAGGGGATTCGTCCGCAGGAAAGCTGGATAGCCAGCGCCGAACCCGACATGCAGGGCGGCGAAGCCGCAATGGTTGAACTGCTGGGGCGTAATCTCAATCTGAGCGCCATATTCGCCTATAACGACAGCATGGCGGCAGGCGCGCTTACGGCCCTTAAAGACAACGGAATTCAGGTCCCTCAGCATTTTTCCGTAGTGGGCTTCGACGATATTCCGATTTCCCGATACACCGATCCGCAACTGACCACCGTTCGCTATCCCATTGTTTCAATGGCAAAACTTGCCACCGAACTGGCGCTTCAGGGGGCCGCGGGCTGTATCGACAGCAGTGCAAAACACATCTTTATGCCGACGCTGGTACGCCGCCATTCCGTAGCGCAAAAGCAAATTGTGGAGTCCGTCACTAATTCAGGCGATTCCACGATGTAACCGTTTTCAATCTGTGATTGTATTCACAGTTAATTAACATTGCTATCACTATGATGGCAGCGTCTTACAGTACTGAAACATTATGTAACGCCACTCTCCTGTTGAGGGCACCGGCCTGGTCGCCGGTTTACATGGTTCATGACACGCACTATGGATGCAGTAGCCTACACGGAAGTCACGGAAGTTGAGTTTTGCATGGCACAGCAGTGGCTCAGCCTGATAGAGAGCGCATCCTGCCTCGCCGAATAATTCTACCTGATGTTCTAACGCCATCTGCGCGGCAGAACAAAAAAAGACCCTGCAAAAAAACCGGAGATACCATGAATAAGAAGGTTTTCACGCTCACAGCACTGGTTGCCAGCATGATGTTTGGTGCAACGGCGCATGCCGCTGACACGCGTATCGGCGTAACCATTTACAAATACGACGACAACTTCATGTCGATGGTACGTAAAGATATCGAGAAAGAAGCCAAGACGCTGGGCGGTATTCAGCTGCTGATGAATGACTCGCAGAACGACCAGTCTAAACAGAACGATCAAATTGACGTGCTGATGGCAAAAGGCGTGAAAGCGCTGGCAATTAACCTGGTCGATCCGGCCGCGGCCGCGGTGGTTGTCCAGAAAGCCCGTGCTAACGACATTCCCGTGGTGTTCTTCAACAAAGAGCCAAACGCGAAAGTGCTGGCCAGCTATGACAAAGCTTACTACGTGGGTACTGACTCAAAAGAGTCTGGTGTGATTCAGGGCAAACTGATTGAGAAGCACTGGAAAGCAACCCCGGCCTGGGACCTGAATAAAGATGGTGTGATTCAGTTCGTTCTGCTGAAAGGCGAGCCGGGCCATCCGGATGCGGAAGCGCGTACCAAATACGTTATCGATACGCTGAACAAAGACGGTGTTAAAACCCAGCAGTTAGCGATGGATACGGCAATGTGGGATACCGCTCAGGCGAAAGATAAGATGGACGCCTGGCTGTCAGGCCCTAACGCCAAGAAAATCGAAGTGGTTATCGCCAACAACGATGCCATGGCAATGGGTGCCGTAGAAGCGCTGAAAGCACACAACATGTCTTCCATCCCGGTCTTCGGTGTGGATGCGTTACCTGAAGCACTGGCGCTGGTTAAGTCAGGCGCAATGGCCGGTACCGTGCTGAATGACGCGGAAAACCAGGCGAAAGCCACCATCGACATGGCCAAGAACCTTGCAGATGGCAAACCGGCGACGGCAGGCACCAACTTCAAGATGGTTGATAAGATCGTACGCGTACCTTATGTACCGGTTGATCAGGAAAACCTGTCTCAGTTCCAGAAATAACTCTTTGCAGACGGGCGCGGCAGCTGCTGCGCCTTTTTTATGTCATCACCGTTTTGTAGCCAGGTAAATTATGGCCAGTGATAATACGACCGCGCAGCGCGAATATCTGCTGGAAATGACCAACGTCAGTAAATCATTTCCCGGCGTGAAAGCTCTCGACAACGTTAATTTAAAAGTGCGGCCTCACTCCGTTCATGCACTGATGGGTGAAAACGGCGCTGGTAAATCGACATTGTTAAAGTGTTTATTTGGTATCTATAAAAAAGATACAGGCAGCATTCTTTTTCAAGGGCAGGAAATAGATTACAAAAGCTCCAAAGAAGCGCTGGAAAACGGCGTGTCGATGGTGCACCAGGAATTAAACCTGGTATTACAGCGTACCGTGATGGACAACATGTGGCTTGGGCGTTATCCACGCAAAGGCCTTTTTGTCGATCAGGACAAAATGTACCGTGATACCAAAGCGATTTTCGACGAGCTGGATATTAATATCGATCCGCGTGATAAAGTCGCCCATCTCTCCGTCTCGCAAATGCAGATGATTGAGATTGCCAAAGCATTTTCCTATGACGCTAAAATCGTGATCATGGATGAACCGACTTCTTCGTTAACCGAAAAAGAAGTTAATCATCTGTTCACGATTATTCGTAAGCTCAAAGATCGCGGCTGTGGAATTGTTTATATCTCGCATAAAATGGAAGAAATTTTCCAGCTGTGCGATGAAATTACCATCCTGCGTGATGGCCAGTGGATTGTGACTCAGCCGCTTGAAGGGCTGGATATGGATAAGATCATCTCCATGATGGTTGGGCGTTCTCTCAGTCAGCGCTTCCCGGATCGCACCAATGTTCCGGGTGAAACCATTCTGGAGGTGCGCAATCTGACCTCGCTGCGTCAGCCCTCAATTCGCGATATTTCTTTTGATTTACGTAAAGGGGAGATACTCGGCATTGCCGGGTTAGTGGGTGCAAAACGTACCGATATCGTTGAAACGCTGTTTGGCATTCGCGAAAAATCGGGCGGCACAATTAAACTGCATGGTAAAACGATTAACAATCATACCGCCAATGAAGCCATTAACCATGGTTTTGCGCTGGTAACTGAAGAGCGTCGTTCTACCGGTATTTACGCTTTTCTGGATATTGGATTTAATTCCCTGATATCCAATATCAAAAAATATAAGAACAGTATTGGTCTGCTGGATAATAAACGCATGAAAAGCGATACCCAATGGGTTATCGACGCTATGCGGGTAAAAACGCCAGGGCATCATACGCAAATTGGTTCACTTTCTGGTGGTAACCAACAGAAGGTCATTATTGGTCGCTGGTTGCTGACTCAGCCTGAAATCTTAATGCTTGATGAACCCACGCGCGGTATTGATGTGGGGGCCAAATTCGAAATTTATCAGCTGATGGCTGAGCTGGCGAAGAAGGAAAAGGGCATCATTATTATCTCTTCCGAAATGCCAGAGTTGCTGGGCATCACCGATCGTATTCTGGTAATGAGTAACGGTCTGGTCGCCGGCATTGTTGATACGAAAACGACCACGCAGAACGAAATATTGCGTTTAGCGTCATTACACCTTTAATGAAGTAAGGGCTGTTAACATGAAAGCGACTACAAAAAAGAATGCGCTAACCTGGCTGAAAGAGGGCGGCATTTATGTCGTACTGCTGGTACTACTGGCTGTTATTATTTTCCAGGATCCGACATTTTTAAGTTTAATGAACCTGAGTAACATTCTGACCCAGTCTTCGGTGCGTATTATTATCGCGCTGGGCGTGGCGGGGCTGATTGTGACCCAGGGTACTGACCTGTCTGCCGGGCGTCAGGTGGGGCTGGCCGCCATTGTGGCCGCCTCATTGCTGCAATCCATGGATAACGTCAACAAAGTGTTTCCGCATCTGGAAACCGTGCCGATTCCGGTCGTTATCCTGATTGTTTGTGTGATTGGTGCCGTTATTGGTCTGGTGAATGGTGTCATTATTGCCTATCTGAAAGTGACGCCTTTTATCACTACGTTGGGTACCATGATCATCGTTTATGGCATTAACTCACTGTATTACGACTTCGTTGGGGCCTCACCGATTGCGGGCTTCTATGATGGCTTCTCAACTTTCACACAAGGCTTCCTTCGTTTCGGTGATTTCAAACTGTCTTACATCACCTTCTATGCAGCGATTGCTGTCGTGTTTGTCTGGATTCTGTGGAACAAAACGCGCTTTGGTAAAAACATTTTTGCTATCGGGGGTAACCCGGAAGCGGCAAAAGTGTCAGGTGTGAACGTTAACCTGAACCTGATCCTGATTTATGCCTTGTCAGGCGTGTTTTATGCCTTCGGCGGTATGCTGGAAGCGGGTCGTATCGGCTCAGCCACGAATAACCTCGGTTTCATGTATGAACTGGATGCTATCGCAGCCTGCGTAGTCGGTGGCGTGTCCTTTGCCGGTGGTGTCGGTACGGTGGCCGGTGTGGTGACCGGGGTGCTGATCTTCACCGTCATCAACTACGGTTTGACCTATATCGGTATCAACCCTTACTGGCAGTACATCATCAAGGGCGGCATCATTATCTTCGCTGTGGCGCTCGACTCGTTGAAGTACTCGCGTAAAAAATAACAGCAGTGGCAATGATGTAAGCGGCCTCAGGGCCGCTTTTTTTGCGCCCTTTTACGCGGTGTTGTGGGGGTCGCCCATCGTCGGGGCGCTGTTTCTTTCATGGCACCGGCTCAACGTCACGGTGCGCAACCCTGAATTGGCTGGCGGACGTCGCCGCAGCCTTCCCGTTTCATTTCTGACAGCCGCATCAGGCAGGTAAGGTGGGGGAGCCATAAGCCATTCCGGGCTCATCTGTTACTGAAACGCGGGTAAACGGGGTAAATTACTGACGGCGTTTCTGTTCCAGTTCCAGAAGCTGTTCCGGCGTCACGGCAGGATAGCTCTGTGCATCTTCAGGAACTTCATGTACAGCCGGGATCGGCACCAGCGGGCCAAGGAAACGCGGTTCGCGCTTCAGTAAAAACAGATCGGCCAGCGCACCCAGCCGCGCACCGACTTCACGCATTCGTACGCTGAGCATATTTTTAGGAGACGGAACCGCATAGCACTGCGCCTGAATCCCCAGGTGCAGGGCAATAAACAGCGCCCGTTCGCAGTGAAAACGTTGGGTAATGATAATAAAGTCGTTGGTATCGAATACCTTACGCGTACGGACTATAGAATCCAGCGTACGGAAGCCCGCATAGTCCAGCACAATATCAGCAGGATCGACGCCACCTTTGATGAGATCGCGCCGCATAGTCATGGGTTCGTTGTAGCTTTGCTGCGCATTGTCCCCGCTCAGCAGCAGGTAGTTCACCTTTCCACTGTTATAGGCGTTAAGCGCGCCCTGCATGCGGTACAGGTAATACTGGTTAATCACGCCGGTGCGATAATATTTGGCCGTGCCCAGTACCACCCCGACCTGACGGTGGGGAAGGGATGCAAGGTTGTCATAGATATAGGGTGCCGTTTTCCAGCTGATCCAGCGGTCCAGGCCGAGCGCCGTCGCCACCATCGTTAAGATGATGAAAAGCAGAGCAATGAAAACGCGTTTCAACATGCGCCTGAGCACTCGAGATCCGAAGTTTGGGTGGGACAAGGCTACTTGAGCGTCACCCGCTAAGCAAGTTTACCCCGTCTGGCTGGTGTAAATTTAAGCAGCGCTGGATCCGCAGGGATCCAGCGCCGTGTTTTTAGATAGAGGTACGGCGGTAGTGGCGGTATTGAGGCAGCCAGAAATTATTGGCGATAGACTGTGAGAGCACGTCTTCTGAAGTCACCACCGCGACGCCCGCGAGCTGGGCAGCTTTGCCCACTTCCATCGCGATAATCTTCGACACGCCCTGAATATCTTTAATTTCAGGCAGAACCGGGCCTTCACCATCGTTCACCAGCGGTGAACAATCCGCAAGAGCACGGCTGGCCGTCATCAGCATGGTATCGGTGACACGCGATGCGCCAGACGCAATCACGCCCAGGCCAATGCCAGGGAAGATGTAGGAGTTATTACACTGCGCGATCGGGTAGGTCTTACCGTTCCACGAAACCGGTGAGAACGGACTACCGGTAGCGACCAGGGCGGCACCATCGGTCCAGGCAATAATGTCTGCCGGCGTGGCCTCAACGCGAGACGTTGGGTTAGAAAGCGGCATCACGATTGGACGTTTGCAGTGCTTGTGCATCTCACGGATGATCTCTTCTGTGAACAGCCCAGGCTGACCTGACACACCGATTAAGATGTCTGGCTGTGCGTTACGCACCACGTCCAGCAGTGAGATCGCATCATTTGAGGTATCCCAGTCTTTCAGGTTGTCGCTTTTCTGCACCAGCTTGCTCTGGAAATCGAGCAGGTTAGGCAGTTTGTCGGTCAGCAAACCAAAGCGATCCACCATCATGACGCGACGACGGGCTTCGTCGTCGCTCAGACCTTCAGATTTCATCTGTGCGATGATCTGTTCGGCAATACCACAACCGGCTGAACCCGCGCCCAGGAAGACAACCTTCTGCTCGCACAGGCGGCTGCCTGCTGCACGGCTCGCGGCAATAAGGGTGCCAACGGTGACCGCAGCGGTACCCTGAATGTCATCATTGAAGCAGCACACTTCGTCACGATAGCGCTCCAGCAGCGGCATGGCGTTTTTCTGTGCAAAATCTTCGAACTGCAACAGCACTTTTGGCCAGCGGCGTTTCACGGCCTGAATAAACTCGTTTACAAACTCGTCATATTCTTCGCCCGTGATACGGGGATGGCGCCAGCCCATGTACAGCGGATCGTTAAGCAGCTGCTGGTTATTGGTGCCCACATCCAGCACCACTGGCAGGGTATAAGCCGGGCTGATGCCGCCACAGGCGGTGTACAGGGACAGCTTACCGATTGGAATGCCCATGCCACCGATGCCCTGATCGCCCAGGCCAAGGATGCGCTCACCGTCAGTGACCACAATCACTTTCACATTTTGTTTGGTGGCGTTTTGCAGCATGTCTTCGATGTGCGCACGGTTGGGATAGGAGATGAACACGCCACGCGCGCGGCGGTAAATTTCTGAGAAGTGTTCGCAGGCGGCACCGACGGTTGGCGTGTAGATAATCGGCATCATCTCTTCGAGATGGTTGTCCAGCAGACGATAAAACAGCGTTTCGTTGGTATCCTGAATGTTGCGCAGGTAGACATGTTTATCGTTGTTGTTTTTGAAGTCCTGAAACTGACGCCATGCGCGTTTTGCCTGCTCTTCGATGGATTCTACCGCTTCTGGCAGTAAGCCATTGAGGTTAAATTCATTGCGCTCTTCGATGCTGAAGGCACTGCCTTTATTCAGCAGCGGAAATTCCAGCAATATAGGGCCAGCATAAGGAATATATAGCGGGCGTTTACTTTCGTATTCGAGTTCCATGCAGTCATGCTCCGGTTGCAAGTTTTCCTGGCGCAATAATCAAAGAGTAGGGTGACGCCAGTTTTATTGTGATGACGAAGACCTGGCGCCAGATCCTATGAAATTTCTGGCCGATGTACAGCTTTTGTAAATAAAAGATTTAGAAACTGTTTAAAACCGTGCCTCACCTTACGCTTTTGCCAGCGTAAGGTGCGTCAGGTTATCGCAACCCAGGGCGTGCAGGGTGGCCTGAGTTGCAGAGAACTGATCCAGGGCTGGCTGCGGCGTCTGGGCTAATGCGGCGGCCTGAATATCGTGGCAGGATTCCCCCGCCATATTCAGTAGAATCAGCGCGGCCTGCAAAGGGGGCAGGCTGGGATTGAAGGCGGCGTTTTCTGCATAGCGTCCGCTGAAAATCCGGCCGGAGGCGGTCTGTAACGCCACTCCGCTGAACGCCCGACTGTAAGGCGCATGGCTGCGATTAGCCGCCTTAACGGCGGCCTGAGACAGCGCATCGCCCGTTGCAACATAACCCTGGTCCACATCATCCATCAGGCGTTCGGTGATATTCAGATCGCCTGGGCCGAATGCGTCAGGCAGATAGTGCGCCAACGTATGCACCGCGCGCTGCGGCAGGCTAATGCGAATATCTGTGCCGCTGTTAAGTTCATTCATAAACTGGCGACAGTGACCGCAGGGGGTGTAATTGACAGTAATGGTCTCCAGACGGGATTCACCGCGCAGCCAGGCATGGGTGACGGCGCTCTGTTCAGCATGAACGGTTTGCTGCATGGTCGCGCCGGCAAATTCCATATTGGCGCCGAAATACCAGTTGCCGCTGACGCCGCGCGCAATCGCGCCGACGTTAAAATGTGAAAGCGTGGCAACCGCGCAGGCAGCGGCAACCGGCAGAAGCGCCAGCGCCAGCGCATCGGCATCCAGTTGAGTTTGCTCTTGCAACAAGGTGACCTGAACGGCCTGCAGCATCGCGTCAAATCCCGGCTCGCTCAGCACCGGACGCAGCGCGGTTTGCAGAGTGGCTGGAAGTACTTCAAAGGCAGAGTGGAAACGTGGATGCATGGAAGCCTCATTCAATCATCAGGGCAATGTGCCAGACATCGGTTTATATGTGATCTCTGTCTCTCTGACAATGCAACATGTCTTACAGTTTTCAACTTTGCGAGATCTCTCGCAAAGTTTTAGCCAAACCAGTGCAGCAGCAGCGGGAAAATAAAGGGGGCGAGCAACGAGGTGATGATGCCGCAGATCACCAGCGCCAGCGAGCTGAAGGCACCTTCCTGAAAATCAAGTTCCGCTGCCCTGGCCGTTCCCAACGCATGCGAGGCATTGCCAATCGCCAGCCCGCGTGCGGCTTTGCTTTTCACTCCCAGCAGATTAAGCAACATATGACCAAACACGGCGCCCAGCACGCCCGCAATCAGGACACAAATTGCGCTGATGGCGGGAATGCCGTGCAGTGAGGCTGAAACCGCCATGGCGATCGGCGTGGTAACTGATTTCGGCAAAATCGTGGCGGCGATTTCTGGTGTGGCGCCCATCCACAGCGCGATGGCGGTGCCTGAAATCATCGCCGTCAGGCTGCCGATCACGCAGACGCCAATAATGGATTTCCAGCGGGCGCGAATTTGATGCATCTGCTCATACAGCGGCAGCGCCAGGGCCACGACGGCGGGCTGCAACAGTTGATTCAGTATCTCGCTGCCTGCGAAGTAGCGGGCATAAGGCATGTGCAGTAACAGCAGAAGGGGAATAATCACCGCCATGGAGACCAGAAGCGGGTTCAGCAAGGGAATTTTCAGCGTTGCCGCCAGCTTGCGCGCCAGCAAAAAAGCACCGACAGTGAGGGGCAATGACCACCAGATATCACTCATCGTTGCCCCCTTTGATCACGGGGCGCGAATGCAGCTTATGCGCGCTTAACCCTACAATGGCCAGGACAGCGAAGGTACTGACAAGACAGGAGACCACAACAGGACCGAACTGCGCGGTAAGAATATCGGTGTAATTCATGACGCCAACGCTGATGGGCACAAACAGCAGCGCCATATAGCGAATAATCAGATGGCAACCCGGTTTGACCCAACGCACGGGCAGGATTTGCGACGCAAGCAGCGCAAACAGAATCAGCATGCCAATAATGCTGCCGGGCAGGGTGATGGGCAGCAGCAGGGCCACGCCGTTTCCGGCATATAAGCAAAGATAGATAATGATAAAAGCGCGCAGATAACGCCAACTCATCGTTAGCACGGTGTGCATGACAGGCTCCTGTTTTTAACGGGGTTTATCATACGCACTAACGGTCAGGCCCGCCAGCAATCAGCGGTGTGGCTGAAGCGCCATCCCCGGCGGTAAACCGCAGAGGATGGCCAACGGACTATTTCACCGGCATGCCGGGCACCGCGCCGCTGTCTACGGACAGGACAAACAGATCTTTGCCGCCGGGACCGGCAGACAGCACCATGCCTTCTGACACGCCAAACCGCATTTTACGCGGCGCAAGGTTGGCCACGATAATGGTCATTTTGCCAACCAGTACCGCCGGATCGGGATAGGCCGCACGAATACCGGAGAAAATCTGGCGCTTCTCGCCGCCCAGATCCAGTTCAAGACGCAGCAGCTTGTCCGAGCCTTCGACGAATTCCGCTTTCTCAATCAGCGCCACGCGCATATCGACTTTGGCAAAATCATCAATGGTAATGGTATCGCCAATCGGCGCATCGGCCAGCGGGCCGGTCGCCGCGGGTTTATTGGCGTCTGCCGCATCCGCTTTTGACGCCTCAATCAGGCCGTCGACCTTCGCCATTTCGATTCGGCCATACAGGGCCTTGAACGGCGCAACCTGATGGTTCAGCAGCGGTTGCTGAATGGCATCCCAGTGCAGCTCAGTGTTCAGGAACGCTTCGGCGCGCGCGCTCAGCGACGGCATGACCGGTTTCAGCCAGGTCATCAGCACCCGGAACAGGTTAATGCCCATCGAGCAAATGGCCTGCAGGTCTGCATCGCGGCCTTCCTGCTTCGCCACCACCCACGGCGCCTGCTCATCCACATAGCGGTTAGCCAGATCGGCCAGCGCCATGATTTCACGAATGGCACGGCCAAATTCACGGCTGGCCCAGGCCTCACCAATCTTCTCAGATGCGTCCAGGAAGGTTTGATACAGCGCCGGATCGGCCAGCTCAGCTGACAGCTTGCCGTCAAAGCGTTTGGTGATAAAACCGGCATTACGTGAGGCCAGGTTCACCACTTTGTTAACGATATCGGCGTTAACGCGCTGAACAAAATCTTCCAGATTCAGGTCGATGTCATCAATGCGCGAAGAGAGCTTGGCCGCATAGTAGTAGCGCAGGCTGTCGGCATCCAGGTGCTGTAACCAGGTGCTGGCTTTGATAAAGGTTCCACGCGACTTCGACATTTTTGCACCGTTGACGGTGACGTAGCCGTGCACGAACAGGTTAGTCGGCTTGCGGAAACCGCTGCCTTCCAGCATGGCCGGCCAGAACAGGCTGTGGAAGTAGACAATGTCTTTACCGATGAAGTGATACAGCTCCGTGGTGGAATCCTGCTGCCAGAATTCGTCAAAGTTAATATCGCCACGTTTGTCACACAGGTTCTTAAAGGATCCCATGTAGCCGATAGGCGCATCCAGCCAGACGTAGAAATATTTGCCCGGCGCGCCAGGGATTTCGAAGCCAAAATACGGCGCATCGCGCGAGATATCCCACTGTTGCAGACCGGATTCGAACCACTCCTGCATTTTGTTCGCGACCTGCTCCTGCAGTGCGCCAGAACGGGTCCAGGCACGCAACATCTCACTGAACGAGGGGAGATCGAAGAAGAAATGCTCGGAATCACGCAGCACGGGTGTTGCACCCGACACCACAGATTTCGGATCGATCAGTTCAGTCGGGCTGTAGGTCGCGCTGCACACTTCGCAGTTATCGCCGTACTGGTCAGGTGACTTACATTTTGGGCAGGTTCCCTTAACAAAACGGTCAGGCAGGAACATGCCTTTTTCCGGATCGTACAGCTGAGAGATGGTCCGGTTTTTAATGAAACCGTTCTCTTTCAGGCGGCCGTAAATCAGCCCGGCGAGCTCACGGTTCTCATCGCCATGCGTGGAATGGTAATTGTCATAGCTGATGTTGAAACCGGCGAAATCTGTTTCATGCTCCTGCTTCATTTCAGCAATCATCTGCTCCGGCGCAATACCCAGCTGCTGGGCTTTCAGCATGATCGGCGTACCGTGAGCGTCATCGGCGCAGATGAAATAAACCTGATTGCCACGCATTCGCTGATAACGCACCCAAATGTCCGCCTGGATATGCTCGAGCATGTGGCCGAGATGAATTGAGCCGTTTGCGTAAGGCAGGGCGCAGGTTACCAGAATTTTTTTAGCGACTTGAGTCATAGTTTGCGTAGCTTTCAGTTAAGTAAAAAAACGGGCTTAGATGGTAACCGATGGGCACAGCCGCGTAAACATAAGGGATTTCCCGTGCGCGACAGCCCGCGAAACGATCGGCATCTGATAGTATTGTTAGTACATCGCTGAAACACAGCGCAGGCCTAGCAGAAAAAGGAGTGGGGATGACAGCGCAATCCCGGGAACCGCATACACCAGAAGCTTTACGCGCCGTTGTGGCCGGCGTACTGAGCGGCTTTGAACATCCGACGCTTCAACGTAACCTCATTGCACTCAAGGCGTTACACCACGTAGCCCTGTTGGACGGCACGCTGCACATTGAACTGCTGATGCCGTTCGCCTGGAACGGGGCGTTTGAAGAGGTGAAAGCAGAAACCAGTGCTGAGCTGCTGCGCCTCAGTGGCGCGCAGGCTATCGACTGGCGTCTCAGTCATGATATCGCCACCCTGAAGCGGGTTAAAAATCATCCCGGCGTTAACGGCGTGAAGAACATTATTGCCGTCAGCTCTGGCAAAGGCGGCGTGGGTAAATCGAGCACGGCAGTTAATCTGGCCCTGGCGTTAATTGCAGAAGGGGCACGCGTAGGCATTCTGGACGCCGACATTTATGGCCCGTCCGTGCCCAACATGCTGGGGTGTGAAAAAGAGCGGCCAACGTCGCCAGACGGTAAGCATATGGCCCCTGTTATGTCGCACGGGCTGGCAACCAACTCCATCGGTTATCTGGTAACAGATGATAATGCGATGGTCTGGCGCGGCCCGATGGCCAGTAAAGCGCTCATGCAGCTGCTTACCGAAACCCAGTGGCCAGAGCTGGATTATCTGGTGCTGGATATGCCGCCGGGCACCGGCGACATTCAGCTTACGCTGGCGCAAAGCGTACCGGTCACCGGCGCGCTGGTGGTCACCACGCCGCAGGATATTGCGCTTATCGACGCGCGTAAGGGGATGGTAATGTTTGAGAAGGTGAACGTGCCGGTACTGGGCGTTGTGGAAAATATGAGTATTCATATTTGCAGCGAGTGCGGCCATCACGAGCCAATCTTTGGCACCGGCGGCGCGCAACGGCTGGTGGATGACTATGGTACCCGGCTGCTGGCGCAGCTACCGTTGCATATTCACCTGCGTGAAGACCTCGACGATGGCGAACCCACTGTGATCCGTCGTCCACACAGCGAGTTCGCGGCACTTTATCGCCAGCTTGCCGGCCGGGTGGCGGCTCAGCTCTACTGGCAGGGCGAGGTGATTCCGGGCGATATCGCGTTTCGCGCGCTTTAACGCCCGCTGGCCTCGCTGGTGTAGAGCGATGGCTGAGGATAGTGCATCAGCACATAATTCCCCTGTTCGCTCTCACCCTGAGAAATGATTTTCCAGCCGCGCTGCAAATAAAATGTTTGTGCGGCTTTGTTCATTTCCAGGCACTTTAGCGCGCCCGTTGAGGTGAAGCGCCCCTGAACCTCATTAAGCAGCGCGCTGCCTACGCCACGGCCCTGATAAGCCGGATCGACATACAGGCTGTGCAGAAAATTATCGTTTTCCATCAGCCCGGCAAACCCCACCCGATGACCGTCCAGTTCTGCAACCAGAATCGTCTCGCCGGGGATGATCTGATCGAAATCTTCAAGCTGCCAGTCCTCGTTTTCAATCCAGTCCCAGTTATGGCGGCGTGCCGCCAGATACAAGGTTCGCAGAAAAGGGCGGTCAGCCTCAGTAAACAGTCGAATATGCACATCGCGCTCCATTAATCCTTTTTAACAAACATGGCAGGGATTGCCAAAAAAGCAAAAGCAGAACAAATGTCATCTCTTTCACTGTACACTGCTGGGCGGTGCCTTTCGGGGAGACAGGAACGGGTGGTGAATTTCAGGCGCTGGATTTCACGCATAAGCAAGTAAAACGTGATTTCGCAGCGAGCGTTGCCGCCGTAAAGTCGGTTTTTTCCCTGAAAGATCAAGACGATCGGCGTTTGATAGCTTTCGTTTATTTTATTGATAACGAGGGCTTATTAGATGTTGGCCCGAAAAATTTGTAATCTGCATCACATATTCTAAAGGAGGCCATCACATGTCCATTATCAATACCAAAATTAAGCCGTTCAAAAACAGCGCATTCAAAAACGGCGAATTCATTGATGTAACCGAGAAAGACGTTGAAGGTAAATGGAGTGTTTTCTTCTTCTATCCTGCTGACTTCACTTTCGTTTGCCCAACCGAACTGGGCGACGTAGCGGATCATTACGAAGAGTTCCAGAAAATGGGCGTGGACATCTATTCCGTGTCTACCGATACCCACTTTACCCACAAAGCCTGGCACGGTTCTTCCGACACCATCGCGAAAATCAAATATGCGATGATTGGTGACCCAACTGGCGCGCTGACCCGCAACTTCGACATCATGCGCGAAGACGAAGGTCTGGCGGATCGTGGTACGTTTATCGTTGATCCACAGGGCGTGATCCAGGCAGTAGAAATCACTGCTGAAGGTATCGGCCGTGACGCGTCTGATCTGCTGCGCAAAGTGAAAGCGGCACAGTATGTGGCGTCTCACCCAGGTGAAGTGTGCCCGGCGAAATGGAAAGAAGGTGATGCCACTCTGGCACCGTCTCTGGACCTGGTTGGCAAAATCTAATTTCGCATCGATACGTCGATCATTTTCTCATCGGGTGCTGCGGCACCCGATTTTTTGACCAGGAACTCACTATGCTTGATACTAATTTAAAAACACAGCTCAAAGCCTATCTTGAGAAACTCACCAAGCCTGTGGAGTTGATTGCGACGCTGGATGATGGCGCGAAATCAACGGAGATTCGCAATTTGTTGGTCGATATCGCGAGCCTGTCAGACAAGGTCAGCTTTCGTGAAGAGAACGATCGTCAGGTGCGTAAGCCCTCGTTTTTAATTACTAACCCAGGCGCTGATCAGGGGCCGCGTTTTGCCGGTTCGCCGCTGGGTCATGAATTTACCTCACTGGTACTGGCACTGCTACAGACCGGTGGGCATCCCTCTAAAGAAGCGCAAAGCCTGCTCGACCAGATTGCGGCGCTGGATGGGGATTTCCATTTCGAAACCTATTATTCACTGTCGTGCCACAACTGTCCGGATGTGGTGCAGGCATTAAACCTGATGGCGGTGTTAAACCCACGTATCAGTCACACCGCCATTGACGGTGGCCTGTTCCAGAATGAAATTCAGGAACGCAATGTGATGGGCGTGCCCGCTGTCTATCTGAATGGCAAAGAATTCGGTCAGGGCCGCATGAGCCTGGCGGAGATTGTCAGCAAAGTCGACACCAATGCAGATAAGCGTGCCGCAGAAGAGCTGAACAAGCGTGAGGCTTACGAGGTTCTGATCGTGGGCAGCGGTCCGGCGGGCGCCGCCGCGGCTATCTATTCCGCACGTAAAGGGATTCGCACCGCGTTACTGGGCGAGCGCTTTGGTGGACAGGTGTTGGATACGGTCGATATTGAAAACTACATTTCCGTGCAGAAAACGGAAGGGGCCAAACTGGCCGGCGCCCTGCGCGCTCACGTGGATGATTACAACGTTGACATCATTGACAGCCAGAGCGCGATTAAACTGATTCCCTCAGCGGTGAAAGGCGGCCTGCACGCTATTGAAACGGCCTCCGGCGCGGTGCTGAAATCGCGCAGCATCATTCTTGCCACCGGTGCGCGCTGGCGCAACATGGGCGTGCCTGGCGAAGAGCAATACCGCACCAAAGGCGTGACGTACTGCCCACACTGCGACGGCCCGCTGTTTAAAGGCAAACGCACGGCGGTCATTGGCGGCGGTAACTCCGGCGTAGAAGCCGCAATCGATCTGGCGGGCATTGTTGAACACGTGACGCTGCTGGAGTTCGCCAGTGAAATGCGTGCAGATAAAGTGCTGCAGGACAAACTGCGCAGCCTGAAAAACGTGGATGTGATCCTGAATGCACAAACCACGGAAGTGAAAGGCGATGGCAGTAAGGTGACGGGCCTGCAATATCTGGATCGCACTAACCAGACTACTCATGAGCTGGCGCTGTCGGGCATTTTCGTGCAGATCGGTCTGCTGCCTAACACCAACTGGCTGGAAGGCGCGGTTGAGCGCAACAAGATGGGCGAAATCATGATCGATGCGAAATGCGAAACCAGCCTGAAAGGCGTTTTCGCCGCAGGGGACTGCACCACCGTTCCTTATAAGCAGATCATCATCGCCAGCGGTGAAGGAGCAAAAGCCTCACTGAGCGCGTTTGATTACCTGATTCGCACCCAGCCTGCGCACTAAGTTTTACGCGTAAGACGAAAGCCCTGTAACCTGTGTTGCGGGGCTTTTTAATATCCGGCCAGCGTCATCAGCATCATCCATAACGGTGTAGTAATGGCAGCAAAAAGCGTGGAAAACAGCATGCTCGCGGCCGTCGGTCCGGTTATCACATTAAATTTCTGCGACATCAGATAGACGTTCACGCCCACCGCCATGGATCCCAGCAGCACCACCACTTTGCTTTCCAGCGCGGGTAACCCGGTCAGCCAGGCAATAGCCCAGACGCACAGCGGTTGCAGAATCAGTTTCAACGCACAGATGGTGTAACTCTCTTTTAAGCCTTCCCGAATCCGGTAGTGCGCCAGGCTCATGCCAAGGGTAATCAGGGACAGAGGCGCGGCAATCGAGGCCAGCATGCGTAAGGGTTCAGCGGCAATAACGGGAAGCGGCCGCTGTAGCAGACTCCAGGTCGTGCCGGACAAAATACCGATGATTAATGGGTTTTTCAGCACGCTGATCAAGGTTCGTTTAAAGCCCCCCAGTGAGAAACTGCCCTGTTTGGACCACTCCACCGATACTGTCAGCAAGGTCCAGAGAATCAGGCTGTTAAACACCAGCACCAGCGCGACGGAGGGGAGTGCCGCTTGACCAAGCAGGACGGTAGCAACTGGAATCCCCAGCATCACGTTGTTCGAGAACACACCGCCCAGGGCAAAAACCGATCCGGCTACGCCATCCAACTGAAACAGGCGCGATGCAACAATCCGTCCCACAATGAAGACCAACAGGCAACTGCCAAAAAACGCCAGCAGCAGGCGCACATCGACCGGTGGACTGTTATAAAAATCACTCATGATGCGAAACAGCATGCAGGGCAGGGCGACATTGAACACAAAACGGTTCATGCCTTCGCTGACGGTAACGGGCCATCTGCCAAACCGGATAAGGCAGAATCCCAGAAAAATCAGGATAAATAGCGGGGCGGAAAGGTAGATCTGGTGTCCTAGTGTATCCAGCAGGAATGGCATAAGTGTAAGCAATCCAGTGACTCAGTAACCGCAAGACTATCAAATTGCTTCAACCACGTAACCTGGCAAAACAGGGCGCGCGGTCAGCCAGATCATCCCAGCCAGCGACGCGCCTGATCATCACTGATATCGCGGTAATAAACCCGATGGATAACCGTATCGCAACGTTGGCAGCGGGCAGAAAGATAGGTGGAATAATAATATCGGCCAGAAGGAGAAACCGCACCCTGACGGGTGATACTAATGTCGGTCCATCGGTGACGATGAGGAATAAGCGCTAAGAATCGCATCATGCTTCCTGTAAAGGATGAAGTGTTCTGGTAATTTTTAACTATATTATTTGAATACTTATTGTTGCGATGTTGTAGGCAGGCTTGTTAACTTCCGGGCGATGTAATAATGGTGAAAAATATTACTCAATAGTGTTAATAACTCTACTGCTATTACTTGAGAATTTTTAGCCCGCAGCATTAAGCCTTTTTTTGTAGGGAAGGGAGTTGATCCAGATCATGCAAAAGGTTGCAGAGAATTTTTCATCTCAACGCAAAGCTTTGCAGAGAGAAACCATAAGGTGATGACGACCCTGATCAGTTGAACAGGCGTTAACGCCATAACGTATCCTGAAGATAGAAGTGGCCAATCAACGGTTGGGTCACGATACTAAGCTCGGGATCACGTTTTTTTGAACAGCGGCCAAAAATGCACTCGGCTTGCCACTGACTTTCAGGTACATAGACGAGATCGGTAAATCCCTCATTAAACTCATCCCATTTTATGATGACTGGCTGATGAGTGTAGTATTGTGCAATATCAAAAAGGGGATAATAACTAGGGTAAATAAAAAATAACTTGATATAGTTAAATTCTGTGACAGAAAGGAACACTAAGCCAGCGAAAATGAATGGCAGGGAAATAACTTTCGCGACATCTTTCCAACGGCGTTCCCAAATAGATGCAACAAGTTCGCATATTAACCACATTGCCCAACTTATTAATATTAAAGTGCCCCCTATTAAAGAAAAGATAAATGTACCAGAAGACACAGATGTATAAGCCATAATCATCAGGAGTGCAATCACACAATCAGCGGTAAGCTAATTAAGCCTTTGATATTAGATGGCGCTTCATCGTCTTTTTGCATTTTTTATTACTCATCATCGGTAATGTTATTCAGCAGGATCGTGATTGAACGTCTGGCTTCGCTATTCGCCGTATCCGCCGGCATGTTAAACGCATGTTGGTAGTAGTGTGTCAGCTCAATAAGGCTATTCTGGTAGCCTTCAGTATGCTGCTTGATAAACTGCTGTGCGTCGTCAGATAAGCTATTTTTTCCGTATTGGATGGACTTTAAAAACTTCATGCTGTGACTTAACGTGGCTGAAATTTCCGCCCGTGTAATGGCATAAATTGTAAAACGAATGGTCCCTGTGCTAACAGGGGTGGCATCTTCCGCCAGATGAATAAATTGCTTAAACAACGGCAGTGTGGGTTGAGTTTGTTCGCAGTCACTGATGGGGGTTCGGCTGTCAATTGCACCACCGGCCAGCGGTTCCAGCCAGACGATATTTTGTGGATGCCGTAAAAATGCCTCGCAGGGGATAATAAGTGATTCTGGATTATTTTCGGCAATGAGCCAGAGAAACATGCCGAAGTTGTTGGTATTTTCTGCTGCGCTTTCTGCATCAGGAATTTTATCTTCGAATATGTGGTTATCTGTTACTTCGAAAGCGGGTCGAATGAGTTCGGTGACCTTATTATGCCTGGTTGAACCTGCTGGAAGAGAAGTAAACTGATAAATCGCTTCGTATATGTTCACTAACTCGGGATTTGTTTTACGGATTTGCTTAATGGCTTCGCCATGATGGGTATAAAGAACCATGACAGCGAGTTCAAAAAGCCGTTGATCGTAGTATCCTTCAATGCGTTTTTCTTGAGGGTCAGTGAGACACATTTTAGTCAGGTTTTTTAACCATTGCCGTTGTGCGGTAATGAGCCCCGAAGGTCCGGCCGTGGCGTTTTTTTTCGCGAGATCAAAAAAATGCGCCATTAACCGATCTTTTGCCGATAACGTCTGGCTCTGACAAATCACCTTTTCGATTGCGCTGGGATGCGCACATGAAAAACTGGGGGCGGCACTCGCCTGAAATGCCAGCATCAATCCTGACATGAGTAACGCCAGTTTTATAAAATATGCGACCAGGCTGAAGCCAGTTTTCATCAGGATACTCTGAGTAAATAATTGTTATCTCAAGAATAAGCCCAAGAAGGCGTGTTGAATATAAACCCGGATTAAACGATCTGATTTGATGCGGGCAAGGTTGCTTTGCCAGTGACTCAACCTTATGCTGATGACGGGTAAAGTGAATTTACCTGACGACTCGGGGTGCCCTTCTTTGTGAAGGCTGAGAAAAACCCGTATTACCTGATCTGGATAATGCCAGCGTAGGGAAGTCTGATGCCTGACCGCATTCGCCTTCTTGTCCGCCGGTTGGGAGTTATGATGACACATCAACCGCAACACATTTCTGATGCGCAATGCGCGCCCATTCTGCAACAATTTCGCCGTCAGTCACCGCTGGTGCACTGTATGACCAACGATGTGGTGCAAACGCTAACCGCTAACGTTTTACTCGCGCTTAATGCCTCTCCGGCCATGGTCATCGACGCTGAAGAAGCGGCGCAGTTTAGCGCGCTTGCCGATGCGCTGCTTATCAATGTCGGTACGCTAACCCACGATCGTAAGCAAGCGATGCAGGCTGCGGTGCTTGCAGCAAACCAGGCGGGCACGCCATGGACACTGGATCCGGTGGCGGTCGGCGCGCTGACGCTGCGCACCGCGTTTTGCAAGCAGCTACTCGCGCAGTCGCCTGCAGTGGTTCGCGGCAATGCCTCAGAGATTCTGGCACTGGCGCAGCAGGCAGAAGGCGGACGCGGTGTTGACAGCCTGCATTCGGCCGAAGCCGCGCTGCAGGCAGCCCAACAGCTGGCAAAAGCCTTTGATACCTGTGTCGTCGTGACCGGCGAAGTAGACTATGTCACCGATGGGCAGCGCACCTGGGCGATTACGGGCGGCTCGCCGTTAATGACGCGGGTGGTCGGCACCGGCTGTGCGCTTTCAGCGGTGGTTGCGGCCTTTGCCTGTTTGCCAGGTGACCGACTGATCAACATCGCCTGCGCCTGTCGGGTGATGGCGCTGGCTGGAGAAAAGGCCGCGCAGGATGCAGATGGACCGGGTAGCTTTGCGCCTGCTTTCCTGGATGCACTCTGGACGCTGGAGGCACCTGATGAAACGCATTAATGCCCTGACGATTGCAGGGACCGATCCCAGCGGCGGGGCCGGTATCCAGGCCGATCTGAAAACCTTCTCTGCACTGGGCGCGTACGGTACCAGTGTGATCACGGCGCTGGTGGCGCAGAATACCTGCGGCGTGCAGTCGGTATACCCTGTTGCGCCAGAGTTTGTGACCGCCCAGCTGGACTCGGTGCTGGATGATGTGCGCATCGACAGTGCGAAGATTGGCATGCTGTCTGAAACAGAAATTGTCGAGCGGGTGGCCCATGGCCTACAGCGGCGGGAAATTCCCTTTGTGGTGCTGGATACGGTGATGGTGGCTAAAAGCGGCGATGCCCTGCTGAATCCGGATGCGATTGCCTGTGTGCGAGAGCGTTTATTGCCACAGGTGTCATTGATTACGCCAAACCTGCCCGAAGCCGCTGCACTGCTGGGATGCCAAGTTGCCCTCAATGAAGATGAGATGCTCACCCAGGGCAAAGCGCTACTGGCGCTGGGTTGCCAGGCAGTGCTGATGAAAGGCGGTCATCTCGATGGTGATGAAAGCCCGGACTGGTTGCTAACCCGGGCAGGGCGTCAGCGCTTTAGCAGCGTACGGGTAAACACGCGTCATACGCACGGCACCGGCTGTACGCTGTCCGCCGCGCTCGCGGCCTTACGTCCCCGGCATGACAGCTGGGAAGCGACGATCAGTGAAGCGAAAGCCTGGCTGCAGCAGGCATTACTGGCGGCAGATTCGCTGGAAGTGGGCAACGGGATTGGGCCGGTGCACCATTTCCATCAGTGGTGGTAGCCCATCGTGTTTCGCCTTGCAGACTGGCAAGGCGTTAATCCTCTTCAAACCAGGCGCTGTTTTGCTTAATGACTGGGGTGATCGAAAACATCATGGCCTGCAAATGATGGCGCAACGCCGCCTCAGCCTTGCCGGGATCGTTTGCCTTCAGCGCCGCAAAAATAGCATCATGCTGTTCTATCAGGGTTTCGGCGGGCGCAACGTCATTCAGGGTTAAATAGCGTACCCGGTCCATGGTGGCTTTGATGTTTTCAACCGTTTCCCACGCCAGTGGACAGCCGATGCTCTCAGCGATGAGGCGATGAAACTCATCGTCCAGGCTTAAGAACATCTGGCTATCGCCACGGGCAGCGGTGATGCGTTGCAGTTGCAGGTTATGCTCCAGCGCCATCAGTCCTGACTCTGCGATTTCCTCAGCAGCGCGACGGACCACGGCAATCTCCACGGCCTCACGAATGAAACGACCATCTTCGACCCGTTTAGCCGAGATCCTGCGCACAAAGGTGCCGCGCTGCGGCAGGATCTGAACCAGACCGGCCTCCGCGAGCTTGATAAAGGCTTCCCGCACCGGCTGACGTGAGAGGTTGAACCGGGCGGAAACCTCTTTTTCCGAGAGCAGTGCGCCCGGCTGAATTACGCACGTCACGATATCGCGGCGCAGATAGCGATAAACCTGCTGATTCACCGGTTCGCTGGTGGTAATGGTGTAAGAAAGTGTCATATCGCTGTCCGTTTTATCTTCGGCCTGGCATCAGGCGATCGTATCAGACCTCAGGACCGGCAATGGCCTGCTGAACGCTGGCACGGGCTCCCTGAGCGGCAAGCTGCAGGTAACAGGCGGTAAGTTGTTTCACCAGCGCATCGTTTTTAGCAAGATCGTCGCCAAATACCCTTCTGATGTTGAGTAACGCCCGCACGCGAGCTTCACCGTCATCACTTTCCGCTACGCAAGTGGCCAGTTGTGCGTTCAGCGGATCGCGGATCTCGATGGGCTCGCCTTTTTCGTCCACTGCGCTGACATAGCGCATCCAGGCCGCGATGCCCAGCAGCAGCAAGGGACACGGCGTGCCGTGGTCCAGATGCCAACGCAGGCTGTCGAGAAAGCGCTGGGGCAGCTTCTGGGTCCCGTCGGTCGCAATCTGATAAGTCCGATGCTTAATCGCCCGATTGGCAAAGCGGGCGATAAGCGCATCGGCATAGGCGGATAAATCGACATCCTGAATGGTCAGCGTAGGTGCCTGCTCATTGACCATCAGCGCCCGTGCCGCTGCGCGAAACGCGTCATCAGCCATACAGTCGCTGATGTGTTCGTAACCGGCAAGATAGCCAAGGTAAGCTAAAAACGAATGGCTGCCATTGAGCATGCGCAACTTCATCTGCTCAAACGGCAGAACATCCTGCACCAGTTGAGCGCCCGCTTTATCCCAGTCCGGTCGGCCGCTGACAAAATGGTCCTCGATCACCCACTGGAAAAAAGGTTCAGCTTCAACGGCGACCGGATCCCGTGAACCGATGCGCTGTTGCAGGGCGTCAAATGCCGCGTCATTCATGGCGGGCACGATACGATCCACCATGGTGGAGGGAAAGGTGAGGTTCTGTTGGATATAGTCAGCCAGGGAGGCATCGTAGTGCCGGGCCAGCTGCATCACGACATTACGGGTTACGCGGCCGTTTTCTGGCATATTGTCGCAGGACATCACGCTAAATGGCGCGACTCCCCGTTCACGGCGGCGGCGGATTGCCGCGACAATCAGACCCGGCAGAGAGTGCGGCTGGTCCGGCTGCGCCAGATCGTGCTGAATATCCGCGTGCTGAACGTCAAGGTCGCCGCTGGCGGGCAGATGACAGTAGCCTTTCTCTGTCACGGTCATTGATACAATCGCCACGTCAGGCTGACACAGCGCCTCAATGACGGCCTCAATACCGTCCGTTTTGCCATGCAACGCGGACGTGATAATGCCGATTACACGGGTTTCTACAGCATCGTCGCTCTTTTCTGTCAGCGTGTAGAGCAGGTCCTGTTCCCGCAGCGCCTGAATAAGAGCGCCGCTGTTCAAATTCACCTCGCAGTAACCCCAGTCGCTGCCCAGTTCAGCCAGCTTATCGCTACATAACGCCTGGTGGGCGCGATGAAAGGCACCAAACCCGATGTGTATCATTCGGGTTTTAAGCTGGCTACGGTCGTAGGCGGGGCGCTTAACATCAGCGGGAAGGTGGTCAATTTGCAGCATCATGCATCCTTGTGGCGGAGGGAGCGACAGGCCATTCCGGCGGTAAGGATGAAAAATTACGCGCCCCGCGACTACCATACAAGTTGGCGTGACGAAATTGTGAATGCAATCACGAACTGTTTACATCTAAGCCGGGAGTCTTCACTCCCGGTTAACTTAGCTCAGCAAGGCGCACTGCGGTGGCAGGCGACAGCTTAGCGCACCTGGCATAACATCAATCGTAAACTCCTGTCCGGACAGCGGTTCGCCATCGAGATTAAACGTCATCTCATGCGATGAGCGGATCGTCAGGGAAGATAGACGGGTGGAAATAATGCTGGGATTGTCCTCATCGCCGCCGGTCAGTGAGTGCAGCAGGGTAGGCAGTAACTCCTGCGCGGTGACCACGCTGATGTCGAGCAGGCCGTCGTTGATCAACGCAGCGGGACACAAACGCTGACCGCCGCCAGCCTGACGGCCGTTACCAATGCCAATGACCAGCGCATCGCCCTGCCAGCTAAAATCAGGTCCGGTGATTTCACAGCTGTCGGGCTTGAGTGTATCCATGCGCATCAGCCCGTGAATGAAGTAGGAAACGCCACCCAAGGCCGACTTCAGTTTTTCCGGCGTTTCAGTGGTAATACGTGTACCGAAGCCGCCGGTCGCCATGTTGATAAAGTAGTGATGCTGATTCACCCGGGCCAGGTCGATATCGTAGGCTTTGCCCTGAATCGCCAGACGCAGCGCAGGCTCGATTTCTTCAGGAATGCCGACGCTGGTCGCAAAATCGTTGGCCGTCCCCAGGGGAATAATGCCTAAGACAGGACGGTCGGCGACGTTGACGGACGCCAGGGCGGTGGCGATTTCATTGACGGTGCCATCGCCGCCGCCTGCCACCACGGTTTCAGCCTGTAATTCCAGGGCTTCTTCGACGTAGCGCTCGCCGTCGCCTTTTTCATACGTCACGCGCACGGCAATGTTGTAGCCCTCATCGCGCAGCTTAGTGACCGCTTCACGTAGATCATCATTGCCTGCGCCTTTACCGTTCAGGATCAGCAGCGTAAGCGATTGTTTGTCCATTATCTGTTCCTTGGAGATCTAAAGCGTAGTGAGTGGTTATAGCATAGCCGGAGAAGAAAAATGATTGGCGAAAAGGAGAAAAAAGAAAACCCGCACGGGGGAGCCGGGCGGGTGAATGAGGTGGATCCAGTTACAGCTGCTGATAATTGTTACTCATTGGTAGCAGGCAGCACTATAGAACAGCAAAATTAAGCCGTCTGTGATCCTACTCTTGCTTTTGTCAAAATGTGTCAAGCTGGCACGCGCGTGGCGTGCGGATCGCGTGTATCCTGACCCGCAGTAAAGTTGCGCAGCAGCAACGCAAATTGCAGGTCAACATCAGGCGGCACCTTCATCCAGACGCGATGTCCGTCTCCCGGCGCCACCTCCGTCGGCTCGCCCCGGCTGTTTTGCAGGGCATCCAGCGTACAAATCAGGTTGCCGGCGGGCGTCATGATCTCCAGGCTGTCGTGCAGGGCAAATTTATTTTTCACCACCACTTCCGCCCAGCCATCACGCAGCTCGCCGCTGAATTCGCCGACAAACTGCTGACGTTCCGAGATGGAATAGCCGTTCTGGTAATTCTGGTAGCTGTCATGGGTATGACGGCGTAAAAAGCCTTCGGTGTAGCCGCGATGCGCCAGGCCCTCCAGCGTTTCCAGCAGAGCGGGATTAAAGGGTTTGCCCTCGGCGGCATCGTCAATGGCTTTGCGATAGACCTGAGCGGTGCGAGCGCAGTAATAGTAGGATTTGGTCCGGCCTTCAATTTTTAATGAGTGAACGCCCATCTGGCTGAGCCGTTCAACATGCGCCACGGCACGCAAGTCTTTCGAATTCATAATGTAGGTGCCGTGCTCATCCTCAAAGGCACTCATCATCTCACCGGGTTTCATCTTCTCTTCCAGCAGAAATACCTTGTCGCTGGGTTGGCCGATGCCCAGGGTTGGCGTGACGTCCTGCACGGTAACCGGCTGATGGATTTCAACAATATTCCCCACCTCATCCTGCTTAGCCTCCTGCAACTGGTATTCCCAGCGGCAGGCATTGGTGCAGGTTCCCTGGTTAGGATCGCGCTTATTCATGTAACCGGAAAGCAGGCAGCGCCCGGAATAGGCCATACACAGCGCACCGTGTACGAACACTTCCAGCTCCATTTCAGGCACCTGCTGGCGAATCTCGGCGATCTCTTCCAGCGACAGTTCACGTGACAAAATCACCCGACTTAGCCCCATTTGCTGCCAGAACTTCACCGTTGCCCAGTTAACGGCATTGGCCTGAACGGATAAGTGAATGGGCATGGACGGAAACGCCTCACGCACCAGCATGATTAATCCGGGATCGGACATAATCAACGCGTCCGGCTGCATCTCAATCACCGGCGTTAAGTCGCGGATAAAGGTTTTCAGCTTGGCGTTATGCGGGGCAATATTCACAACGACGTAAAACTTTTTACCCAGTTCATGGGCTTCATTAATGCCCTTCGCCAGGTTTTCATGGCTGAATTCGTTGTTACGCACGCGCAGGCTGTAGCGCGGCTGGCCGGCGTACACGGCGTCCGCGCCGTAGGCAAAGGCGTAACGCATATTCTTCAGCGTCCCGGCTGGAGAAAGCAATTCTGGTTTCATGATGAACTCACTGATATCAGGTCAGCATGCCGCCTGGGCGGCACGTGCAGGGCTAAACCCTGCAAAAGATGCGGAATTGTAGGCAGTGAGAAAAAGGAAGTAAATTGATCTGAATCAATCTAAATCAAATGACAGATATCGGCTTCCCAGCGATAGCCCATGCCGTACACGGCGCGGATGAAAGGCTGCTCGCTGTCCAGATTTTCCAGCTTCCTGCGCAGGTTCTTGATATGGCTGTCGATGGTGCGGTCGGTGACCACGCGATAATCATCATAAAGATGGTTTAACAGTTGCTCACGGGAAAAGACTTTCCCCGGCTCAAGGGACAGCGTTTTTAACAAACGAAATTCCGCAGGGGTTAAATCGAGCGGCTCATCGCGCCAGCTGGCCTGAAAGCGGCTTTCGTGCACTTTCAGCAGCGATGCGACCGGCGCGTCTTCTGGCGAGCGTTTGACGCGACGCAAAATGGTTTTGACGCGCGCAACCACTTCCCGCGGGCTGAACGGCTTACAGACATAGTCGTCTGCGCCAATTTCAAGGCCGAGCAGGCGATCGATCTCTTCCGTACGCGCGGTCACCATAATAATCGGCAGTTCAGAGTCGCGCCGGATTTCACGGCACAGGGTCAGCCCGTCTTTACCTGGCAGCATCAAATCCAGCAGGATAAGATCGGGCGGCGTCTGGTTAACATAATCCAGTACTTCATTGCCGTGCGCCAGGTGATGAGTCCGGTAGTTAGATGCCTGTAAATAATCAATCATCAGTTGTGCCAGCTTGGGTTCATCTTCAACCACAAGGATCAGCGGATATGCGTTTTCCTGATTCATAGTCTTCTAAACGGGAGGAACATAACGCAATTGTAGCGCGATTTTCAGTCCACCTAAATCAGCGTGCGTCGCGGTTATCGTGCCGCCATGCGCATCAACGATGTTTTTACAGATAGCCAGGCCCAGCCCCGAGCCGCCGCTGGCGCGATTGCGTGAACCTTCGGTACGGAAAAAACGCTCAAAAATTTTGGCCTGCTGCTCGCCATCCACCCCGGGTGCGCTGTCTTCAATGATGACTCGCCAGTCGGGCGCGTCATACCAAAGACGTACCCGGACCTCGCCACCGGCATCGGTGTAACGCAGGCTGTTTTCCAGCAGGTTGATAAACAACTGCATCAGGCGATCGGGATCGCCAAAGAAAGGGGCTTCTTCAGGCATGTCCAGATGCAGCGTTAACTCATGAGCCCGGTAGCGCTCAGTAAAGTTGCCTGCGCTGACCTCAATAAGCTGCACCAGATCCGTCGCCTGCTTGCGGTAGGCCAGCGCGCCGACGTCAGAAAGAGAAAGCTGATGTAAATCGTCAACCAGCTTGGTTAACAGGGCAACCTCACTTTGCAATGAGGTAATGGCGTCGGGCGTCAGCTTACGAACGCCATCCTGCATGGCTTCCAGTTCACCGCGTAAAATAGCCAGCGGCGTGCGTAACTCATGGGAGATATCGGCCATAAATGCCCGGCGCATACTTTCATTTTTTTCCAGCGAACGGGCTAACAGGTTAAAGTCATGGGCCAACTGACCCAGCTCATCCTGACTGCTGACCTCAACCCGGGTGGCTAAATTCCCTTCGGCAAGATGATGGGTGCCGTCCACCAGCCTTTTGACCGGCGCCAGTAGGCCCCGCGCCATCAGCCAGGTCACCAGCGCGGCAAGCAGGGTAGAGAGGCCAACGATATACCAACTGGTTCGTCGCTGTTGCTGGTCAAAATTAATATCGGTACTGCGCGTCAGGCGTTCAGGCGGGGAGCTGATTATCCAGCCCACGATTTTGCCGTTGCTGGTGGTGATGTTATGACGTATGCCTTCTGGCGGCACCTGTGAACGTGGGCCTACCATCACTTTGTACTGCTGATCGAGCACCCAGAACTGGGTTCGCCAGCCGTGCGGCGGAAGCTGATTACTGCTGTCGGGATTTTGTTCCAGCGATCGCAGCATGGTAAAAATCAGTCGGTCATTATTACGCAGAAAGTCCCAGTTGCCATGCTGCTCGTATTGATCGGCCAGCGCTGCACCCAGCAAATTCAGTCGCTGTTCATTACCACGTTTAATGTAGTCCACGAAGCCATGCTCAAAACTCAGCCTGACGCCCCAGTGCATGGTGATCAGCACCAGCATGCAGGTGGAGAAAATAGCCATAAACAGCTTGGCACCAATGCCAACGCGCAGAAACGATCTCATTCACTTCTCCGGCGCCGCAGATCGACGCTTTTACTCTCTTCTTTCGGAACGCGCCAGAACACCAGCGCAGGCAGAATAATAATCAGGGCCATACAGAGATAAACGTAGATAAAGGCCTGATGGCTTAGCCCGTGGTGCCCCAGCGCCGACTGGCCGAAGGCGCCCAGCAGCAGGCCCGCAACGGTAACGCCGATACTCATGGATAGCTGCATGATCATGGATAACAGACTGTTGCCGCTGGAGGCCAGTTCGTCAGGCAACTCCTTTAGCGTCAGCGTATTCATTGAGGAGAAGCGAATGGCATTCACCATGCCCTGCAGAAACAACACCAGCGGCAACATGGCCGTCCAGCCCAGCATCGCCACCAGCGGAAACAGTAAGACCACCAGCGCCAGGCCCACCGTCGATCCCACCAGCACGTTGCGGTAGCCAAACAGGTTAACGGTACGGACCACGATGCGTTTCATGCCCATATTTCCCAGCACCATCGCAATCATCATCAAACCGGCATGAAACGGGCTGAAACCCATGCCGATCTGTAAAAAAAGCGGCGTCATAAACGGCAACATTCCGCTGCCGATGCGGCCCGCCAGGCTACCGAGTAAGCCAATAGAGAACACCCGATTATCAAACAGCTTCAGGCTAAACAGCGCATCGTCGTTATGGCGCGCATGTAACAGGTAAAACAGCAGTGACCCCATTCCTGTCAGAATCATCGCCGCCAGCAACAACGCAGAGCCGCCGCTGCTGCGCTGACCATCAAGGGCCAGCGTCAGGGTTGCCATACCGACTGCCAGCAGGATAAAACCCAGAAAATCGAAGCGTCGTGGCGGCATGGCGTAGTTGGGTAACAGCTTTAAGGTGGCGATGGCGCCGATCACACCAACCGGGATGTTAATCAGGAAAATCCAGTGCCAGCTGGCATATTCCACCAGCACTCCGCCAAGCGCCGGACCCAGTAGCGGACCCACCTGGCCGGGCAGGGTGACGAATGTCATTGCAGACATATATTGATCGCGCGGCACAATGCGCATCACCGTCAGGCGACCCACCGGCACCATCATGGCGCCGCCGACGCCCTGCAGTACCCGCGCGACGAGCAGCTGATCCAGCGTGTTCGATAACCCACACATCAGCGACCCCAGGCTAAACAGAACGATGGCGCTAAAGAAGATATTTCTGACGCCAAACCGATCGGCCAGCCAGCCGCTCAGCGGCAGCGTCACCGCCACCGTTAACACATACGCGACAATGACCGAATGCATATGCAGCGGGCTCACGCCCAGATCCTGAGCCATTGACGGGATCGCCGTGTTGACGATCGTGGTATCCAGCGCCTGCATAAAGAAGCCAAAGGCGACAATCCATAACTGCCAACGGACAGTTACGCTCTGCATGATAGTGACCCCTTAATGCTGAGTGGCATTGATCGTCTGGGTGCGCTTTTTACGACGCAGTTTATCCATCATTAAGTACACCACCGGCGTGGTATACAGGGTGAGCAACTGACTCATGATCAGGCCACCCGCAATAGTAATGCCTAACGGCTGGCGCAGTTCCGCGCCATCTCCGCTGGTCAGCACCAGCGGGAGTGCGCCAAACAACGCTGCCAGAGTGGTCATTAAAATAGGGCGGAAACGCAGCAGGCAGGCCTGAAAAATGGCATCGCGCGGACTCAGGTTACCGTTGCGCTCTGCCTCAAGAGCAAAGTCCACCATCATGATGGCGTTCTTTTTCACGATCCCGATTAATAACAGAATACCGATCAGGGCAATCAGGCTGAACGGCGTATCAAACAGCGCCAGCGCCAGCAGCGCACCGACGCCCGCCGAAGGCAGCGTGGAAAGAATGGTTAACGGGTGCACATAGCTTTCATAAAGAATGCCCAGCACAATGTAGACCGCCGCAATGGCGGCCAGCATCAGCCACAGCTGGCTGCTCTGTGACTGCTGGAAAGCCTGCGCGGTACCAGCGAAGCTGCCCCGCACGCTGGAGGGTACGCCCAGCGCGGTCATGGTGCGCTCAATGGCCTCCGACGCCTGCGACAGCGACACGCCTTCTGGCAGGTTAAAGGAAATGGTCGATGCTGCAGACAGCCCCTCGTGGTTGACCGACAAAGGTGCGTTAGCCGGTTGCCATTTGGCGAACCAGGCGAGCGGAATCGGTTTGCCCTCGCTGTTGATCACAAACATCTGATTCAGGGCGCTAATGTCCTGGGTGTAACGGGGATCCACTTCCATGACGACCTTGTACTGGTTCAGCGGCTGATAAATAGTGGAAATCTGCCGCTGCCCAAAGGCATCATTTAACAGGGCGTTGGCTTCTGAAACGTTGATCCCCAGCCGGGCCATGCTGGCGCGGTCATAGGTCAGTGCCATTTCACTGCCCTTATCCTGTTGGTCGGAGTTGACGTCAGCCAGTTCCGGCAGGGCAGTAAAGGCCTGACGGATTTTAGGTTCCCAGGTGCGCAGCGCAGCAAGGTCGTCTGACAGCAGCGAGTACTGATAGCTGGCATTGGCTTCGCGACCGCCCACTCGGATATCCTGCACCGCATTAAGATACAGATTGGCACCGGGTTCGTTCGCCAGTTTGGCACGCAGGCGGGCAATCACCGCCTGCGCCGTGTCTTTCCGTTCAGACAGGGGTTTCAGAGAAATAAACATCAACCCCATGTTGGTGCGCATGCCGCCGGTAAAGCCTACCACGCTGGAAACGTCCGGATCGGCGCCAACAATTTTCATGAAATCTTCCAGCTTGCCGCGCATCGCCTGGAACGAAATACTTTGGTCAGCCGAAATAAAGCCAGACAGGCGGCCGGTGTCCTGCTCGGGCAGGAAGGTTTTGGGAATACTGATAAACAGCCATACCGTCAGAGCCACGGTGCCCAGCAGCAGGAGCAGTACCCAGCGGGCATGATTGAGCACAACGGTCAGCGAGCGGGCATAACCGCGCTGAACCGCCAGCAGCAGCCGTCCAACGCCCCGTCGCTGAGGTTGACTGCGCGGCGCGTGGGGTTTGAGCAGATAAGCACACATCATTGGCGTGAGCGTGACCGAGACAAACAGGGAAATCAGAATGGCGACCGACAGGGTGATTGAGAATTCGGCAAAAAAGCGACCAATCAATCCGCCTGTCATGAGCAGCGGCAGGAAGACCGCGATTAAGGAGAGGCTCATCGACAGCACGGTAAAGCCGACTTCACGCACCCCTTTCAGTGCGGCCGCCATCGGTTTCATCCCGGCTTCCACATGGCGGGCGATGTTTTCCAGCACCACAATCGCATCATCCACCACAAAACCCGTGGCGATCGTCAGGGCCATCAGCGACAGGTTATTCAGGCTAAAGCCGCACAAATACATTGCGGCGAAGGTGCCGATCAGGGATACCGGCACGGCAACGGCGGGGATCAGCGTGGCGCGGCCGGAGCGTAAAAACACGAACACCACCAGAATGACCAACGCAACGGCAATCATCAGCGACTGCTCCACTTCCTCAAGAGAGGCGCGGATGGTAGGGGAGCGGTCCTGAGCCACCTCAAGGTTGATGGCAGCCGGAATGATCTCGTGCAGTTCGGGCAGTTCGGCACGAATGCGATCCACCGTTTCAATCACGTTCGCATCGGCGGTTTTTCGTATCACCAGTAACACTGCCGGTTTACCGCGCGACATCCCGGCGTTGCGCACGTCCTGGACTGAATCCTGCACCGTGGCAACATCCGACAGGCGCACCGCCGCGCCGTTGTTGTAGTGCACCACCAGCGGCTGATATTCACTGGCAGTTTGTAGCGCATCGTTAGTGCGCAGCTGCCAGCGCTGCTGGCCGTCTTCCACCGCGCCCTGAGGGCGGCGCTGGTTGGCGTTGGAAATCGTCTGCCGTACTGCATCCAGCGAAACGCCCTGGTTAAACAGCGCCTGCGGATTCAACGCCACGCGCACCGCGGGCAAAGAGCTGCCGCCCACGGTCACATCGCCCACGCCGTTAATCTGCGACAGCTTCTGCGCCAGCTGTGTGGACGCGTAATCGTAAAGCTGAGCCGGGCTGTACAGATCTGAGGTCAGCGTCATGATCATGATCGGTGCATCAGACGGGTTCGCTTTGCGGTAGGTCGGGCGCGAAGGCATTCCCGTGGGAAGCAGACTCTGCGCGGCATTGATCGCCGCCTGCACATCCCGCGCCGCGCCGTTGATGTCACGATCGAAATCGAAAACCATAATGATGCGGGTCGATCCCAGGGAGCTGGTGGAGGTCATCTCACTCACGCCCGCGATGCGGCCCAGCGAGCGCTCCAGCGGCGTGGCAACCGAGGAGGCCATGGTTTCCGGCGAGGCACCGGGCAGAGAAGCCGACACCATTATGACCGGAAAATCCACCTGCGGCAGCGGCGCGACCGGCAGCAGGCGGAACCCCAGTATCCCCGCCAGCGCAATCGCCAGCGTGAGCAGCGTGGTGGCTACCGGCCGATGGATGAACAGCGCAAAGAACTTCACGACGGTTCCTCCGTGTGACCGATGCGGCGACGCAGATTGTGCGCCAGACGGTCAAACAGCAGATAAATCACCGGTGTGGTAAACAGGGTCAGAACCTGGCTCAGTATCAGGCCGCCGACCATGGCAATCCCCAGCGGTTGCCGTAATTCTGCGCCAACGCCGGTGCTGAGCATCAGCGGTAACGCCCCCAGCAGCGCCGCCAGGGTGGTCATCAGAATGGGGCGGAAGCGCAGCAAACAGGCCTGGTAAATGGCGTCATAGGGCTTCATGCCCTGTTCCCGCTCGGCGGCAAGGGCGAAGTCAATCATCATGATGGCGTTCTTTTTCACGATACCAATCAGCAAAATGATGCCGATGATCGCCACAATATCCAGCTCGTTACCGCTTATCATCAGGGCCAGCAGCGCACCTACGCCCGCAGTAGGTAGCGTTGAAAGAATGGTAATGGGATGGATAAAACTCTCATACAGGACGCCCAGGACGATGTACATCGCCACGACCGCCGCCACAATCAGCCACACCGTGCTGGTCAATGCGGCCTCAAAGGCCAGCGTGCTGCCCTGGAACTGGGTCATCACCTCTGACGGCATGCCAAGCTGTTCCTCGGCCTGGATGATGGCTTTTGTTGCGTCTTCCAGAGAGTAGCCTTTTGCCACATCAAACGAGAAAGTGGCAGACGGAAACTGGCTCAGGTGATTGATCGTTAAGGGCGCATGGCGTTGCTCAATACTGGCGATAGCATTAAGGGGAACGCTGCCGCCATCGGTACTGGTCAGGCGAATGCCATCCAGACTTGGCAGGCCCTGGATCGCGCTGTTGTCCTGTTCCAGCACCACGCGGTACTGATTTGCCTGGGTATAAATGGTGGAGATCAGCCGCTGACCAAAGGCGTCGTAGAGCGCATTGTCCACATCTGCCATGCTGATGCCCAACCGGCTGGCGCTGTCGCGATCAACCTTGATATAGGCTTCCAGGCCCTGATCCTGCCAGTCGCTGCTGACATCACGCAGCGCGGGCAGTTTCTGCAAGGCACTTACCAGCGCGGGCACCCAGGTGCTGAGTGAGTCCAGCGAACCGGACTGCAGCGTGAACTGATAGGGCGTTCGGCTGGCCTGGGTATCAATTGTCAAATCCTGAACCGCCTGCAGCCATAACGTCACGCCGGGGATCTTGCTGACTTGCTGTTGCAGGCGTTGCTGAATCTCAGGAATACGTTCGCTGCGCGCATCCAGCGGTTTAAGGTTTATCTGCAACCGGGCACTGTTAAGGGATGGATTGGTGCCGTCCACGCCCACAAACGAGGTGAGACTTTGCACCGCCGGATCTTTCATAATCACCGAGGCGACGTCGCGGGTGCGTTCCGCCATACTGGCATAGGACACCGACTGCGGGGCCTGCAGGGTGCCCTGAATAATGCCGTTATCCTGCTGCGGGAAAAACCCTTTGGGAATGGCGATCCATAACAGCACGGTAAGCAGCAGGGTTCCCAGCGCCACGGACAGCGTCAGCCAGGGATGATTGAGCACCCGGCTCAGCCCCCGGCCGTAAACCGCGATGATACGATCAAACATCGCTTCGCTGGCGCGGGAAAAGCGGTTCTGCCTGCGCAGTGATTCGGCGCTGAGCATGCGTGCACACATCATCGGCGTCAGGGTGAGCGACACCACGGCCGAAATCAGAATCGCCACCGCCAGCGTGACCGCAAACTCCCGGAACAGACGACCAATCACATCGCCCATAAACAGTAACGGGATCAATACCGCAATCAGTGAAAAGGTCAGCGAGATAATGGTAAAGCCGATTTCGCCGGCGCCCTTCAGGGCGGCGGTCATGGGTTTTTCGCCTTTCTCGATATAGCGTGAGATGTTCTCGATCACGACGATGGCATCATCCACCACAAAGCCTGTGGCGATGGTGAGCGCCATCAGCGTCAGGTTGTTGATCGAAAACCCCAGGAAGTACATCGCGGCGAAGGTGCCGATCAGCGACAGCGGCACCGCCACGGCCGGAATAATGGTTGCAGGGACGTTGCGAAGAAACAGGTAGATGATCATCACCACCAGCCCCATCGCCAGCATCAGTTCATGCTGTGTGTCAGTGACCGACGCGCGAATATTGGTGGTGCGGTCTGTCACCAGCTTCACGTCTACGGATTTAGGCAGGCTGGCAATCAGCGACGGCAGCATGGCACGAATGTTATCGGCCGTGGCGATAATGTTGGCACCGGGTTGGCGCTGCACATTCAGCACGATAGCCGGTTCACGATTAGACCAGGCTCCCAGCCAGCTGTTTTCTGCGCCCTGATCGATGGTCGCCACGTCGGCCAGCCGCACCGGGGCGCCATTTTTATAACTGACGATCAGCTGGCGATAATCCTCCACGGATTTCATCTGATCATTGGCGGAAAGGGTGACCGAGCGGGTAGGGCCATCCAGGCTGCCTTTCGCGGAGTTAACGTTAGCATTCGTGATGGCCGTACGTACCGCTTCACTGGTCAGCCCCATAGCGGCCAGCGCCTGGGTGTTCATTTTCACGCGCACGGCGGGACGTTGACCGCCCGTCAGCGTGACCAGACCAACGCCCGTGACCTGGGATATTTTCTGTGCCACGCGCGTTTCCACCATATCCTGCACCTGGGTTAACGGCATGCTGGTGGTGGTGACGGCCAGGGTCATGATCGGCGGATCGGCCGGGTTCACTTTGCTGTAAACCGGCGGGTTAGGCAGATCGTTGGGCAGCAGGTTGCTGGCGGAGTTGATCGCCGCCTGCACTTCCTGCTCTGCCACGTCGAGCGGCAGGGTCAGCTGAAACTGCAGAGTAACGATGGAGGCGCCGCCAGAACTTTGTGATGCCATCTGCTTGAGTCCGGACATCTGGCCGAACTGACGTTCAAGGGGCGCGGTAATCGAAGAGGTCACCACATCCGGGCTGGCCCCGGGATAGAGAGTAACGACCTGAATGGTGGGATAGTCCACTTCCGGCAGGGCGGAGACCGGCAAAAAGCGGTAACCCAAAATCCCAGCCAGAAGAATGGCGATCATCAGTAAGGTCGTTGCGACCGGACGCAGTATAAACTGGCGTGACGGCCCTCCGCTGTGGTCAGGAGGCATAACCTGCATTACTCAGATTCCCCTTTTGACGGCAAGCTGGCACGGGTCTCTTTTGTGGCGCGACTCTGCGCGGCAACCACTTCGACTTTTGCCCCTTCCGTCAGGCGGTCCAGCCCGTCGGTAACGACGCGGTCGCCTGCGTTGAGTCCGGCGCTGATCACTACTTTTTGGCTGTCCTGCAGTCCGGCGGTTACGCTTTTCTTACTGACCTTGTCTTCATTGTTGATCACCCAGACAAAGTGGCCTTCATTGCCCATTTGCAGCGCGGCGGCAGGAATAACCACTGCATCCTGCAAGGTATTCACCTTCAGCCGGGCGTTGACGAACTGGTTCGGGAAGAGCAGGTCATCCTGATTATCAAAGCGCGCTTTGATTTTGATCGTACCGGTCGTGGCGTCGATCTGGTTATCCAGACTGAGCAGCTTACCGCGGGTGATTAAATGTTGATTGCTGCGATCCCAGGCTTCTACCAACAAGGGTTCACCACTTTTCTGCGCCTGCATGATCTGACTAATATTATTCTCAGCGACGCTGAACACCACGTCCACCGGGTGCGTTTGCGTAATCACCACTAAGCCATTGGTATCGCCGCTGGTAATGTAGTTGCCAATATCAACCTGCTTCAGGCCTACACGGCCATCAATCGGCGAGGTGATGCGGCTGTAAGTCAGATTCAGTTGGGCGCTGGCAACACTGCCTTCGTCGGCTTTAATGGTGCCCAGGGTTTCACTGACCAGGGCGTTCTGCGTGTCCAGATCCTGCTGAGACACCAGCGACGTTTTCGCCAGTTTTTGATAACGGGCTAAATCGCGGCGTGCGTTAGCCAGAGTTGCCTGATCGCGTGCCAACTGGCCCTGCGCCTGCATGAGCGCAACCTGATAGGGGCGCGGGTCAATCTCCGCTAACAACTGCCCGGCTTTGACCTGCTGACCTTCCGTGAAGTGGATGGACATCAGGTTTCCATCAACCCTGCTGCGGACCGTCACGGTATTGGCGGCCGTCACGGTGCCTAACCCGTTAAGGTATTGCGGCACACTTTCTGTCACCGCGCTGGCCGCCTGAACGGGAGCCAGCGGTTTGTGCGCGCCATTGCCTCTTTTGCCATGTGCTGACTGACCAGACAGGTCACCGTCGCTGCTGGGCTGTGCCGGATGTTTCCACCAGTAATAGCCGCCTGCGGCTACGGCAATGACCACCAGCACAATCAGACCTTTTTTCATAACAGGGTATCGGTTGTTCATTGTTGTTGTTGCTCTCCAGCCATGTCTTTCCAGGGCGCGGGCTTAAACGGTAGCCTGCAAACCACGAATTGTAGTCGTCCCTGCCGGTAAAAATTTGAAGGAATTAAGGATTTCTGTCAGCACAGCGTAATTATGTTCTTTTTCTGAACAGACGTGGCCGTTTAATTGCCGCCCGTCAACAGAATGCGTTTCATAAAGTTTGCCACAGGATAACGGGTGATGAGCCGCTGTTGTCAGGAAATAACACGTTGAAATTTGATGAAGGGCAACACGGGTAAACGTCAGAGAGGAAATGTTCGCCAGGCGATAGTGATGCGCGGGGGCATCCGCTGGCAGTTGCCCGCAGGGAGGCGGGCAAAAGGCATGGCTGGCACAGGACGGTTCCGCCTGTGCCGGTAGGTCAGGCAAACATAACCTCTGCCCAGCGCGCCAGGCCAGCGGTCACTGAGGCAAAGTCGTCTCCTCCCGCTATCGGTGTGTCTGGCAGGGCCTGCTGGAGCGCCGCGCGCAAAAGTGGGGAACGGGCACTGCCGCCGGTGAGATAAATCACCTCGGGTTTGATATGGCTGGTCGCCAGTGCCAGATGAACCTGCTCCAGAATCTTCTCCAGCGGCTGGCCGATCGCCTCCTGCAGGGTCGCTACGCTGATCTCGGCCTGTAAGCCGGAGGTAACAAAATCCAGTGACGCCGCAAACGCAGGGCGCTCAGACAGCGCGATCTTGCTCTCTTCCGCCGTACGGACCAGGCGATAACTCAGCTTCTGTTGCCAGACTTTAAGCAGGTGAGCCACGGCGGCAGGATTTTCTGCATCGCGCACTAAATCACGCAGCAGCTTGCCGCAGGCGGCGCTGTAGAAATCGCTTTGTGCCGGCACGTCGTTCACCGCCACCGCATTCCACCAGGGCAGGGCAGGCAGGGCGGTGCCTTTTTGGGTGTTGCCGCCCGCGCCGAGCAGGGGCATCAGGGCTTTAAACGCCAGCATAATATCTAAATCGTTACCGCCTACTCGGCAGCCGCTGTGACCCAGCAGGCTTTCACGCCGGTCTGACAGGTTGCGCCATTGCGGGCCCATCAGCAGCATTGAGCAGTCGGTGGTGCCCCCGCCAATATCGACAACCAGTACGCGGGTCTCTTTTTCCAGTGTCGCTTCAAAATCCAGGCCCGCCGCGACCGGCTCGAACTGAAATTCAACATCCCGAAAGCCGGCGCGTTTGGCCGCGCGAAGCAGAATGCCCTGTGCCTGTTGATTCGCATCTTCGCTGCCTAATCCCTGAAAGTTGACTGGGCGGCCGATGACCGCCTGGTCGATAGGCTGCTGGGTCTGCGCTTCACCCTGCTGGCGAATGTGCAGCATCATGGCGCACACCAGATCCTCAAAAAAGGCAATCTGCTGCGGTTTCAGGCCGGTTGCGCCCAGAAAGGATTTGGGGGATTTAACAAACCAGACATCTTCTGGATCGACCATGTAATGCTGAAGTGCGGTCAGGCCGAACTGCACGCTGTCAGGTAAGACATCAATATCTTCTTCACGGTTGTAGCGCAGGGCCCGCTGCAGCAGCGCGGTGCTTTCCTGTTCCGGTGTTGCAACCTGATGATGGCGGTGAAGCCATTCCGTCACCGCTTCACGCGTTGGGGAGCAAATCATGGACGGCAGCAGGCGTTGGCCATTCTCCAGCGTTAACAAACGCGGCGCGCCTTTTTCACTGACTGCAATTGAGCAGTTAGCCGTACCGTAATCAAATCCAATGAACATTTTTCGCCCCCAGGCCGGAAAAAAGGGGGCGACTTTAGCGCAGCTGATCGGTCGTGGCAAGCGGTGAGCGGCAGAATTAGCGAATAGCGAAAAGGGGGGCTTCCGCAAGCCTGCTCATTGGCTGGCGTTCCGCAACGGCACTGCCCCAAACGCCGTCCACTTCAAGGCTGATCAGCGTGGTGAGCACCGCGGGAACGGACACCGGGCCGGCAAGCAGGGTGATATCACGCTGGCTGGTCTGGCTCTGAATAATGGAGATTAGCATCTCATCCATCAAATTGTTGTGCAGGTTAGCCACCAGTTCCGGGGACAGGATCAGGCAGTCCACAACTTTACCGGTCAACTGGTTAAAGGCATCCAGATTGCGGCCGAAATGCTGCAACACGATGCGGCAGCCCGCCTGGCGCAGTTTCATCAATGCACCGATCAGGCCATCGCCGCTGGAAAGCACGCTGGAGGCGTTAAGCGCGATCCCGCTATGGCTGCGGGCAAGACCGGATTCGGTGAAGCGCAGGCAGAGGTTGTCAACGAAAGCCGGATCGTACAGTGCGTGCACATCGAGAGGCAAAATCAGTGCGATACCTTTTTGGCTCATCGTTGCAATCTGCTGGCGGAAGAAGGCATTAACAATATTGTCTTCAAGCCGGCGTTTCAGCATATCGTCAGTCAGGTTATTACGTAGCAGATGCTCATCAATGAGTAACCCTTCTGGCGAAAATAGCTGAACCTCAACCAGCCAGACGCTGGCGGAATGCGGCTTGCCAGGCGGCGCAACGGCCCATACCTGCATGTCCACTTGTAAGGCATCCAGGGTCGCGAGATCCACGGAGTGATGGCTTCCCATGAGCGCCAGCGCATGCTGCTCATACACCTTATACCGACCCCGCCCACTCCGCTTGGCGTTATAACAGGCAATATCTGCCTGAGACAGCACATCGCTACTCTGACAGTTCTGCGCGTTGATTTGGGTTATGCCTGCGCTGGCACCGACCTGATAGGCGCGCCCCAGCCATTCAAAACAGTAGTCACCGACCGCGCGAACGATGTCCTGCACCACGTCGCGAGCCTGATCCAACGAACATTCGGGCATCAACACGGCAAATTCATCCCCGCCCAGGCGGGCCAGGAAATCGCTCCCGCGCAGGCGATGGCGCATTAAATCCGACAGTTCGCTCAACAGGGCGTCCCCGGCTGCGTGGCCTGCGCTGTCGTTCACCGCCTTAAATTTATCCAGATCGATAAAGACCAGAACGTGCTGATTCTGATGCTCGACGGCGTCGGACAGTAACCGCTTAAGCTGCAGTTCAAAGCTGGCACGATTAGGTAACCGGGTCAGCGTATCGTGCAGTGCGCTGTAGCTCAGACGCTTCATCACTTTACGTGACTCACTGACGTCCTGTATCACCATCACCGCTCCACGCTCGGTACCTGATTCAGATTTCAGCGGCGTTATACTGTAATGAATATCAATATGCTCGCCATTGAGCGTGTGCAGCACCCACTCCTCAGAGAGATAGGGCGCGGTTTTTTCAGACGGCACATGGCACAGCAGCAGATTATCGACTTCAGGGCCATGACGACCGTGCGTGATATGCAGCAGTTCGTTTACCGGTTTGCCCGCCGCAGCCTCTTGTGACCAGCCTGTCATTTTTTCCGCGACCGGGTTCATAAAGGTCACGCACATGTCCTGATCGGTACTGATAACGGCCTCTCCGATCGAGTCGAGCGTGATCATCATGCGCTCTTTTTCCTGAAACAGCGCCTCATTCAGGTTCCGTAATGAGGTGATGTCCTGAGAGATCCCCAAAATGCGTTCGATACGGCCTTCTTTACTGAGCAGGCGGTTTGCCTGAGAACGGATCCAATGCTGCCCGTCCTCCCGTACCACCCGGTACTCCATCTGGAAGGAACTGCTTTTCTCAATGGCACCCTGAATGGTGAGCACACAACGTTCGCGATCGTCGGGATGAACCAGCGTGACCCACAGATCGTAGCTGGGCAGTTCATGGGGCTTCATGCCAAACAGCGCATACATGCGTTTATCCCACAGAACTTCGCCGCTGGTCAGATTCCATTCCCATACGCCGATGCCGCCCGCCTCATTCGCAAGGGTAATGCGTTCCATCAGGCGTTTGTTCACCTGCTCACTCTGTTTCAGCTCAGAAATATCAATAATCTGCGCGATAAAATAGAGTGGTTGCTGCGCCTGATCGCGCACCAGGGAAAGCGTTAGCCGTACCCAGACGATTTCGCCGTCTTTGCGGAAATAACGTTTTTCCAGCGTATAAGAGTAAATCTCGCCCTGCAGCAGCTTATCCAGTCGGCCCTGGACGTCGTAAAGATCATCCGGATGAGTGATTTGCTGGAACGTCAGTTGAGTCAGTTCATGTTCCGGATAGCCCAGCGTGTCACACAGGGATTTATTAACCTGAAGCCATCGGCCTTCAGCAGAAACCAGCGCCATGCCAATCGCGGAATACTCCATGGCATGACGGAAACGGGTTTCGCTCTCACTGATATGGCGCTTCTCATGCCGAAAGGCATCCATCACTAATGCCATGATATGACAGGGAATTAAGACCATCAAAAACGGAAGCCAGCTGCTTATCACCGCATAGGTGCTGGCGGCCGTTGGCGTGACGTTAATCCAGCTCAGTGACAGCAGCAGTGCCATAAAGCTGGCGTTAACAAAAAACAGCACAAAGGCTTCCACCTTCGGCAACCGCACGGCACACCAGAACAGCACTACTAAAATAAAAGTAAAAGGCCAGGGTAAAAACCGCAGCGACAGGTAGCTGGCAGTAAGCGTCAGGGCCAGCGTGATGAGCGTCTCTACCAGAGACGCGCGTTTCAGGCCATTCTGCGACAGCGGCCAGGTCAGCAACAGTAAAACCGGCCCGAGCGCTAACATGCCGATAATTTCCGAAATGACCCAGGTGTAAAAGAAAGCAAATGAGGCCTGCTCTCCAACCTGCAGTATCCACAGCGCGAGTACGCCGCCAACCAGGGGCGAAATCAGGCCGGTAGCGATAACAAAGCGGATCCAGTCATTGAGCGAAACCAGCGGCGCCTCACGGTCAAGCAACGCGCGCAATAACAGCCCGCCCAGTATGGCCTGCAGCAGATTAAGCAGGGCAAATTTTAAATTAGAGAGGGCGGGACCGATAATGAAGGCATTCGCCAGTGCCGTACCGATAAGGCAGGCGATGAGTAACAGGGGGAGCTGGCGAGACGTGCTGCGAAACACCACGATGGTCATCAGTGCCGTCGAGAACCAGAGCGGTGAAATTTTACCGCTAACCACAATCAGCTCAAGGCAAAATAGCGTCAGGACGAAGGAAGCCAGGCCAAGCCAGCAGGCGTTTAGCCACTTTTTAGGTGATTTATCTGACGAGGCCAGTGTCTCAACGATCATTAATCGATCCAGCAGAGGGCAAAATAGTGCAATGGCATGCGCTGCATCGCCATTCTCATTCGAAGAATGCTAGCACATTTGATAGAAAAAACAGGGGGGAAATCATTAAATTGCGTTATTCGTTGGATTGAATGGCTCGCGGAAGCACGAGCCACCATGTGCATTATTCCCGGAAAAGATCGGCCCGGGTATAAGGTTTTTCCATGCCAGCCAGACGGGCAGAAAACTGCGCCAGGAACTGTTGTGTGGTGGCAATCCGACCGTGACCCAGCAGCAGAACCGGCACCAGCAGCGCAGCGGCGATTTGCGGCAAGCTGAACCCTTTAAGTGCCGTCTCGCGCTGGGAAAGTAAAAACGCGGTACTCAGCGTAAAGCCCAGCAGCAGACCGGTAATGACCTCGCTGACGGAATGCGCATGGATAACCAGGCGCGAAACGCCAACCATTAAGGGAATCACATAGCCCACGCCAATCGCCAGGCCGCGCCACAGGCTTGAGCAGCGCCCTGAAATTAACCAAAGCATAACCGGCCACAGGGTTGCTGACATCGCGCTGTGGCCGCTAAATCCCGTGAAGTTAAAGCGTGCGCTGCCAATACCAAAGCCAAGAAACAGTATTTTTGACACGCTGACCACCAGCCCGGCCAGGCCAAAGGCCAGAAGCCAGTACCACAGGGCGCGACGGTTATCGCTTTTCCACGGTAAAATCAGGGCAATAATCACCGCCGTGGGAATCAATAACATGCTGTCACCAAAATAGGTGAGGGTCTTCCAGAGCATAATCTTCCTTTCTTCTTCTTGGGCAAAATGCCCTTATTCATCGGCCATACCGAGCCCGACAGGTGCTGTGCGGCGTTGTTCTGTGTGAAGCGGCTAGTTTATCGGTGAAACCATTCAGGTTAAAAGGGGAAAGTCTGAAAAGGGGGGCGGTGCCATTTCTCTGGCATCAAAAGGCCGAAATCCCTATACTGAGCGCCAACTCACCCTCTCCGTTCAGCCCCATTAACTGGGTGCGCAGTTTGCGTACAGTTTCTGGCTCCAGTATCAGGTTTTTAAAAGTATGACTGACAAGTCCCATCAGTGCGTGATCGTTGGCATTGCAGGTGCATCTGCATCCGGTAAAAGTTTAATCGCCAGTACGCTCTATCGTGAAATTCGCGACCAGGTCGGCGATGAGCACATCGGCGTTATCCCTGAAGATGCCTATTACAAAGATCAAAGTCACCTCACCATGGAAGAGAGGGTTAAAACCAATTATGACCATCCCAGCGCGATGGATCATGATTTGTTATTGCAGCACTTACGTGCGGTAAAGGCAGGGCAGGACATTGAGTTGCCCGTTTACAGCTATGTTGAGCACACGCGTACTCAGGAAACGCTGCAAATTAAGCCTAAAAAAGTCATTATTCTTGAAGGCATTCTCCTGTTAACCGATGCGCGTCTGCGCCAGGAACTGAACTTCTCCATCTTCGTGGACACGCCGCTCGACATTTGCCTGATGCGACGTATGAAACGTGATGTCAATGAACGGGGGCGTTCAATGGATTCCGTCATGAGTCAGTATCAGAAAACGGTCCGCCCCATGTTTTTGCAGTTCATTGAACCCTCTAAACAGTACGCAGATATCATTGTGCCGCGCGGTGGTAAAAACCGTATTGCTATTGATATTCTTAAAGCCAAAATTAACCAGTTCTTCGAGTAGTTTACGTCTCAAAGGACGTGACGCGAGCAGGTTAAAAGCACAGATGCCGCCTGTTCGCTACACTTACTTCATGGAGTTACCGTAATGAGATTATGCGACCGCGATATTGAAGCCTGGCTGGATAGCGGGAAACTGGCGATCACGCCACGGCCACCGGTGGAACGGATCAACGGTGCAACGGTCGACGTACGTTTAGGCAATCAGTTCCGGACATTCAGCGGACATACCGCCGCGTTTATTGATCTGAGCGGGCCGAAGCACGAAGTGAGCGCGGCCCTGGATCGCGTGATGAGTGATGAGATCGTTCTCCCCGAGGGAGAAGCATTCTTTCTGCATCCCGGCGAGCTGGCCCTGGCGGTAACGCTGGAATCTGTGACCATTCCCGACGATCTGGTTGGCTGGCTGGACGGGCGCTCCTCGCTTGCCCGCCTGGGCCTGATGGTCCACGTGACCGCGCATCGTATCGATCCGGGCTGGCAGGGCCGTATCGTGCTGGAGTTCTATAATTCTGGCAAACTGCCTCTGGCACTGCGCCCGGGAATGCTGATTGGTGCGCTAAGCTTTGAACCGCTTTCGGGACCTGCCGCGCGTCCTTATAATCGCCGTGAAAATGCTAAATATCGTGGCCAGCAGGGTGCTGATGCCAGTCGTATCGACAAAGATTAATTCATGAGGATGTGATGAGAAGAGTGATAACCACGCTGGCCATCTTACTGGTGGTGGTCGTAGCGGGATTAACAGCCCTGGTTATGCTGGTCAACCCCAACGACTTTCGCAGCTATATGGTGCAACAGGTCGAACAGCGCAGCGGTTATCAACTCACTATCAATGGCGATTTGCGTTGGCACGTCTGGCCTAAACTCAGCATTCTGGCCGGGCGCATGAGCCTGACCGCGCCCGGTGCAGCCCAGCCCGTGGTCTCTGCAGACAATATGCGGCTGGATGTGAATCTTCTGCCCTTGCTATCACATCAGCTGAGCGTGAGCCAGGTGATGCTGAAAAACGCGGTGGTGCGGGTCACGCCAGACAGCACGGCGCAGGTACCGCAAAATGCCCCGCGCGGTCCGCACAACAGCGAGCCTGCATCTTCAGACCGATGGTCTTTCGATATCGGCAAACTCCAGCTGATGGACAGCCTGTTTATCTGGCAACAGCCTGGCGGCGATGCGTTCACCTTCCGTAATCTCAACCTGAATATGGAGCAGGATCAGTCGAGCCTGGCAACAATCAATCTCAGCACCAGCCTGACACGCAACCAGCGCACGGCGATGATCAATCTGAAGGGGCAATTTGATAAATCGCAGTATCCCCATCAGCTCAGTGGTCAGCTCGAACAACTGGATTACGCGTTGTCCGGGGCCAGCCTGCCACCGCAGGGCATTAAAGGTACGCTGAGCTTCCAGGGAAACTGGAATGGCGACAGAAATACCGTTGCCCTGTCCGATCTTAAGCTTAACGCCAACGACAGTGTTCTCAGCGGCAGCGCGCAGGGCGATCTTACGGCTCCGCAAAAGCTGTCTCTGGATCTTCATGCGACCTCACTGGATATGGATAACCTGCTTTTTATCTCTTCGTTAACTCAGCAGGTGAGTGGACAAAGCAGCCAGATTGCCCCTGCGCCGGTGATTGCAGACCAGCGCGAACCCACCAATGCGGACTCGCCGCTCAACGATATCGATCTGGACATAAAACTGCAGGCGGACAGCGCGGTCTGGCGAGGTCTTACGCTCTCAAAACTGGCTGTGGATGCGGTCAACCAACAGGGACTGATGACATTTAATACCTTGTCAGGAACGGTGGGGCAGGGGCGTTTCTCCGTTCCCGGCAGCATTGATATTCGTCAGCCCGTTACGCACGTCAGTTTCAAACCCGTGTTGAGTCAGGTTGATCTTCAGCCATTACTGAAGGCGTTGGCCCTGCCTCAGTCGCTGCAGGGAACCCTTGATCTTAACGGCGAGTTGGCCGGTGATAACCTCACCCTTGAGGACGCGAAACAGAGCTGGCAGGGCAAGGCGGATGTCCGTGTGAGCCATCTGAAACTGGCGCAAATTGACTTACAGCAGATGGTCCGTCGCGCGGTGGCGCGCGTGAGCGATCGCGTCAGCAGCGACGATCAGGTATTGGGACAGGGAATCGATCACATCAGCGGTCAGCTTGCGCTGAAGAACGGCCTCCTGTCCTTTAACCATCTCAGCGGCGAAAGCAAGCAGCTGACGTTACGTGGCGATGGGAGCGTCAACATGGTGCAGCAGCAGTTAGACGTTACATTGGGCCTGACGCTGAGCGGCTGGCACGGGGATGAAAAACTGGTTGCGGCCTTATCCGATCAGGTGATCCCGTTTCGCCTTTACGGCAGTTGGGAGAATCCGCAATATACGCTCCCGGTTGACGATATGCTGCGCGAGAAGCTGCAGAATGAGGCGAAATCGCGCCTGAATCAGTGGCTTGATCGTCAGCAATTAAAAGGAAATAACGCCACGCAGCCAGATTCGGCACGCCCTTAAGGCGCGGCATGCTGTTGCATGTCAGGCTGCGGCAGAATTTCAACCTTCTGAACCCGGTGCTGTTCAACCTGCAGAGTACGTAAGCGGTAATCCCCAAGGAGGATCTCTTCACCTTCCTGGGGAATATTCTGCAGGCGATCCATCACTAATCCGGCCAGCGTATGATAATTACGCTTCTCATCCAGCGGTAACGTCACGTACATCGCCAGATCCTCCAGCGGCATTTGGCCATTGGCAATCCAGCCACCCGACCCGTTAGGCTGGATATCATAGCGGGCATCGGTTTCGCCTGCTTCATTTGGCAGATTTCCCGCAATGGTTTCCATTAAGTCGCTCAACGTGACCACGCCCTCTACCGAACCAAACTCATCGACCACAAATGCAAAATGTGTGTGACCCTGACGAAACAGCTCCAGCGCTTGTAACAAGGTGATGTGCTCGTGGAACACCAGGGGCTGACGAATCAGGCTGCGTAAATCAAGGGAGTGGTGATGCAGTGACTGATGGAGCAGATCGTTAACATGCACAATGCCGAGCGGCTCTTTGCTGTTGTCCGTAACAACGATGCGCGTATGCTGATTACGATCAAGGTTAGCCATGATCTCCGCCGGATCGTCGCTTAAATCAATGTGCTGAACATCGTGACGCGTCGTCATGATGGTGTTGACATGACGCTGCCCAAGCCCCATCACTCTGGCGATCATCACGCGCTCCTGGCGATTAAACAGCGCGACAGCCTCTCCATCGGCAATCATTGACGAAGTTTTTGCATCCAGTTCCGCCTGTTCGGCTTCGCCACGTAACAGACGTAATACCGCTTCGGCAGTGCGCTGGCGTAACGGACGACCCGCCGACAGCACCTTGCGCCGGTTAAACTGTGCCAGCTGGTTCAGGGCTTCGATTAGCACGGAGAAACCGATCGCCGCATAGAGATAGCCTTTAGGAATAACAAAGCCAAAGCCTTCAGCCACCAGACTAAAGCCAATCATCAGTAAAAAGCTCAGGCACAGAATAACGATGGTCGGGTGACTGTTGACGAAACGGGTAAGGGGTTTACTGGCGAGCAGCATCAATAAAATCGCCACGGTAACCGCCACCATCATGACCGGCAGGTCGTTTACCATACCGACGGCAGTAATCACCGCATCCAGCGAAAAAATCGCGTCCAACACCACGATTTGCGCCACGACAGGCCAGAATTTAGCGCCGCCTTTTTGTTGAGCGTTCTCCTCGTCCTCCCCTTCGAGCCGTTCGTTCAATTCGGTTGTCGCTTTGAACAGCAAAAACAGTCCGCCAAACAGCAGCAGCAGGTCGCGCGCGCTGAAGGCGTGATTAGCCAGCGTAATCAATGGCTGCGTCAGCGTGACCAGCCAGGACAGGGAGGCTAACAGCAGCAGTCGGCACACCAGCGCCATCAGCAGGCCAATCACCCGCGCGCGGTCGCGTGCGGCTGCCGGCAGCTTCTCGACCAGAATAGCGATAAAGACCAGGTTATCGATACCCAGTACCAGTTCAAGAACGATTAGCGTTACTAATCCTGCCCATAGCGAGGGATCGGCCAATACCTCCAGCATGCTTTATTCACCTGAATGTCTAAAAATAAGCTTTGTCTGATGATAGTGGAGAGATGGCCTTGGGACAAATAGCGAGCTTACAGGGTCTTTACGATTTAATTGAATAGCCCATACATTAATTACAGGATAATTCTTCAGCAGATTGATTAATGCGGCGGTGAAGGTAGCGCATAAAGGTTGCAGATTAATGTCACCGTATTTCTCATTCAGAGGAATTTCTTATGCGATTATTCCTGGTGCGAACATGGAATAAATCTGATTTTTTCCTACCTGAAAGCTGAAAATGAGCGGCTTCAATACTTATTACTGGTAGTCTTTTTCCTAAAATAGTCCGGGGATGGCGGGGTCTACTTGTAAACATGCCAGTAATAACTAGTATAGCAACGAGTTAGACAACGCCTGCGCCCGAATCTGTAATTTGCGCAATCAACCGCCTCGGTACGCAGCAGAATGTCAACGCATTCTGCACAAGGACGCTTTGTGCGCAATCGCGCGCGGCGCAGGGAGAAACAGAGGTTATCAGGGCGGTATTGGCAGCGACAGCCAAGGGCGGTAGCGTGTCTGCGTCACCGCTTCGGTTTGATATTTAATCAGCACATTGCTGATAAAGTCAGAGTAATCTGTTGGTATTGTGCACGGTATTATTGGTTTCATAGTCAATGGCAATGGCGTAAATGCCGCAGGAGCTCCCCTCAGAAACGCTCGGGCTTAAGAGACAATGCTGGTTACTTAAGCGTCTGGTGTGGTGGGTTAAGGAAATAAAATAAAGAGTTAAATATGCGCGATAATGAATTTACGTTTAAAAGTCTTATCACCAAATTATTATTGGCTTGTTCTGATTTAATATGTTTCAACGCGGCATTATTTATCGCGATGATGCTAATTAATATGACATCTCCTTCACTGTTATCGGATATGTCTGATCGGGAATTTAATTTAAAAGTTGCTACACACATCTGTCTGTCAGTAATTTGCGTGGGCTGGTTTTGGGTCAGACTGCGCCATTACACCTACCGCAAACCGTTTTGGTTCGAATTAAAAGAAATTTTTCGTACCATTCTCATTTTTTCCGTCATTGAACTGTCGATCACGGCCCTGTCTCAATGGCAGATGTCGCGCTTTGTCTGGCTGTTAACGTGGCTTATCGCCCTGGTGGCAATGCCGGTGTGCCGCGCACTGTCCAAACGCCTGCTGAATAAATACGGCCTGTGGAAGAAGCAGACCATCATTATTGGCAGCAATAAAAATGCCCAGGAAGCGTGGGAGGCTCTGCAAAGCGAAGAGGTTATGGGCTTTGAGGTTATTGCCTTCTATGACGTGGACGGATCCTGCCCACAAGAGCTGATTTCGGGTATTCCGGTGCTGCGCGACGAGCAGGCGCTGTGGAGGCTCACTAACAGTGAAACCCAGTTCATTGTGGCGGTTGAGTTTGAGCAAAGTCAGTATCGTGACATGTGGCTGAAATCGCTGGCGATGCATAACTGCCGCTCTGTTTCAGTGATTCCTACCTTACGTGGGGTGCCGCTGTACGGCACTGACATGGCTTATATCTTCAGCCATGAAGTCATGATCCTGCGTGTTCAGAATAACCTGGCCAAACGCACCTCACGCTTCCTGAAGCGCACGTTCGATATCTTCGGGGCACTCTCCATCATTTTGATGCTGTTACCGGCGCTGCTAGTGCTGGGATTCCTTGTGGGACGTGATGGCGGGCCGCCTATTTATGGTCACGAACGCGTCGGCCTGAACGGGCGTAAATTTAAATGCCTTAAGTTCCGTTCAATGGTGATCAACTCGAAAGAAGTGCTTGAGGAAGTCTTGCGAACCGATCCGGTTGCCCGTGCTGAATGGGATAAAGATTTTAAACTCAAAAACGATCCCCGTATTACTAAAGTCGGTCACTTTATTCGTAAAACCAGCCTTGATGAGCTGCCGCAGTTGTGGAACGTCGTACGCGGCGACATGAGCCTGGTCGGGCCGCGCCCGGTTATTGAAGACGAACTGGCGCGTTATGCGGGCGATGTCGATTACTACCTGATGGCAAAACCGGGTATGACCGGATTGTGGCAGGTGAGCGGCCGTAACGATGTGGATTATGAAACGCGCGTCTACTTCGACTCATGGTATGTAAAAAACTGGTCGCTGTGGAACGACATTGCAATTTTGTTCAAAACCGTGGGTGTGGTTTTGAAACGTGATGGTGCTTACTAGCCGCAAAAGAGCTTCTGTCAGCCGCGCGCCGAAGTGCCACTTCAGGTTCCGGCGGGCAGATTTCTCTAAAAAAAAGCGGTACGGCATTGATAAACCGAAATGTTCTGCTTTGCTTTATTCCGTTCCGGGTAAAGCGCGTGATGGGTACAAGACAGGAGCTAAGAATAATGAACGACATGTTCAGGGCCTGAGTCAGGATAGCTTACTTTTTTCGAGCGCTTACACAGCGGCGTATTCGCCTCTATCAAACATTAACTGATAGCGAAGATCTAAATGATTACAATGAAAATGAAGATGATACCTGTTCTGGTATCTGCAACTTTTATGGCCGGGTGTACTGTCGTGCCGGGGCAAAATTTATCCACTTCGGGAAAAGATGTCATTGAGCAGCAGGACAGCAATTTTGACATCGACAAGTACGTTAACGTTTATCCGTTAACGCCAGGCCTGGTGGAGAAAATGCGTCCTAAGCCACTTGTGGCACAGGCTAATCCGTCGTTACAAACCGAAATTCAGAACTACGAATACCGCATCGGCATCGGTGATGTTCTCACCGTCACCGTGTGGGATCACCCCGAACTCACCACGCCTGCCGGTCAGTACCGTAGCGCCAGTGACACCGGTAACTGGGTCCATTCTGACGGCACGATTTTCTATCCTTACATCGGCCGCGTCCGTGTTGCCGGCCGTACCGTAGGTGACGTGCGTAATGAAGTGGCGCGTCGTCTGGCGCAGTACATCGAAAGCCCCCAGGTTGACGTCAGCATTGCCTCGTTTAAGTCACAGAAGACTTACGTGACCGGTGCCGTGACGACCTCAGGCCAGCAGCCTATCACCAACGTACCGCTGACCATCCTGGATGCGATTAACGCAGCGGGCGGCTTAGCGGCGGACGCAGACTGGCGCAACGTTATCCTGACCCACAACGGCCGTGAGCAGCGCGTGTCACTGCAGGCCCTGATGCAGAACGGCGATCTGAGCCAGAACCACCTGCTTTATCCGGGTGACATCCTGTATGTGCCGCGTAACGACGACCTGAAAGTGTTTGTCATGGGCGAAGTGAAACAGCAGGCCACCCTGAAAATGGACCGCAGCGGTATGACCCTGGCTGAAGCGCTGGGTAATGCGGCAGGCATGGATCAAACCACGTCCGACGCGACCGGGGTCTTTGTTATCCGACCGACGCGCGGCTCCGATCGCAGCAAAATCGCCAATATCTACCAGCTGAATACCAAAGATGCGGCATCCATGGTGATGGGTACCGAATTCCAACTTGAACCTTACGATATCGTCTACGTGACATCGACGCCGCTGACGCGTTGGAACCGCGTGATATCGCAGTTGATACCAACCATAGCCGGTGTTAACGATGCGACGCAGGCTGCACAGCGCATCCGCAACTGGTCGAACTAAGGTTTCGCCATGATTAAGTCCGTGTTAGTCGTCTGCGTAGGCAACATCTGCCGCTCTCCTACGGGAGAGCGCCTGTTCAAACGCGCGCTGCCGCACCTGCCTGTGGCCTCCGCCGGACTCGGCGCCCTGGTTGGGCACGCGGCGGATAAAACGGCGACGGAGGTGGCAGCCGAAAAAGGCTTATCGCTGGAAGGTCATGAGGCTCAGCAGCTAACGGCCAGCCTGTGCCGGGAGTATGACCTGATTCTGGTGATGGAAAAGCGCCACATTGAACAGGTAAACCGCATCGATCCGGCTGCACGCGGCAAAACGATGCTGCTTGGGCACTGGCTCAATCAGAAGGAAATTGCGGATCCGTACAGAAAAAGCCGTGAGGCCTTTGAAGAGGTTTACGGGTTACTGGAACACGCCACTCAGAAATGGGTCAGCGTACTAAGCCGATAGTTGGGATTATCCATGAATATAAAAAACAAAGTCATGACCGCGCCGCGCGAGGAATCGAATGGGTGGGATCTGGCGCATCTTGTGGGACAGCTTATTGATCACCGCTGGGTTATCGTCGCTGTCACCGCCTTTTTCATGCTGGTAGCAACGCTCTACACACTGTTTGCGACGCCTATTTACAGCGCCGATGCCATGGTTCAGGTGGAGCAGAAGAATACCAGCACCGTCCTGAATGAATTACAGACGCTGATGCCCACGACGCCAGCATCGGATACCGAAATCCAGATTCTTGAATCACGCATGGTGCTGGGAAAAACCGTTCAGGATCTTGGCCTGGATGCAGTGGTTTCACAGAACTATTTCCCGGTTATCGGCAAAGGTCTGTCGCGCCTGATGGGCAACAAGCCTGGCAATGTTGCGATCTCCCGTCTGGAGATTCCGCGTACGATCGAGAAGCGCAGTGTTGAGCTCGAGGTTACGGGTAAAGACAGCTATACCGTTTCTGCCGATGGCGATGAGCTGTTCAAAGGCAAAGTGGGGCAGTTCGAAAAACACGGCGATGTGAGCATGCTGGTCAGCGATATCAATGCGGAGCCGGGCACCACGTTTACCGTCACCAAACTCAACGATCTGCAGGCAATTAACAGCATCCTGTCTAACCTGACCGTTGCAGACAAAGGGAAAGACACCGGCGTACTGGGACTGCAGTATGTGGGTGAAGATCAGGAGCAGATCAGCAAAGTTCTGAACCAGATCGTGAATAACTACCTGTTGCAGAACGTGCAGCGTAAATCCGAACAGGCCGAGAAAAGCCTGGAGTTCCTGAAACAGCAACTGCCGGAAGTGCGTGGCAAACTGGATCAGGCGGAAGACAAACTTAACGCCTTCCGCCGTGAGAACGAGTCCGTTGACCTGTCGCTTGAAGCTAAGTCTGCGTTGGATTCATCCGTTAGCGTGCAGAGCCAGCTTAACGAGCTGACGTTCCGCGAAGCCGAAGTTTCGCAGCTGTTCACCAAAGATCACCCTACCTATCGGGCCCTGTTAGAAAAGCGTAAAACGCTGGAAGATGAGCAGGCGCAGCTGAACAAGAAAATTGCGCAGATGCCGAAAACTCAGCAGGAGATTCTGCGTCTGACCCGCGATGTGCAGTCAGGTCAGGAAATCTACATGCAGTTACTGAACCGCCAGCAAGAGCTGAGCATCAGTAAGGCCAGCACCGTGGGTGATGTTCGCATCATCGATCAGGCCGCCACGGCAAACTCGCCGGTTGCGCCGAAAAAGCTGCTGATCATCGCAGCCAGCCTGATTCTGGGGCTGATGGTGTCCGTCGGTGTGGTTCTGCTTAAAGCGCTGTTGCATCACGGAATCGAGAACCCGGAACAGCTGGAAGAGCTGGGCATGAACGTCTATGCCAGCGTACCGCTCTCTGAGTGGCAGCGTAAGAAGGATACCGAAGCACTGGCGCGTCGCGGTCACAAAGGCAAAACCGATCCGCATGAGACGCTGTTGGCACTGGGTAATCCAACCGACCTCTCTATTGAAGCGATTCGTAGCCTGCGTACCAGCCTGCACTTCGCCATGATGGAAGCGAAAAACAACATTCTGATGATCACCGGCGCCAGCCCGGGTATTGGTAAAACCTTTATCTGCGTTAACCTCGCTACCCTGGTGGCCAAGGCCGGTCAGAAGGTGTTGTTTATCGATGGTGACATGCGCCGCGGTTACACCCACGAACTGCTGGGGGCGGACAATAAATCCGGTCTGTCTAACGTCCTGTCTGGCAAAACCGAGTTTACGCCGACCATGATTCAGCAAGGGCCATACGGTTTTGATTTCCTGCCGCGCGGACAGGTTCCACCGAACCCGTCAGAGCTGTTGATGCACCGCCGCATGGGTGAGCTGCTGGAGTGGGCAAGCAAAAATTATGATTTAGTCCTGATTGATACACCGCCGATTCTGGCCGTAACGGATGCGTCCATCATCGGTAAGTTGGCCGGTACCTCGCTGATGGTGGCGCGTTTTGAAACCAACACCACAAAAGAAGTGGATGTCAGCTTCAAACGCTTCGCGCAGAACGGTATCGAAATCAAAGGGGTTATCCTGAACGCCGTGGTACGTAAAGCGGCTAACTCGTACGGTTATGGTTATGACTACTACGACTACGAGTACGGTAAACCAACGAAAAGCTAAGAGCTGAAAGAAAAGGGGCGGGTTTGACCGCCCCTTTTGATCCCTGGCTCAAGATAACGACACGTAACGATTTGCACAGGTGATTCTGGATACAACGCACAATAAGCGACGAGCTAACGTCAATCATCAGAATTCATCATCAACACGCTTTTGTCTGTCGCGATGTCGGCGCAGACCTGCTGAGAGATCAACCCGGAAGGTAATCAGCACAGGCCACTGTTGGCATGAGAACTTGTGGATTTAAGGAATCACACCATGGCTCCATATTGGTATATATCAGGGTTTTTGCTGCTGATTTCGCTGTTCGAAATCCTGGTGAAAAAAGACGAACGCACAAATTATATTTTGACCTGGCTGCTGTGCTTTGCGGCCATTATTCTGATCGTATTCGGGGGGATTCGTGGCCTCGGCACCGGCATGGATGACTTCCAGTACCGCAGTTTCTTTGAGGACTTTGTACGGCGCATTCAGATCAACGGTTTTTTCAATACCGTCGCGTTTTTCCGCTACGAACCGCTGATTTTTGCGATGGCGTGGATAACGAGTCTGTTTTCGCATAACGCCAGCGTGTTTCTGTTCGTCTTCTGTGCGATTGCGGTATCCATTAACGCCTTCTTTTTCAGAAAGATGTCGCCTTATCCGGTACTGGCGCTGGCGCTGTATTCGGCGCACATCTTTATTAACAAAGACATCAATCAGATACGTTTTGGCTTAAGCTCCGCCCTGTTCCTCGGCGTGCTGTGGACGATCTACCTGAAGCGTTACTGGTGGGCCTTTACCTTTTTTATCCTGTCGTTCATGAGTCACAACACCGCCGTTATGGTGATAACGCTGGTGCCTTTCCTGTTTATTCGTGACTGGCGCTGGTGGCCGGTGGTGATCATCGTTGTCAGCCTGCCGCTCTCGGTCGTCGGGGGTTCAAGCTTCATCGCCCTGATTGCCGGACACCTCGGATCGCTGGGGGAAAGGGCATCGGGCTATAACAACGATCCCTCCTATGCAATGGATGGCAGCATCCTGTCAGTCTCGAACCTGAAGAACATCATGCTGGTGTTTATTTTCTTCTATTTCATGCTGACTGAAGAACTGAAGCGCGAAAACTATGCCCAGTATCGTCTGAACTACTTGCTGATTTTAAGTTTTGCTATCGGCGGGGCGATCCGCATCTTCCTGTATAACTTCCCGTCAGGTTCGCGTCTTTCCAACTATTTGCAACAGGTTGAACCCATCATTCTGACCTCGCTTATCTATCAGGCCAGACGCGTCTGGAAGCCGGCGCTGTTTGGCATGCTGTTTTTCTTCCTGCTCTATTACCTCTACTACAACACCATCTCAACCAAGCAGGCGGTTGTAGGGTACGAAGTGGCCCAGGAGTTCTGGCTGATTCGGTAACGGACCCGGCGGCGCGCCCCCAGTGAACGGCTTCACTTCGCGGGGCGGTCGCCTGTAACAACACAGGTTTTTCTTCGGCGTTTGTCGATTGAATTGTTTATTTTTGAATACTTTAATGAGGTGCTGGCAATGAAGGACATTCGTTTCTCTATCGTAATTCCGGCTTATAACGCGTCAGAATCGATTGTCACGACGCTGGATTGCGTTAAAGCACAAACGTATCGCCATTTCGAAGTCATCATCGTGGATGACAAATCTGCCGATGCCGCCGCGCTGGCGGAAGTGGTGCGCAGTGAGCGCTATCAGGACCTGGACATCAACCTGGTCTTGTCTGAGGTGAAACTCAACGGTGCCGGCGCGCGTAACAAAGGCATTGAGCTGGCAACGGGCGACTATGTTAGTTTTCTGGATGCCGATGACGAGTGGCATGCCGACAAGCTTCTGCAGGTCAGTGAAAAGATTGCGGAGCTGGAGGCGCAGGGTCAGCACAATACCATTATCTTCAGCCAGGTAAATATCTATCAGGACGGTGCGTTCCTGAAGGTTATGCCGATGCAGCCTCCGGCAAAAAACGAAACTGTCGCAGAGTATCTGTTTGGCTGTTATGGCTTTATTCAAACCAGCACCATCGTGCTGAAGCGTGAAGATGCCGCTAAAATTCAGTTCGATGCGCGTTTTATCCGCCATCAGGACTATGACTTCTGCATCCGTGCCGACCGCATGGGTTACCGGTTTGAAATGATCGCCGCCCCGCTGGCCAACTACCACCTGGTGACGAAGTTTGGCTCCAAACACAAAGGTGAATCGGTCAAGTACTCCCTGTTCTGGCTGGATACGATGAAACCGCACCTTACCGCACGAGATATTCACACCTACAAAGCATTCAAGCTGCCCCTGCGCTACAAAATGGACGGTAACTCGCTGATGGCGAGCGTCAGCTTCGCGCGCTACTTCCTGCTCACCAATAAAGATAATCGCACCTACTTCCTGAACCGCGTGAAAGACAAACTGAAAGCGCGGTTGGGTGGCGAAAAGGCACTCTCCTGATTCTATTGAATGTCGTGACGTTTTAACGCTACCGGAAGGTTATCTGGTGGCCCCGTCTATTTTATTTATTCAGGTATGAAAATGAATAATCACTCTGGTACCGTCGGCATTGTCATGCCTATGTATAATGCCCGCGAGACGGTATTACGCGCTGTACAGTCCGTCATCAATCAAACCTATCAGGACTGGCACCTGTATCTGATCAACGATAAATCCACCGATGATTCACTCGCGTGGGTGCGCGAGCAGTGCCAGGACCCGCGTATTACGATTCTCGACAATGCGGTCAATATGGGCGCGGCCGAAACCCGCAATGTGGGATTACGTGCTTCGCAAGAAGAGGTGATCGCTTTTCTTGACAGCGATGACGAATGGCACAGTGATAAGCTTCGCCAGCAGATGCAGGCTATCGCCGATGGGGACAATCTGGTCATCACGGAATACCATTACAAAACCCGCAAAGCTGACCACGATATTCGCTATACAAAGCCTTACCTTAAGCAGGACAGCTATGTCAAAAAGCAGTATCGGGTGTGCTTCTCATCCGTCTGTTTCCGCCGTCCGCCAGGCGGGATTTTATTTGAGCGAAAAGGTCACGAAGACTTCCTTTTCCTCTACGAACTCTTTAATCGCTACAAACAGGCCCGCGTAATTCAGAGTATTCTGGTGAATTATTACGAGTTAGGGAATTCCCTCTCGCGTAATAAAAACAAAGCCGCCAAATGGCACCTCGAACTATTAAGAATTATCTATAAAAACAATCCGTTAAAAATCTATTACTATTACGCCTGGTATATGGTGAATGGTGTGCTGTTTAGCCTGAAACACCGTTAAGCCGATCGGCAGGATTGTGTATAAATTTGAGGTGGATAACGTTTCATGAAAAAAATCGTCCTGGTGATCAAAGACGCTTACTCGTATGCGGGCACCGAAAATATCTGTAACTTTATGTCGGAATGTCTTGGTGATGCGCATGAGGTCACCATCTACTCACTGGAGGGGCACGGCGAACCCTTTTACCCTTTCGACAAGGTCAAGCAGATCGTCAGCTTCGAAGGTGAAAGTAACCCCATCAAACGTGCCGTGGCGCGTATTCAGCAGGAAGGCTTCGACACCGTGTTTTTAATCAGCATGGGTCGTCTGAGCGTGATGTTTGCTTTCTGGAATCTGATGACGCTGAAAAAGAAGCGCTTCAAGGCCTATGCCTGTGAGCACGTTGCCATCAACTCCTTCAGTAAACCCATTAAGTTCCTCAAGTTCCTGCTACTGCGCTTCTACGACCGCGTCATTGTCCTGACGGATAAAGATCATCAGGTCTTTCAGCGCTGGCACATCCCCAGTCAGGCCATTCCTAATCCGGTGGTGTACAAATCCTGGCACCGTACCACGCGCCATCGTCAGGCGCTGGCGGTCGGCCGTCTGGACAATCAGAAAGGGTTCGACCTGTTACTGGATATCTGGCGTGACTTTTCCAGAGCGCATCCTGACTGGACGCTGGTGATTGCCGGCGACGGTGAGTTGCGCCAGCAACTACAGGATCAGGCAGCCGTGCTGGGCATTACCTCCAGCGTGAATTTCGTCGGTAAGGTCAGCAATATCAACGATTACTATCGCGACAGCGATATGGCGCTGATGACCTCCCGTTACGAAGGTTTGCCGCTGGTGCTCCTGGAAGCTAAATCCTGGTCGCTGCCGGTGGTGGCCTATGACTGTCCGACAGGTCCACAGGAGATTATTAATCACGGCGAAGACGGTTTCCTGGTGCCGATGAACAAGAAAAGCGAATTTCTGGCGCGGATGGAACAACTGGCCAGCGACGATGCACTGTTCTATGCCATGAGCGAAAAAACCCAGCAAACCGCGCTGAAGTTTGACGGTAAACAGATTAAACAAAGCTGGCTGGCGTTGGTGTAAGGGCTGAAGACGCTCACTTTTGATGTGCCTCATGGGACACCTTTTATGGCTGAGTTTACGGCCTTCATGACGACGGGATTAATTGCATGAAAAGAAGAGAAGTCTTGCAAACCGCAGCCTCCGCCCTTGTCGGCGCGCTCTCCGTGAGCACCTTTTCCAGCTACGCGGCCAAAAACACTGGCCTGGCGCTCAAGTCGGTTGATGCAAGCGCGGTACCCAAAGGCGATGTTCCGATTCTGACGCCTGAAAATGTCTACGCGATGCCGCCGCAGTTCTGGCAAAACTTCCAGGGAAAACTGTGGATCGGTAAATCGGGAAGCGATGCCAGCCAGGCGGGTAACCAGATCCCCGTGTTCCTGCGCGATGCCAGCGGCAAGCTGGCACAAATCACCCAGCCGATTACCCTGAATAAGGGAAATTTTGACCAGTTTGTAAAGGATAATGCGGCGCTGATCGCGAATCCGTCTCACTCTATGGCGCTGGAAGACAGCAACGGGCAGATGGTCTTTAACATTCCGGATGTCAGCCAGCCGGGCCAGGCTGCCTTTAGTCAGCGTCTGGCACAGCCTGCGGGTTATCAGCTAATCGGTGAGATCCCCTCGGTGGACGATCTGCGCAAGACGCGACCGCTGTTTGAAGGCGCGAAGATCAAGCTCAAAAGCTGGCACCCCGGCCTGGAAGTGGGGGGCGGCGAATTCGTCGGCAGTTTCCAGCCGGCGCAGGACGATCAGGGGGTGATTTTCAGCGGCGACGGTTTTCACTGGCGTCGCGTAGTCGATGACTATAACCGACTCTCGCTGTTTGACTTTGGCGCTATCGCCGACGGCAAAACCGACAGTGCGCCCGCGATTAAAGCGATGTACCAGTGGTCGCAGCAGAGCGATCAGCCTATCTGCGTACAGTTCCCTGCGGGCACGTTCTTCGTTTCCGCCTGTAACTTCGGTGAGGAGCAGCGCCGTTTCTTCCGCATCTCCGGTGCGATGGTCAACTTTGGGTATTTCCCGGCGACCAGCATCGTCTCCGACGGCAAATCGCCGTTTGTTTTCGAGGTCAGCGCCCGCTGGGTGGAAATCTCTAACCTGATTTTTAACGGCAATACGGATACGCATCCCAATAAGCAGGGATTGTTCCGTAATACCTGCCCGGGCGGACAGTTTTTCCGTGGGGCCTGCCTGCGCTTCAACCAGGTTGGCGGCACCGCGCTCAGCCTGCTGGATACGCTGGATTGTAAGATTGACCAGTGGTACGCCTCAGCCTGTACGGGCGACGTGATTCAGGCCGGCTGGTCTGGTCAGAAAAAGGGGAACTGGGACCACAGTACGGCGATTGAGCTGTCAAACTTTAACGCCCAGCACTGTAAAGGCGGCAAAGTTCTCAACCTGCCGCGCTGCAGCCAGTCGCTGATTCACAACGGCTGGATTGAGCACTGTGATAATCCCGGCGATATCTCAAACGGTCAATGGATTATCGATGCCTTAAGCCTTGAGGACTGCAAGAACCCGCTGATTGCCTGGCACTCCCGCCTGAATACGCGTCAGACCAACCTGCAATCCGGCAGCTGGATTGACAACTCAGAGCAGGGCGATCGTTGGCTAAGCGCCTGGGAAATGGGATCGACCCGCGTTGAGTCCTACGGCGTCGCGATCGATGGCAGCCTGAAATATAACTATCTGACCTCACGCTGGCTGTTGGAAAACAACACCAATCAGGCCGTGTGGTTTGAACTGGGCAATCTTTATTCCCCCACCGTTGGCGACTCGTGGGAAATCGAAATTTTTGGACAGTCGCAGTTCAATAACGGCACGGACGGTGAGCCGCTGATGAACCTCATCAGTGGGAAAAACACCGGCGGCCGGGCGGTTATTCACGTTCAACGCAAGAAAGACCATGCTGAAGCCAGCTGGTCGGCGGAAGGCAGCAGTCCGGTGGTGGATGTGCGCTACGTCGCTAAAACCGATACCGACACGCAGGTTTTCATCAGGCTGGCAGGCTGGACGCCTTCGGCAGCGGTGATGATCAAGAGCACGGCGAAAGATCGCTTTGTCACCGGCCGCTGTGCGCGGGTCGATGCCAAAATGACCCAGGCTGCGCCGGACAGCGGCAGTCATGCCGCGCCGCAGCGCTTTAGCCTGCATAACGGTAAAGCGGGCGTGGGCGCGAATGAGCAGGGGGATTTATTGCTGGCCTCCCGCGCGTTGTCTGATGACAAGGTGGATACCAGCAAACCTGAAGGATTCGTGTCTGTCGTTATTAACGGTAAGCAGGTCGCCTTACCGTATTTTGCGATTAAATCGTAGTCAGAGAGGGCTGCCCTGATACGGCAGCCAACACCAACAGCATCTGGGATGTTGGTGCAGGATTTTTATTTGCTGTTTTTCTCCCTATTCATTTTGCCCGTTTCGGAACTGGGCGGTTGGTAGAATTAGAAAAAATTATTCGGAGTTTTTATGAAGATTTTATTGGTGGGTAACCATACCTGTGGGAATCGTGGGGATGGCGCGATTCTGCGTGGACTGATTGATTCAATTCAGGCCGCGCGCAACGATGTGGATATTGATGTGATAAGCCGTTATCCAACCAGCTCCGGTTATCTGCTTCAGCAACATATTCAGCAGGATAAGCTATTCCTGCACAACAACTCCTCGGGTAAGGGCCTGATTGGCTCTGTTAAACGCAAAGTCGCTAACCGACTGATGCCGAATATCATGATGGCGCATCTGGGCAAGGGTGGACCCTACAAATCCTTCTCCGTGCCGCCACACCTCAAAGCCTTCACGGAAAGTCTGGCGCAGTACGATGCGGTCATTCAGGTGGGCGGTTCATTCTTTGTCGATCTGTATGGCGTGACCCAGTTTGACCATGCGCTCTGCGCGCTACTGGCTAAGAAGCCGCTTTACCTGATTGGCCACTCCGTTGGACCTTTCCAGAACGCCCGCACTAATCAACTGGCCAACTTCGTGTTTGACCGGGTTGACCGCCTTATCTTGCGTGAGTCCGTTAGCCTTGACCTGATGAAGCGCGATGGCGTGACCAGCTCAAAGGTGATGCCCGGTGTGGATACGGCCTTCCTGGTACGTGCCCGTCACGTTGAAAACCCCAGCCACAGTCTGCAGCACTGGCAGAGCGTGATTCGCACCCGCAAAACCATCGCGATTACGGTCCGTGAACTGGCGCCGTTTGATAAGCGTCTGGGCGTCACGCAGCAGGAATACGAAGCCGCCTTTGGTCGCGTGATCAACGCCATGATCGCCAGCGGTTATCAGGTCGTCGCCTTATCTACCTGTACGGGCATCGACAGCTACGCCAAAGATGACCGTATGGTGGCGCTCACTTTGCGCGATCGCGTTGAGCAGCCAGAGCACTACCACGTTGTAATGGATGAATTTAATGACCTCGAATTAGGTGTCCTCCTCAGCGAGTGTCACCTGACCATCGGAACCCGTCTGCACTCTGCCATCATCTCAATGAACTTTGGTACGCCAGCGGTCGCCATCAACTATGAACACAAATCCATGGGCGTCATGAATCAGCTAGGTCTGCCGCAAATGGCTACCGATGTTCAGAGCCTGATGGACGGTTCGCTGATTGATAAAGTTCAGGCTATCCTGGCCGACTACGACACGATCAAGCAAAACGTCGAAACCGCCGTGGCGCATGAAAGGGAAGTAGGTAACAGAATCACTGAAGAGATTCTAAACGTAATAGGATGATGTGATGAAACTGACTTTTTTCACGATGCGTTTCCCGGTTGCCTCTGAAACCTTTGTTCTCAACCAGGTCACTCATTTTATTGATGCCGGTTACGACGTTGAGATTATCTCGGTATTTCCGGGAGACCTGGTCAACCGCCACGGCGCATTTGACGAATATGGTCTGGCGGCAAAGACGCATTACCTGTTACCCGAAGAAAAAATTTCCCTGACGGACAAGCTGGGACAGCGGCTGAAACTGGTTCTGCCCAAAATCACCAAAGTGTCGTTACTCCGTTCCCTAAACGTGCGCCGCTATGGCGCACAGTCCAGTAAGCTGCTGCTGCCGGCGATCGTTGCCAATGCGCGTCAGACCTATGTCGCGGATGTTTTCCTGGTGCATTTCGGCTATGCCGGGGCGCTGGCGAATAAACTGCGTGAACTGGGTATCCTGAAAGGCAAACAGGCAACGGTGTTTCACGGGGCGGATATCTCTCGTCGTCACATCCTCGACGAGCATAAGCAGGATTACCGTAATCTGTTTCAGCAGAGTGAGCTGATGTTGCCCATCAGCCATCTTTGGCAGAACAAGCTGATTGAAATGGGCTGCCCGCCTGAAAAAATTCACGTTACCCGCATGGGAATTGAACCTGAAAAATTCAATTTCCAGCCGCGTAATGCCTTCCATACGCCGTTGCGCATTGTTTCCGTTGCCCGTCTGACCGAAAAGAAAGGACTGGATGTGGCGGTGAAAGCCAGCGCCATTCTGAAACAGCGCGGTGGCCAGTTCCAGTACACCATCATTGGCAATGGCGATCAGGATCAGATGATGCGTGACTTTATTGCGCGCGAAGAGATGGACGACTGCGTGACGATGCCGGGTTTCAAACCTCAGGAAGAGATCCGTCAGGCCCTCAATGAAGCCGATATCTTTCTGCTGCCCTCTAAAACGGCTGCAGATGGCGACATGGAAGGCATTCCGGTTGCGCTGATGGAGGCGATGGCGGTAGGGCTGCCGGTGGTCTCCACCTTCCACAGCGGCATTCCGGAACTGATCGAAAATAACGTTTCTGGCTGGTTAGTGAAGGAAGATGACGCCGAGGCGCTGGCCGAGACGCTGCTGAAATTGTCAGAAGGCGCGGTGGACGTGGCACCGGTTGTTGCCGCAGCCAGACATAAAGTTGAAACCGAGTTTAATCAGCACATCGCGTATCGCGAGCTGGCACAGATTCTGGAGCAAATGGTTTGAGTGGAATAAAGTCACAGGCGATTTGGTTGTTTGGCAGTACCTGTTTCTCTGCGGTATTACAGGTTGCTCAACTGAGTATTCTCGCCCGTAAACTCGAAACCCATGAGCTGGGGCTGTTGGCGATCATCAACGCTATTTTAGCGGTGGCGGGCGTGCTGCAGGACATGGGCATGAGCAGTTATCTGGTCCATCGCCAGAATATTACCCGACGCGAACAGAGCACCATCTATTGGGTCAACGTCTCGCTCAGCTTATGTACCGGCGTTGTCATGCTGCTGATTGCCTGGCCTGTTGCCTGGTTCTATCATCTGCCGGAACTGGTAGGGTTGATTATGCTGACCAGCCTGAACTTTCTGGTGCTGGGACATCTTTCGCAATATCAGGCCCACTACATTAAAACCAAACGCATGGTGTCGCTGGCGAAGATCGAAATGGGCACCAAACTGTTTGCCTTCCTGTGCGTGGTGGCGATGCTGGAGTTTACCTCGCTGACGGTGGCCGCCGCGATTCTGGGGCTGTTTATTAACGCCTTTACCCGCATCCTGTGCATGATCGCGCTGGGTGAGAAGTCATGGCGTCCCACATGGGAGTTCGATAAACAGACTTTTTTTAGTGCGATTCGTTACGGTATCTATCAACTGGGTTCGCAGACCATTAACCAGCTTCGTACTCAGGCCGATGCGCTGGTGGTAGGTAAAGTGATGGGGGCAGAAATGCTCGGCGTCTATTCTCTGGCGAAAGAGCTGGTGCTACAGCCCCTGAAGTTGGTTTCGCCGGTGATTAACCGTCTGGCGCTACCGCGCTTCGCGGAAAAACAGCAGGATCCCGAGCAGTTGAAGAAGCTGTTCCTGAAGGGCACGCTGGTGATTATGCTCTTCAGCAGTGCCATGTACCTTGCTATCGGTATCTTGTCTCCGGTCATCGTACGCATTCTGTATGGTGCGTCTCACGAGCAGGTTTATCATCTTATCCCGCTGATGCTGCTGTTTGGCATGCTGCGTCCGATGGGTGGACTGACCGGCGCCATTTCACAGGCGAATGGCCGAACCAACGTGGAGTTCTACTGGAACATCGTGGCCAGCCTGGTCGTCATGGCCGTGCTTGCGACCACCTTTATCTGGCCAAACGTGCTCTACGTCGCGCTGACGTTGTCGATCTCACAGGTGCTGATTTCCGCGCTGGCGCATCCGTTCTTTATCAAGCCGGTTATTGGTATTCGCTTCATCCCTTATGCCCGACAGTGGGTATCTGTATCGGTCCTGTTTGTGGGGCTGATGCTGCTGGTAAATCACTTTGACCTTTTCGTGATGCCAGAATGGTTTGAACAGTGGCTGTGATGCCAATAACAACGGGCGACTCAGGTCGCCCGTTTCTTTTTATGGTTGGCACCAAAAACGGCGACGTCAATTTCTCTGCCGCTCATGTGGTCGGCCTTTATTGTTTGTGTTAACTCAGTTTATGGGGATGTTTACTCTAGGTAAAATCCCGAATTTGTAAGATTTCACAGCGAGTTAGTGTCGGCTTTTCAGATAAAGATTATACTTCCTTTTCCGGTCCATCCGGCATAATTGACGCATGTCTTCACTTCATTAGATGGAATAACTATGACCAAGCTTAAAGCAGTAATCCCGGTTGCGGGTCTCGGTATGCATATGCTTCCGGCGACTAAAGCCATTCCGAAAGAGATGCTGCCTGTCGTGGACAAGCCAATGATTCAATACATCATTGATGAGTGTGTTGCAGCAGGGATCAAAGAGATTGTGCTGGTCACCCATGCGTCCAAGAATGCGGTAGAAAACCACTTCGATACCACCTATGAACTCGAAGCCCTGCTGGAAGCACGCGTTAAACGCCAGCTGCTGAGTGAAGTCCAGTCAATCTGCCCGCCGGGCGTGACCATCATGAACGTGCGTCAGGCGCAGCCACTGGGCCTGGGGCATTCTATTCTCTGCGCGCGTCCTATGATCGGCGACAATCCTTTTGTGGTTGTCCTGCCTGACGTGCTGTTGGACGATTCCACCGCTGACCATTTACGATATAATCTGGCGGCAATGGTTGCGCGTTTTGAAGAGACCGGTCACAGCCAGGTGCTGGCAAAACACCTCACCGACTACGATCTGTCTGAATACTCAGTGATCACGACTGAGCAGCCGCTGGAAAACCCAGGTGATGTCAGCACGATTACTGACTTCGTTGAGAAACCTGAGCACCCGGCCGAGTTAAACTCAGACCTGGCAGCGGTGGGACGCTACGTGCTTTCAGCCGATATCTGGGCTGAGCTGGAGCGTACCGAACCGGGCGCATGGGGCCGTATTCAGTTAACGGATGCTATCGCCAGCCTGAGTAAGAAAAAAACGGTCGATGTCTCACTCATGACGGGTCACAGTTTCGACTGCGGACGTAAAATGGGTTACATGCAGGCATTTGTCTCCTACGGTCTGCGCAATAACGCACAGGGCCGCGACTTCCGCGAAGCGATCGAGAAAATTCTGGCGAAGTAATCAACTATCATTCGCCGCGGCTAACGCGGCAGAAAGGGAGAAGAGATGGCTATTTTGGTAACGGGCGGGGCAGGTTATATCGGCTCCCACACAGTGCTGGCACTGCTTGAGCGCGGTGATGATGTGGTGGTACTGGATAATCTGTGCAATGCCTCGCGTGAGGCCATCAATCGGGTTGAGAAACTCGCCGGCAAGAAAGCAACGTTTATCGAAGGCGACGTTCTTGACCGCGCCTGCCTGCGTGACCTGTTTGCCTCCCACAGCATTTCTGCCGTGATTCACTTCGCCGCTCTTAAAGCGGTGGGTGAATCCACGCGTATGCCTCTGGAATACTACGAAAATAACGTATCCGGTACGGTCGTACTGCTTGAAGAGATGCGCAACGCGGGCGTCTGGAACTTCATTTTTAGTTCTTCCGCTACCGTTTATGGTGCCAATGCCCCGGTGCCTTACGTGGAAACCACACCGATTGGCGGCACAACCAGCCCATATGGCACCTCTAAGCTAATGGTCGAATTTATCATTCGGGATTTCGCCAAAGCTGAGCCGAAGTTCAAAACCATTGCGCTGCGTTATTTTAACCCGGTCGGTGCGCATGAGTCGGGCGAGATTGGCGAAGACCCAACCGGTATCCCTAACAATCTGCTGCCTTACATTGCCCAGGTCGCTATAGGTCGTCTGGATAAACTCGGCGTGTTTGGTGGTGACTACGATACGCCAGACGGCACCTGTCTGCGTGACTACATCCATGTCGTTGACCTTGCTGAAGGCCACTTGAAAGCGCTGGACCACCTCGATAAAATTGAAGGCTATAAAGCCTATAACCTGGGTGGTGGGAAAGGCTTCTCTGTGCTGGAAATGATCAAGGCGTTTGAGCAAGCCTCAGGCAAGCCCATTCCGTTTGAAATCAAGCCGCGTCGTGATGGTGATCTTCCGGCATTCTGGGCGGATGCGTCGCTGGCCAACCAGGAACTGGACTGGCGGGTTTCGCGTGGTATCGATGCGATGATGCGCGATACGTGGAACTGGCAGTCGAAGAATCCGGAAGGGTTTCGGTAGAGTACTGTAATAAAAGCACTAACCCCATATTGTTCAATAGCTTAATAGTTAATTGAACAAATGGGGTTTTTTTGTTAATTATCATTGTCATATAACACAGTCATGACTGACTCGATTGGACCCGATAGCCCCAAAACTGCGAAGCGCTGTCTGTTATTTATACAATACTTAATAGGGTAAAGAGACGGGACTTGGTGTTTTTGAGAAAAAAATATTAAAATAAGTGTGTAAACTGTTTAATTTTGTGCCAATCACAAGGTTGAAATTACAAATTTGTCAAAAACTCGCTTTTTAAAACTTGTTTCACGGCTTGGATAGTACGAGAATCGTAAAGTTTTATCGATAGCGCTGGGTTTTCAAAATAATAACCCGGCAAAACAACGCCATTGAGTAATGCAGTCTATGCTTAACGATGGCTTAAACTACGTTCACGCAGGTGGTTGCGATAGCCAGGGGCGGTAGCGTGGTTAAATATGACAACTCACCAGTGGTGCATACATGCAAGAGATCGTTTGCGTTTTTCTAAGTGCATTTGCGTTGCTCTTCATTGCGCGCAAAGTAGCTCGCAAAGTCGGGCTGGTTGATAAGCCTAACGACAGAAAACAGCATAAAGGACACATTCCACTGGTTGGTGGCGTTTCGGTCTACTTATCATTATGGATACTGTACATTATGCAGCCGGGTTGGTTACCCGACTTCACCATTTATATGTTCTGCGCTACTGTGCTTTTAGCCGTAGGCGTACTTGATGACCGTTTCGACCTGCCCGTGATGCCACGCATAATGATTCAGGCACTGATGGCTTGCATCATGATGTGGAATGGATACTACCTCTACTCGCTAGGTAATGTTCTCTTTGGTTTTCAGTTAGTTTTAGGGATCTTTGGTTATGCTGTCACACTATTCGCTGTTATAGGTGCGATTAACGCGTTTAACATGGTGGACGGAATCGATGGGCTATTGGGTGCATTGTCATGTGTGACCTTTGGCGGATTAGGCATTGTGTTTGGACTCGGTGGTAACCAGCACCTGGCGCTGTGGTGTACCTGCCTCATGGCCGCTTGTCTGCCTTATATATTGTTAAATCTCGGTATTCCATGGGGTAAAAAGTTTAAAGTCTTCATGGGCGATGCAGGAAGCACGCTAATCGGTTTCACAGTGATTTGGCTACTGATATTGGCCACTCAGGGAGCGGACCCGGTGATGCGACCCGTTACCGCACTGTGGCTTATTGCCGTACCTCTAATGGACATGGTGCGGGTGATGACAGCACGCATTCGTCGTGGTTCAAGCCCATTTAAACCCGATCGTGAGCATCTACATCATCTCCTTATGCGAGGTGGTTTAACCGGGCGCGGCACACTCGTTGTTATGGTTGCATGTGCGGCGATGCTTGCAGCAACAGGAATTGGCTTTGATGCTTTTGGCCTCAGTGACTGTTTGCAACTGATCTTTTTCATTGGCATCTTTTTTACATTCAACGCTATCATTTATAAGTCAGCGCGTTTCCATAGGGTTAATCAAATTAATCTGACAAATCAGAATGATAACAATGTATTTGCAGACAAATATTGATGCGTGTTTTATGAATGTTTTCAAATATGATAACGAATTTTTTTGTGGCTTGAAGTTTATCTTCATGTGAAAATTTAACGGCATTTTGAATTAGATGTTAGATGTTTAAAAATCTTTTCAGAATGTAGTACTAAAACAATATTCTGGATAGCGAACGTGAAAATTTTAGTTACCGGTGGTGCGGGATTTATTGGATCTGCTGTAGTAAGGCATATTATCGAAAATACTCAAGATACTGTGGTTAATGTTGATAAACTGACGTATGCAGGCAATCTTGAATCTCTAAAAGAAATCGATAGCCATGAACGCTACGCTTTTGAAAAAGCGGATATATGCAATGCAAGTGAGATGGCGAGTATTCTTCAGCGTCACCAACCTGATGCTATCATGCATCTGGCAGCTGAAAGTCATGTAGACCGTTCAATTACAGGTCCGGCGGCGTTCATTGAAACGAATATTGTAGGTACATACACTCTACTTGAGGCAACCAGACAATACTGGCTTCAACTTGATAGTGTTAAAAAAGAAAAATTTAGATTTCATCATATCTCAACGGATGAGGTTTATGGTGATTTGCCACATCCTGACGAGGTTGAGTTTGGGTCTGAATTGCCACTTTTCACTGAAGATACGGCCTATGAGCCGAGCAGTCCCTATTCTGCGTCAAAAGCATCGAGTGATCATCTGGTCAGAGCCTGGTCACGTACGTATGGGCTACCGGTAATCATAACGAATTGTTCGAATAATTATGGCCCATATCATTTTCCAGAAAAACTTATTCCGTTAGTCATTCTTAATGCGGTTGAAGGTAAGCCGTTGCCGGTTTATGGCAAAGGTGATCAAATCCGCGATTGGTTATATGTAGAAGATCATGCCAGAGCACTTGTCGTCGTGGTTAAAATGGGCAAAGTGGGTGAGACATATAACATTGGTGGTCATAACGAGAAGAAAAATCTCGATGTAGTGCATACTATTTGCGATTTACTGGATGAAATCTATCCTAAAAAAGTCTCTTATCGTGAACAAATTACTTATGTAAAAGATCGCCCAGGCCACGATCGCCGCTATGCGATTGATTCAAGCAAAATAGCGCGTGAACTGGGATGGAAGCCATTAGAGACATTTGAGAGCGGGATTCGTAAAACAGTAAAATGGTATTTAGCTAATACACAGTGGGTAAGCAATATTAAAAGTGGTGCTTACAAAAGCTGGATTGAAGAGAATTACGGAGATCGTCAGTAATGGATATCCTGTTGTTGGGGAAATCGGGGCAGGTAGGTTGGGAACTTCAGCGTGCTCTGGCTCCTTTGGGAAATGTAATTGCGCTGGACAGACACTCCAAAGAATATTGTGGCGATTTAAGTAAGCCCGAAGAATTAATAAAAACAATTCGCCATATCAAACCTGGTATCATCGTCAATGCCGCAGCTTACACAGCAGTAGATAAAGCTGAGTCTGAACCTGAACAAGCTTATTTGATTAATGCTCACTGCGTTGAAATGATTGCGAAAGAAGCGCAGAAAATTAATGCCTGGGTTGTTCATTATTCTACTGATTATGTATTTTCAGGAATAGGCGACAGCGCATGGTCTGAATCCGATATTACCCGCCCAATAAATACTTATGGTGCAAGTAAACTTGCGGGTGAGCAGGCATTAAGTACCTATTCAACTAACTATCTGATTTTTCGAACCAGTTGGGTCTATGCAGCGAAAGGACACAACTTTGCAAAAACTATGCTGAAGTTGGCCATGCAAAGAAACGAACTTTCTGTAATAGACGATCAGTTTGGTGCACCTACTGGGTCGGAACTCCTGGCTGATTGTACTGCTCATGCTCTTAGAATGGCATTGAGTCAGGCTGACGTCGCAGGTATCTATCATCTGACTGCAAGTGGTACAACGTCCTGGTATGAATATGCATCATTGATATTTGATGAGGCACGAAAAACAGGTGTTGTGCTGTCTCTGGAAAAACTCAATGCTGTAGCAACCAGCGCTTATCCCACTCCAGCTAGACGACCTAATAATTCCCGGTTAAACAATACCCGTTTCCAAGAGGTATTTGGATTAAGGTTACCTGAATGGCAGTTAGGTGTTAAGCGTATGCTAAGTGAAGTTTTTGCAGCGATTCCGTAACAATAACAAACTGATTGCCTGATTTCAGGCTGATTGTGCTTAAAGAGATAAATGAATGGCAAAGCGTAAAGGAATTATTCTTGCAGGTGGATCTGGAACACGCCTCTATCCCGTTACAATGGCCGTCAGTAAGCAATTGCTGCCTATATACGATAAACCCATGATCTACTATCCGCTGTCAACATTAATGCTGGCGGGTATTCGTGACATTCTAATCATCAGTACTCCACAAGATACTCCACGTTTTGAGCAACTTTTAGGTGACGGAAGTCAATGGGGACTGAATCTTGAATATAAGGTTCAACAAAGCCCAGATGGACTTGCTCAGGCTTTTATTATTGGTGAAGAATTTATAGGCAATGATAATTGTGCATTAGTTTTAGGTGACAATATTTTTTACGGTCATGACTTGCCAAAATTAATGGAAACAGCAATAGAAAAAGAAAGCGGGGCGACGGTATTTGCTTATCACGTCAACGATCCTGAGCGTTACGGTGTTGCTGAATTTGATAAAGACGGGAAAGCCATTAGCCTTGAAGAGAAACCAGCTAATCCGAAAAGCAATTACGCCGTAACAGGTCTCTATTTTTATGACAATCGGGTAGTGGACATGGCAAAAAATCTCAAACCATCATCTCGTGGTGAGTTAGAAATTACGGATATTAATCGTCTTTATCTCAAGCAAGGGGATTTATCTGTAGCAATGATGGGGAGAGGCTTTGCCTGGCTTGATACGGGTACACATCAGAGTTTGATTGAAGCGAGTAATTTTATACAGACAATTGAAGAACGTCAGGGATTAAAAATTTCATGCCCTGAGGAAATTGCATACAGGAAAGGTTTCATTGATCGAGAGCAGGTTGCAAAACTTGCAAAACCACTTGAAAAAAATCAATACGGCCAATATCTGATGAGAATGATAAACCAGTAATACTTGATTATTTAGCTAGTTTTATCATCTTAAATAAAAATCAGCCTTTAAGAAACTTATCATACAGATTGTAAATATGAATATCCTAAGAACAGATATTAATGATGTAATGATTATTGAACCAAAAGTATTTGGTGATGATCGCGGGTTTTTTTTTGAAAGCTTTAATAAAAAAATTTTTGAGGAAGCAGTCGGTTACGAAGTAAACTTCGTTCAAGATAATCATTCTAAATCGAAGAAGAATGTTTTACGCGGACTTCATTTCCAGAAATCACCCATGTCACAGGGTAAATTAGTTCGCTGTATTAAGGGTGAAGTTTATGATGTTGCAGTAGATATCAGACCGGACTCAGTTTCTTTTGGTAAGTGGATAGGTGTTTATCTCTCAGCTGAAAATAAAAAACAGTTATGGATTCCAGAGGGTTTTGCCCATGGATTTTATACGTTAACTGAAGAGGTAGAATTTGTTTATAAAGCAACAGACTATTATTCTCCAGAAAACGAAAGATGTATAAAATGGGATGATAAGGATTTGAATATTACCTGGCCTCTTATGGATAGTGTCATGCCTGAGTTATCAGTAAAAGATGAGAAAGGAAGTTCTTTTAAATCAAATTTTACTAATTTCATATCTGTATAACACAATGAGTTTGATAAAAAATAGCATATTTAATCTGTCAGGGTTCATAATACCGACTATTGTAGCTATTCCGAGTTTGGGTATTTTGGCACGTACGCTTGGAACTGAGCTTTTTGGAATTTTTACGTTAGCATTTGCTGTAGTAGGCTATGCAAGCATATTTGATGCAGGGCTAACACGTGCGGTTATAAGAGAAATATCTTTATACAGACATGATGACGATGAGCAAGTTAAAATAATATCAACAGCATCAGTTTCTGTTTTAGCATTAGGATGTATAGCGGGAGTAATACTTTACTTTATTACTTCTTATGTCCCGGGCTTTTTGAATGTTTCAACAGTAAATGTGAGTGACGTTCAATCATCATTTAAAGTGCTAGCGCTAACGATACCCGTTTTTTTATTGAATCAGATATGGTTAGCTTATCTTGAAGGGCACGAAAGGTTCGCTGTAATTAATATCCAGCGCGCACTAAGTAGCTCCTCTATAGCAGCAATACCTGCGATTTTAGTGTTGCTGCATAATAGTCTTTATTATGCAATTTTAGGGTTACTAGTAGGTCGGGTTATTTCACTAATAATGAGTTTCTACTTTAGCCGTGAAATTATTCTCAGAGACTTTAAATTAAGTAAAGAAACTTATCTTCGGCTATTAAAGTTCGGTGGATGGATTACAATAAGCAATGTGATATCACCTGTCATGGTCTATTTTGACCGGTTTGTGATATCGCATCTGCTCGGCGCAAACAAAATAGCATATTATACAGCGCCTTCAGAAGCCGTCTCTCGTCTCTTAAACATTCCTACAGCACTTTCCAGAGCGCTTTTTCCTAAACTAAGTGCGGGCAACGCTGACAGAAAAAAACTTGAGAAATTGAGTTATTTATTAATGGCAGGATGTTGTTTGCCCATAATTATCATCGGCATTCTATTTGCCGAAAAGATACTGGTTGCCTGGATGGGAAGTGATTATGCCGGAGAACCTGCAAAAATATTAAAGATCCTTTTAATTGGTTTTTTATTTAATGCGATGGCACAAATTCCATTTTCGAAAATACAAGCTATTGGCAAGGCACACATTACGGCAAGTCTTCATATGTTAGAATTAGTACCTTATTTGCTAATGCTTTATTATTTAACTGTTAATTATGCGCTGACAGGGACTGCCATAGCATGGAGTGTGAGGGTAATAGTAGATTTTTTCGCTTTATTTTATCTTTCAAGGAAATTAGATGCAGAACGTTGACATAGCAATGGCAACCTATAATGGTGAAAGGTTTATAGCTGAGCAACTGTTGTCTATACAAAAACAAACTTATCCTTACTGGACCTTGTATATCAGTGACGATGCATCTACCGATAACACGATTAAAATTATAAAAGATTTTGCATCTACTGATTCTAGAATAAAATTAATTAATACAGAAAGGCAAGGCGGTGTAGTCAATAATTTCAACAGAGCTTTACTGGCTACGGATGCAGAGTATGTGTTGCTTTCAGATCAGGATGACTATTGGCCTGAGCAGCGGCTCAATAATTTATTAACAGCAATGATGGAAAAGCCTCAGGATAATGTCGCAATGGTGTTCAGCGATCTTACTTTGGTTGATGAGAATTTAAATACTGTATCTGAAAGTTTTTATAAATCGAGATCTATAAATCCTACAGAAAATATTAACTGTAATACGCTGATTTGGAAATGCAGCGTGTACGGTTGCTCCGTAATAGTTAATAGAAAACTGCTTAAAAAATGCTTGCCTATGCCCGAAGGAATTACAATGCATGATAACTGGCTGGCGCTGAACGCTGCCACAGAGAGTGGACTCTATTTCTACAATCATCAGACTATTTTATACCGTCAACATAGCAATAACGTTGTAGGTGGGGCAGGTAAAACATTATGGGCAAAAATAACTACGCTTCCTTTAACAATTAAGAAAGTAATAAATTACAGAAAAAAAATAACGCGCCTGATCAGTGCAGCAAAAAAAATCGAAGGAAATGAATCCCTTCATCCGGTTTGTACTTCGTGGATATCGGACGTTTTTTTTGCTTTTAAATATATTATGCCCGCAGTTTTATTTGAGAACAGGAAAGGATTTGCCTTTACTATGTTCTTAGCTTTTGTGGTAAGCAGATGATTTATTTTACTTATTTTGCGATAACACTCGTTTTTTCATTGTTTAGGCATAAAAAAAGCGAAAGAATAACTTGTCTTATTATTACTTTGTTGGTTTTTTGTTTTTCTTATCCAGCCGGAAATGACTGGATAGGTTATTTTCAAAATTATGATTGTTTGCAAAATAATCATTGTGATAACAACGCTCCACAATTCGAACCTGGGTTCAATCTTATAGTCTATGTATTTGGAAGCTTAGGGTTTCTAGGCTATAATATAGTTATTGCCATATTTAATATCTATTGCCTTGATAAGTTTTCAAAACAATTCGAAAATAAAGCATTTATATATTTTGCAATGCTTAGTTTCATGTATTGGATGCTTTATCTCGAAGCAGTAAGACAATCGATAGCAATTTCATTGTTATTATTAGCAATACCTTTCCTTTTTAGAAGGAAAATAATAAGTTATGTACTATTGATTTTGTTAGCCAGCACCGTACACACAACAGCCATTGTATGTTTGCTTTTTATTTTCCCAATAATTTCGCCAAGACTTTCGAGATTGAGTTCTTTATCGACACTGCTATTTTCATTAGCATTTCTATTTATTCCTTTTATAATTTTAAATGTCGTTTTTTCATTGTTACAACCTGGTTCACTTGTGTATGAAAAATTAAACTTTTATCTCACCTCTGAAGCTTATCGCCCACAACTTTCAGCTGGTGTAGGTACCCTATTTGATTTCATACTAATAGTATTACTCTTTTTATGCTATAAGCAAATAAAACGCAAAGATGAATGGCTTACTAATCAGCGCCTAAATTTAGTTTTACCAGGTATTATACTTTATATAAGTTTTGCTATAATTATTGGCAAAATGATGCCTGTTATGACAAGAATAGGATGGTATGGGCTGCCATTTGTTATAATAATGCTTAATACGAAAATTTCAGACTCTGTTTATTTCGATAAAATTAAAAGCACAGCGTCTTTTCCTGTTACAAAGTTAATGATTTATCTTTTTCTGATTGCGCAAGCTGCGCGCCCCATGCTTTATGAGCATTCACGATATGGAATAATGAATCAGGAAACTATCTTTCAGGCAGCTAATTACCTTAATGATGAAGGGCTTTACATTAAAGCGCAAAAAAAATGCGCAGTACTACATGAGATGGGGCTTGAATTCCTGTGTTCAATATAATGGTTAACATGTGGAATAACTGATTAAGGCAACGTAATGATTTTTATTGATGGAATTATCTATTCTTTACAAAACTCAGGTGGAATATCTGTATATTTTGATGAGTATTTGAAATATTTGAAAAAAAATAAAATTGAAAGCGAACTAATTATTTATCCCAATAATAATCCCTATGCCAGCGACTTCAATGTAAATCGAACTCCGCGGATGAGTCTCAGCATTGAAAGGTATATTGACGTGGGCATTTCACCTGAAACAAAAAATGATATTTTCCATTCTAGTTATTATCGACTCCCCGCAAACAAAAAAAATGTAAAAATAATCACGACGGTGCATGACTTCACATATGAAGTTTTCCCTAAGGGACTCAAAACAATAGTTCATCATTGGCAAAAAAAACGTGCAATACTCAATAGTGATGGGATTATTTGTATTTCCGAATCAACGCGAAAAGATATGCTTAAATACATCCCTGAAGCGCAAGATATTCCTACAAAAGTCATATACAATGGCGTTAGCGATTTTACTCCTTTAGAGAAAACCTCCAGCAACGATAAATATGTGGTTTTTGTAGGAGCAAGAAATGGTTATAAAAATTTCACTTCTTGTGTAAAAGCACTTCAAAAGCATGAAGATATTAAACTTGTAGTCGTGGGTGGCGGTAAGTTTAATGCTGAAGAGATAACATTGTTAAATGAATATATTCCAGGTCGCTTTAATCATGCCGGATTTGTTAGTGAGGAAGAGCTCAACTTACTTTACTCAAATGCCTATTGCCTTATTTATCCATCCTTATATGAAGGTTTTGGAATCCCTGTCATAGAGGCAATGCGTTCTGGGTGTCCTGTTATAGCGTCGAACTCTTCTTCTGTAAAAGAAATCGCTACTGGCTCAGCAATTCTATTAGATAAAATCACCGAAGACGATATCAGCCATGCGTTGCTAAAACTCGGTGATAACGTTATAAGAGAGAAATTAATCTCAGCGGGATTAGTTAATTCTACTAAATTTTCCTGGACAAAAATGGCTCAGGAAACATTAAATTTTTATGATGAAATAAGAGATATAAAATGAAAAAAGCATTAATTACAGGCGTAACGGGTCAGGACGGATCTTATCTGGCAGATTTTTTGCTGGAAAAAGGATATGAAGTCCATGGAATCATTCGACGCACATCATCGTTTAATACTGAACGAATTGATAATGCTTTGAGTAAAAATCGTAATATGTACCTTCACTATGGTGATTTAACTGATTCTTCAAATTTAATAAGATTAATGAAAGATATCAGTCCTGATGAAGTTTATAATCTTGGCGCAATGTCCCATGTCGCAGTTTCATTCGAATCACCTGAATATACTGCAGATGTAGATGCGATTGGTACACTTCGTTTGCTTGAAGCGATTCGTATTTGTGGCCTTGAGAAAAAAACCAGATTTTACCAGGCTTCTACTTCGGAATTATATGGTCAGGTAAGAGAAATTCCGCAGAAGGAAACCACTCCTTTCCACCCTAGATCGCCTTACGCCGTTGCTAAAATGTATGCTTACTGGATCACCGTTAATTATCGTGAATCCTATGGTATGTACGCCTGTAATGGTATTCTTTTTAATCATGAATCTCCACGTCGTGGTGAAACATTCGTTACCCGTAAAATTACTCGAACACTGGCTAATATCGCGCAGGGGCTGGAGAAGCAGTTAGAGTTAGGAAATATGGATTCATTACGTGATTGGGGTCATGCAAAAGATTATGTACGCATGCAATGGATGATGCTGCAGCAAAACCAGGCTGACGATTTCGTTATCGCAACAGGTAAACAAATTTCAGTCCGTGAATTTGTAAGAATGTCAGCGCGTGAGCTTGGCATTGAGCTGGCGTTCACGGGTAATGGTGTTGATGAAATTGCTACGGTAACCTCTGTTTCAGGTGATAATGCGCCTGAAGTAAAAGTCGGCGATGTTATTGTTAAAGTTAATCCTCGTTATTTCCGTCCTGCGGAAGTAGAAACGCTTCTCGGTGATCCATCGAAAGCGAAGGAGCTACTTGGCTGGGAACCTTTAATTACTGTAGAAGAAATGTGTGCAGAAATGGTAGGACACGATTTAGATAATGCTAAACAACATGCATTATTAAAAAGTCATGGCTTTAACGTTTCAATTTCTGTGGAAAGTTAATTATGATCAAAAAAGTATTTATTGCAGGTCATCGCGGGATGGTAGGGTCCGCAATTCTACGCCAACTATCCAAGCGAACAGATATTGAAATTATTACAAAAACAAAAGAAGAGTTAAATTTACTTTCAAAAAAAGATGTAGAAGAATTTTTCCAGTCTTCTGATATTGATGAGGTTTATCTCGCTGCAGCAAAAGTTGGTGGAATTCATGCTAATAATCATTTTCCAGCTGAATTTATTTATGAGAACATGCTGATTGAATGCAATGTCATCCATGCAGCGCATCTTGCCAATATACCTAAATTGCTTTTTTTAGGTTCAAGCTGCATCTATCCAAAATTTGCCGAACAACCAATTAAAGAATCTGCTCTTCTTACTGGCGAGCTTGAACAAACTAACGAGCCCTATGCTATTGCTAAGATAGCAGGCATTAAATTGTGTGAATCTTACAACAGGCAATTTGGGCGAGACTATCGAAGCGTAATGCCAACTAATTTGTACGGTGAAAATGATAATTTTCATCCTGAAAATTCACATGTCGTTCCTGCTCTGATGCGTCGCTTCCATGAGGCCATGCTTAATGACGATTCAGAAGTAATTGTATGGGGAAGCGGTAACCCTATGCGAGAATTTTTGTATGTGGATGATATGGCGGAAGCTTCTGTTTTTGTAATGGAGCTTAATAATGCTACTTACGCAAACAATACTGCACCTATGCTTTCACATATAAACGTAGGAACAGGTATTGATTGCTCTATAAGAGAGTTGGCGCAAACAGTTGCTGAAGTAGTTGGTTACAAGGGCGAAATAAAATTTGACAGTTCAAAGCCTGACGGAACGCCCAGGAAATTACTCGATGTACAGCGCCTAAAAGATATGGGATGGTCCTACTCTACCGATCTTAATGTTGGACTTACAAAAACATATAATTGGTTTTTAGAGAATCAAAACTCTTTTAGGAAGTGAAATGGTACACCGACTAAGCAAAGATTTATTTGAGTCTGTTATCGCTAATGCGCCCTTAGTTTCTATTGATCTTATTGTTCAAAATTCTAAAGGTGAGTTTTTACTAGGATATAGAAATAATAAACCTGCACAAAACTATTGGTTTGTACCGGGTGGCAGGATATTTAAATCTGAGACAATCCCTAATGCCTTTAAACGGATCGCGCATGATGAGTTAAATCTTAACTTAGATATTGATCTTGCTACCTTTAAAGGTGTTTATGAACATCATTATGACGATTCATTCGTCAGTGATGATGTTACAACGCATTATATTGTTCTCGCTTACGCTATATTTAATGTATCTGATTCAGAAAGTATGCCTGACATACAGCATGCGAAATTTAAATGGTTCAGCAAAGAAGAACTTTTAGTTTCTGATTCCGTTCACACCTATACTAAAAACTATTTTCAAGAAAGGCATTGATCTTATGTCAGTAAAATTGTTACCTGTTATTATGGCTGGAGGTTCGGGTAGTCGTTTATGGCCATTATCGAGAACATTATATCCTAAGCAATTTCTTGCACTTACCTCTGATGCAACCATGCTGCAGGAAACGATTAAGCGTGTTGAATCTTTGCCTCATCTTTCACCTTATTTGATATGTAACGAATCGCACAGGTTTATTGTCGCTGAGCAACTCAGGCAACATAATATAAAACATGGAGGGATTTTCCTGGAGCCTGTGGGACGAAATACAGCACCTGCAATAACATTAGCTGCATTACAGGCAGTTAAGAACTTAGACGATCCTGTTATGTTAGTACTGGCTGCAGATCACGTAATTAAGGATGAGCAAGCATTTTTAACCGCAGTTGAAAATGCTATTCCTCTTGCTGAGTCTGGTAAGCTGGTGACATTTGGTATTGTACCTGACCGCCCTGAAACGGGATATGGTTATATCAAGCAAGGCGCTAATGTAAATGATTACTCTTTTAAGGTAGATTCTTTCGTAGAAAAACCAAATCTTGAAACTGCTCAAGAGTACTTGTCATCTGGAAAGTATTATTGGAATAGCGGAATGTTTTTATTTCGCGCCTCTGTGTTCTTAAAAGAAATAAGAAAGTTTCATAAAGAAATTTTAGAACATTGTGAAAAAGCCTTACTTGGTCAACATACCGATCTTGATTTTATACGTTTAGATGACGCCGCATTCAAAAATTGCCCAGATGAATCGGTTGACTACGCTGTAATGGAAAAAACCCAGGACGCTGTCCTGGTTCCAATGAATGCTGCATGGAGTGATGTAGGTTCATGGTCTGCTTTATGGGAAATAAACACTAAAGATAAAAATGACAATGCTATCAGAGGTGATGTCGTTACTTCAGATACATCCAATAGTTATATATATTCTCAAAATAAGCTTGTTGCTACTGTTGGAATTGATAATTTAGTCGTTGTCGAAACTAAAGATGCAGTGTTAATTGCACATAAAGATAAAGTCCAGGGCGTTAAAGATATTGTTCAACAGTTAAAAATTGATGACCGTTGTGAACATCTGCAGCACCGTGAGGTATTCAGACCATGGGGTTCACATGATACTATAAGCGAAGGTGCCCGTTTTCATGTTAAGAAATTGACTATAAAACAGGGGCAGCGCACTGCAACGCAAATTCATCATCATCGTGCTGAACACTGGATTGTTGTATCTGGTACTGCAAGAGTATATAAAGGCGAGCAAAGCTATCTAATTACTGAAAACGAATCCATATATATACCTATAGGTGAAGCGCACGCTATCGAAAATCCTGGTGTTCTTCCTCTTGAGATCATTGAAGTCCGTACAGGAACATACTTGTCTGAAGACGATGTCATCCGTATTGGTGATGACGGGACAGGATATTAAGAATGAAAGTTTCTATAATTACAGCAACTTATAATAGTGAAAAAACAATCAAAGATACTATCTTATCATTAGAGTCTCAAGATTATGATAACATCGAGTTTATTATTATTGATGGCGGATCTAAGGATAACACACTCACTGTTGCACAAGAACACAGTTCACGGATTGCTAAAATTATTAGCGAACCGGATAAAGGTATTTATGATGCTTTAAATAAAGGCATCCTTCATTCGACAGGTGATATTGTAGGTTTTCTTCACTCGGATGATGTTTTTTCATATCCTTCCGCGGTATCGGATATTGTAAATAGCTTTAGTAATAATAATGTTGATGCTGTTTATTCTGACCTTAATTATGTTTCTCAAAAGGACATGCATAAAGTAGTTCGTAAATGGCATAGTGGTATCTTCGATATTAGAAAACTCAAATTTGGATGGATGCCCCCGCATCCCACTTTCTATATGAAAAAGAAAAAATATGATGAGTGGGGTGCATTTGATATTTCATACAGAATCTCAGCAGATTATGACTCCTTGTTGCGATATTTATATGTTCACAAAGCCTCAGTATTTTATCTCCCAAAAGTTCTGATTTCGATGAGGGTGGGCGGAGAAAGCAATCGGTCACTCAGCAACATTATTAAGAAATCCAGAGAAGATATTGATGTTATCAAAAAAAATGGCTTGTTCTGGCCAGTTGTTCTGATATGTAAAAATCTTTCTAAACTTCCTCAATTCATCAAGTAATAATATGAAAAAATTAACTTGTTTTAAAGAATACGATATTCGTGGGAAACTTGGCGACGAACTTAATAATGATATTGCTTATAAGATAGGCCGCGCTTTCGGCCAGTTTTTACAACCTAAAACAGTGGTTGTAGGGGGCGATGTAAGACTTACAAGTGAAGAGCTTAAACTTGCTCTTGCCCAGGGCCTCCAGGATTCAGGGGTTAATGTACTTGATCTGGGTATGGTTGGTACTGAAGAAATTTACTTTGCCACATTTCACTTAGGCTGCGATGGCGGTATTGAAGTAACGGCGAGCCATAATCCTATAAATTATAATGGTATGAAGCTTGTCCGGGCAGGCGCAAAGCCCGTTAGTGGTGACACCGGCTTGAGAGAGATTCAGTCCCTTGCTGAGTCCGCTATTTTTAGTCCTGTTGAGAGTGGCGCTAAAGGGACTTATTCAAAAATATCAACACTTAACGAATATGTTTCTCATATCATAAGTAGTATCAATCTCAAGAACTTAAAACCCCTGAAGTTGGTAGTCAATAGCGGTAACGGTGTAGCAGGGCATGTCATTGATGCTATCGAAAAAAGATTCGTAGAAAATAATGTACCTGTCGAAATAATCAAAATTCACCATAATGCCGACGGCCATTTCCCAAATGGGATTCCGAATCCACTCTTGCCTGAATGTCGTGAAGATACGCAAAAAGCTGTTATAGAGCATAACGCCGACTTTGGCATAGCCTTTGATGGCGATTTCGATCGCTGCTTTTTCTTCGATGAAAAAGGAAGATTTATTGAAGGTTATTACATCGTTGGATTACTTGCTGAGGCTTTCCTCAAGAAAAATCCTGGCGAAAAAGTAATCTACGATCCTCGGTTGACATGGAACACTATTGACATTGTTACCTCCGTTGGGGGGCAGGCGATCATGTCTAAGACAGGCCATGCATTTATTAAAGAACGCATGCGCAAAGAAGATGCAATTTATGGTGGAGAGATGAGCGCGCATCACTATTTCAAAGATTTTGCTTATTGTGATAGTGGAATGATCCCGTGGTTGTTGATCGCTGAACTGGTTAGTCTTAAAAACGTCTCTTTAGGCGAACTGGTTTCAGAAAGGATCGCCGCCTATCCTTCTTCTGGTGAAATCAATATAAAATTAGCTGATCCAGACGCATCGATCGAACGTGTGCTCGGGCACTACAAAGATATTGCAGAAAGTAAAGACTTTACTGATGGTATTAGTCTTGATTTTGGAACATGGCGTTTTAATTTGAGAAGATCGAATACGGAGCCTGTGGTGCGTTTGAATGTAGAATCACGAGGCAATATTCAATTGATGCAATCTAAAACTTCTGAAGTATTGGACCTTTTAAATCCATCAAATTAGCCCTAAAGTCAAAAGTTTCTTTTAGTTTAGTTGTGTTTAGTACATCTATAAATTTAAGTTTTCGTGGTTCAAAGATATATGCTGAAACCATCAATTACTTCCCTCATCTCGTTATCATGGGATAACATGTCAACACATTGAAAGCAGTCATGTACTGCTGATTTCACATCAAGACAGGAGTAGATATGTCGAAGCAACAAATCGGTGTTGTAGGTATGGCAGTAATGGGACGCAACTTGGCTCTTAACATTGAGAGCCGCGGCTACACCGTTTCTGTCTTTAACCGCTCACGTGAGAAGACTGATGAAGTGATTGCTGAGAATCCAGGGAAGAAGCTTGCGCCTTTTTATACCGTTGAAGAGTTTGTCAATTCACTGGAAAAGCCGCGTCGTATCCTTCTGATGGTACAAGCAGGAGAGGCAACAGATAAGACGATTGCCTCTTTAACTCCCCATCTTGATAAGGGTGATATCCTGATCGATGGGGGTAATACCTTTTATAAAGACACCATCCGTCGCAATAAAGAACTTTCGGATCAGGGATTCAACTTCATCGGTACCGGTGTTTCCGGCGGCGAAGAGGGGGCACTGAAAGGGCCTTCAATCATGCCTGGTGGCCAGAAAGAAGCGTATGAGTTGGTTGCGCCTATTCTTGATAAGATTGCTGCACGTGCTGAGGACGGTGAGGCTTGCGTCTCTTATATCGGTCCGGACGGTGCTGGCCATTACGTTAAGATGGTTCATAACGGTATCGAATACGGCGATATGCAGCTGATTGCCGAAGCCTATGCTCTGCTGAAAGGGGCGCTCGGCCTGAACAATGAAGAACTGGCTGAAACTTTTACTGAGTGGAATAACGGTGAACTGAGCAGTTATCTGATCGATATCACCAAGGACATTTTCACTAAGAAAGATGAAGAAGGTCACTACCTGGTTGATGTCATTCTTGATGAAGCAGCCAACAAAGGTACGGGTAAATGGACCAGCCAGAGTTCACTGGATCTCGGTGAGCCGCTGTCGCTGATTACCGAATCTGTGTTTGCGCGCTATCTTTCTTCACTGAAGACTCAGCGTGTCGCGGCCTCAAAAGTTCTGAACGGTCCTCAGGCTAAAGCTTTTACCGGCGATAAAGCTGAATTCATTGAAAAGGTCCGTCGTGCGCTGTACTTGGGTAAAATCGTTTCTTATGCACAGGGCTTCTCACAGCTACGTGCAGCATCAGACGAGAACAGCTGGGATCTGCAGTATGGTGAAATCGCGAAGATTTTCCGTGCTGGCTGTATTATCCGTGCGCAGTTCCTGCAGAAAATTACGGATGCGTATGCAGAGAATGCGGGCATCGCTAACCTCCTGCTGGCGCCTTACTTCAAAGATATTGCTGACCAGTACCAGCAGGCGCTGCGTGATGTGGTTGCTTATGCCGTACAAAATGGTATTCCAACACCGACTTTCTCAGCCGCTATTGCCTACTATGATAGCTATCGTTCAGAGTTTCTGCCTGCTAATCTGATTCAGGCTCAACGTGATTATTTTGGTGCGCACACCTATAAGCGCATCGATAAAGATGGCGTTTTCCATACTGAATGGTTAGATTGATTTATAACGAAACCTCCCTGTGGGAGGTTTCGTTTTTTAGTTCGCTTTTTTGCATATAACGCGATTGGAAACAGTCTATCCCGAGTTGAATTTTATGAATGAAAATATCTCCACCAAAGATAAAGGGTCAGCAGCCCATGAAAATAATTCTGTTTCAAGCAATGAGCTTGACTTAATAGATGTTGTTTTTCAGCTGTGGCAAGGTAAGAAATTTATTGTCATTGGGATGATGACGGCGCTTATTATAGCAATAGTATATGTGAGTGTGGTTAAGGAAAAATGGACATCGCAAGCTACAGTAACCTTACCCGCTGCAGGACAGGTTGCTAACTATAATGCTGCCTTAGCTATTGTATATGCAGATACACCACAAGATAAACCTTCATTAAGTGGGTTACAAAATCAACTGTTTGGCCGATTCAGCGCTTCTCTAAATGCCTTGTCAGGCGCACTTGCTAACCTTGAGGAGCCTTTGTCGTTACGCGTAGAACCCATCAAAGGAAGAGATGATTCACTCAATATCTCATTTGTTGGAAGCACGGCTAAAGAAGCACAATCACAACTTTCAAAATATATTGATAATGTTAATGCTGATGTTGTGAGAGATTATGGTGATGATATTAAGCGTAACCTTGGCGTGAAAACCAGGGAGCTGACAAATACGCTCGATACATATACTCAGGTTGCCATTAATCAAAAAGAGCACCGACTTGATGTAATCAAACAGGCTCTCAAAGTTGCTCAGGAATCTAACGTGGATAAGCTGCAAGTTAATCAGGCAGATTTTCTTTCTGATGATACCTTATATTTACTGGGTACTGATGCACTGAATGCTATGGTGACAAACGAGAATTCTAAACCTCTTGATTATAGCAAAGAGTATTATGAAGCTCAGCGCGCTTTGCTGGCTGTGACGCATCTAAAAGTAGAGGTTGAAAACCTCCAATCCTATCGATACATTTCTCAAGCGGATCTGCCATTTAGGCGAGACAGTCCTAAAAAGGCCCTTATATTATTTCTTGCTATCATAGGCGGTGCAATTGTTGGGGCATTGTTTGTTATTACACGTAATGCTTTTCACAGTTACAAGAAAAAATAATAAAGGCGATTGATGCATTTAGAAATTCTAAAAATGACAGGCTGATATTGTACTTGTTAGAAAAAGCTCATTGTAAAATGAGCTTTTTCTATTTTAATAACATCAGGATTAAAAGAACTTTCATAAAATCTGTGAGTAGGTTGTAAATCACCTCCACATCCTGAACTTTTATTAAAGATTGTAGTTTTTACCTTATTGCACCAACAAATCTCCACTCCGCACCGACTTCTCTCCCGCCAGCCTCAACACCAGCATCCCTGCCGTGGCAAATCTGGCCCAGTGCCGGGCATAAAGTATCCCACCGAACTCCGCCACCAGTGGCGTGATATGGTCTGTTACCGGATCGACAATCTCCGCGACCACTTCACCTGGCCTGATAAGCGCACCCAGCGGTTTGCGATGCAGAATCAGTCCCGAGACGGGCGAGTGAACGTATTCGCAACCGGCAAGCGGGGTGGGCGGATTTTTCAGCGCAGGTGATGAGGCGGATGTACCCTCGGTGTGACGCTGCTTAATAATCCTGCTTTCATCGGCAACCTGAGCAAGACCTGGAGCACCGAGTCCTGTACCGCTCTCATCAACGCCGACTAAATCTTCGCCTCCGCTGGCGACGGATACCAGCTCATCGCCGCCAATCACCGGTGCCGCGACCTCGACAGAAACGGCCGCCTCATCGGCTGTAATGTAGCCCGATTCCTGTAGCGCGCTGATAATCGCATCGGCATCCTGTTCCGCTTGCTCTGGCGACACGTCACTTACGCCACGGAGTTCAAGGGTTACGGGTAATAAACCCTGCGGCATGGGGAACTGTTCGGCAAAACGCTCTGCCAGCGTCAGCCAGGGCTCACAACAGGCTTCATCAAATGGCTCCCCGCCGGAAACTTGTGCCAGCAACTGAACTTCACTACCTAACCAGCGTGCCAGCGGTTCGACCGCAGGCCATGCGTGCGGTGTGGTATAGAGGTGCGGCAGGGCTTCCCAGTCGCAGTGTAGATCGATCATTAAATCCGCCTGGCTCGCCATGCGCATGAGCGTGAACCGCTGCGCTTCCAGCTCCGTTTTCGGTACGGTATCGCGGTAGTAGCGATCGATTGCATCACGAATCAGTCGCTTGTTTTGGGTTTCGTTTGGCGTCAGTACGCCAGCCAGATCGTTAGCCAGCGTGGTGCCGAGTGATGGAAACTTACGGTTAAAGTCTTGTCCAGTCTGCGTATGGAAGCGTCCCAAATGGGTGCCATGCCAGTGCTGGCCTAGCGCAAGAGGATTTGAAACCGGGATCAGGGTGAAAGAGGCTTTTAACCGTCCGGCTGACTCCAGCGTTTGCAGACGTTGTTTCAGGTACCACGCAACCGCCATGCCAGGTATTTCATCGCCATGTAAGGCAGCCTGGATATAAACCTGTCGCGTAGCGTCATCGCCAAAATGGAAACTGATAATTTCACGCTGGGTGCCGAGAGAGGCGCTTAACAAGGGGTGATGTTGTTGGTACATACCGTGTTAATGTCCTTTTGTCGGTTCAGGGCGACAAGGGCCGCCCATAAAGTCATTGAGTATAGCCCTGCACAGGCAGGAGAGCGAAAAAGCCCGCCATGACGTTACTTCTGAATCGAAATATCGGTTGAGAAATAGCGCTTCTGAATCTTATCAAAGGTGCCATTTTTCTTAATTTCATCAAAGGCTGTATCCAGCGCGGTCTTCAGCTCGGCATCCCCTTTACGCAGACCAATCGCCGTGCCCGGTCCAATAATCGGATCCTGAACAATCGGGCCTGCCAGCGCAAAATCTTTGCCCTGCGGCTGTTTCAGAAAACCATTGGCGGCCTGCGCCGCGTCGGTAAAGACCGCGTCAAGGCGTCCGGCCACTAAATCGCTTTCCACCTGAGCCTGATCGCCGTAAGGCACCACAGTCACGCCATGCGGCTGCCATTTTGCGCGGGCATAACGTTCCTGCACAGTGCCCTGTTCAACACCCACCGTTTTCCCTTTCAGCGACTCTGGCGTCGGTAACAGGCCAGACCCTTTGCGTGCGATAAGCTGAGCGTGGGTATCGTAAAGCGGCTGGGTAAAGTCTATTTGCTTCAAACGCTCTTCTGTAATGCCCATGTCAGACAGGATGGCATCGAATTTACGGGCTTTAAGTGCCGGGATCATGCCGTCGAACTGACTTTCCACCCACACGCACTTCGCCTGCATTTGTGCACACAGGGCGTTGCCTAAGTCGATATCGAACCCTACCAGTTTGCCCTGCGGGGTTTTTGATTCGAAAGGCGGATAGGTGGGATCGACGGCGAAGCGGACCTGTTCGATTTTTGCCTGTGCGCCGAATGCGCAACCAGCAAGCACGGCCAGTGCAAGCGCAGCGCGCAGGCGAATTTTGAGGGTTTTCGTTGCCATAGTTCAGATCTTCTGTTGTCGTAATGTTGTATTACGCAGAGTACCTTTCGACCGGGATGATGGCAATTAGAGGATGATTTTCACAGTGTTAGCCCCACAAAGTGCACGGTAATCCTTGATGTTCAGGATCACTGAGTGGTCCAGCACGCCCGCATTAAACGCAATCTCATCGTAACGTTCAAACAGCAGCGGATCGACTATCGGCAGTAAATCAGGATGAAAGCTAAACGGGGGAATCGCACCAAATACACAGCCCGTCAGCGCATCGACCTCCGCAGGCGAGGCAAGGGATGCCCGACGTCCTCCCACCGCTAAGGCCACTTTACTGAGATCGGCCTGCTGGTCGGCGGGCAGTACCGCCAGAACATGCTGTTTGATCCCATTGCCTTTCACATGGCACACCAACGCCTTTGCACCCTGACCGATTTCCGTGCCACGAATCGTTGCCACCGCTTCACATTTGCCGGTCGCTTCGTGCTGCATCAGGCGATAACGTGCGCGATTTTGGTCGAGTAGGGCAATTAATTTTTCATGAGTAGTCACGGTTCTCTTCCTGAGCAGTGAGTTGCAGCATCAGCGTCTGCAGCATATGTGGTTGACGCGGTAGCACGCCAGTTTTCAGACCCAGCGGTCTTAAGGCCCGGTTGAGCGTACTCAGGGTCGTATTTTCTCTGTCCTGCTCGATATCTGATAGTGTCCGGCGGCTAATCCCTGCCAGCGCTGCATAGCGTTCCTGTGAAAATCCCAGCACGTTTTTGCGAAGCTGCATCAGGAGTTCACCCTGTGACAATTTTTCTTCAAGAAACTGCTGAAGAAGGTTTAGCAGCATTGCCTCACGTTCAAACGGTGACAGCGTTTTCTTCATAGTTGCCAGCCTTCAATACGCTGATCCAGATAATCAAAGCCAAGAGCCGGCATAGTCAGAATTGATGCTGGTATACCTCGCTGAAGCAGACGCTCTTTGAGTCCGATAAGCTGTCGGGCCAGTACGGCCAGCTCAGCCAGTAATCTGTCCGATGGCACCAGGTCATCCAATGCGGCAGCAATCTGTTGCCATTGATATTGTCCCCCCTCCTCAAAAGGCGCCCCCCATTGCGTCGTGCGTACCACGCCTTCAGGATCCGCTTTCATCGGCGCAAAATCATAGATGGGTGCAAGCCACATGCCGGTATCCTTTTTCAGAATCGCGCTGTTACGACCATGATTATCAGAATTGCCAAACGCAATATTCAGCATGTCACGTTTTACCCACTCAATGACGAACGCCTCTTGCGCGCGTCTGTCAGGATTAAGGTGTGTAATCAGCGTGCTAATTACCTCAAAATGATTGAGATAGCTGCCTGGCGGTTTTCGCATTATTGAATAGACAGATTCCAGACCATACATCACTTTTTCGCCCGCGATGTAAGACACATCAAAGCGGGGTAACCATAAGGAAGGATAACGGCTACCTTCACACAACTTCATTTTTTCACAGGGAATGGTGTCGAAACCCATCGACGCTAATTCATGATAGTAGTGGTATTCGGCGCGAAGTATGTCGCAATCGATCGCGCTGCGCGCACCGCGCGGATACTTCACCAGATAATGCACATCCTGATTGTGTACATCATCCTGCCAAGTATCTATCCATACCTCATCCTGTGGCGTATAGCGCAATAAGAGTTTTGGCGCTTCACCGCCAGCCCCGGTCGCTCCACCGCTGGCTGCACCCATTTGCTGAGCGTACGCCAGAAAATCACTGTCACGTTCGATGGCCCATTCAGACGGAAAACGTCGGTCACGTAGCTGACTTTGCGCGGGTAACGCGGGTATCGACTCTTTGATGCGCTGGTTTCCCACTGGTGCAATTGTGCCAGATTTCAGCAACCAGAAATCCTGCTCAGCGGCAGACTTTCCCTGTAACCCAAGCTGCTGAATCCAGTAACGTCTACTGGCACCTGCAGGCATAATGTCATCCAGAAAGGTAAACCACGGACGAGCCGCATAGCTGCCAATAAGCATGACCGGGTAATTCAGACTGCAGCTGGCATAATCATTCCGATCAAGATATTCAACAGCGTAGTCAAAGTTATAGGCGAGTAAAGCGGGACTTTCACGTCCCTGGTGGGGATGTTGGATATTGAGCTGGGCAGCATCATGCCAGCGGCCCTTAATAAACAGCTGGAGTGTGAGCATGACAACTCCTGTTGAGCAACATTATGCTCAATAATAGCGTTTAATTAATTTTTTGAGAAGGATACTGCTCAGAATCCGCATAAAAGTGGAATTCTGAGCAGTATATTGCACCGTTATTTATGACGGGCGCGCAGATTACTGATGATCGTGCTGAGATCTAAATCCTGGTCCTGCAGCAGAACCAGCAGATGATAGATCAGATCCGAGGCTTCGTTAGTCAGCTCTTCGCGATCGTTCACCGTCGCCGCCAGTGCGGTCTCCACGCCTTCTTCACCGACTTTCTGCGCGATGCGCTTGGTGCCGCTGGCATAGAGTTTCGCGGTGTAAGAGCTGTCTGGATCGGCACTTTTGCGCGAGGCCAGCAGTTGTTCCAGCTGATAAAGGAACGTCCAGTCCGGTGCAGCAGGCGAGAAGCAGCTGGAGGTGCCTAAGTGGCAGGTTGGGCCAATCGGGTTCGCCAGCACCAGCAACGTGTCGTTGTCGCAGTCCGGCGTGATGCTGACGACCTGCAAAAAGTGGCCTGAGGTTTCCCCCTTGGTCCACAAGCGGTTTTTGGTGCGTGAGAAAAACGTCACGTTACCGTCCTGCAGGGTTTTATTCAGCGCATCCTGATTCATATAACCGTGCATCAGAACTTCACCCGACACGTTGTGCTGGACGATAACCGGCATCATGCCTTGGGTCTTTTCCCAGTCTAACCGGGACAGCTGTTGTTCAGTTAACACGCGCGAATCTCCACACCGTTGTCGATCAGAAAGCGTTTCAGCTCGCCGATATTAATAATCTGTTTGTGAAACACCGAGGCCGCAAGGGCTCCGTCAACGTTGGCCTGCTCAAAGGCCTCAAGGAAGTGGGCCATGGTACCGGCTCCGCCAGAAGCAATCAGCGGCACCTTGCACACGTCACGGACTTTCTTGAGCTGCACCAGGTCATAGCCGTTGCGTACGCCGTCCTGATTCATCATATTCAGGACAATTTCGCCTGCGCCCAGCTTTTGCACTTCCTGTACCCAGTCCAGCGTTTCCCATTGGGTGACGCGCGTCCGGGATTCATCGCCCGTATACTGGTTAACGTGATATTTACCGCTGGCATCATCGAACCAGGTATCAATGCCCACCACAATGCACTGCACGCCAAAGCGGTCAGCCAGGCGGGTAATCAACGAAGGATCGGCCAGAGCAGGGGAGTTAATGGAGATTTTATCCGCGCCAAACTCCAGAATCCGGGCCGCATCTTCCGGGGTTTTAATGCCGCCGGCCACACAGAAAGGAATGTCGATAACCTCCGCCACGCGTGAAACCCAGCTTTTGTCTACAACGCGGTCGTCCGATGAGGCGGTGATATCATAAAACACCAGTTCATCGGCACCTTCTTCCGCATAGCGCTGCGCCAGCGGCACGATATCGCCAATAATTTCATGGTTGCGAAACTGAACGCCCTTAACCACCTGACCGTCGCGTACATCAAGACAGGGAATTATCCGTTTTGCCAGCATGCTATTGCCTCCGAAACTGTAAATTTGCCTTCCAGCAGCGCACGTCCGACAATCACGCCCTGAACGCCGCTACCGCGTAAGGCGGCAATATCACTGAGTTCACCAATACCGCCCGAAGACTGAAACGCGATCTGCGGAAAACGTGCGGTCACTTCTTTATACAGGTCGACGTTAGAGCCGCTGAGCGTACCGTCACGGGAAATATCTGTGCACAGAACATGCTTCAGGCCAACGGGCTGAAACTGTTCGATGACCTCTTCCAGCGTGATACCGGACGCTTCCTGCCAGCCGCTGATGGCGACCTCTTTGCGGTTCGCCGCATCGATGCGGACGTCCAGCGCCAGCACGATGGCGTCCGGACCAAATTCGTTAAACCAGGCTTTGACTTCCTCAGGCTGTTTGACGGCAGTCGAACCGACCACCACCCGGCTGGCACCGGCATCCAGCAACGCTTTTACGTCATCCCGGTTACGGATACCGCCGCCAACCTGCACGACCGCCTCAACGCCGTTGAGCAACTTCTTCAGTAAGGCAATCTGGCGTTTAGCCGGATCTTTGGCACCGGTCAGATCAACAAGGTGCAATACCGTTGCCCCCTGGCCGGCGTAGTCCTGCAACCGGGGCAGCGGATCGCTGCCGTAATCACGCTGTTGCGCATAATCACCCTGATGGAGGCGCACGACCTTGCCATCGATTAAATCTAAAGCGGGGATAATCATCACATCTCCAGGAAGTTTTTCAGCAACTGTGCGCCCACTTTGCCAGAGCGTTCCGGGTGGAACTGCACGCCAAAGAAGTTATCTTTCTGCACTGCGGCGGTAAAGGCCTGGCCATAGTGGCACTGGGCAATCGTGCTGGCATTCACCGGCATGGCATAGCTGTGGACGAAATAGAAATAGCTGCCTTCGTCGATGCCGCGAAACAGATGATTGCCCGCCTGAGCGGTAATCTGGTTCCAGCCCATGTGGGGAAGCGGTAATCCCTGTGTATCCATCAGCGAGACAGGATGGTCGATAATGCCCAGCGTCGGCACGCCACCGTTCTCTTCACTGTGGCTGCCCAGCAGTTGCATACCCAGACAAATACCCAATACCGGTTGCGTACAGGCCTTGACCAGCTCAATCAGCTCGCGCTCCTGCAGCTGGTTCATCGCGGCCTGCGCGGTGCCCACGCCCGGCAAAAACAGCTTATCGGCGCGCAGCACCACGTCAGGATGACGGCTGACTTCCGGCGCGTAGCCCAGACGCTCAACAGCCCATTTTACCGACGACAGGTTGGCACAGCCCGTATCCAGGATCACCACGTTCATCAGAGCACTCCTTTCGAGCTCGGCAGGGTATTTCCCTCAACGCGAATGGCCTGGCGCAGCGTGCGGCCGAAGGCTTTGAACAAGCTCTCTACGCGGTGATGGTCGTTTTTACCTTTCGTCTTGAGATGCAGGGTACTCATCATGGCGTAGGACAGCGAACTGAAGAAATGTTCCACCATCTCCGTGCTGAGATCGCCCACGCGCTGGTAGCTGAATTCGGCTTTGAATTCGATATGTGGACGACCAGAGATATCCAGCGCGCAGCGCGCCAGGCACTCGTCCATTGGCAGCACAAAACCAAAACGGCCAATGCCGCGCTTGTCGCCCAGGGCTTTCAGCAATGCCTCGCCCAGCGCCAGACCGGTATCTTCAACCGTGTGGTGGTCGTCTATATACAGATCGCCTTTCACTTCGATATTCATGCGAAAGCCGCCGTGCACCGCAATCTGATCCAGCATGTGGTCAAAGAAGCCCACACCGGTGTTAATCTTGCTGCCGCCTTCGCGATCCAGCCACAGTTCAACGCGAACCTGGGTTTCTTTGGTGTTGCGCTGCACCAGTGCGTAACGATCGCGTTGCGTCAGCTGCTGCTGAATGGCCTTCCAGTCCTGACCTTCTGCACCATAGCGAATACCCTGAATGCCCATATTCTCGGCCAGCTGAATATCGGTCTGACGGTCGCCAATCACATAGCTCTGAGCCGTGTCGAGAGCGCCCTCTGCCAGCCAGGCTTCCACCATTTTGGTTTTTGGCTTGCGGCAGTCGCAGTCATCTTCTGGCTTATGGGGACAGATCAAAATATCGCTAAAGCGAATGCCCTGGGAAGCCAGAATCTGCATCATCAGATTATGCGGGCCATCAAAATCGGCCTGAGGAAAACTGTCCGTGCCCAGGCCGTCCTGATTGGTGATCATGACCAGCTGATAGCCCGCGTCCTGTAATGCCAGTAAGGCGGGGACAACATCAGGTTCGAACGCCAGCTTATCCATCCGATCTACCTGAAAATCCTGCGGAGGTTCAGAGATAATCGTGCCGTCGCGGTCAATAAAAAGGGTCTTCTGACTCATGCTTACTCCAGAGATAAGGCTTGCAGCGCGGCGATCAGGCGCTCGCACTCTGTTCGGGTTCCTACAGAGATACGCAGACAGCCTGCAAGGCCGGGGTTCTTGTTTTGGTCACGCAAAATAATGCCCTGATCCCACAAGGTTTTAAATACCCTGGGCGAGTCAGTAAAGCGCACCAAAATATAGTTGGTTTCGCTGGGAAATACCTGCTCGACCGCGCGAATCCGCGGTAACTGCTCAAACAGCCAGCTGCGATTGGCATTCAGCTCGGCTACGTGCTGACGCATCAGGGCAATGCCTTCTTCGCTCAGTGCCTGGCCTGCCACGTCGGCGACCGGGGTGGCAAGCGGATAGGGCGCAATAACTTTCATCAGCAGATCGATAACCGTCTTATTGGCCAGCGTAAAGCCACAGCGCAGGCCCGCCAGCGCGAAGGCTTTTGATAACGTACGCAGGATCACCAGGTGCGGGTAATCCTTTAACCAGCCCGCCAGCGTCGCCTCGGGACAGAATTCAATATAGGCTTCATCCGCCACCACCAGGGCTTTTCCGGCGGTCATAGCCAGCAGCTGACGGATAGCGTCCTGATCGATCAGGTTACCGGTGGGATTATTCGGGCTGCACATATAGACGACTTTCACGCCGTCCAGCTGTTCGGCGATGGCGGGCAGGTTTAACTGCCAGTCTTCCCGCGCCGGAACGGTACGGTATTCAATGCCGATGGTTTCGGCACTGACGCTGTACATGCCGTAGGTCGGCGGGCAGAAAAGAATGGCATCTTTGCCCGGCTCGCAGAAGGCACGCATCAGCAGCTCAATGCCTTCATCTGCACCACGGCTGACCAGTACCTGCTCTGGCGTAAGCCCGGCATAGGCCGCATAGCGGGTGATAACCTGTTTCGGCTGGCACTCCGGGTAGCGATTCAGGGTTTGCTGCGACAGCTCGAAGGGCACCGGCAGCGGGAATTCGTTGGCATTCAGCCAGACATCGCCATTGCCCCCCAGGCGGCGAGCTGACTGATAGGGCGTCAGCGCACGCACGTTGGCGCGTGCCAGCTGTTCAATTTCCTGACTCATGCTTGCTCCTTGAGTGCGGCAACGCGCAACGTGACGGCATTTTTGTGGGCGTGCAGCTGTTCAGCGGCCGCCAGGGTTTCGATGGTCGCCGCCAGGTTCAGGAAGCCCTGCGGCGTCAGCTCCTGTACCGTCATGCGTTTCTGAAAGTCGGCCAGGCCCAGGCTGGAGCATGTCGCGGTGTAGCCGTAGGTCGGCAGCACGTGGTTGGTGCCCGAAGCATAATCTCCTGCGGATTCCGGTGACCAGTCGCCCAGGAAAACCGAACCGGCGCTGGTAATCTGTTCCACCAGATCCCGTGGCGTGCGGGTTTGCAGAATCAGGTGCTCCGGACCATAGCGGTTGGAGATCGCAATGCATTGCTGCATATCCCGGGCGACGATCAGGCGGCTGCTTTCCAGTGCCTGGCGGGCTGTCGCCGCACGTGGCAACTGGGCCAGCTGATCCTCCACCGCCTCGGCGACGCGCTCGGCCAGCGCCAGCGAAGGCGTCAGTAAAATCACCTGCGAGTCAGGGCCGTGTTCCGCCTGCGACAGCAGATCAGAGGCAACGAAGGCCGGTGTGGCACCTTCATCGGCAATCACCAGCACTTCCGACGGGCCAGCGGGCATATCAATCGCCGCGCCATCAAGGCACTGGCTGACCTGACGTTTGGCTTCGGTAACCCACGCGTTGCCCGGACCAAAAATTTTATCTACCTTAGGGATGCTTTCGGTGCCAAAGGCCAGGGCGGCAATCGCCTGTGATCCACCCACCTGGAACACTTCTTCCACACCGCAAAGTTTGGCCGCGTAGAGAATTTCATCAGCAATCGGCGGGGGCGAGCACAGCACCACGCGACCACAGCCCGCAATCCGCGCCGGGGTAGCCAGCATCAGAACGGTAGAAAACAGCGGGGCAGAACCGCCCGGAATATACAAGCCCACCGATTTCATCGGGCGCGTAATTTGCTGACAGCGCACGCCGGGCTGCGTTTCCACATCCACCGGCGGCAGGATCTGCGCACGGTGAAAGGTTTCAATATTGCCAATGGCCACGGCCATCGCCTGTTTCAGCTCGTCACCAAGGCGATCGCTGGCCGCCTGCATCTGCTGTGGCGTAACGCGCAGGTCGTCTGTTTCAACCTTGTCAAAGCGCGCGCTGAATTCTCGTAAAGCCGCATCGCCTTCCTCTTTCACTCTGACCAACACATCGCGCACGATCTGGCTGATGCTCTCAGACGAGGCGAGCGCAGGGCGTGCCAACAGCGCCTGCTGCGCCTCGCTGCTGCAGGCTTCCCAGTTCACGGGCGTCATGATTCTGCTCATCGTTTACTCCAGCATTTTTTCGATTGGCAACACCAGAATTGAACTGGCACCCAGCGCTTTGAGTTTTTCCATGGTTTCCCAGAACAGCGTTTCACTGCTTACCATGTGCATCGCCACGCGGCTGACATCGCCCGCCAGCGGCAGAACGGTAGGGCGCTCGGCGCCAGGCAACAGGCTGATCACGTCTTCCAGACGCTCACTCGGCGCGTGCAGCATGATGTATTTGGATTCTCGCGCTTTAATCACGCCCTGAATACGGGTCATCATTTTATCAATCAGCTCCTGCTTGGCCGCTGGCATCTCGCCGTCGCGCTGAATCAACACGGCTTTCGAGCGATAGATGACTTCGACTTCGCGCAGGCCGTTCGCTTCCAGCGTCGCGCCGGTGGACACCAGATCACAGATGGCGTCGGCCAGACCGGCACGCGGGGCCACTTCGACCGAGCCGTTTAATAAACAGGATTTAAAATTGATGCCTTGCTTGTCGAGGTACTGCTTTAACAGGTGAGGATAGGAGGTGGCGATACGGGCGTTATTCAGGCACTGTGGGCCGGTATATTCGTCATCAACCGGCATTGCCAGCGACAGGCGGCAGCCGCCAAAATCCAGGCGACGTAGCGTGAAGTAACGCGGGTCTTCGCCCTGCGCGCGGCGGTCCAGCATCTCTTCTTCCAGCACGTTCTCGCCGATAATGCCCAGATCCACTACGCCGTCCATCACCAGTCCCGGAATATCGTCATCGCGCACCCGCAGGATATCAATAGGCATATTTTCCGCAAAGGCGATCAGACGCTGTTGCTGAAGATTAATTTTGATACCACAGCGCGCCAGGAGCTCGCGTGAATCATCGCTTAATCGACCTGATTTCTGCATAGCTATGCGTAAACGGCTATTGTCTAACATCGTTCCTGTCCCCTTGATTGACCTGTCCTGAATGATTGATTTGCGTCAGCCCATAAAAAAACCCCCGGAAGACGATCTTCCGGGGGTTCTCTTGCGTTCGCACCACTGGAAGATCCTAGACGTCTTCCAGCACACATCGCCTGAAAGACTAGTCAGGGTGATGGTGGTGATGATGGTTGAACTGAACGCGTGTCATAAAATTCTCGATTAATGAAATCTTATTCATTTGTGTGGAATTAACCTAACGAAGATAGTTGAAATTGGCAACTCTTTTTTAATGTTGATATTCGCAAAGCGCCGAAACACTTTGAACTGGTTTGCAACTCAGGGGGAGCTTAAGATGGGAGAATCTTTGAGTCTGCAGCAGGAGACAACATGAAAAAGGTCGCAATAGTAGGACTGGGTTGGCTAGGCATGCCGTTAGCCATGGCGTTGAGCGCCCGAGGCTGGCAGGTGACCGGCAGCAAAACCACGCCGGATGGCGTTGAAGCCGCGCGTCGCTGCGGGTTAGACGCGTTTCAACTGGAACTGACGCCCGACCTTATCTGCGATGCTGAAGATCTGGATGTGCTGTTCGACGTTGACGCCCTGGTCGTTACCTTACCCGCCAGTCGCACGGCAGAGGGCGGGGACGCCTACGTTCAGGCGGTACAAAACGTGGTAGACACGGCGTTGGCCCATAGCGTACCGCGCATTATTTTCACCAGCTCAACCTCCGTGTACGGCGGCAGTTCGGGGATCAAAACGGAAAAAAGCCTGCTGCAGCCGGAAACCACAGCGGGCAAAACGCTGGTGGATCTGGAAAACTGGCTGCACGATCTGCCCGGTACCAGCGTGGATGTTCTGCGTCTGGCGGGGCTGGTGGGGCCTAAGCGTCATCCGGGACGTTTTTTGGCCGGTAAGCAGGCGCTACCCAACGGTTCCCACGGGGTCAATCTGGTTCACCTTGATGATGTGGTGGAAGCGATCATGCTGCTGCTGCAAACGCCCAGGGGCGGCCGGACCTTTAACCTGTGCTCTCTGAAACATCCGTCCCGCGCGCACTTTTATCCCGGCGTGTCACGCCAGCTCGGTATGACGCCGCCGACTTTCGCCGCCGAGGCGAGTGACGACAGCGGTAAGCTGATAGACGGTTCGCGTATCTGTCATGAGCTGGGTTTTGAGTACCGCTACGACGATCCCCAAAAAATGCCGCTGGAATAACGCTGGCGCTGCCCTGCACGCGCAACCCGGTATTTACACGCCGAGCCTGTCGCGCAGCGCATACCATGCGGCGCCCATCGCCGTCAGTGGCACTTTAAACCGCCGTCCGCCAGGGAAGGGCAGATGCGGAAGCTTCGCAAAGGCGTCGAAGCGCTCCGCATCGCCGCGCAGCACTTCGCTGATAAGCTTGCCGGAAAGGTGAGTACAGGTGACGCCGTGACCGCTGTCGCCCTGCATAAAATAAACGTTGTTTTCCAGCCGACCAAACTGCGGCATGCGCGACAGCGTCAGCAAAAAATTGCCGCTCCAGGCGAAATCAATTTTTACGTTGTGCAACTGCGGAAAGGTGCGCAGCATCTTGGGACGGATCATTTTCTCCACGTCGCCAGGTTCCCGCGCGCCGTAAACGACGCCGCCGCCGTATAGCAGGCGGTTATCTGCGGTCAGGCGGAAATAATCCAGCAGATAGTTACAGTCCTCGACCGAATAGTTATTGGGTAACAGCGCAAGCGCCCGATCCCGTGACAGCGGTTCGGTCGCGATAATCTGCGAGCCGCACGGCATGCTTTTCCGGCTCAGGCGTGGTTCCAGCTCCGAAGGTAAATAGGCGTTACCCGCGAAGATCAGAAAAGTGGCACGCACTTCACCTTGTGCTGTTTTCACCCGGTTTGGCGCACCATAGTCAACGCTTAACGCAGCAGAATGCTCATAAATGCGTCCGCCGTGACGACGAATCGCTTCGGCTTCGCCCAGCGCCAGATTCAGTGGATGCAGATGCGCACCACGTTTGTCGAGTAATCCGCCGACATAGCGTTCTGTCGCGACTTCCCGCCGAATGCCCCGTTCGTCCAGCAGTTCCAGCTCATGATTGCCATAGCGCGCCCAGGCCGCTTTTTGTTTCGCCAGATGCGCCATCTGACGAGAATTAAAGGCGGCAAAAATGCCACCCGGGCGGTAGTCGCAGGCGATCGCATAACGATCGATACGATCGCGGATAATATCCCCGCCTTCAAACATCATGCTGCCCAGCATTTTCGCGGTGTCTTTGCCATAACGCTGTTCAATCACATCTACATCCCGGCTGTAGGAGTTCACTGCCTGTCCGCCGTTGCGACCGCTGGCACCAAAACCGACCCGTGCGGCTTCAAGCAGTACCACATCATAGCCCGCCTCGGTTAAAAACAAACCGGCTGACAGGCCAGTAAAGCCCGCGCCGATAATGCAGACGTCACACTGAATGCTTTCCTGTAATACTGGCCAGGGCGCATGTGGATTCATTGTTGCGGTGTAGTAATTTTCCACATAATTCATATTTAGCTCCTTGGCAGACGGCCCCCATCAAAAATTGGCGGGCGTATGGGCACTGACGATGCGGCAGGGCACATCGGCAAGGTTGGTAAAGCTGTGCGGCAGGCCGGTATCAATGACGTAACTCTCACCGGCAGACAGGTGAAATTGCTGGCCGTTTATCTCCAGAACGATCTGACCTTCCAGCAGCGTACCGGTTTCTTCGCCCGCGTGGTGCAGTTTTTCCCCGGTACTGGCACCGGGAAGATAGGTCTCCAGCAGCATGCCCAGGGCGCGCTTTGGGGTGCCGTTATCAATCAGCTTCAGTGAAACGCCCCGGCTGCCGATCTCCAGCAGATCCTCGGGCCGGACAACCACGTTGGGCGCATCCTGGCTGTGAGGTTCGGAGAAAAATTCCGACAGCGACAGACCATAAACTTTCAACAGTTTTTGTAGCGTGCTGACCGCCGGGCTGACCTTGTCCTGCTCAATGGTGCTGATGGCACTGTGCGTCAGGCCAGCCAGTTCAGCGACGCGCCGTTGAGATAATCCCATCGCCTGGCGAATTTGCGACAGCCGACGTCCGGGAGCCTGATTCGCATCATTCATTGCTGCTTTTCCCGTTGATAATGACGCGCGGCCTGAATAAAGCCGTTAAACAGCGCAAAGGACGGCGTTGCGGGTTTCAACTGCCACTCGGGATGCCACTGTACTGCCAACGCAAAAGGATGCCGGCTGAGGCTGACCGCCTCAATCAGGCCATCTGGCGCCCGGGCTTCAATGCGCAGCTGTGGCCCGGTTTCGCGTATCCCCTGATGATGAACGGAATTCACGATTAACGGCGCCGGGCCGAGCAGCGCGGCCAGTAGCCCTCCGGGTTCAATATTCACATCATGGGCAGGTGCGTACTGTTGCGACAGCGGGGCAGCGTCATCGTCGTGATGGCGCTGAAACTGTGGATGCTGATTAAGATGACGGTAAAGTGCGCCGCCGTTGGCTACCACCAGCTCCTGCATGCCGCGGCAGATGCCAAAGAGCGGGAGTTGCTTACCCACGGCGTGTGTGATCAGATTAAAGGCCAGCCTGTCCCGTCCGACATCCGCGTCGGGTTCTTCGCCTGCTTCACCATACAGCCAGGGTTCAAGGTTGCTGGGGCTGCCGGTCAGTAAAATTCCGTCCAGCGCAGCCATAGCGTTTTCTGATAGATGAGGGGCAGCCATAAGCTGATGAGGCAGCGCAAGCGGCACGCCACCGGCGGTAACGACGGCATCAAGATATTTATTGTGCACCGACTGAACCGGATGCCCGTGATGATGCGTCTGACACATCACTACGCCGATCAACGGCTTGTCAAAAATAATGCCCATCTTTCCCCCTCAACAGCTGTTCGAAATATTTGACGAAAAGGGCATATCTGATGGTTAAGTGTGCAATATTTTGTCAATCTAGCAACCCACTGCCGGATCTTCAAACAGATTTGTTACATTTGCACACTTTTTGTGTTAGCGCTATGTTAGAGGTGTGGCGGTTTTTTTGAGCATTACGCACTCCCATTTTGTGGTTAAAGGCGGATGAAATCATGACTAACCTGGTAGAAGTAGAAGACTTCACGTTGCACAGTGAAGAGAGACGAACCAGCGCGTTCCAGCAAGAGGTTAAAAACTGGCTGGAGCGCCACCCTGAAACCCAGTACGTTGATATTTTACTTAATGATTTAAATGGTGTTTTTCGCGGTAAGCGTATTCCCGTCTCCGCGCTGGCTAAGCTGGAAAAGGGCTGCTACTTTCCCGCCTCGGTCTTTGCCATGGATATTCTTGGCAACACCGTTGAAGAGGCCGGACTGGGACAATCCCTCGGTGAGCCCGATAATCTTTGCCTTCCTGTTCCCGGCACGCTCGTTCCCTCCGCCGCCGATCCGCAACACATTGCACAACTGCTGCTAACCATGTGCAACCAAGATGGCACTCCCTTTGACGTTGAACCCCGAAATGTCCTGAACCGGCTGTGGCAACAGCTGCGTAACCGTGGACTGTTTCCGGTGGTAGCGGTAGAGCTGGAGTTCTATCTGGTCGATAAAAAGCGCGACGCGGAAGGTTTTATTCAGCCGCCCTGCGCACCGGGCAGCGACGATCGCAATATGCAGAGCCAGGTCTATTCCCTGGACAATCTTGATCACTTCTCTGAAGTCTTACGGGATATCGATACCCTGGCCCGCCTGCAGGGCATTCCTGCCGACGGCGCGCTGGCGGAAGCGTCACCGGGGCAGTTTGAAATTAACCTGCATCACACCCGGGATGTCCTGAGCGCCTGCGATCATGCCATTCAGCTTAAGCGCCTTATCCGGCAGGTGGCTGAGAATCACGGTATGACCGCTACCTTTATGGCGAAGCCCTATGAAGACTATGCGGGCAGTGGGATGCACGTACACATCAGTATGCTGGACGCGGCCGATCACAACGCCTTTGCCTGCGACGACGGCAGCGACTCTCCGCTGCTGAAGCGAACCCTGGCCGGTATGATCGATTTAATGCCGGCCTCCATGGCGTTGCTAGCCCCTAACGTCAATGCCTTCCGCCGTTTTGTCCCGGAGGCGTACGTGCCGTTGCAGGCCTCGTGGGGCCATAACAACCGCACGGTGGCGTTGCGCATTCCCTGTGGGGATCTTGAAAGCCGCCGAATCGAGTATCGAGTGGCGGGAGCGGATGCTAACCCCTATCTGGTGATGTCCGCGATTTTAGCTGGCATGTTGCACGGTCTGGATACGCAACTGCCTTTGCCGCAGCCGGTTAAAGGCAATGGTCACGAGGCGGAAGGGTTAGCGTTACCCATCCGTCAAAGTGATGCCCTTACCGAGTTTGAAAGCAGCTATCCTTTACAAAAATTACTGGGTGAGAAATTTGCCAAAGTGTGGTTTAGCTGTAAAAATTATGAGCTAATGCAGTTTGAAAGGTTAATCACTGCCACAGAAATCGACTGGATGTTAAAGAATGCCTGATTAATTTTTTGCATTCTCTGCGACAACGTCTTGAAATAATGCGTTGGGTTGGGGCAAAATACGCCTCCTGCAAATTCAGAACATAACCGACGCTCACCGCGTCGGTTATTTTTTTGCATGTTACAACAGAGTGAATTTTCACTGACACAAACGAGGCCGGGCGCGTACCCGGATAGATAAACACTGAAAACACGCACCCGCGTGAGATTGAGGATGTAAAGATGGGGTTGTTTAACACACTGCCAGCGCAGGCTGGTACACGTTTTCGTGATGACTACGGCGCCGCTGCCGCAAACCTTACTCCCTGTCGCTTAATGCGCAGTATCCTTGTGAATCAACCCAGTCAGGTTGCTGCGCAAGGAGGACTGAAGCATGTCGCTTAATACCTCTGCTGCACCACAACGTGCCCAACTGAAAAAAACGCTGACTTTACTTCCGGTCGTCATGATGGGCTTAGCCTACATGCAGCCTATGACCCTGTTCGATACCTTTGGTATTGTGTCGGGCCTGACCGATGGTCACGTTGCCACCGCCTATGCTTTCGCCCTGATTGCGATTCTGTTCACTGCCGTGAGTTACGGTAAGCTGGTACGCCGCTTCCCATCTGCGGGCTCCGCTTATACCTACGCTCAAAAGGCAATCAGTCCGCACGTCGGTTTTATGGTGGGCTGGTCATCGCTGCTGGACTACCTGTTCATGCCGATGATCAACATCCTGCTGGCAAAAAACTATTTTGAAACCCTGGTACCAGGTATCCCCTCGTGGATTTTCGTGGTGCTGCTGGTGGGCTTTATGACGCTCTCCAACCTTAAGGGAATCAAAACCGTCGCCAACTTCAACAGCGTGATCGTGATCCTGCAGGTTGTGGTGATGGTCGGTATTACTGCCATGGTGATCTACGGTGTGGCGCACGGTGAAGGTGCAGGAACAGTGGTAAGCAGCAAACCGTTCTGGTCGGAAAACGCCCACGTGGTGCCGATGATTACGGGAGCGACCATCCTGTGTTTCTCTTTCCTGGGTTTTGACGGCATCAGTTCGCTGTCGGAAGAAACGAAAGATGCAGAACGTACCATTCCGCGTGCGATTTTCCTGACCGCGCTGATTGGTGGCCTGATGTTTATCGTGGCCTCCTACTTCCTGCAGCTGTACTTCCCAGACATCTCGCGCTTTAAAGAGCCGGACTCCTCACAGCCGGAGATCATGCTCTACGTCGCGGGCAAAGCGTTGCAGGTCGGTATCCTGATCTTCTCCGTGGTCACCGTACTGGCTTCCGGCATGGCGGCGCACGCGGGCGTATCGCGTCTGATGTACGTAATGGGCCGTGATGGCGTATTCCCGGAGCGTTTCTTCGGCTATATCCATCCGAAATGGCGCACGCCGTCACTGAACGTGATTCTGGTCGGTGCCGTCGCGCTGATGGCCATCAACTTCGATCTGGTTACCGCGACTGCGCTGATTAACTTTGGTGCGCTGGTGGCGTTTACCTTCGTTAACCTGTCGGTGATTGCGCAGTACTGGGTACGTGAAAAACGTAACAAAACCCTGAAAGATCACTTCCAGTATCTGGTTCTGCCGATGCTGGGCGCGCTGACCGTTGGTGCGCTGTGGATTAACCTGGAGCAGAGTTCGATGGTTCTGGGCTTGATCTGGGCCGCCATTGGTATTCTCTACCTGGCCTTTGTGACCCGCAGTTTCCGCAATCCGGTTCCCCAGTTTAGCGAAGAAGTGTAATCCCCCTGGTCCTGCTCTGTGCCCAATAACGGGACAGAGCAGGGCTGTTCTTATTCGCTTTTTCCGGCCATCATCAGTTCCCAACTTCCTGCCTGTAACGCATTTCGTCCTGCGGCATTCAATTGATCATCCGTCACGATCACATCAAACTTCTCCAACGGTAAGGCCAGCCACGTCGCGATTTTATCGTACTTAGAGCTGTCGCTGAGCAGGATGCGTTTGCTGCTGACCTCGCACACGGCCTGTTTAACCGCCACCTTGTCTTCATCCGGCGTAAACAATCCGCGCAGCCCCCAGCTTGAGGTGGACACAAAAGCGATATCTATCGCAAGTTGACGCAGGTGGCGTGCCGCCGCATCGCCAATGCAGGAGCGGTTATCCCGGCACACCGTACCGCCGGTGTGAATCACCCGACAACGACTCGCCTCCATCAGCAGATTGGTCACCATAAAATCATTAGTGACGACCAGCAGATCCTCCCGATCGGCAATTTCCCGCGCCAGCGCCAGCGTGGTGGTGCCGGCATCCAGATAGATGCAGCTGTCAGGCGGAATAAGCTGAGCGGCTAACTTGCCAATGGCTTTTTTTTCTTCATTGAACAGGGCCGTTTTGGTCAGATGTGAGGGCTCGCTCGCCAGCCGGTTAGCGGAACGAACACCGCCCGACACCGAGAGTACCGCGCCCTGTTCTTCCAGCTTTTGCACATCCCGGCGAATAGTCATATGTGACACGCCAAAACGCTCCGTAAGCTCGTTAATGCTCATTACGCCGCGCTCTGCCACCAGAGCCAGAATCTGTTGATGACGCTCAACCGGAATCATAACCACCTCGTTTTATCATTTTTTCACATTGTAGAGCATCGTCATGTGAAGAAACATGGAAATTTTGACTCTATTTTTCCTGAAAAACCGCGCATTCACTGCCCGGGTGGGGGAATAGCAAGCGGTGAGTGATGTGAAAAAATGTTTTACAGTGGCCTCTTTGAGTTAATTTATGTGAATAAGGACACGTTTTTGCGCGTCGTTTATTGGCACTATTAACAACAGAAATCAAAAATTCACTTAAATTAACAATGGAGGCCAGCGATGCCAGTTTCACATATTTGTGTCATAGGCTTAGGCTCAATGGGAATGGGCGCCGCGCAGTCCTGCATTCGTGCCGGGCTGTCAACCTGGGGCGTGGATCTGAATCCGCAGGCGCTGGATGCGCTGCGTCAGGCGGGCGCGCGCGATGCTCAGACGTCGGCGCATGCCTTTGCCAGCCAGCTTGATGCTGTGCTGCTGCTCGTGGTGAATGCCAAACAGGTTAACACGATCCTGTTTGGCGAGCAGGGGCTGGCCGCCAGGCTGAAGCCAGGCACGGCGGTAATGGTTTCTTCCACCTTGTCCGCGCAGGATGCACAGCAGATCGCCGCAAAACTGGCGGACTATCACCTCCTGATGCTGGATGCACCGGTATCCGGCGGGGCGGCCAAAGCCGCCAGCGGCGAGATGACCGTGATGGCGTCCGGCAGCGACGAGGCGTTTGCTGCCCTGCAACCGGTACTGGATGCGGTGGCCGCGAAGGTTTATCGCGTCGGCACGGAAATCGGTCAGGGATCGACGGTCAAGATTATTCATCAGCTGCTGGCTGGCGTGCACATTGCCGTCGGGGCCGAAGCCATGGCGCTGGCCGCCCGCGCCGGGATCCCGCTGGAGACGATGTATGAGGTGGTGACCAATGCGGCCGGCAACTCGTGGATGTTCGAAAACCGTATGCGCCATGTCGTCGATGGCGACTACCGACCGACATCCGCGGTAGATATCTTTGTCAAAGATCTCAACCTAGTCGCCGAGACGGCGAAAGCCCTGCATTTCCCGCTGCCGCTGGCCTCCACCGCACTGAATATGTTCACCGAGGCCAGCAATGCCGGTTATGGCCGTGAGGATGACAGTGCGGTCATTAAAATCTTCAGCGGCATTACGCTGCCTCAACGCGAGGGGGAAATCTGATGCGGTTAGGGGTCATTGCCGACGATTTTACCGGCGCAACCGACATTGCCAGCTTTCTGGTACAGAACGGGCTTTCTACCCTTCAGTTTAACGGCATCCCGAAACAGGCCGCTGTGCCGGATGCACAGGCCATTGTGGTCAGCCTGAAATCGCGGTCCTGCCCGCCCGCGCAGGCCGTCAGCCAGTCGCTTGACGCGCTGCGCTGGCTGCAGGCGCAAGGCTGTGAGCGCTTTTATTTTAAATACTGCTCCACGTTCGACAGCACCTCCGCGGGCAATATCGGTCCGGTGACGGATGCGCTCATGGCCGCACTGGATGAGACGCTGACGGTGATCTGCCCGGCGTTGCCGGTGAACGGGCGCACCGTTTATCAGGGTTATCTGTTTGTGGGTGAACAGCTGCTGTCGGATTCCGGCATGCGCCATCATCCGGTCACGCCAATGACCGACAGTAACCTGCTACGGCTGATGGAGAGCCAGAGCACGGGAAAAGCCGGGCTCATCTCTGCGACCACGATAGAGCAGGGTGCAGGCGCGATATCACGGCAACTTGAGCAGCTGCGTGCTCAGGGGGTGAATTACGCGGTGCTTGATACGCTTACTGAGCAACATCTGCTGAACCAGGGCGAAGCACTCACCTCGATGCGGCTGGTCACGGGCGGCTCCGGGCTGGCGATTGGCCTGGCGCGCCAGTGGTCAACGACCCACCGCGATGACCCGCAAGCACAGCGCGCGGGTTACCCACAGGGCCAACGGGCGGTAGTGCTCTCGGGCTCCTGCTCACAAATGACCAACCGCCAGGTCAATGCCTATCGCCAGCAGGCATCCGCCCAGGAGATCAGCGTGTCGCGCTGCCTCAGCGACGAAAAGTACGCCGAGGCGTTATGCGACTGGGTCGCAGAGCATGCTGATGAGCCCCTCGCACCCATGCTCTATGCCACAGCGGATGCGCAACAGCTGCAGTCGATTCAACAGCACTATGGCGCACAGCGCAGCAGTGAGGCGGTGGAGCAGCTGTTTGCCCAGATAGCTCGCACGCTGAAGTCCCGGGGCTGGCAGCGCTTTATCGTCGCAGGCGGCGAAACCTCTGGCGTGGTCGCCCAAAGCCTGGGCGTGACTGCATTCCATATTGGTCCGGTGATTTCGCCCGGCGTGCCCTGGGTGAGAGATATCGGGCAGCCGTTGTCACTCGCGCTGAAGTCAGGCAATTTTGGTGATGAACAGTTTTTCCGCCGCGCACAAACGGAGTTTTCCCATGACTGAACAACAGGCCCGTGAAGAGATGGTCAGGCTGGGCGCATCTTTCTTCCAGCGCGGTTATGCCACAGGATCGGCCGGTAATCTTTCGCTGCTGCTGGACGATGGCACCCTGCTGGCGACGCCCACCGGCTCCTGCCTGGGCGAACTGGATGCCCAGCGCCTGTCTAAAGTGACGTTACAGGGGGAGTGGATAGCCGGGGATAAACCCTCAAAAGAGATCGCCTTTCACCGGGCGCTCTACCTGAATAACCCCGACTGCCGGGCGGTGGTTCATCTGCACAGCCACTATCTGACCGCGCTCTCATGCCTGCAAAATCTGGACAGCCAGAACTGCATCCGCCCGTTTACGCCCTACGTGGTAATGCGGGTGGGCGATGTGCCGGTGGTGCCCTACTATAAACCCGGCGACGCGCGACTGGCGGAAGATCTGGCTCTTCTGGCGCCGCGCTACCGTGCTTTCCTGCTGGCGAACCATGGTCCGGTGGTGGTGGGCAAATCCCTGCAGGAAGCCGCGGACAATACCGAAGAGTTGGAAGAAACCGCACGCCTGATGTTTACCCTGGGCGACCGGGCCATTCGCTATCTTACCGCCGACGAAGTCGCCGAACTCAGGAGCCGATAATGCCAACGTTTGCAGCTAACTTATCTACCCAGTTCAATGAGGTGCCCTTTCTGCAGCGCTTTGCCGCCGCTGCACAGGCGGGCTTTGACGCGGTTGAATTTCTGTTTCCTTACGACTATCCGGCTGAGCAACTGAAAACGCTGCTCGATGACAACGGGCTTAAACTGGTGCTGTTCAATACCGCACCGGGCAACGTGGCTGCGGGGGAATGGGGGGTTTCAGCCATTCCCGGCCGGGAAGCGGAGGCAAGAGCCGATATCGACAGGGCTCTGGACTACGCGCTGGCGCTGGATTGCCCACAGGTGCACATCATGGCGGCAACCGTCCCTTCCGGTGCCGATCGCCAGCAGTATGTTGAGACGTTCATCGGTAATATGCGTTATGCAGCAGAACGCTTCGCCCCACACAACATCCGGTTGTTAATCGAAGCGTTAAATCCCACCACTAAACCCCATTATCTCTATGCCAGCCAGTATCAGACGCTGGAGATGGTTGAGCTCATCGATCGTCCCAACGTCTTTACCCAACTGGATCTGTTCCATGCCCAGATGGTGGACGGCAATCTCAGCCACCTCATTCGCCACTACGCCGGGCGTTATCAGCATGTGCAAATCGCCGCCGCGCCCAGTCGTCATGAACCTGACGAGGGCGAGATCAACTATCCCTGGCTGTTCAGCCTGCTTGATGAGGTGGGTTACGAGGGCTGGATCGGCTGCGAATATTTCCCGCGCGGGGACACCGTGGAAGGGCTGAGCTGGCTGGCGCCCTGGGCGAAACACCGCTGAGTTAAGGTTAAAAAATCACACCGGTGCTGCGGCAGCGGTGCAGTTCTGGTCGTCTTTAAAACGGACCAGCACCAGGTAGAGCTGTAGCCAAAAAACGCTAAAAAAGATAACTATTCCAGAGGTTTACTATGACGACTGCGTTGCTGTTAGCCATTGCGACCGCCAGCATTGTGATTTTGCTGTTGCTGGTCATTAAAGCCAAAGTCCATCCCTTTGTCGCCCTGTTGATTGTCAGCCTGCTGGTGGCGATCGCCACCGGTATTCCGGCTGAAAAAATCATGGAAACCATCATCAGCGGTATGGGTGGACTGCTGGGGCACATCACCATCATTATCGTGCTGGGAGCCATGCTCGGGGCGATTATCGAAGCTTCGGGCGGCGCCGAGTCGCTGGCCCAGCGCTTCAGCAAAACGCTGGGCCTGAAACGCACTGTTGCTGCACTGACCATGGCCGCCTTTATTCTGGGCATCCCGGTGTTTTTTGAAGTGGGTTTTATCATTGTTATCCCGCTGATCTACGGCTTTACCAAAGTGGCGCGGGTTTCTCCCCTGAAGTTTGGCCTGCCAATGGCCGGTGTGATGTTAACGGTACACGTGGCGCTGCCCACCCATCCGGGTGCCGCGGCCGCTGCGGCCATTTTGCACACCGATATGGGCTGGCTGATGATGTTGGGGATTCTGGTCTCGGTGCCGGTCGGCATTTTAGGTTATTACGTCGCAAAGGTGATGAACCGTCGCCAGTATCATCTGTCGGTCGAGGTGCTGGAGCAGTTGCAGATGGCGAAGCCGGAAGGCGCGCAGAAGAAAAATGAACCTGCACCGCCGGGTGCGCTGACCATCAGCGGTTTGATCGTGGTGCCAATTGTGCTGATTGTATTAGGTACGCTGTCTCACTCGCTGCTGGCGCAGGACAGCCTGCCAGGTAAAATCATGACGGTGATTGGCACACCGCCCATAGCGCTGCTGATTGCGTTGGGCCTGGCCGCCTGGCTACTGGGCATCCGCCGTGGCTGGAGCAAAGATAAGCTGGAAGATCTGACCGGCCGGGCCATCCCGGGATCGGCGAGCGTGATTCTGGTGGCGGGCGCGGGTGGGGCCTTTGGGAAGGTGCTGGTGGAGTCCGGCGTCGGTAAAGCGCTGGCGCTGGCGCTGGAAACGCTGCACCTGCCATTAATCCCCGCGGCCTTTATTCTGTCGCTGGCGCTGCGCGCCTCGCAGGGGTCGGCTACCGTCGCGATTCTTACCACCAGCGGACTACTGACGCAGGCCGTGACCGGCATTGATGATATGCACCGTGTTCTGGTCACGCTGGCAGTGTGCTTCGGCGGGCTAGGGCTGTCTCATGTCAACGATGCGGGCTTCTGGGTGGTGACGCGCTATCTGGGCCTGTCGGTAGCGGATGGATTAAAAACCTGGACGGTACTGACAACCCTGATGGGGATGACCGGTTTTGTTCTGACGTGGGCGCTGTGGTTTGTGATTTGATATGTTGGCCGGGAAAGGCGATTCGCGTTTCCCGGCCAGTCTGAGCGTCAGGACACCAGTTCCTGCGCATACAGATACAGCGCTTTTAACTGGGCCAGCTTTTCCTGATCGCTTTCATGCAGGCTGGCCAGCGATTCCAGCTCCATCAAAAACGACTGCACCTTATCCGGATTCAGTACTTCGCGACGGTGCTGCAGCCAGCGCTGTTGTTCAGCATCATCCAGGGTGCCGGGGAAGTTCCGCGCCCGATAACGAAACAGCAGCTTCGCCACGCGCGGACTGTCAAACGTCAGATCCAGCGCGGGCAGGTTAGCCGGCGCCGTCTGGCGAATAATGTTCATGCCCGCCCGATCGGCATCGCTAAAGAAGCCATCGTAGAGCTGGGTATCCACATCATCCGACGGCGTAAAGGGTTCCGCATCGGCAAATATCGCCACCAGCTTTTCACGTATTTCAGGATGCTGACGCAGCGTCGCCAGATTATCCAGACAAGACTTGCGATCGATGCCCAACCGCCCGGCATCTTCAGGCCGCAGGGTATTCGCCGGAGCCAGCACCGGGCACTTATTGATGTGCACCAGCTTAACGGGGATGGCTGATTGATCGCCCAACTCGCTTTTGCGCGTGTAGAGACGTTCGCGCAGGCTGTCGGCATCCAGTGTTAAAAGCGGCGTCATATCCCCGGCCAGGTCGACCACGATTAGCGCATTGCGGTTATCCGGATGCCAGGCAAGCGGCACCACCCAACTGGTATTGCCGCGTGCGGCGCCAAACATCCCGGAAACGTGCACCAGCGGCTTCATCTGTGGAATATCGATCAGGGTCATGAGTTTGTTTTTGTTGCGATGCGTAAATAAAAACTCGAACAGCTTAGGCTGTTTCTCTTTCACCAGTTTCGCCATCGCCAGTGTGGCATAGACATCCGACATCGCATCGTGGGCGTTTTCATGGGCTACGCCGTTGGCTTTGGTCAGGTGCTCCAGCCGGAAGCTGGGAAAGCCGTCTTCATTTTCGGGCCAGTTGATGCCTTCGGGCCGCAGCGCATAGCAGGCACGCATCACGTCCAGTAAATCCCAGCGCGAATTACCGTTTTGCCAGCTCCAACCGTAGGGATCGTAGAAGTTGCGGTAGAAAATATTGCGTGTCACTTCATCGTCGAAACGGACGTTGTTATAGCCCACCACGCAGGTTTGCTCTGTGGTGAACAGGGCATGAATGCGGGCGGCAAACTCGGCCTCGCTGACGCCCCGCGAGGCGGCAATTTGCGGCGTAATACCGGTAATCATTACCGCTTCAGGCTGGGGCAGATAGTCGTCCGGCGGACGGCAGTAAAACACCTCTGGCTCGCCAACCGGATTAAAGTTGCTGTCGGTACGTAACCCGGCAAACTGCGCCGGACGATCCCGTGACGGACTGGTGCCGAAGGTTTCGTAATCATGGAATAAGAAAGTGAATTCAGAGGCGGGCACGTCGCTGTCCTGTCTGCAAAAAGATCAACGTTCAGGATAGTCTTCTGCGCTCGCCAGCACAACCGTACTGACCAAAGCTGCGTGGTGGCACCCGGCAGTTCATATTTTTTTTCAATTTAATTAAACCTTATTAAGGCTTTTGCCGTAAAACGTCCGGCTGTTCCCGTCTGTTTTATTTGTGCAACTAAGGATGAAGTGTTGAAAAGGCGTCTGTTAATTACCGTAACTGTTTTTTGGGCTTCGCTGGCACAGGCCGACGATATGCCGTTTCCCGTGACGCCACCGGCGATCGATGCCGCATCATGGGTGCTAATGGATGCCACCACGGGGCAGGTGCTTACGGCGGGCAATCCCGACGAACGCCGCAATCCGGCCAGCCTGACCAAGTTAATGACGGGCTATGTCGTTGACCGCGCCATCGATCAAAAGAAAATTACGCGCGACGATATGGTCACCGTGGGGAAAGACGCCTGGGCCGCAGGCAATCCGGTCTTTAAAGGTTCATCGCTCATGTTCCTGAAACCGGGCGATAAGCTGAGCGTGCGCGACTTAAGCCGCGGTGTCATTATCGATTCGGGTAACGATGCCTGCGTGGCGCTGGCCGATTATGTCGCGGGCAGCCAGGACAACTTTGTGAAGTTGATGAATCATTACGTAGAGAAACTGGGCCTGACCAATACCCATTTCGAAACCGTCCACGGTCTGGATGCGCCAGGACAGTTCTCCAGTGCGCTGGACATGGCAAAGCTGTCTCGCGCCATCATCGACGGCGAGCCGGATTTCTATGCCATGTACCGTGAGAAAACCCTGACCTGGAATGGCATCACTCAGAACAACCGCAATGGTCTGCTGTGGGATAACAGTCTTCACGTGGATGGTCTGAAAACAGGTCATACCGAAACCGCAGGATTTAATATCATCGCCTCAAATGTGGTCGGTCAGCATCGCCTGATTGCCGTGGTGATGGGCGGTAAAAGCGCGAAAGGGCGCGAAGAGCAGGCGCGTAAACTGCTGGTCTGGGGCCAGAATACGTTCGACACGGTCCAACTGTTCCATGCGGGCAAGAAGATCGGCAGCGAACACGTGTGGTACGGCAATCCGCATCAGGTTGAGGTGGGCACGGCAAATGATGTTTACCTGTCGCTCCCGCGCAGTGAAATTCCGAACGTGAAAGCCAAATACGTGATTAACCGTAGCGATCTGGAAGCACCGCTGAAAGCCAATGAGAACATTGGTGAGATTCAGGTCATGGATAAAGACAAGCAGATTGCCAGTTATCCGCTGGTGGCGCTCAGTGCCGTTAACGAAGCCGGCATGTTTAGCCGCCTCTCCGACTATCTGAAACGTAAGTTTTAATCTCAGGCCACGCGCACCTGCCTGCCGGGCAGGTGCCGCGAGGGCACGCATCGCAGGACCTTATTGCCACCTGAACGTTTTATTTTGCTGATTTACCGCCATAGGTTGGTGATAATGGCCCAATGTGTCACGTATTGACTAAAATATTGACGGCGCGCCAGAACTCACACGGTGCATCGCGTAGAATCATCTCTTTACCCGCGGACAGCTATCTTGCGCTCTGATAAGCCCATCTCTAATCTGGAATTCTGGTTATATCGCCATTACCGTAGCGTGCACGGCTTGCGCATCGCGGTGGCGTTTCTTTTTGCCTTTTTGTTTGTGCGAATGACCGGCATTCCCGAAGGCACCTGGCCGCTGATTACGCTGGTGGTGGTGATGGGGCCGATCTCCACGTGGGGCAATGTGTTTCCCCGCGCCATTCAGCGCATTGGCGGCACGATTGCCGGGTCAATTTCGGGATTGATTGCGCTCAAGCTGGAGATGATTTCGCTACCGGGCATGCTGGCCTGGTGCGCGCTGATTATGTTTATCAGCGGCTATCTGACCCTGGGGAAGCATCCCTATATGGCGCTGTTGATTGGCATTACGCTCTGCGTAGTGGTCGGCGCGCCAATGGGGGATTTCACCGTCGCCATGTGGCGTGGCGGCGATGTGATTTTAGGCTCGCTGCTGGCGCTGATATTTACCGCTGTCTGGGCACAGCGCGCCTACATTCACTGGCGTATCCAGCTTTCGGATACGCTGGGCGAGATGGCAAAAATCTATCATGCAGGGTTTTCCGCTAACCTGGTGGAAAAGCCGCGACTGAATAAGCCCTTTGGGAAGTTGCTCTCCAGCGTCATCAAAATGCGCGCGCTGCTGGAGCCGTCCAGCAAAGAAACGCGTATTCCTAAATCGGTATTTGAAGCGATTCAGACCATAAACCGTAATATGGTGTACACCATTGAGATGCAAATTAATGCCTGGTGGGCATCGCGGGAAAGCCATCTGATTATGCTGAATGCGCCGACGCTGCGCCGTACTCAGCAGATGACGGAAAACGCGCTACGGACGTTGTCGGAGATGGCGGTGAAAGGGGAAACCTATGACATCATCGCGGCCAACCATGAGTTAACGGAAATCGTCAATGAACTTAAGCAGTTGATCGCCAGCGGCAGTGACCGTCTGGAGGAAACGCCAATTTATGGCTATGTCTGGTTGAGTCTGGAGCTGGCGAAGCAGCTGGAGCGCATGACGGACTTACTGCGTCTGGCGCTGCGTAAATAATCACCTCAGACAATGACTTAATGCGAAACCCGGTTTTTTTGCGCTAAGATAAGAGCCAGTCCGAATTTAGCTGTGAGAATTGCCCTTAAGGCTGGCTAGCCGCTAAGCTGATCGTTTTGACTCTCTCCCTGCTTTAGCAGGCTTAAAGAAAGGTGCCATCATGGAAAATGCCAAGCAATCATTTCAGGACGTACTTGAGTTTGTCCGTACGTTTCGCCGCAAGAACAAACTGCAGCGTGAAATTGTCGATAATGAGAAGAAAATTCGTGACAACCAAAAGCGTGTTCTGCTGCTGGACAACCTGAGCGAATACATTAAACCCGGCATGAGCGTGGAAGCGATACAGGAAATCATCGCCAGCATGCGTGCGGACTATGAAGATCGCGTGGATGAATACATCATCAAAAACGCCGACCTCTCGAAAGAGCGCCGTGAGCTGTCTAAAAAGCTCAAGACCATGGGCGTGGGTGAAACCAAAGCGCCGTAAGGGCGCGCGAATAACGGAAACCCTTCGCTGCTGATAACGGGCCCGCGCAACCTTCAGGTTGGGCGGGCTTTTTTTATGGCTGAGAGACGTCGCTGAAGACTTAGCGGGTCAGCTTACGTGCAATCTGCTGGAGTTGACGCGCCAGATCCGATAAGTCCAGGTTTTGGCTGGCGGGCGCTGCGGTGGTTTCTCTGATCACCAGCATCGGCTCCAGGGTACGTGACGCCACCGCTTCACCCCGCAGTTCGGCCAGCACCTGATCCACGCTGTGGGTGCCGAGCTGCTGAAGATCCTGGCGAATGGTGGTCAGTGGCGGCTGGTACCAGGCGCTTTCTGCCGTGTCATCGTAGCCGACAAGAGAAATATCGCCCGGAATCGCCACGCCGTGCTGATGTAGCGCCCGCATCGCGCCCAGCGCCATCTCATCATTCGCCACTAAAAGCGCCTGGGGCAGGGCATTCGGGAGTTGCGCCAGCATCGCCTGATAGCCGGATTTGGCGCTCCAGTCGCCGCGCAGGACGCAGCAGGGAGATAACTGACGCTCTGCCAGCGCCTGACGCCAGACCGCTTCGCGCTGACGAGCCGATACTGAGCGCACCGGGCCATTCAGCAGGCCAATTTGCCGGTGCCCGAGCGCAATCAGATGTGCAACGGCGGCACGCGCCCCTTGTTCGTTTGAATACTGGCAATGAGATACGAGAGCATGGGGATCGGCATCCAGAAACAGTACCGGCTTTTTACCGCACATCACGCGGATTTTTTCCGCCTCGGCCGCCTCTAACGGCATATTGATCAGCACCGCATCCACGCGCTGGGCCATCAGTTCATTCACTGTCGCTTCCGCATTATCCTCACTGTCCATCGCGATCACCAGGTGATAACCGGCGCTGGCGGCGCGCTGCTGAATGGCCGAAGCAATCTGCGCCGGGGCCATCAGGGCCAGGTTACTGGTTGCAAGGCCTAAGGTTCGGGTCGCTTTTCCCGCCAGTTGCTGCGCGACCCGATTGGGCACATAGTTAAGCTGCTGCATCGCCGCTTCAACTTTTTCACGGGTGCGGGGGGAAACCTGCTCAGAGCGGTTAAGCACGCGAGAAACCGTTTGATAGGAAACGCCAGCCAGTTGGGCAACATCATCAAGGGTCACAGAGCGGGACGTCATTATTCCTCCAAAAGATGAGGCAGCGAGTGTAACAAAATTCCGTTACTCGCGCGTCCTGCGACGACGCGGCTGCTTTCCCATCACATCCGTGTTTAACGGTTCTGTTGATAGATTTGCAGGTTAACATTCACCGCATTCAACAGTGGCACAGTCATACTATGATGGCTGGCTCGTCGTAGCAGGTCGCCAATGATCGTATCGGCTTCAATAGCAAAACCCTGGGTCAAATCACGATACATGGAGGAGGTCATCGGCGTCGACGGATCGTTCAGCAATTCATAAATTTTTGCGGTAACGGCAGGGCGGGGCTGATAGCCCTCCGCGCAGATAACCTGAAGCACCTCGCTGTAAATGCCCTGAAGCAGCATCTCGCCACCGGCCTGGGCCAGTATCTGTTGCGTGTTCCCCCGCGCCAGACAACACACCGCGCCGAGCGTGCTTAACAGCAGCCATTTTTCCCATAACTCACCGATAATATTGTCGGAAAAAAACGTTTCCACGGCACTACCACGTAGCGCGGCATCGACCTGCTGCAGTCGGTCATCGTTGTTGCCATCCAGTGCGCCGTAATAGATCTGGTGTAAGGGCGTCAACTGCACCACATGGCCTTTATCGTTCAACGTGGCGTTGATTTTGCACAAGCCACCGATCACCCGATCGGCACCGAAGTGGGTGAGCAAGGTGTCAATATGTCGCATGCCATTCAGAATCGGCATGATCAGGGTTTGTGGCCCGACAGCCGGCTGGATGTCGTGAATCGCCTGCGCCAGGCCGGTACTTTTAACCGTTAAGATGATTAAGTCGTAATGCGCGTCAAGCCTGGCGGCGGTGACCAACTGGGGTTCAAGCGTTTCCTGCCCTGAGCGGGTCTGCAACACCAGGCCGGTTTGTTGTAACTGATTAAAACGGCCTTCACGGACCAGGAAGGTCACATTCTGCCCGGCCTGTATCAGCCGTGCGCCAAAATAGCCGCCGGTTGCCCCCGCACCTACAATCAAAATACGCATCCCTTCTTCCTCCATTGAACGCATCTGCCCAGATGCAGGGCAGTGATTTACGTTATGCGTTAAAACCCAATCTGCCCGCAAGCATTATTACAATCTGCACCCACACAGAATAGTGCACTGACCGCAGTCAGGTCAGCGCAAGCTATGTCAAAATTCTTGAATGTAGCGCTTAAGGATATTCACTATCCGTCACGGCGCGGCTGGCGTAACCTTATTTCATTGAGGTTTATCACGCGAAAGCATTGTTCTTTCGTCAGGAGACGTTACAGATGAAAAAGATTGGTTTTCTCTCATTCGGCCACTGGACGCCATCATCGCAGTCCGCCACGCGTTCTGCTCAGGACGTGTTGCTGCAGTCTATAGATTTAGCGGTAGCGGCAGAAGAACTCGGTGCCGATGGTGCCTATTTCCGTGTGCATCACTTCGCCCGCCAACTTAGCTCGCCGTTTCCACTGCTGGCAGCGGTCGGCGCTCGCACCAAAAAAATTGAAATAGGTACTGGCGTTATCGATATGCGCTATGAAAATCCGCTCTATATGGTGGAGGATGCCAGCGCTGCCGATCTGATTTCCAACGGTCGCCTGCAGTTGGGCCTGAGCCGCGGCTCGCCAGAGCAGGTGATTGAGGGCTGGCGCTATTTTGGTTATGCGCCGCAGGAAGGCGAGACGGATGCGGACATGGGCCGTCGCCACACAGAAGTTTTCCTGGATGCGCTGCGTGGCGAAGGTTTTGCCAAACCGAATCCACAGCCGATGTTCCCGAATCCACCGGGCCTGCTGCGTCTTGAGCCGCTGTCTGAAGGCCTGCGCGATCGCATCTGGTGGGGTTCGGGCTCCAACGCCACGTCAGTATGGGCGGCGAAGATGGGCATGAACCTGCAAAGCTCGACGCTCAAAGATGATGAAACCGGCGAGCCGTTCCACATCCAGCAGGCAAAACAGATCCGCGCCTACCGTGAAGCATGGGAAGCGGCGGGGCACTCGCGTAAGCCACGGGTTTCCGTCAGTCGCAGCATTTTTGCGCTGGTGAACGATATGGATCGGGCTTACTTTGGCCGCAGTGGACAGGATCAGGATTCAGTCGGTTTTCTGGATGAGAAAACCCGCGCCATCTTTGGTCGCAGCTATGCCGCCGAGCCGGAAAAACTGATCAAACTGTTGGCAGAGGATGAGGCGATTGCCGAAGCGGATACACTGCTGCTCACTGTACCGAATCAGTTGGGCGTGGACTACAACGCACACGTCATTGAATCGATTCTGAAGTACGTGGCACCGGAGCTGGGCTGGCGTTAAGCCTGCTTGATCTTGCCAGATTAATAACCCCACACAATCCTCGCTGCGTGGGGTTTTTACTAAAATAATAATGCCTCTTCTACTGTAATATTTCTCACATTCCCCGCCGATAATATTGCTGGCCAGTGCAGCGAGATGTTTAGCGTTATTAACCTCTGAAACTATCAGCCGCTGAAAACATCAGCTTTCAGATTTATCTCAATAATACATTGTTAGTTGTAAATTAATTGACATGAAGTTGTGTTAATTTTATTAATGTATAAAGGCCTTCAAGGTTAACTGTATTCTGGTTACCTGACATATTCATATTTACTGAGAAAATTCTCAGGCGTTACTATTTCTGTTAGCACGATGCAACAGCATTGATATGCTGCTGCCTGTTTCTTAATGCAAATGGCTCTAAATTCTGTCTGAACCTGCCGAATATAACGGATTGCAACACCCGTTTCATCATTATCACAGCGTAATCGGAAAAAATTAATGGCGATTGATATTTATTTGAAAGTTGAAGGGACTACTGGAGAATCACAGGACAGCAATCATAAAGGATGGACCGACGTGCTCTCATTTAACTGGGGGGCTTCGCAACCCGGTAATATGGCGGTAGGTGGCGGTGGCGGCTCAGGAAAAGTGAATTTCAACGATCTGCGTGTTAAAGCGTTAATCGACAAATCCACTGCTGCCATTCTTAAATACTGCTCCAGCGGAAAGCATGTTTCAAAGGTAGAACTGTCGGTTTGCAAAGCCGGTGGCAACCAAATTGAGTACACGAAGATTGTGCTGGAAGATGTACTGGTTACGGCAACGGATTTTAACGGAGTAGGGCAAGGTGACACCATTGTGGTGGACTACGCCTTTCAGGCATCCAAAGTGTCTACCAGCTACTGGGAACAAAGTGCCAGCGGTACCAAAGGGGCGGAAAGCAAAGCTGGTTGGGATATTAAACAAAATAAAGAGAGCTGAGTTAATCCGCCCTTAAAATAAAGGTGAAAAATGGCTATTGATATCTTTTTGAAAATAGATGGAATTGAAGGTGAGTCGCAAAATGCAAACCATAAAAAATGGATAGATGTTCTGTCATTTAACTGGGGCGCGCAGCAACCAGGTAATATGTCCGTTGGCGGTGGTGGCGGTGCGGGAAAAGTGAATTATCGCGATTTAAGCGTTGAGGCATTGATCGATAAGGCCACACCGGCGTTAGTGAAATATTGTGCCAGTGGTAAACATCTGCCAAAAATTCAGCTGTCTGTTTGCAAGGCAGGCGGGCAGGAAGTGGAATATACTCGCATCACGCTTGAAGATGTGCTGGTTACGCAGACTGACTTTACCGGCATTGGTCACGCGTCCACGCTGGGTATGCAGTATTCCTTTCAAGCCAGCAAGGTTGCGCTGGAATACTGGGAACAGGCTTCTCAGGGAACGAAAGCCGCTTCTGTGCAGATGGGTTGGGATATCAAGCAAAATAAAGAAAGCTAATCAAAGGAACTGTTACATCTTAAAAAGAGGTTATTATGGCATTTCCAGGCATACATGTGATTGAGGGACTCACGACGAATCCCAGTTTAAATTCTGATACTTCAGGCAGCTTTTTACCCTCTGAAATTCTCAAAGAATCATTGATTCTGATGAGTTCGCTTGAGCCGATGGAAATTGCCAGTCTTTCTAAAAGGGAAACCAGTGTTATTGCCAGTGCGTTGAACGATTATAAAAATAACAGTAACAGTCGTTTTAAAAATCCTCCCACAGAGCAGGCTACAGGGCGGCGGCCGAATGGTGAGATAAAGCATATTAACAATCGCATACTCGGCATTCCTGTACAGCATTATAATACCACTTCAATGGGAGCCGTTGCGTTAAGTTCAGCCACCTTATTGGCAATCTTTTGGACCTCAACTGCAGGTTTATTTAGCATCGTTGGACGAAGTATCGTCCCTGCTGTGGCGAGTCTTGGCGGAATTGGTTTATCGTACCATTCAAATAACCGCACCCTGTCAATTAATCAATTAGCTGCGCATTTGAAAAATCTGGCAGACAATTTTAACAGCGCGCATGATGCGCTCGTTGCTTTTTCTCAGAAGGCAAAGTTGAAAAAACATAATTTTAAACCCTCCAAAGACACAGAGCCGACTTTTGCAGGGGAGGTCATATCTAAAAACCCTATTCCAGCAGCACACCGTGAAAGAATGTCGTATATTTTAAATCAATTTACTTTTACAGAGTATCAGCGCGTCGAGCTCATTGGTGATAGTGCGAATTTTGTGAAGCTGTTTTTTAATCAGAATGAGCAATTGACTTTAACAAAGATTGAATATGGCTACCTGACTGCGATGGATATTCCCTAATTCCGCGCCCGTCAATCTAAACCTCCAGATGGTGCATTTTAACGCTTCGGCAACCCGGATGAATGATCCTTGATAAAAGGGGCATAAGTCAAATTGTGCGAGCCGGGTTCCAGCACCTGGCTTGTTATCATCTACTTTAGGCGCTATGTTTTATCTGCTTTGTAAAAGCAGATAACGGGACGCTAAAAACGCTACTGGCCAGACAGCCAGCATAAATTTTTAACAGATATGCTTTTAATTTTTTACAGCCATGGCTGGCGCATTGTGTAAATACACCATCATCAAATAAGGGAGATTATTCAATGTCTGTTACCACGCTTAATCTTGTTCAGAAACCGTCTTCCGCGATTTCAAAAACTCAGCGCCGGTACAAAGTCGGCTACGTACCTAATTTTGGCGACACCAGCACGCCTGCGCTGAATATCAGCGGCAAATGGTTGCGTGAAGCCGGATTTGATACCGGCACGCGGGTCTCGGCAGAAATTAGCGAAGGATGCATTGTGCTGCGGGTCGATAAGTCATAAAACGGAAAGGTGTGATTGATTGCTCACTTCTCAAAGGCAGCGTTGCGGGTTGCCCCTTGAATTCAGGTCAGGTGAGCATAAAACCGCCTGGCCTACTTTATTGGCAGAACAAACAGATAACGCGGTTTCCTTCACCGCGTGAATTCAGTTGCCAATAAGGAAATGCCATCCGTTTAACCTCCTCAGGGTGCGACCCGGCAGGGCCGCAAACCGCCGTCGTTAACACTGCAAATACACAACATGCGTTTGCAGATATTCCTCGAGCCCATGACGACCATCAGCACCGCCGATGCCAGATTTGCGCCAGCCGGCATGGAATCCCTGCATGGCTTCAAAATTTTCGCGGTTAACGTAGGTTTCACCAAACTTCAGCTGACGCAGGGCGGTCATTGTGGTGGTCAGGTTCTGAGTGTAGATTGAGGAAGTCAGGCCGTACTCACAGTCATTGGCCAGTGCGATAGCTTCTTCGAGCGTTTTAAAGGTCATTACAGGAAGCACCGGGCCAAAAATTTCCTCACGCATAATCTCCATCTCTTGGCGTACGCCGGTAATAATCGTGGGCTCGAAGTAAAAGCCCTCGCGACCCGCCCGTTTACCGCCCAACACAACCCTGCCGCCTTCTTCTACTGCCCTGGCAACTTTTTGCTCAACCCGTGCCAGCGCGGCGGCGGTGATCAGTGGCCCCATATCGATATCGTTTTTTTCAGCCGGATTGCCAAACGTCACGTGTTGCATCGCCTCTGTCAGTGCGCTGATAAAGCGGTCATAAATCCCTTCCTGCACATAAACCCGCTCTGCGCAGTTGCAGACCTGACCCGTATTAATGACGCGTGAACTGACAATCGCCTTCACAGCCAGATCGAGGTCGGCGTCATCCATCACAATGGCCGGCGCTTTACCCCCCAGCTCCAGAGAGACTTTGGTAACGTTTTTTGCTGCCGCTTCCATGGCGGCAATCCCGGCATTAACGCTGCCCGTCAGGCTTACCAACCCCACTTTTTCGTTGCCAGCCAGCTCCTGACCGATCTCAGGGCCGTAGCCGTAAACAACATTGAACACACCTTTTGGCAGGCCGATATCCGCAACGATCTGTGCAAACAGGGCCGCGTTATTGGGCGTCAACTCACTCGGTTTTATCGCAATCGTATTGCCCGTAATCAGTGCCGGCGCCGCTTTACGCGCAATCAAAAAAAACGGGAAGTTCCACGGTAAGATGCCGGTAGTGACGCCAATCGCTTTTTTAAAGACGAAAATATTTTCATTAGGACGATCGCTGTTCACAATCTCACCTTCGTAGCGTCGCGCCCATTCGGACATGTAGTCCAGGTAATCAGCGGTAAAAAGCACTTCGGTTTTTGCCAGCCCCTGGGTTTTACCGCCTTCTGCCACGATAGTGGCGCTGAGTTCGGGTTCACGCTGACGAATGGCTGTGGCAATTTTACGCAGCCAGCTGCCGCGCTCCACGGCCGGTAAGGCTTCCCAGCCCGGCTGCGCGGCATCGGCAGCGGCGATAGCGTCTGCGGCGTCCTGACGCGTGCCTTGAGGAATGCGTGACAGTAGCGCTTCGGTAGCAGGATTAATCACTTCAATCCACTTTTCGTTGTGATTAGGCACAAAAACACCATTAATGAAATGTTGATGATGTGTTGTCATATGCAGGGCTCCGCGTTTAACTCGTTAACGTTATGTGAAAACAGAGTGAAACAGATCACGACGATACACCTTTTTATCTTTGCCAAAGCCGCACTGCAGATGGCAGGGAAGGGAAGAAAGACACGACGAAGCCAGCATTTCCACAGCGTGTTTTGTTATCTGAGCGGTCAGCGTCTTATAAGAAGGGGCGACGGGCTGAAACCCTGTATTCGCCAGCAAATGCCGGAACGCCTGGGATGGCGATAAGCCCGTGCCTGCCCGCGCAGTCAATGACGAAGCGGTAGGCTTTTGACGGTAGGCATCCCTGGCCGATTGTCCTTTCGGTTTGCCCTGCCACGCAAACGTCTCATTGCGTGACTGCAGTTAATAACACGCGCAGCGACTACTGCGCTGAATCGTAGAGTGCTTATCCAACATCATGCGATCTCCCGCTGATCACAGTATCCCCACTAGCCTTGAGTCATATCACAAACCTTTTCTGCCGACCGTTTTCCCTCTTCGTCCGCCAAACCATCTTTGCAGCGAACCCGCAGCTCAACTTTATGTCATTGCCACGTTAATAAGCGTGCTGGCAGTAAGATTAAAACTGTGCCGATCAACACAACAAACAACAAAAATATCTCGAATAATAAGAGGTTTAGGTAAAACGTCCGGTTACTGTCCTTAAATGTGAATTTGTGATCTTTATGTTGAAAATTCACCGGATTTTGCCAGCGGCCTGTGTTTTCCGGCAGCCATTCAAAGGCTGAGTGAAAGCAGCTCCCTCTAGACTGCTGCTTATCAGGAAACGTCGGTTTCCTGTTTGGCCTCAACCTTGCGAAGGAATAACAATGAACAGTGCCATTATTGCCGGTATTTTCTGGCATCTGGTGGGTGCCGCCAGTGCCGCATGTTTTTATGCGCCGTTTAAACAGGTCAAAAAATGGTCATGGGAAACCATGTGGGCAGTAGGTGGCTTGATGTCGTGGCTGATTTTGCCATGGGCAGTCAGTGCCGTACTGCTGCCGAATTTCTGGGCGTACTACAGTAGTTTCAGTCTGTCACAGCTGCTACCTGTGTTTTTGTTTGGTGCAATGTGGGGCATCGGCAATATTAACTACGGCCTGACCATGCGCTATCTCGGCATGTCGTTAGGCATCGGTATTGCTATCGGCATTACGTTAGTCGTCGGGACACTCATGACGCCGTTGCTGCAGGGCCGTTTTGTCGCGCTCTTTAGCTCGGCTGGTGGCCGTATGACGCTGCTTGGCGTTCTGGTCGCGCTGATTGGCGTGGCAATTGTATCGCGAGCAGGTTTGCTGAAAGAGCGCGCGCTGGGCATTAACGCCGAAGAATTCAATCTGAAGAAAGGGCTGATACTGGCGGTTATCTGCGGTATTTTCTCAGCCGGCATGTCCTTCGCTATGGATGCCGCAAAGCCGATGCATGTTGCGGCAGCTAATCTGGGTATTAATCCGCTGTACGTGGCGCTACCCAGCTATGTGGTGATTATGGGCGGTGGTGCGCTGATTAACCTGGCGTACTGCTTTATCCGCCTGGCGGTTAAGCCGGAGCTCTCCCTCCGCCGGGACTTCTCCGTGGCAAAACCGCTGTTAATTGCCAATATCGCTTTCGCTATTCTTGGCGGCACCATGTGGTATCTGCAGTTCTTTTTCTATGCATGGGGCCATGCCAAAATTCCACCGCAATATGACTTTGTCAGTTGGATGCTGCACATGAGTCTGTATGTGCTGTGTGGTGGTCTGGTCGGACTGATGCTGAAAGAGTGGAAATCTGTCGGGCGTCGTCCGGTTAGCGTTCTGTCGATTGGCTGCATAGTCATTATCATCGCTGCCAATATTGTCGGGCTTGGCATGGCTGCCTGACTCCGCAGAGATAAAAGCCTGATGCGTTAACGCGTATCAGGCTTTTGCGTTATCAGTTAGCGTGGCGCATTGCGGTACAAAACGTTGCCGCCAGGCACTGGGCGTCATGCCGGTTTCACGCGTAAACACCACCGAAAAATAGTTACTGTCATCAAAGCCGCAGCGTGAAGCAATCTCGCTGATTAAACTTTCCTGGGTGCGCAGTAAGTATTTTGCCTGACAGAGTTGAAGCTGACGCAAATAGTGGCCAATTGTCATGCCGGTTTGCTGGCGAAACAGCTGTTTAAGCGCTCGCTCGCTGAGTTGGTGCTGCTCGCAAAAGTAGGCGAGGTCAAACGGACGGCTGATATCGGCCAGCAGCGACGACATCAGCAGATCAAGCTGTTCGCCTTCCGGTAGCGCCCAGGAACGATCGGCCGCGTAACCGTGGCGGCGCAGAATCAGCGCCAGCTGTAAAAACAAGGCTTCAGAAAGCTGAATGGACAAGGGATCGTTTTTGCGGCTTTCCCGCTCCAGTTGGCTGATGACGCCACGCGCTAGCGCCATACCCTGGGTGGTTAATCGCCAACCGGACTGAGCATTCTCTTCCTGAGGCGGTATAAGCTGGCTCCAGTCAAGATCGAGCCGAAAGCGATCGCGGCAATAAAGAATGTTGTCGAGCGCCAGGTCATGAACGCTGTCATAGCTATGGCAGTCGCTGTCGTGAATATAAAACACATCGCCGCAGGTAATCAGCCAGGGGCGATCGTTGAGGATGTGCAGCCCGTTGCCGCGCCAGACAATCACAATCTCGCTAAACCTGTGTTGATGAGGCGGGAAAGAGGGTTGTGGCATACGTTCGGCCACTGCAATGGGCAGGTTTCTGGCAGGAAAGTAGTCCTCGCGCGACAGAATTAGCGACATATTAAAAGCTCCAGTTACCACATCTGTTGACGCTCCATGCGGGGCGCGTAGCCAAATTCACGCCGGAACAGCGTGGAGAAGTGGTTGCTGTCACCAAACCCACACTGATAGGCGATGTCCGTTATACGCATATCGCTGTGGCGAAGCAGATGACGCGCCTGCAATAACCGCAGCCGATTCAAATAACGCTGTGGCGTACTGCCTGTCTGCTGCTTCATCTGGCGGTGCAGCGTACGCAGCGACAGTGAAAAGCTGTCGGCCAGCGCCTCCCATGCGATCTCTTCACTGTAATGCTCATTCAGCCAGTCAAGCAATCGGTGCAGTCTGGCTTCCTGGTCCTGCGCGTTGTCATTGCGAGCGGCCTCACGTAGCAACACCAGCATTTGCAGAAAGAGTTGCTCCTGATGTGCCTGACGTTCGAGTGACCACAGAGGTTGCTGCTTCATCTGTGTCACCAACTGCAAAGCGTGCCCCATCACTTTTTGATTAATGCGCCAGTGCGACGCGTACCGGCCGTCCTCTTCACGCGGCAATAGTGCCTGCAGCCCGGAAAGAAAGCGGAACGCCCCCGGGCTTCGGTACAGCACATTGGTCAGGCAAAGGTTGTCGGTTTTTTCATACAGATGGCGATCGTGGTCGCGTACAAAGCACACGCAACCGGCACTCAACGCCTGCGGCTGACCATTAAACACATGAATACCTGATCCCTGTTCAACCAGCACAATTTCATGGAAATCATGATGATGCTCTGGAAAAGCCTGCTGTGGCACGCGTGGCTCGATGGCAATGGCGTAATTTCCGGCGGGAAAGAAATCCGCGCTATGCAGAACGGTCATGGCTTGCTCTCCGTTAACAATGTTGCAACTGAGTCTACGCAGGCGCTGCGGACATCACCTTGAATTTTGAACGGGGCGGCGCAAGAAAATGGCGAATTATTTAAGATCGCCTAAGTGATTGATAGAAATGCGGCAAAGCTCACAACTCTATCGTCACGCGGTTCTGTGAGCTATCTCACGAACACCTTTGCAAACCTGCCAGCGAAGATCCTCTGCTGGCACTGCGCCTAAGGTGGCAGGCCTGCAGGCTTTTTATTCTGTAGCCATGTCATTTCAGGAAAACATGCCATGAATATGCGTAACATCGTTGCCATTGATTTAGGCGCATCCAGTGGGCGCGTCATGCTTGCGCAGTGGACGTCGGACAGCCAGAAAATCGCCCTGCGTGAAGTCCGTCGTTTCGCGAATCAGCGGGTTCAGCGCGGCGGCTATGACTGCTGGGATCTGGATCGTCTGGAGCAGGACATTCGCGCCGGACTGCAGCAACTGGATGATGAAGGCATCGTGCCGGACAGCATGGGTATTGATACCTGGGGCGTTGATTTGGTACTGCTGGATGCAGACGGACATCGCGTTGGCGAAGCCGTGAGCTACCGTGACAAACGCACTGAGGGCCTGATGGCCCGGGCGATTGACGATCTTGGCCAGCAGGCGATATACCAGCGCACCGGCATTCAGTTTCTGCCATTTAACACTCTATATCAACTGCGCGCACTGCATCTGCAGCAGCCGGACTGGCAGGCGCGGGTGAAATATGCGCTGATGATTCCGGACTATCTGCACTATCGCCTCACCGGCGAAATGAACTGGGAATACACCAACGCCACCACCACGCAGTTACTGAATATTCAAAGTGGTGAGTGGGATCGTGACTTGCTGGACTGGGCTGGCGTCGACTCCGCCTGGTTCGGCACACCGCATGCACCGGGCAATAACGTGGGTTATTGGGCCAGCGCCAGCGGCAATCGGATCCCGGTGATTGCCGTAGCCACGCACGATACGGCCAGCGCGGTGCTGGCCACGCCACTGATGCACAACGATGCAGCCTATCTTAGTTCCGGTACCTGGTCGCTAATGGGGATTGAAAGTCTCCAACCCTATGTGAATGCGACTGCTTTACAGGCCAACATAACCAATGAAGGCGGCGCGGAAGGTTACCGGGTGCTGAAAAACATTATGGGGCTATGGCTTTTACAGCGCGTCTGTAGCGAACTGAACATCCGCGACTTGCCCCTGCTTATTGCGGATGCCGCAAAGCAGCCAGCCTGCCGCTCGCTCATTGATCCTAACCACCCTCGCTTTATTAACCCAGACAACATGGTGCAGGCAATCCAACATGCCTGTGCTGAACAGGCGATGCCGATACCGCACACTGCGGCCGCACTGGCACGCACCCTCTTTGACAGTCTGGCGCTTTCATATCGCCAGACAATGCTGGAACTCGGCCAGCTACGCGGCACACCGCTACGGCAGCTGCATATCGTGGGCGGCGGCAGCCAGAATCCTTTACTCAACCAGCTGTGTGCCGATGCCTGTCAACTGCCGGTGATTGCCGGTCCGGTAGAAGCCTCCACGCTGGGAAATGTGGGTTGCCAGCTCATCGCGCTAGGTGAACTGCGTGACGTCGCGGATTTGCGCCGCTGCATCAGCCGTAATTTCCCGTCAGACATCTTTGAACCGCTCGACAACAGCGCGTTTGCGGCCCATCAGGCGCGCTTCACCGCGCTGCTCCAACCTGCTAAGGAACTTGCATATGACAAAGCTGATTGAACAGGCCTTTGACCTGGCGAAACAACGTTATGCTGAGAATGGCGTTGATGTGGACCTTGTGATGGCGCAACTGGATGAGATCCCGGTCTCGATGCACTGTTGGCAGGGTGATGACGTGCGCGGTTTTGAAAATCCCAACGGGCAACTCACCGGCGGTATTCAGGCCACCGGCAACTATCCGGGACGGGCACGCAACGCCGACGAATTGCGCGCCGACATTGAAAAAGCCATATCGCTGATTCCGGGCGCCTTACGTCTGAATCTGCACGCGATCTATCTTGAAAGCAGCCAACCCGTTGAGCGCGATGCCATCGAGCCGAAACACTTCAGCAACTGGGTAGCGTGGGCAAAAAGCAACAGGCTGGGGCTGGATTTCAATCCCACCTGCTTTTCACATGCAAAGAGTGCCGATGGCTTTACGCTGTCGCACGCCGATTCAGGTATTCGCCAGTTTTGGATCGACCACTGTAAAGCCAGTCGCCATATTTCGGCTTACTTTGGTGAACAGCTCGGTACGCCTTCCGTGATGAACATTTGGGTGCCGGACGGCATGAAAGATCTCACCATCGACCGCTTTGCGCCGCGCCAGCGCCTTGCCAGCGCGCTTGACGCGATCATCAGTGAGCAACTCAACCCGCAACACCATATTGATGCTGTGGAAAGCAAACTATTCGGGATTGGTGCGGAAAGCTACACCGTGGGTTCCAACGAATTCTGCCTTGGCTACGCCAGCAGCCGGCAGATTGCGTTGACGCTGGACGCCGGGCATTTCCACCCGACTGAAGTGATCTCCGACAAAATCTCTACCGCGATGCTGTACGTGCCGCGCCTGCTGCTGCATGTGAGCCGTCCGGTGCGTTGGGACAGCGATCATGTGGTGCTGCTCGATGATGAAACCCAGGCGATTGCGCATGAGATCGCCCGCCAGAAACTCTTCGATAAGGTGCATATCGGTCTCGACTTTTTTGATGCCTCAATCAACCGCATTGCCGCCTGGGTCATTGGTACGCGTAACGCCAAAAAAGCGTTGCTGCGGGCGCTGCTGGAGCCCAGCGATCGGCTGCGTAGGCTGGAGAGTGAAGGGGATTTCACCACACGGTTGGCCCTGCTGGAAGAGCAAAAGTCGCTGCCGTGGCAGGCGGTGTGGGAAGCATGGTGCCTGCGTCATGACGTTCCTGCCGATGCCAGCTGGCTGAGCGACGTCCGTCATTACGAACAACATACTTTGCGTCAACGCTAAGGGATAAACCATGCAAAACATTCTGACATCCTGGTTCGTACAGGGGATGGTAAAAGCCACCAGCGATATGTGGTTGAAAGGCTGGGATGAGCGTAACGGCGGTAACGTTAGCCTGCGCCTGCTTCCCGAAGAAGTGCAGGACTTCGCCAGCGACTTTTATGCCGAACCGCGCTGCATTGAACTGAGTAAACCGGCACCGGCGTTAGCTAACGACTGGTTTTTAGTGACCGGGTCTGGCAAGTTTTTTCGTAACGTGCAGCTCGACCCGGCAGACAGTCTGGTGCTGCTGCAGGTGGATGACCAGGGGTTGTCGTATAAAATTCACTGGGGATTAAGCAACGGTGGGCTGCCGACCTCTGAACTGGCGGCGCATTTCCAGTCGCACAGCGTACGCAAGCAGGTGACTCAGGGAAGCGATCGGGTGATTATGCACTGCCATGCTACTCACTTTATGGCGCTGAGCTACGTTGTAAATCTGGATTCGGCACGCTTTACGCGCCTGTTGTGGGAAGGCAGCACAGAGTGTCTGGTGGTGTTCCCGGACGGGGTGGGCATTTTGCCATGGATGGTGCCGGGCACTGACGGTATCGGTCAGGCAACGGCAGATGAGATGGCGATCCACAGCCTGGTCATGTGGCCCTTCCACGGCATCTTTGGCGCGGGTCCTAATCTTGATGAGACCTTTGGTCTGATCGACACCGCTGAAAAATCATCGGAGGTTGTCGTAAAAGCTCTATCTATGGGCGGTATTCGTCAGAGCATCACTACCGCGCAGCTGATCGCGCTGGGTGAACGCTTTAATGTTAAACCCTGGCAGGCAGCACTGGATGCGGAGCGCAGCGATGTTACGTAAAGCTTTTGTCATGCAGGTGCATGCTCACTGCCACGATGAATACCTGCGTCGCCATTCACCCATCTGGCCGGAACTGGAACAGACGCTAAAAGCGCATGGTGCCCATCACTATGCTATCTGGCTGGATGCCGATCGTAACCTGCTGTTCGCCAGCGTTGAGATTGAATCAGAAGCCCGCTGGCTCGCGGTGGCGCAAACCGAGGTTTGCCAGCGCTGGTGGGCATCGATGAAAGATTTAATGCCGTCTAATGCGGATAACAGCCCGATAAGTGCAGAGCTTAAACCGATGTTTTTTCTGCCTTAGGGAGCTGATGAACAGAACGACACAATCCCGAACCGCGCATAACCAAACCCGCTAGCCATGGCGCGCTAGCCAAATGGCAAAAAACATAAAGCCCGCTCGGGTTTCCCTGAGCGGGTTTATTGATACAGATCGTAAAACGCTGAATGTCCTCGTAGCCATTCACTGAAACAACCGAATGCGCTTTCAGCTTTGCAGCAATACCGCATGAACCCCTCATTCCTTCGCGCCATACTTCTCTTTATCGCTTTACACCTATATAGCATTTAACCTATATCCCGGGGTTGTGTGGCCGATTAAAACAACGGATACGTTTGACTGCTGGTTTACCTCGCTTAGCGATATCGACAGGGCTGACGTGCTTGCAGCATTGTTGGTCCTGCGGGAGAAGGGGCCGGGTTTGTCCAGACCTTATGCCGATACGCTCAAAGGCTCCCGCTATAGCAACATGAAAGAACGACGTATCCAGAGCCGGGGCGATCCTTTACGGGCATTTTTGCCTTTGAGCCGGCCCGAACCGGCATTGTGCTTTGTGCTGGAAATAAGGTCGGCAATGAAAAACGTTTTTACGACGCGATGCTCCCGGTTGCTGACCGGGAATTTACGAACTGGCTTAACGCATTAAAAATAAGGAGTAACGCGATGGGCAGAACGCTGGAACAGCTTATTGCGGATGAAAAAAATGACGTCGTGGATGAAGCTCAGGCGATGGCGACGGACATCCTGCTCAATATTCACCTTGCCGAACTGCGTGAGAAAGTACAAAAACGCAGGTAGAAATGGCGCAGGTGCTGGGCATCAAACAACCTACCGTTGCAGGAATGGAAAAACCGGGGCGCGACCTGAAGCTGTCCACGCTCAAACGCTATGTTGAAGCGACCGGTGGCAAGCTTCGCCTTGATGTTGAACTGCCGGATGGTTCTCACTACGGTTTTGTGCTTTGAACCCGCAGGGCCGTTCAACGTAGCCAGCCGATCGTTTCTTAGGGTTTTGCACGATGCCTGCGCGACGGCCTCAACGCATTTTCCATTCGCGCGGCGACGCTCTCAGCCAGGTGTTGCTGCGCGAGACAGCTATTCTTTGTCAGTCGTTAACGGATAAACTCGCGCTGCTTGCGGGCACCGGAAACAAAGTAAAGCCTGCGGACGGGTACTCGCACAATATAGGGCTCTTTTCGGATGAGGCGATAGTTGAATACCAAAGACGTGAATCGCCTGAATCAACAAGCAGAGACGGACCATAAGAATCGGTCAGTTCAGGGGTTTTGCAAGACGTGATACGACGGATTTTCAGGGCTGAAAAGGGACAGGTTTGTCGTGCCATTATCGAAATGAAATAAAAGGAATCGTACAACGCATTTCGCCGGACGCGTAGGGTAGGTCGATACGCGTCGGGGAAGATTTTCACGCTAACTTACGGCAACCTGGCTGAGCAGGTACGTTTCAGTAGGCCTGAAAACAGGAAGATGGCTCCTCTGACTGGACTCGAACCAGTGACATACGGATTAACAGTCCGCCGTTCTACCGACTGAACTACAGAGGAATCGTTTGAACGGGGCGCATATTATCGACGTCCCGCAGGCTTGTCAAAGCTCTTTTTCACAAAACTGTCTAATTGCTGAAATACTCGCCAACTCCCGCGTTTTAACCGTTTTCGCTTAGCGTACTGACGCAATCGAATAGCTGTAATTTTGCACCTTTTATTCAGTAAACAGAACCTCCGTTTCATTTTTATAAAGCTTTGCACGACATTCCCTCACGAATGTTCTTTATGTTCGTCACATTTATTTCATTTTTAATTTGAAATACTCGTAAATGGAATTTAAATTTCATTTAATCCTTTCTCTGTCAGCCCGGAGTTAAAATGAACAAAGTCAGAATCGGCATGATCGGTAGCGGCTATATCGGTCGTTGCCACGCGATTGCCTATGCCCAGGCACCCGCGGTGTTTGCGTTAAAAGGGGAGATCGTGCGTGAAATGCTGGCAGAGGTTAATCCCGAACTGGCCGCAAAGCAGGCTGCCACCTTTGGTTTTTCCCGCTCTACGGGCAACTGGCGCGAGCTGGTGAGCGACCCGAATATTGATGTTGTGGACATCTGCGCGCCCAATTTCCTGCATAAAGAGATGGCGCTGGCCGCCATTGCTAACGGCAAACACGTGTATTCCGAAAAGCCGTTATCCCTGACGGTGGCCGATGCGCGGGAAATGGTTGAAGCGGCCAATACAGCAGGGGTTAAAACCCTGGTGGGCTTCAACTATATGAAGAATCCGACCAGTCAACTGGCAAAAGAGATCATCGCGCGCGGTGAAATCGGCGAGGTGGTGCACTTTTACGGCACGCACAACGAAGACTATCTGGCGAAACCGGAAACGCCACTCGACTGGCACTGCCAGAAAGCGCTGGCCGGGTTAGGTGCGCTGGGCGATCTGGCGGCGCACATCGTCAATATGGCGCACTACCTGGTGGGCAATATTGCGGAAGTCAGTGGGGATATGATGACGGTGATTAAAACTCGTCCTGACCCAAAGGATCTCAGCCGTCAGTTGCCGGTGGAAAATGAAGATCAGGCCAGCGCCTTGCTGCGCTTTCACAACGGTGCGCACGGTGTGATTGAAACCTCGCGTATCGCCTGTGGGGCTAAAATGGGGTTGACCTATGTCGTGACCGGCACCAAAGGTACTCTGCGTTACACTCAGGAGCGCATGGCCGAGCTGGAACTGTATATCCATGATGAACCGACGGGGCGGCAGGGCTTTAAAACCCTGCTGACCGGCCCTGCGCATCCAGACTATGCTAACTTCTGCGTCTCTGCAGGTCATGGTATTGGCTTTAACGATCAGAAAACGGTAGAAATTCGCGATCTCATTAATGGCATTGCCGCTGGCGACCCTATGTGGCCTGATTTTGCAGAAGGATTGCAGGTGCAGAAGGTGCTTGAGGCCATCGCGCTGTCGGCGGCAGAAAGGCGCTGGATGGCGGTATAGCCTTTTAGTGACATTATACAAAACCAGTCCATGATCCGGATGTGGCCCCGGGCTTAATGCCGGGGCCGGTTGATGCTGATCAGGCAGAGACTTTATCCCACCACAGTTTATCCATCGCATAATAGCGATCACGCTGACTAACCGGCTGAGACAAATCGCGCTGCCACGGCTTATCCAGAATGTAATGCAGGTTCTTCACCTCTTCACATTCCCACAGCTTATCGTGCTGGAAACGCAGCGTTTTTAGGGCATTGTAGACATAGGAGAGCGGCAGCCACTGACCTTTAAAAGCCTCGTTCAGCAAATCCTGCTCTGAAAAGGCGTACTGGCTCAGGTCCTCTATAGCGGCAATGCGCGCTTCAAGTTTTTCAAAAACGGCGTTATCAGGCTCCAGCACCAGAAAGCCGCCGTTGAGGTAATAATCCACATGTGCGGGCGGCGACTCCTCACGTTCCTGCCAGGTGTAGTGGCAGAACTCGGGCTGCCAGCTGTCTGGATAGGCCTCGATCTGATTCGGATTGCAGCGGCAGGCGTGGCAGGCGGCAAGTGCATGACCGCCCAGATCCAGCGAGAACAGCTCATCCATATTCTGTAATACCAGCATATCGGCATCCAGAAAGACCACCCGCTGATAGTCGGTTAACTGCCAGGCGCGCAGTTTGGTCCAGACTTCACCAAAACGTTCAGATGCATACTGCGGGTTCAAATCGCTGTGCGGATAAAGCCCCTCCACACGGTGGATTACGCAGCCTTCCTCTTCCAGGATCGCGCAGTCTTGCTCATCAATGGCAGCGGTTGCCATCACGACCAGGGGCCAACGCGTTTGACTTTGAGTGAGTGAACGGTGCAGCGCTTTTACGCCGACCAGATAATCCGGTTGCGTCAGTAAGGTTACCCAGGCAAACATATCATCCCTTATCGAATTGATTAAACAGTGCAGCGGTGTAGTCGTTGCTCAGACGGCCTTGCGGATCGAACTGCTCACGCAGAGCACGGAAGGACGCCCAGTGCGGGTAGAGATCCTGCCAGCGGTACAGCGAGGCGTCGTAGTACTTGCCCCAGTGAGGGCGACCGCCTTCTTCTGCCAGCAGCTTCTCCACCTCACTTAAAAAGTGCAGGCCCGCTTCTGAAAGGGAGCCGTCATCCGCGTAATACACCACAAAGCCAAAGAAGCAGGTGGGCTGGTCAAAGGCCGGGCTGAGCCATGCCGATGACGCACCGGTACAACGCAGGATGATGGGATAGTGCATATGCGGGCGATTGTCGGCGTACCAACGTTTGATTTTGCTGATGACTGCTGGCGTTTTTTCCAGCGGTACGCCAATTTCGACGTTGATCTGCGGCACGGCGATACCGCGACAGAACAGCTGATAGATGTCGCCTGTCACATCGGTAAAATCCCGAAAGCGCGTTACGGTACGGAACTGTTTGCCGCCCTTGCCGTGAATTTGGGTGTCGCGATGCATGTGTTCCAGCGTCTGATCGATCGTGTCGTTGAGGCTGTCGTCGCCTTCATCGGCGTGTTCCACCACCTCACGATCGTTCTGCGCATAATGGTGGCTCTCCTCCTCGCTGGCCTGATGTGCATTCCAGACGTGGATAAAATTGTCATCCACAAACCACCAGGCTTTGCTGAGTTCGTATTCATCATTCCAGCGCAGCAAATCACTTTCCAGGCTGTCCGCCGACACCGCATTTTTATGGCAGGTGAAAATACGAAACGGCTGCGTGCGCAGGGTCACTTCGGTCACAATACCCAGCACGCCCAGCGACACCAGTGCGGCAGGAAAATCTGCATCGCCACGTGACAGCTCACGGACCGAGCCGTCGCTCAGCACCATGCGAATGTGCTCAGCCTCATCGGCAATGGAACTCTGGTGCAGGCCCTGACCGTGAGTGCCGGTAGCCATCGCGCCAGCCAGCGTCTGAACCGAAATCACGCCGGGTGAGGAGGCGAGCATACGATCCATTTCCGTTAAGGTACTGTAGATTTGTTCCAGCGGGGTCGCGCCGGCGAACGTGACGCTGTGTGCATCACTGCGGATCAGGCCGGACAGTGCACTCAGATCCAGCAGCAAATCATCGGGGTGCACGGCCAGCATTCTGCCTGGGGAGTAGGTTTTACCGGTTACGCGCACTTTGCCGCTTGACTCACGCAGTAACTGCCGGAGTGCGGCCTCGTCAGCAGGGCGTTTAACCTGCTGCTGCGTACCAATCTGTGCGTTTTGCGCCCAGTTCCAGACTGCATCATCTTGTGGATCAAGGTGGGTCTGGCGAAGCGGATAAAGGTTGGCGTCTTTGCTCAAACTGCTTTCCTTACTTAAGTGATATTAAGAATACCCCTTAAGCATAGACTATCGCTTTCAACGCCCTGTGAGCCTACTGATGCCGACAGATATAACGCAGCGTGGCCGTCACCGCTAACTGGCGATTGCGGCTGATAATATCCTCTTCACTTTTGTCCGGACTGAACAGCGTATTAAACGTGAACCGGTTAGAAACCTGATGTACGCAGATACTACTGATAAGGCGATGTACATCCAGCGTGTCCAGCGGCTGAATAAACAGCCCCTGCTGCTGACCGCGCGTCAGGATGTCATCCAGCAGATCCAGCGCGCTGCGGTTAAGCTGGCTCAGCCGCACGGATTGTGAGATGTAGCGTCCGCGAGAGAGGTTCTCCATGCAGATCAGCCGAATAAAATCAGGATGCGAAACGTGATAATCGAAGCTGGCCTCAACCAGTTTCGTAATGGCCTGTCCGGGTTCCATTGCCGCCAGATTCAGGCCGGTTTCATGTTCCCTGATCTGCTGATAAACCTGCTCCAGCACATCAATATAGAGCTGCTCTTTATTGCCAAAGTGGTAGACCACCATGCGTTTCGTCGTCTGAGCACTCTCGGCGATCTGCTCCAGCCGGGCGCCCTGCATGCCGAACTCAGCAAAGATTTTGAGTGCGCCAGCCAGAATGCGTTTTTTAAGCCCTTCAGGATCGTTTTTGCGTTTTGTCGTGTCCGTCATAGTGCTCAGTGGGTTGCCAGGTAACGAGAAGGTAAGGGGGCGATATTACCACAGCGTAACCATGCGGGTGGGGATACAGCAGTAAAATCCCCTTTAAGCAGGATGAATCAGCCTGTTCTGAAGCCCCGTTATCCACAAGGCAGCCGTCACCTACCTGTTATTTCGCCGAGTTACAGCGTTTTAACAATCATACCCATGGCAGCCAGCAGCATCATCACGCCCACGACCCGGTACATGATCCGCAGCGAGCGCGGGCGGGTCAGAAACACGCGGACTTTCACCGCCGCCAAAATAAACATCGCGCCCACGGCCAGTAATACGGCAGCGGTAACGGGAACCAGTACGGCACCCCAGAATTTCAGTGAAATTGCCTCCAGGGAAATAACGAGCGGCAGTATTGCCAGATAAAAGGCAATCGTTTTGGGGTTGCCCAGCGTAATACTCAGCCCCGACAGCCAGGCGGAGACCAGTTGCTGACGGGTAACCTTCTGGTCAATGCTGATAGCACGGGGTTGATAAGACCAGAACTGCCAGGCCAGATAGCCCAAATAAAGCGCCGCCGCCCAGTTAATCAACGTAAAGAGCGCGGTGTAGGTCTTGGCCACAATGCCCAGACCAAATACGGCCAGGGTTAAATAAAACACATCGCCCATTATCACGCCGATAAGCGCAGCAAAGCCTGCCAGGGAACCCCCATTGATGCTACGCGCAACGATCGTCGTCATCCCGGGGCCCGGAATCGCGGCGGCCAGTCCCAGCGCCAAAATATAAGGCAGTAATTCAGTTTGAAGCGACATGATGTTTCCTTCATTCAATAGGGATAAGAACGTTGTTTACAGGCGTGATTGCGTTAACAGAGCGTGCATTCTGGAAAGAATGCGATGCCGCTTGCTCATCCCGCTTCTGAGCATAAGAACCTGCTCTGTGCCGTTTAATGCCATTCCTCTGCTGCGCAATACAGCCTGATTAAAGTATGCCTGAGCTGGGCAGAAATACGTTGTCTGAATCTCGCTTCTGTGCCGTAATTATGGCAATAATTTGCCTGTAAAATAGGTTAAACAGAAAGGATATGACTGATATGCCGCTTGATAAGACAGAGGTGAAAATTTTAAGCATCTTGCAGGATGATGCCCGGATGACCAATCAGGAGCTTGCCGATAAGATCGGTATGTCTGCCTCGCCCTGCTGGCGCAAAGTCCGCAAACTGGAAGAGCAGGGCGTGATCAAGGGCTATCGGGCAGTGCTGGACCGTAAGAAAACCGGCTCGGGCGTTATGGTTTTTATTCGGGTGGTCATTGACTGCCACAGCGAAGCTGAAGCGGAAAAGTTTGAGCAGCAGGTGACCGCGCTGGAGGATGTTGTGGCCTGCTACAGTATCGGCGGCGATGCCGATTTTTTGTTACAGGTGGTGGCAACCGACCTCGACTCTTACGCCGAGTTTGCCATGTCGGTGGTGCGCAGGCTGCCGCGCATTAAAGAGATGCAAAGTATGTTTGTTTTGAAAGAGATTAAACCGCTGACGGCCTATCCGGTTAAAAACCCCCGATGAGATGATTGGCTCACGCTTATGCCGTGTTTGTCAGAAGGCCTTTGTTATTTTAATGCGATATTGCGACACGGCGCTTAACGTGCAGGTCTGTTTTAGCCGGTGAGTTATAATGTCCGGTTTTTGCACCCTAAAGGCCGGTAAAAGACGTTCGCCCTTTAGGGATTTGAATACGGCTAGCGCGTTTCTGCGACAGGCAGGCGAATATCATCATTGCAAACTCACAACGCGATATCACCTGCCTTTGTCATTTAAATACGCCATTGACGATGACGTGTTAAAGGCTCGGAAAATCGCGGGCTGTTTTAAATGGCCCGCCCGATTTTTTTCTTGCCTTTCATGTAGTAAAGATTGTGATAGTGACCATTTGAATAAATCACCACGAATCTGCGCGCGCCAACATAGGCGCCAAAACTGTTTTTTGCGTTAATCACGCCCGGGATGACCCAGCCAAACATCAGTTCTTCTTTATCCTCGGGCACATTCATTACCCAGGTATACCCTTTAAAAGGTTTAAAAAAGCGATAATGCGCGCTGTAAGGATCTTTCAGGTGATAATAAAACGTATTTCTGACATCCGTTTTATAAGTGTCTGGCAGCGTACCGTAGTTGGCGAGCTGCACTTGGAGGGGATCGGGTTCATGGGAGCGTGCTACACATCCTGTCAACATCATGGTTAAAGCAAAATACAGAATGGGATTTCTCATCCATAGCCTCTTAGGGGGACGTTTTTTATTATAGAGCGAAACACTAGCACCCGGTTTATATTTCGGTCTATAAACCGTTGATGAACGGATAATTTATATTCAGTAATCAGTTGGTCATGTGCATGGATCAAATGGGAAAAAGCGAAGGGTGTACTGGCTTGTTCTGGGAACCTGATGTTGGCAGCAATCGTCGTTCAGAGGCGACTGGAGAGTATAAAGATCAACAAAAAGCCCGCTCAGGTTTCCCTGAGCGGGCTTCTTTAAATCTGGCTCCTCTGACTGGACTCGAACCAGTGACATACGGATTAACAGTCCGCCGTTCTACCGACTGAACTACAGAGGAATCGTGCTACAGGGCGCATAGTAATGGAGTCGGCATGCTGAGTCAAAGCGGTTTTACCCGCTTTCGGATCGTTTGCTGAAGGATTCAGCAGCCTGGTTGTTTCATCCACAGTTTACCGCATGGCAGGGCCGTTCAAATCGTCAGGAAAGGCCAGTTTAAGACGCTCAAACGGTCTTATACGATGTTTTCTGCAGGTTAGCCACTGTGTCGCAGCGCCGCAATGTGCCGCCTGTTTCGTGATAAACGGCTATGGTTAAAGAGAGCAAACCCAACCATGGAGATGCGAATGAACGAGCAACTGAAAGCGCAGATAGCCTCAAGGCTGGCGATTACGGCCGGGCAACGGCAGCAGACGCGCACTGCGCTCAGCCAGGGCCAGCAGGCGGAACCGGACTCACGACGAGCGCAGCGCTATGCGTTTCAACAGCGGGCACGCCAGAGCGTCATTATGGGCGCTAACGACTTGCTGCCGGTGTCATTTTTACAGCAGGGGTTACGCGCAGCCCGCGCCGTCGCGCTGGTCAGAGAAGATGGCATACCTAAGGGAAGTGGATTTCTGACCTATGGCAACCTCTTCGTCACGAATCATCACGTGCTGCCTGAAGCCGCCATTTCGGGGCGCATCACGCTGCAGTTCGGTTATCGCCAGGGCGAATCCGGCGAAATTCTTCCAGGACGTCTTTATGCGGTGGATGCCGACAGCTTCTGGCTTTCCAGCCCAACGGAGGCGTTCGACTGTACGTTAATAGCGCTTGGCGAGGCGCTTACCGACAGCGGTGAGCAACCGCTGCCGCTGGCACTTAACGATCGTAATGATAAACATGCGCTGGGCATCAGCCTCAATCTCATCCATCATCCGGGTGGTGCGCCACAGCAAATCACGCTGCGCAACAATGCCCTGTTAGCACGTCACGAACAGTTTCTGCACTATGAGGCCGACAGTGAAGGCGGCTCGTCAGGTGCACCGGTCTTCAACGACGGCTGGCAGCTGGTGGCCCTTCATCATGGCGCCACAGAAGACAGCGGAAAATGGGTTAACGAAGGCATTCGCATGAGTGCGCTCACCGACTGGCTGAAGGGCGAGTTGCCAGCGCTGTCCCCGCATGGGCAGGCAATCCTGATGCAGGCGCTCACGGCCGATAATGCACCGCTACTGCCTGAGTCCAGTGCCGCCGCGCCAGATGAAAACTACGCTAATCGCGACGGTTTTCAGGCAGACTTTCTGGCGGACAATCCTGTCGATATGGCACAGATTATCGCGCCGCGTGCAGGGGAAGTCGCCCCTCTGCGTGACGGGCGCAACGGCGCTGATGCCAGGCTGAATTACGAGCACTTTTCTCTGCTGATGAATGCCGAACGACGGCTGGCTTTTTTTACCGCCACCAATATCGATGGGGCACGCTATATCAACATTGACCGCGGCAGTGGGCAACCTTCGCTGTTGCCCGAAGGTGACCGCTGGTATGAAGACAGCCGCATCGACAGCCGCTATGTTACGGGTCAGTCGTTTTATAGCGCGTTCAGTCGCTGGTTCGATCGCGGTCATCTCACCCGCCGCAGCGATCCCACCTGGGGCACGGCGGCTGAGGCGGTGCGCGCCAATAAAGACACGTTCCACTTCACTAATTGTTCCCCGCAGCATTTTCGCTTTAACCAGAGCGTGCAGTACTGGCAAGGGGTTGAGCGCTATATCCTGGAATATGGTGTGTTAAAAACCAAACAGCAAATTAGTGTACTGACCGGCCCGGTACTGAACGATCAACATCGGCAGTACGGGGATTTGCAGGTCCCGCTGCTGTTCTGGAAGGTCGTTCTGCGCATCGGTCCACAGGGCACGCCGCAGGCCACCGCACTGCTGGTCAGTCAGGATAAGCTGCTGGATGAGCCTCGCCGCGTGTTGCCGCTTTTACAACCGGAAGCGGTGCCGCAGGTGGATGAATATCGCGTGGCGGTTCGTTCACTGGAAACCCTGACCGGGCTTGATTTCAGCGCATTTCGCGACTGGGACAGCTGGCAGCCCGATCCCAGCCTGCTGGCCGAGCCTGTGCAGGCAAAACTGATTATGACGTGGCCGGAGCTATTGTAAACGCGAAGAAAACGTCACTGGCTGACGCCTCAAGCTGGGGCTGCATATTCCCAAGGCGTGCGGTATGGGCATCTTCGGCACCTGCAAGGTGAAATGCCTGGAAGGGGAAGTGGAGATGAACCACAACGGCGGCATCACCGATGAGGACGTAGAAGAGGGCTATATTTTGTCGTGCTGTAGCATTCCCAAAGGCAATATTGTCGTCGAGTTTTAACCCCATGCAGACGAAGGCTTGCGGGGAGCATCCTCTTTTTTCCGACGTTGAGGCGTCAGTGAACAGCGAACCTCATCGAGATTCGCTGTGTAATGCCATTGTAAAAAGCAGGCGGGAGCGCGTGAAAGGGGGGCTACTCCGGGTGTGGCGATTGTTGTCATACGTGCGCAACAACGGCAGCAATGCCAGCCTGAACCCTGTGATTTTCTGTGCTGTGGATCAGGGCTTTATTCCTGTGCCGGCACCCGTTGAACCGGGATGCGCTACGAAAACAGAAAATATGCTTCACCATGAACCCACAACCCGTTTTCAGACATGAAACGCCGCTACCATACCGCGCAGCGCCTGCGCCTGTTCAGACAGCGAACGCGAGGCTGAAGACGACTCCTCGACCAGCGCCGCATTGTTCTGCGTCACGCCGTCCATCTGACTCACCGCCACGCTGACCTGTGAAATCCCCTGCATCTGCTCGGAGGACGCCAGAGAGAGGGAGTCCATGGCCTCCGCCAGCTCGCCGACCATCCCTACAATTTTGATGATGCTCTGCCCGGTCGAGGAGGCCACGGCAACGCCACTTTCCACTTGCTCAACGGCCTGTTCAATCAGGACTTTGATATCGCGGGCCGCCGTGGCGCTACGCTGCGCCAGCGTGCGCACCTCACCGGCCACCACGGCAAAACCGCGGCCTTCCTCGCCGGCGCGCGCCGCCTCCACCGCGGCGTTCAGGGCCAGGATGTTGGTCTGAAACGCGATGCTTTCAATGACCGAGGTAATGTCCCGGACTTTAGCGGCACTGACGGAAATATCCTGCATCGTGCCAGACATCCGCTGCACGTCGGCCTCACCCGAACGGGCCAGGCGGGCCGTATCGCGGGCCGATTCAGCGGTTTGCTGCGCGCCAGCGGTGTTGCTCTTCACCGTGGCGGTCAACTGCTCCATGCTGGCAGCGGTTTCCTGCAGGGCGGCGGCCTGCTGCTCGGTTCGTGACGACAGCTCGGTGTTGCCCTGGGCGATTTCGTCGGCCGCCAGCGCCACGGAAGTGGAAGCATCCTTTATCTGCGATACCAGGCCGCGCAGCCTGGCCTGCATGCTGTCCAGTGAGGCGAGCAGGCTGCTGGTGTCGTTGCGACGCAGCAGCACGGTGGAGGTGAGGTCCCCGGAAGCGATGGTCGCGGCCAGCGCCTGAGCCTGTGCAGGTTCACCGCCCAGTTGGCGCATCAGCTTCCTGCTGATGACGAGACAAATCAGGGCGCCGGAAATGACGGTTGCAATGATGAGAACAATAAAGGTTTTGATAACGCGGCTGGCGGATGCGTTACTTTCCACGGCGGTGTTTTCAGCAAAGGCACGCTGCATGTCCGTGAGTTCGTTGAGACTGGAGATAAGGATTTGCTGAGGGGGACGAACAACGTTGGTCAGATAATCTGCGAGGCCATTCAGTTGTCTCTGCCTGCCCATGTTTGCCGCCGTCGCGAGTGTCGTGAGCGCGGCCTGTTCATTCTGCTGTACTTTCCTGAGTAGACCAATTTCCTGCTGGTTGTGGTCGCGTTCGATCATGGATGCAAGCTCAGTGCGTTTCTGGGTATAAACCCCTTTCTGAGTTTCAAAGCGGCCCCACTCATTCTCAATTGCTTTTTGATCAGAGAAGAGCGCCATGTTTCTCACCTCAACAAGCATGTTTCTCAGCGCCGTACCTGCATCATTAGACAAAGTCACTTTTTTAAGGTTGGTGTTGACGATCTCATCAATATTCTGACGCGTCTCAAGCAGATTGCTGATTGCAACCGCTGAACTGATGACGAAAAGCAGTATCAAAAAAGCAAAGCCAGCAGACAGTCGTGTCGATACCTTCATCATTCTCTCCGGTTATGGTGTTGTCGTACCCATGTTGTTTTCGGCAAAGAACGAGTGAACCTAAGTGTCCTTTTCAGAAACCGCAGAACGACGCTTTTTTAAGACGGAGGGGATATCGGCAGGAGCTGACGCCATAAAAGCCATTATTTTTATATCAACACATGACTCAAGACTTCTGTTGCCTGTAAACATACCTGACCACGCCAGCGCTATGGGTAGCGCTTCCTTGCCCAATGCTGTCGCGGACAGCGCCACGCTTCACAAACAAAAAGCCTTGGCCGTGTAGACGTTAGCCAAACCGGGCGCAGAACAGCGCGGAAAAACCCAGCTTTCAACAGGATACCTCCTGTTACTGCGCCAGCCTGCAGGTCGGAATCTGAACCAACTTTTCCAGTTTAGTGCGGTTATGCGGGATTGATCTTCTTTTTCAGCCAGTTACGCATAGCGTCGCGCGGATGGCAGACGGAGTCAGTGACGGGCACCTGATGCAATGCGGGATTCTTTTTGGTCGAGGCGCTCTCGGAGAGGACAGCGGCGTGAACCGTCAGGATGGACAAGCAGAGAAAGACGCTGTGTATCAGTCAGTATAAAAGGCGATCACAAGGGGGATGCTGAGGCTTTTCACGTAGGGCTGGGGAACAGATTTATGACGCTATTATCGAGCGGGAATGATGCCAATCAGACTTGCTGTTTCGCCGAATGCGCAGGTAACCCCACTACGCATCGGAAAAATTTCTCACGCAGACGTAATAAAACCGGGTTGAAAGGCTTTAAAGCATGCCTGAAAACAAGAATTTGGCTCCTCTGACTGGACTCGAACCAGTGACATACGGATTAACAGTCCGCCGTTCTACCGACTGAACTACAGAGGAATTGTCAGAACGGGGCGAATAGTAGCGGCGCCGGTTAGGGATGTCAAAGCCCTCTTTCATGGTTTGCGTTTAAGTGCTCGTAAAAGCAGCGCATTGGTGAATATCAGACACATTCGCTTGCTTTTCAAACTGCTAACAGGATCTCACTTTAACGCCATTTCTCAGTAGATGTTAGACGCATGTCAAAGTTTTGTTATTTGACGATATCAAAACGCTTGTTTCAGTGCTTTTATGATAAAAATTTCAAAAAAGAAATATATGGAATAAACAAACTGCTTGGCGCCTGAAAGTGGGATGGACGTACCAGCGTCAGGACAATACCGTCAGCATGTTAAGAAAAATCATGCGGATAAGAAAAGCAGTGGTGATTTTAGCAAAAGCATCAACGTAGTCGTCTTACCTCAAATTTTCCATAAAAACGCCGGCGAGGCAGTGTGAATGTAAAAGATATTTTTCATTCGAAACGTAAATCGCTAGCAAGTTAACAAATAAGAAGGGTCCCTATGAACATCAAAAAAACGATTGTTGCCTCACTGTTAGCCTGCATGTTGCCCGCCGCTGCGATGGCGAAAGATATTTCCGTGGGTGTTTCTATGGCGGTTTTCGATGACAACTTTCTGACGATTGTGCGTAACGCTGTACAAAATGAGATGAAAAAAGATGGCGTCAAAGGCCAGATCGAAGATGCCAAAGGCGATGTGGCCCAGCAGCTCCAGCAGGTACAGAACTTTATTGGACAGGGCGTTGACGCCATCATTGTTAACCCCGTCGACACTGACGCCGTAAAACCCATTATCGATCAGGCGTCCAAGGCCGGTGTGGCGTTGGTATTTGTTAACCGTAAACCCCAGGCCCAGCTAGGCGACAAAATGGCGTTTGTGGGCTCTGACTCTGAACTGGCGGGCCGTCTGCAGATGGAAGCCCTGGCGAAGGCGATGAACGGCAAGGGCAACGTTGCCATTTTATTAGGTGATCTGGCTAACGAATCGACCCGCGAACGCACCAAAGGCGTGGAAGCCGTAGTGGCGAAATACCCGAATATTAAAGTGGTGCAAAAGCAGACGGCGAAATTCAGCCGCAACGATGCGGTAGATGTCGTGAGCAACTGGATGACCGCTGGCGATGATATCAATGCCATCGCGTCAAACAATGATGAAATGGCGATTGGTGCCATTCAGGCATTAGGCAAGAACGATAAACACATTCTGGTGGCAGGCGTGGATGGCACACCGGATGCGTTGCAGATGATCAAGAACGGCAAGATGGTGGCCAGCGTATTCCAGGATGCAAAAGGGCAGGGTGAAGGCGCTGTTCAGACCGCAATCAAACTGGCAAACGGTGAAAAAGTGCAGAAGATTGTTGATATCCCATTCCAGCTGATCACCAAAGACAACTACACCAAATATACCAGCATGAACCAAAAATAAACGTCTGAACCCGTAGTACGGAGGTGATGTATGACCGCTTTTGCGCTTGAAGCCGAAGGCATCAGCAAGTTCTTTCCGGGTGTGAAGGCACTGGACAATGTGTCGCTGCGCGTCCGCTCTGGAACGGTACATGCTTTGATGGGTGAAAATGGCGCGGGCAAATCCACTTTAATGAAGTGCCTGATCGGGATTTACCGTCCCGATCAGGGCACCATCAAGATTAAAGGGGAGCCAGTGCAGTTCAGGGACACCATGGATGCGTTACGTTCGGGTGTGTCAATGATCCACCAGGAGCTGAATCTGGTGCCGCACATGACCGTGGCCGAGAATATCTGGCTGGGGCGGGAGCCGATGAAATTTGGTTTTGTCGATCATGCCCGGCTAAATAAAGACACGCAGGCGCTGCTTAACCGGCTCAATATCAAACTGAAAGCCGACCGCATGGTAGGCGAACTGAGCATCGCCTCACAGCAGATGGTGGAAATCGCCAAAGCGGTGTCCTGGGATGCCGACATTGTCATTATGGATGAGCCCACCTCCGCGTTGACGGAAACCGAAGTCGCACATTTATTTACCATCATTCGCGATCTGCGCGAACAGGGTAAAGCCATCGTTTATATCAGTCACAAAATGGATGAGATCTTTTCCATCACGGATGAGATCAGCGTGTTTCGTGACGGCAGTTGGGTGGGCAGCGACAGCACCAGTGCGTTCACGCGCCAGTCTCTGATCACTAAAATGGTCGGGCGTGAGCTGACACAGCTTTTCCCTAAATTCAACAATGCCATCGGGGAAGAGGTGCTGACCGTTCGTCATCTGAGCTGCAAAGACCGCTTCACCGACGTCAGTTTCGGTGTGCGCCGGGGAGAAATTCTCGGTGTGGCAGGCCTGGTCGGAGCCGGGCGCAGCGAAGTGATGGAAAGCCTGTTTGGCATGACGCATTTTGACAGCGGCGAAATTCTGATTGACGGCATCCCGGCGAATATTGACTCACCGTCGGTCGCCATCGAAAAGGGCATGGCATTTTTGACTGAAGATCGTAAAAAGTCAGGATTGTTTTTGGTGTTGTCGGTGCTGGAGAACATGAGCATTGTCAACATGCCGGAATACAGCGGCAAAAGCGGCTTTGTCAGCCATGTCAAAATGGCTCAGGACTGCATGGATCAAATTCGCCGTCTGAATATTAAAACCCCTACCATGGATCAAATCATCAATAACCTGAGCGGCGGCAATCAGCAGAAAGTGCTTATCGCCCGCTGGCTATTGGCTCAACCGAAAATCCTGATCCTGGATGAGCCGACGCGCGGCATTGATGTTGGGGCAAAAGCAGAAATTTATCGTTTGATTAGTGAGCTTGCCAACCGTGGCGTTGCCATCATTATGGTGTCCTCAGAGCTGCCTGAAATTCTGGGCATGAGTGACCGCATCATGGTGATGCATGGTGGGCGCATTACCGGCATCCTCGATAAAGAAGAGGCCGATCAGGAAACTATTTTGTCGTTAGCATCCGAATGAGGCGCGAAACCACGATGAGTAATATGAAAGCCACGGCCGCTCAGGCTTCTCAGCAACAACCCTCTTTCCTGGCAAGCCTGCGTCACCGGGTTCCAAAGGATACCGGCATCTTTGTGGTAATGGTGGGGATTGCCTTAATTTTTGAAATTTTTGGCTGGTATGTTCGCGATCAGTCGTTCCTGATGAACACGAACCGCCTGATTTTAATCGTATTGCAGGTCGCTATCATCGGTATCATCGCCGTCGGTGTAACCCAGGTGATCATTACGACCGGTATCGATCTCTCTTCCGGTTCGGTGATTGCGTTGACTGCGGTGGTGGCTGCCAGCCTGGCGCAAACCTCAGATACGCTGACGCCGATGTTTCCATCCCTGGTGAATATGCCTGCGGCCGTGCCGATTGCTGCCGGCATTGGCGTCGGTTTACTGTGCGGGTTGATCAATGGCGTATTGATTACCCGCACCGGCATCCCACCTTTTATTGCCACACTGGGCATGATGGTTTCTGCGCGCGGTCTGGCGCAGTATTACACCCAGGGTAACCCCATCAGTTTTCTGTCCGATGGATTCACCTCTATTGGTCAGGGTGCCATGCCGGTGGTGATTTTTCTGGTTGTGGCGCTGGTGTTTCACGTTGCGCTGAAACATACCCGTTATGGCAAATATGTTTATGCCATCGGCGGCAATATGACGTCGGCCAAAGTGTCCGGCATTAACGTCAACAAATACCTGATCATGGTTTACACCATTGCGGGGGCGCTGTCAGGCCTGGCAGGCGTAGTGCTGGCGGCACGCGTCAGCAGCGGCCAGTCAAGCATGGGCGTGGGCTACGAACTGGATGCGATTGCCGCAGCGGTGATCGGCGGCAGCAGCCTGATGGGTGGAGTGGGCCGTATTACCGGCACGCTGATTGGTGCGGTAATTCTTGGTCTGATTAAAAGCGGATTCACCTTTGTTGGGGTGGATGCCTATATCCAGGACATCATCAAAGGCATCATCATTGTTGCCGCAGTTACCATCGATATGCGACGCAATCGCGCTAAACGCTAAAATACGCTGCCGCCTTTGCGCCGTAGCGGCGTTGGCACCAGGCGCTTATCCCAGTCACATAGTTTACTATGCTCCTGGGCCTAAGCGCCTGGCGCCGCCTTGCTACAACACACATGCGTTTGCGTATTCGCACTTCGCTGGCTGGGGTGAACAAAAGACAGCAAAACCAAAAAGCGTTTAAACGGAATCCCGTGGCGGTTTTCTGTGTTGCCAGAGAATCGCTGCCTTGTTACAACACACATGCGTTTGCGTATTCGCACTTCGCTGGCTGAGGAGAACAAAAGACAGCAAAACCAAAAAGCGTTTAAACGGAATCCCGTGGGGGTTTTCTCTGGTGCCAGAGAATCGCCGCCTTGCTACAACACAAATGTGTTTGCGTGTTCGCCTTTCTGACCTTTTTAAAAAAAACGTGAGCGTATTGAGCGTTGCAGGTGGGAAGACGTTTCGAATCGATCAACCGCTCAGGCAATAAACCTGTTTCTCCTCAGCCAACAGTCTTAGATTTTTACGCAGCCACGCAGCCACGCAGCCACGCAGCCACGCAGCCACGCAGCAACACATCTCACTCTCTTTCTGCTTTTTCTCCTGCATAACCGGGCCGGACACTGGCACGTCGATAACCTTTGCTGGCACAGGGCCGACGCTGCACGCTGGTTTGACATGTTTCGCACTGTTGCGGTGCAGCTCACCCTGTGTCGCCGCCTGAATGCGGTGGTGCCCCCCGACGTACCTCTTTGGAGGTACAGAGAAACGCTGTTTATTCTGATGCTTAGCAATTATTTCCCGACATGTTTCGCGATCTGAATAAACCTGGTCTGCATATTGCAATTCATCTGTATACAGGCTGGTTGATACGGATCAGCCAGAAACCTTGACGTAGCAACGGAGGCAAGATGAATTTAAGACGGCTGAAATACTTTGTGAAAATCGTCGATATCGGTAGCCTGACGCGGGCAGCAGAAGTGCTGCATATTGCCCAGCCTGCGTTAAGCCAGCAGGTTGCTACGCTTGAAGGTGAGCTGGAGCAGCAGCTTCTGAATCGCACCAAACGCGGCGTAACACCTACGGAAGCCGGAAAATTACTCTACAGCCATGCGCGCGTTATTCTGCGACAGTGTGAGCTGGCACAGTCAGCGGTGATGAATGCCGGTGAAGTGGTGAAAGGGCAGGTTTCCATTGGACTGGCTCCCGGAACGGCCGCCTCCTCGCTGACGATGCCATTGCTGCAAACGGTACGGGAACAGTATCCGGATATCATTGTTTACCTGCATGAAAACAGCAGCAGCGCCCTGAATGAAAACATTATTAGCGGGCAGCTGGATATGGCCGTGCTGTATGACCGTGCGCCGACGGCAGGGATCAACAGTCTACCGCTGCTCAAAGAAGATCTGTATCTGGTCGGCACCACTGCCTGTCCGGGTACCAATGTGGATCTGGCTGAAGTGGCACAGATGAGCCTGTTTTTGCCACGCGATTACAGTGCCGTGCGTCAGCGCGTTGACGAGGCATTTTCACTGCGCCGCCTGAGTGCGCGTATTATTGGTGAAATAGAGTCGCTTTCCACGCTGACCGCCGCGATATCCAGCGGGATGGGCGTCACTGTATTGCCGGAATCCGCCGCCCGGGCGCTGGTGGGATCCACCCAGGCATGGATGGCGCGTATTACCAGCCCGACGATCAGCCTGCCGTTATCGCTCAACCTTTCACATCGGTTACCTTTATCGCCCCCGGCGCAGGCCGTTAAAAATATCCTGCTGTCGCTGCTGAACAAACCGCTGACGGAAAAACGGGAACTCACCCTGGTCAGCTAGTACGCCTGTCCTGACCCACTTTCTCTAAAGCAGGGCGCGTAGATATCGCGCCGCTGCCCTTTCTGTGACTGTCCATCAGGATGCAGCTCAACGTCTCCCGCCCTGTTCTATATGCTTCAAATGCATAAATAAAACTTTTTTAGTATTTCCAGTTATCGAAAATCCTTTTTACCCTCTGTTTATCGGATTGTGTAAAGAGAGGTAAATAGTGTGAATTTCCAGCAACTTAAAATTATCCGCGAAGCGGCACGACGGGAGTTCAACCTTACAGAGGTCGCAAGCACGCTATTTACTTCGCAATCGGGCGTCAGCCGCCATATTCGCGATCTGGAAGATGAGCTTGGGGTTGAAATCTTTATCCGACGCGGCAAGCGGCTGCTTGGCATGACAGAGCCCGGGAAAGCGCTATTAACCATTGCGGAGCGCATTTTGGACGAAGCCGGTAAAGTCCGCCGTCTGGCAGACGTGTTTACCAATGAATCCAGCGGTATCCTTTCCATCGCCACCACGCATACGCAGGCGCGTTACAGTCTGCCGCCCGTCATCAAGGCGTTTCGCCAGCTTTATCCCAACGTCAGGCTTGAACTGAACCAGGGCTCACCGCAGGAAATTGTGAACATGCTGCTGGCAGGCGAGGTGGATGTCGGAATTGCCAGTGAGATGCTGGTGAATAACAGCAGCCTGGCGGCGTTTCCGTGGTTTAGCTGGCATCATGCCCTGCTGGTGCCGCACGATCACGAGCTGGTGCAGCAACAGCCGGTATCGCTCAATGCGCTCAGTCACCATCCGCTCATTACTTATCGCCAGGGGATTACCGGGCGTTCACGTGTGGATCGGGCCTTCCAGGGGGCAGGCTTAAAGCCGGACATCGTGCTCAGCGCACAGGATTCCGATGTGGTGAAAACCTATGTCAAACTTGGCCTTGGTGTCGGTATTCTGGCCGATCAGGCCTGTGAAACCGAACCGGGCGGTGAGCTGGTCAGGCTGGATGCCACGCATCTGTTTGAGGCTAATACGGTGTGGCTGGGGCTGAAGCGGGGCCAACTGCAGCGCAACTATGTCTGGCAATTTCTGGAGCTGTGCAACGCCAACTTATCGCTTGAAGAGATTAAAGAGCAGGCACTGTCCTCCGCGGGTGACGATGAGCCGGTTATCGATTTTCAGATTTAGCAACCCTGAACATCCAGCGCCCTGGCGCAACGGCATAAAATTTTTTTTCTGCCGTAAATCCTCACAGCGAACGCTTTCTGGCCGGCAATAACAACATCCTGCGCTTCTCCCCTCCCGATAAAGTGGAAAGATCTGAACAAAGGGGGATGCGATGTCACGTATACAACTAAAAGATCACACGCTGTTGCGTCAGCAGGCGCTGTTTGCGGGTCAATGGCAGAACGGTTATCAGGGCGAAACGCTGCCGGTTATCGATCCGGCAACCGGTGAGACGCTGGCGACGGTTCCGGCGCTGGGGCGGAAAGAAACCGAGGCGGCGATCGATCATGCGGAGTCGGTACGCCATGACTGGGCCAAAACACCCAATGCCACACGCGCCGCACTGCTGGAAAAGTGGTATCAGTTGATTGTCGATAACGCCGACGATCTTGCCATCATCATGACGGCCGAGCAGGGCAAACCGCTGGCGGAAGCCAGAGGCGAAGTCCTGTACGGTGCCAGTTTTGTTAAGTGGTTTGCCGAAGAGGCGCGTCGCATTTACGGCGATACCATCCCCGCGCCCACGTCCGACCGCAGAATCATCGTGTTAAAACAGCCGGTCGGCGTAGCGGCAGCCATTACGCCGTGGAATTTTCCCATTGCCATGATTACCCGCAAGGTGGCGCCTGCGCTGGCGGCGGGTTGTCCGATTATCGTTAAACCTTCTGACCTGACGCCGCTGTCTGCCCTGGCGCTGGCGGTTCTGGCAGAGCGCGCCGGCTTTCCGTCCGGTGTTTTGCAGGTGGTCACCGGTATGCCGACGGAAATTGGCGCCGCACTGACCGAAAGCCGCCTGGTGCGTAAAATTTCATTCACCGGCTCAACCCGTGTGGGTCAGTTACTGATGAAACAATGTGCCGACAGCGTAAAACGGTTGAGTCTGGAACTGGGCGGCAACGCGCCGTTAATCGTTTTCGATGACGCCGATATTGAGATCGCGGTGGCTGGCGTCATGACCAGCAAATTCCGTAACGCCGGGCAAACCTGTGTCTGCGCCAACCGGATTCTGGTACAGCGCAACATCTATGAACGCTTTTCCGCCCGCTTACTGGAAGCCGTGGCCACCCTCAAGGTGGGCGACGGATTTGCGGCCGGTAGCACCCTCGGGCCCCTGATCAATACCGCCGCGGTTGAAAAGGTCAATGCACATATCGACGATGCCTTACAGAAAGGGGCGACGCTGTTAACGGGCGGCATCAGCAGCGGAGCGGGAACCTGGGTTCAGCCTACCGTTCTGGGGCATGTGACGAGTGAGATGCGCATTGCGCAGGAAGAGACCTTTGGCCCGGTGGCACCACTGTTTGTGTTTGACGATGAGGCGCAGGCATTGGCGATGGCGAACGACACGCCTTATGGCCTGGGCGCGTATTTCTTTACGGAGAATATTCGACGCGCCTGGCGGGTAGCGGAAGCGCTGGAATTTGGCATGGTAGGATTTAATACGGGCGTAATCTCTTTAGAAGTGGCGCCCTTTGGCGGCGTTAAATTATCGGGAATCGGTCGTGAAGGTTCACGTTACGGAATTGATGAATATCTGGAACAAAAAACATTCCATCTCGGCAGTTTGTAATTTAAGACGTAATACCTGAATTCAGGCGCCAGCATAATCGTTATGCTGGCGCTTTTTTTTGTGCATCAGATCTGGTTTTTGCGCCTTTTCTCCTTTTTAGTGCAAGTTTCATGCGCAATGCACCAAAGCAAGGCGGGTTTTTTGTGAGGTAAATCATCTGTTTAACGCTTCGGCAATTCCGCAATAAATCCGTCATTAATACGGCAGAAAAATTTTTTTGCGTCGTTTTAAACGCATTTTTATTTTTTTAACGGCTGGCATACTTTCTGCATTACCTAATTACTTATTCAGAAAAGCATTGCCGAAATTTAACCAATCCAGAGTGTGATGGGTGTAACAAATAAGGATTCTTCCATGTTGAGTTTCGACCCGGAAAGCGTGCCACTCCCGTTAGGCCATTATATCGGCGGGAAACATGTGCAAACACAAGGCGAATCTTTTGCCGTTAAACGCCCCTCAGATGGTCGTGTTTTTGCCACCCTGCATGAAGCCCAGGCGGACGATGTTGATCGTGCCGTGATGACGGCGCATCAGGCATTAAAAACCAGCGGCTGGTCAGGTTGTCCCCCCCGTGAACGCGGTCGGGTTTTGCGCCGCTGGGCGGACTTAATCGAACAGGATCTGCTGCTGGCCCAGCTTGAAGCACTTGGCTCAACGCGTCCGATCGCCGACGTGGTACAGCATGAAATTCCCTTCACCGCCGAAGCCATTCGTTTCTATGCCGAATGTGCTGACAAATACAGCGGTGACCTGTTTCCCACGCGGGATAGCAGCCTGGGAATGCTGATTGCCGAACCCTATGGCGTGATCGGGGCGATTACGCCCTGGAATTTCCCCCTGTCGATGGCCTCGTGGAAATGCGGGCCGGCCCTGGCAGCAGGAAATGCGGTGGTGCTGAAACCCTCTGAACTCACGCCGCTTTCTACCGTACGCATGGCAGAGCTGGCGGTTCAGGCTGGTTTACCCGCTGGCATCCTGAATATCGTGCAGGGCAGCGGGGCGGTAACGGGCAGCGCGCTCGTCAGACATCCGCGCGTGCGCAAAGTGTCTTTCACCGGTTCCACCCTGACCGGCGCGCGCATCATGAGCGATGCCGCACAGTTTGGCATGAAGCCCGTTACGCTGGAACTGGGCGGTAAAAGCCCCCAACTGGTTTTCGATGATGCAGGGGATATTGAGGTGCTGGCGCAGCGTATTCTGCGCGGCTTCACCGCAAATGGCGGCCAGGCCTGCGTTGCGGGTACGCGCTTAATCGTGCAGCGCGGCATTGCCGATGCGCTGACGGAACGGCTGGCGGCGTTATGTCGTGAGGCCAGGCCAGGCGTTACATGGCAGGACACCTCGCGTTATGCACCGCTGATTGATGCGCGACAGGGCAATAAAGTGCGTTCGGTCATTGAAGATGCCAAAGCGCAGGGCGCTGAGGTGCTGGTAGGCGGCGAACGCTTCGCGGACACCGATGAGGGCTGGTTCTGGCAACCCACGCTGTTAAGCCAGGTGAAGCAGGATAATCCGGCGGTACAGCAGGAAATTTTTGGTCCGGTACTGACCATTCAGACCTTCGACGATGAAGAGCAGGGGCTGGCGCTGGCAGCACATGATACGTACGGCCTGTGTGCCGGTGTGCATACGCTGAGCCTGCCACGGGCCATGCGGGCGATACGGGCGATTGACGCCGGTACCGTGTGGGTCAATCGCTATGGACGCTCCGGCGATTTCATCATTCCAACCGGCGGTTTTCTGGGCTCGGGTATTGGTAAAGATTTGGGACGCCAGGCGTTCCAGGCCTGCCAGCGCCAGAAAAGCGTACTTATCGATTTTTAAGCACCACACCTGACAATAACGAGGTTAATTCCATGGCACTGTTTAAACCCAAATTCATCACTTTTGATTGTTACGGCACGCTGATCTTTTTTGATATGGCAGGTGCAGCAAAGCGCTGTTTTGCGGAGCGGGTGGACGCGAATGCCATGGATGCCTTTGTCGCTGACTTTTCGGGCTATCGTCTGGATGAGGTGCTGGGTGCCTGGAAGCCTTATTACGACGTGGTCAGCAATGCGATTCAGCGCACCTGTAAAAAATGGGGCGTGAAATGGGAGCAGGCAGACAGTGATTTTATCTACACCGACTGCGCCACCTGGGGACCGCATCCGGATGTGCCCGCCGGATTAGCCAAAGTGGCGAAAGAATTCCCGCTGGTGCTGCTGACTAACTCGATGAACGACCTGATTCCGCATCACATTCCTCGTCTTGGCGCGCCTGTGCATATGGCGATTACGGCGGAAGAGGCCGGTGCCTATAAACCGCAGATGAAAGGCTTTGAATACATGCTGGAAAAACTGGACTGCCGTCCAGACGAAATTCTGCATGTGTCATCCAGTTTCCGTTATGACCTGATGACCGCGCACGACCTGGGCATTAAGCATAAGGTCTGGGTCAATCGCGGGCATGAACCGGCCAATCCCTATTATCAATACACCGAAATTAAAGATATTGGCGGCCTGCCTGGCGTCGTCGGTCTTTGAGGACACCGTCATGAAACTGGAATCGTACTGGCAAGCCACCGCCCCGTCGTTCAGCGCCGCCGCTAAAGCCCCCTTACCTGCACAGGCCGATGTGGTCGTGATTGGGGCGGGTTTTACCGGTGTGTCCGCAGCGCTGACGCTGGCGCGTAGCGGAATTAATGTGGTGGTGCTGGACAGCGGAGAGGTGATGAGTCAGGCCTCGTCACGCAACGGCGGCCATTGCAACACCGGCGTGGCGCAAAACTTTGCCTCGCTGGTTGGCAGCCACGGACTTGACCAGGCCAGTCGCTTCTACAAGGCATTTGACGATGCGGTGACCTATGTTGAGCAGTTAATTAAGCAAGAGCAGATCGACTGCGATTTTCGTCTGTGCGGCAAGCTCAAACTGGCCAGCAAGGCATCCCACTTCTCCGGCCTGCAGGACGCCTGGACACTGATGCGCCGCACCGTGGATCCCGATATCCAGTTACTGAGCAAAGATGAGGTTCAGCGTGAAATTGGCGGTGGTGACTTTCATGGTGGACTCTTGCAACAGCATGGCGGCCAGATGCACATGGGCAAGTTTGGTGTGGGCCTGGCCGAAGCTGCGGTGCGCAGTGGCGCAAAAATCTATACCCATCATCACGTCACTCAGCTGGTACGGCTCGACGGCTATCGTCACCGGGTGGTCACCAGCCAGGGCGAAATCCTGGCCGACAAAGTGCTGATGGCAACCGGCTGCTCCAGCGAAGGCCCGTTCCCGTGGTTTCAGCGTCGTATTGTGCCGGTGGGCAGTTTTATTGTCGTCACTGAGCCACTGGATAATGCGCTGCTTCATGCGCTGCTGCCCGAAAACCGCAACTACGTGACCTCGATGAACATCGGTAACTACTTCCGTACCACGGCGGATAGCCGTCTGGTGTTTGGTGGCAGGGCGCGCTTCGCCATCAGCAATCCGACGTCGGATTCACGCAGCGGCGACATCCTGCATGCGGCAATGGCGAAAATGTTCCCCCAACTGGCTAACACGAAGATCGACTACTGCTGGGGCGGCATGGTGGATATGAGTGCCGATCGTCTGCCACATGCCGGTGAACAGGACGGGGTGTTTTATTCACTGGGTTACAGCGGGCATGGCACGCAGATGTCGGTATGGATGGGCCGGGTGATGGCCGATCTGATAAGTGAGAAATCTCGCGATAACCCCTGGCAGCGCGAGGCATGGCCTGCACTACCGGGCTATCACGGAAAACCGTGGTTTTTGCCGCTCGCCGGGCTCTACTACAAAGCAAAGGATCGCCTTTCATAAATTCACACTGTTTTTCAGGCCGCTCTGGGCGCGCAGTGAATGACGACTCGCCAGCCCGGCAGCGGAACGGCCAGCCAGCATGCGCCGTCTGAATGACGCAGGGGATGTTTCCATGTTCTCTCGAACACGTAATGAGGGTGTACAGATGAGTAAAATTGATAATAAAGAATCTGACGTAACCAATCCTGCTCTGACGCGGATGATCACGGAGGGCACGCTGTCCCGTCGCAGTTTAATGAAGCTGCTTTCCGCCGGTGCGGTGATGAGCACCGGACTGATCGGCTTTCCCGGCATGGCGCTGGCAGAAAGCAAACCGGTTCAGGGCGGAAAAATACGTGTCGGCATGTCTAACGCGTCTGCGACTGATACGCTTGATCCGGCAAAAGGCAGCAACAGCGCCGACTACACGCGCCAGTTTATGTTTTACAGCTGTCTGACAGAGGTCGACAAGTCAATGTCGGTTAAGCCCGGCCTGGCAGAGTCGGTGGATTCTGACGACGGTATCACCTGGAGCATCAAACTGCGCAAAGGCGTCACGTTCCACGACGGTAAGCCCTTTACCGCGAAAGACGTGATTTTCTCGCTTAACCGCCATAAAGATCCCGCCGTGGCCTCAAGTGCATTCAAGCTTGCCGAACAGTTCAAGACCCTTACAGCTGTCAACGACAATGAAGTTCAGCTTGTTCTCGTGGCACCTAACTTTGACCTTCCTTACATGCTGACGACATCTCCCTTCCTGATCGTTCAGGATGGCACCAAAGATTTCAGCAAAGGGATCGGCACCGGCCCCTTCGTGTGCAAAAGCTTCACGCCCGGGGTCAATACCGTGGGCACCAAAAACCCCAACTACTTTAAACCGGGGCTACCGCATCTGGATGAAGTGGAACTGCTGGGTGTGACCGATCAGGCCGCCCGCGTCAACGCGCTGCTGTCGGGCGATATCCAGGTGGCCTCGGGCCTGAAAGCGCCGGACAGTATGCGCATCAGCCGTACGCCGGACCATGCGGTGCTTGAAACCAAAGGTGGCATGTACACCAACCTGATTATCCGCACCGATATCAAACCCGGCAGCAACCCGGATTTCGTGCTGGCGATGAAATATCTGCAGCCCAGAGAAATCATCGTGAAAACCGTGCTGCAGGGCTTTGGCGACGTGAGTAATGACACGCCGGTTCCACCTTGGCATCCGCTGTTTAACGCCGACCTTAAACCGCGTCCGCTCGATCCCGAAAAAGCCAAATTTTATATCAACAAAGCGGGCATGACCGGGCAGACCATTGAGATTGTGACCTCTCCGCCGCTGGAAGGCGCAACGGAAGGGGCACAGCTGATTCAGCAGGTAGGACGCAATGCAGGCCTGAACGTCAACGTGCGTCGCGTGCCTTATGAAGGCTACTGGGGCACCCACTGGATGAAAGATCCGGTGGGCTACGGCTCGATCAACCCGCGCCCAACGCTCGATATGCTGTTCTCACAGTTCTACCTGTCAAGCTCATCCACCAACGAGAGCGGCTGGAAAAACCCTCAGTTCGATCAGTTGGTGATTGCGGCACGTGGCGAACGTGATAAAGCCAAACGCAAGCAGATGTACGGCGATATGCAAACCCTGATCTATGACCACTGCGGTACGCTCATCCCGGCATTTATCAGTTCCATGGACGGTTACAGCAAGAAGGTTAACGGACTTGAAGCCTGGCCATCGGGCATGCTGATGGGCTATCGCTTCCATGAGTTCGCCTGGCTTTCAGCCTGATAATCGTCTGAAGAAGGAGTTCGCCGATGAACCGATACATGATGTTCCTGATTGCCCGGCGCATTGGCGCTGGCATCCTGACCTTGCTTATCGTCTCGGCGGTGGTGTTTTTTATCACCAGCCTGCTGCCGGGCGATGCGGCGCAAATGATCCTGGGGCAAAACGCCACGCCGGAAACCGTGGCGGCCCTGCGCCAGCAGTTGGGCTTAGATCAGCCCCTGCTGGTGCGCTATTTCACCTGGCTTGGCGGTATGCTGACAGGGAATTTTGGCACCTCATTTGCCAGTCATCTGCCGGTAGCACAGCTGGTGGCGCAGCGCTTGCCTGCCACCTTTGAACTGGCTGCCACCACCACGGCGATTTGTGTCCCGCTGGCGCTGATTATTGGCATCGCGGCGGCCATGAATCGTGGCTCAAAACTCGATCGTGCCCTGGTGATTGGCACCATGGCAACGGTTGCGGTACCGGAGTTTCTGGTTGCAACCGTCGCGGTCCTGATTTTTGCAGTGAAGCTGCACTGGGTTTCGGCCATGTCGCTGGGCAGCCCCAATATGGACTTCGCCAGCTACCTTAAAGCCTATGCGCTGCCGGTGATGACGTTATGCTGCGGCCTGGTGGCACAAATGGCGCGCATGACCCGCGCGGCCATTATTAACCAGCTCGACAGCCCTTATCTGGAAATGGCCTTGCTGAAAGGCGTTTCCCCGATGCGGGCGGTGCTCCGTCATGCCTTACCGAATGCCGTTGGCCCTATCGCTAACGCCATTTCCCTCAGTCTTTCTTACCTGTTTGGTGGGGTCATCATTATCGAAACCATCTTCAGCTATCCCGGCCTGGCCAGTCAGATGGTCGATGCGGTCAGCAACCGCGATCTGCCGGTAGTTCAACTCTGTGTGATGCTGTTTGCCAGCTGCTATCTGCTTCTGCTGCTGGTGGCCGATATCCTGACTATCGCCTTTAACCCGAAATGGAGGAGCTGATGAAAATATTGCTTCCCTGGCGCATTTTTCAGTCACTGTCTTTATCGGGCCAGTTAGGCCTGGTGGTGACCTTGTTCTGGCTAATTATCGCGCTCTTCGGCACCTGGTGGGCGCCCCACAATCTCGACGACATTGGTGCGGGCCCGTTAATGGGGGGATTTACGCATGAAAACCTGCTGGGTACGGATTACCTGGGGCGGGATATGCTCAGCCGCATTATGTACGGGGCGAAATTTTCCCTTGGCCTGGCGCTGGGCGCTGCGGTGCTGGCCAGCCTGATTGGCACCCTGCTGGCGCTGTTAGCGGCGGTGACCGGACGCTGGCTGGAAGAGCTGCTGGGCCGTATCAACGACGCCATGCTGGTGTTACCGGGGAAAATCCTGGCGCTGATGATCGTGGCAGTGTTCGGATCTTCATTGCCGATGCTGCTGATTACTGCGGTATTCACCTACTGGCCCGGCGCATTTCGTATCGCCTTTGCCCTGGCCAGCAACTTGCGCAATATGGATTATGTCCGCGCCTCCCGACTGCGGGGAGAAAGCCGCTGGTACATCGCCATCCACGATATTCTGCCCAATATGGTGCACCCGGTCCTGGCCGATTTTGGCCTGCGTTTTGTGTATATCGTTTTACTGCTGAGCGGGCTGAGCTTCCTTGGCCTGGGCGTTCAGCCACCTTATGCCGACTGGGGAACATTAGTGCGTGAAAATATTCAGGGGCTGTTTGATGGTTCACCGGCCGTGTTGATGCCCGCGGTGGCCATTGCCAGCCTGACCATCGCCGTTAACCTGTTTATTGACAGCTTGCAAAGCATGCGTCCGTTGACGCTGGCAAAGGAGGGGGCATGAACGTGACGCAACATACGGCAATGCCTGTGATATCTGTCGATAACCTGCGCGTAACGGCGCATAACGACAACGGGGATGAGCTGGATATCGTGTCCGATATTCGCTTCACGGTGCAAAAAGGCGAAGTGCTGGCGCTGATTGGCGAATCCGGCTCGGGTAAAACCACTATTGCGATGGCGCTCATGGGCTATGCACGCCACGGCTGTAAAATAGCCGAGGGCAATATTCATGTTGCGGGGACCAACATCATGAATCTTACCCCCGCACAGTTGCGCGTTTTTCGCGGCAACAAAGTCGCCTACATTGCCCAGAGTGCGGCTGCCTCTTTTAACCCCGGCATGAAAATTATCGATCAGGTCATTGAACCGGTCGTGATTCACGGCACCATGACGCGCAAGGCGGCGAAGGCCAAAGCGCTGGCGTTGTTTCGTGAGCTGGCGTTACCCAACCCGGATACGATTGGCGATCGCTTCCCCCATCAGGTCTCGGGCGGGCAGTTACAGCGTTTGATGACGGCGATGGCGCTGATCAGCGATCCGGACGTGGTGATTCTGGATGAACCCACGACGGCGCTGGATGTCACCACCCAGGTTGAAGTGTTGAAAGCCTTTCGTCGGGTGGTCAAACAGCGCGGCGTAACGGCAATTTATGTCAGTCATGACCTGGCCGTGGTGGCACAAATGGCCGATCGCATCCTTGTTCTGCTGCAAGGTAAAATCGCTGAGTACGGCACCACTGCGCACCTGATTGGCGCACCGCAAGCGGACTATACGCGCCTGTTGATGGATGCGGCTCAGCAGAAAGAGCGGCCCAGCCACTGGTGCCCGGCGAAAGCCGGTGAACTGCCGCTACTGGAAGTGCGCGATCTGTCTGCCGGTTACGGCCCGAAAGGCAGCGATGGTTTACCCAAAGTGCGCATTCTGGAAAACATCAATCTGACGCTCTGGAAAGGTCAGGCCATCGGCATTATTGGTGAATCCGGATCGGGCAAAACCACCCTGGCTCACGCTATCGCTGGCCTCAATCCGGCCTGCCAGGGGCAAATCTTGTTTAATGGCTACACGGTGGCCGATCAGATGCAAAAGCGCACGGATAACGAGCTGCGCCGTATTCAGTATGTTTTCCAGATGGCGGATACGGCGCTCAATCCGGCGCAAAGCGTGGAGCGGATTCTGTCACGTCCCCTGACGCTGTTTCATGGTCTGAGCGGCATCGCCCGGCAGAACCGGCTGTATCAACTTCTGGATCTGGTGAAGTTGCCGCGCACGGTACTCTCGCGCCGTCCCTGGTCGTTGTCCGGTGGGCAAAAGCAGCGTGTGAATCTGGCACGTGCCCTGGCGGCAGAACCGGATGTCATTCTCTGTGATGAGGTGACCTCGGCGCTCGATACCGTAGTGGCCTCGGCGGTGCTGGATCTGATCAGTGAACTGCGCCGTGAGCTGGGATTGTCGGTAATGTTTATCAGCCACGATATGCACGCCGTGCGTGCCGTGTGTGACGAGATCGTTGTGATGCGCAATGGCGCTATCGTGACCCAGCTGGCACGCGGTAACTACGATCAACCGACCAGTGAGCTCTATTTCGAACGCCTGAAACGTGCGGTTCCTGAGCTACGTCAGGGCTGGCTGGACGAGCATGAAGAGATTCTGAAAGCCGAATAACCGGCACCGCCATTTTGGCAAGCAAAACTCATTTTGGGGCAGCTGAACCAGGGTCATTCTGCCCCAATACACGACGAGGTTGTGACGTCATGCCTGCACCGATTCGTTATGTACAGGACAGCCCGGACTTCCCGGATGCCGCTGATGTGGTGGTGATTGGTGCCGGTATCGCCGGTGCCGCTGCCACCTGGTATCTGGCAAAGCAGGGCCTGAAGGTGGTGCTGATTGAGAAGGGCCTGGTCGGGGCTGAACAATCCAGTCGCAACTGGGGCTGGTGCCGTCAGCAGAATCGCGATGAACGTGAACTGCCGCTGGTGATTGAAGCCTTACGAGGCTGGGAAGAACTCAGTGTGGAAACCGGTGAAGAGCTGGGTTTTCGCCGCAGCGGACTGGTTTACGCCACCCGCAATGAAGCGGACATCGCCGCCTGGGATACATGGGGCCAGATGGCCAAACAGTATGGCATTCGCAGCGACATATTAAATGCGCAGCAGGCGAAAGCCCTTACGCCGGGCAGCACTACAAACTGGCTGGGCGGCGTTTCGGCCCCCACCGACGGTGCAGCAGAGCCCAGACTGGCCGCACCGGGTATAGTGATTGGCGCACAGAAAAAAGGGGCGCTGGTGTTTCAGCAATGTGCGGTGCGCGGGCTGGATATTTCAGCAGGACGCGTCAGCGGCGTGATAACCGAACGGGGAGTCGTCAAAGCCCCCCGCGTGATCTGCGCAGCGGGTGCATGGACCTCGATGTTTTGCCGTCGGCACGGCGTCGATCTGCCGCTGGGGAATGTGATTGGCACCGCCTTTCGGACTCAGCCCATCGAGCAGGCCATTGCCGTTCCTTTTTATACCGAAAGCTTCGCCTGTCGGCCGCAGCTGGATGGCAGCTATACCGTTTCCGTATCGGGCCGTGGACGGCTGGAGCCCGGTGCTCAGGGCTTGCGATATCTGCGTCAGTTTTATCCCACGTTCAAAAGTCGTCGTAAAAATCTTACCCTGAATCTGGGAGTGAAGCCGTTCTTTAACGGCCCTGAGGCGATGGGGCGCTGGGATCTGGATGCCGTTTCGCCTTTCGAGCGGATGCGTATTCTGGATCCGGCTGCCGATGCCTGGGTCGTGGAAAGCGGACTGGCCGCCATGCGCCGCGAATTTCCTGCCCTGGCGAATCTCAAAGTCGCCCAGGCCTGGGGGGGAATGATTGACAGTACGCCGGATGCCATTCCGGTTATTTCAACGGTGGCAAAACTGCCTGGCCTGGTGCTGTCGGCGGGGTTCAGCGCACACGGTTTTGGTATTGGCCCCGGCGCGGGCCGCCTCGCCGCTGAACTGGCGACGGACGCGACGCCGGTGGTGGATCCCACCCCTTATCGTTACAGCCGTTTTATTGACGGCAGCGGACTTGATGCACCTGGCATGATGTAAGGAAAGCAAAATGACATTTGATATTCGTAGCATGACGACCGAAGACATTCCGCAGGTTTATGCGATGAGCCAGACGCTAAACTGGCCGCACCGCCATGAAGACTGGGCGATCGGCATTGAGCTTGGCGAAGGCGTGGTGATTGAAGATCAGGGTGAAGTGATTGGCAGCGCGATTCTCTGGCGCTGGGGCGACAAAGCCGCCACCATCGGTCTGGTCATTGTCGCAAACTCACATCAGGGGCGCGGGCTGGGCAAGCAACTGATGCTGGCCTTGTTAGAGAAAGTTCCCGGCTACAATGTGCGTCTGCACGCCACCGAGATGGGGAAAGGCCTGTATGAAAAGCTCGGCTTCGTTGCCTGCGGTAAGATCCTTCAGTACCAGACGCCATCCCTGACGACGCTGCCCAGGGTCGCGATCCCGGCTGGGTTGACGTTGCGCAGCGCCACCCTTGACGACCGGGATGCGCTGGTAAACATGGACCAGGCCGCCCACGGGCTTTTCCGCCCGGCGCTGGTGGCGCATCTGATTACCGACAATCAGACCGTGATATTGCAGGATGATGAGCAACGCCTTAAGGGCTTTGCCAGCCTGCGCCGTTTTGGCCGTGGCTGGGTCATTGGTCCCGTTATTGCAGAAGATTTTCCGGTTGCGCAGGCGCTGACGGCTGCGCTGATGCAGGGCATGAAGGGCGAGTATTTGCGCATGGATACGGATGCGGCTTTACCGCTGGCTCCCTGGCTGGAGAGCCTGGGCCTCACGAATGTTGATGCGCCCGTCACGATGGTGCGCGGTGAGGTGTGGGTAGCGCAAGGTATGCAGGCGTTTGGTCTGACCACGCAGGCCATGGCCTGATGCACGTTGTCTATAAATCTGAACCCCAGCGCGGCCTCTACTGGCAGCGTTGGCTGGCTGAACACGCGCCCGATATCCACTTACATCTCTGGCCGGAAACCGGTGATGCGGCTCAGGTTGATGCCCTGGTCGCCTGGTTGCCGCCGGATGACCTTATGGCCTGTTTTCCCAATCTGAAAGTCCTGTTTTCTGTGGGCGCAGGGGCTGAGCAGTTTGATCTGTCCACGCTGCCTGGCCACATCCCGCTGATCAGAACGATTGAACCTGGCCTGACGCAGGGCATGGTGGAATACGTCACCTTTGCGGTGCTGGGGCTGCATCGCGACATGCCACGCTATTTCCAGCAGCAACGCCACCAGCAGTGGCAGGCGCATCTGGCGATGCCCGCCAGTCAGCGTCGCATCGGCATTATGGGCCTGGGCGAACTGGGCCGCGCGGCGCTGGCGCAGCTTCAGTCGATGGGATTTGACTGCGGCGGCTGGAGCCGTACGCCGCATCATATTGCGGGCGTGCCGTGCTGGCACGGTGACGATCAGCTGTCCGACTTTCTGGCGCGCAGCGATATTCTGGTGTGCCTGCTGCCGCTAACGTCCAGCACCCAGGGACGCCTGAATGCCGGGCTGTTCGGCCAGTTGCCTGCGGGAGCCGCACTGGTTCAGGTGGGACGCGGCCCTCAGCTAAATCATCAGGACCTGTTGGATGCGCTCGACAGCGGCCAGTTACGGGCCGCGGTGATCGATGTCACCGACCCCGAACCTTTGCCTGCCGGTCACGCATTTTGGACGCACCCGGCTGTGTGGTTGACGCCGCACATCGCCAGCCAGACGCAGAATGACAGCGCGATTAAGGCGCTTCTGGCTAACCTGCGTCGCTTTCAGCGTGGCGAGCCGCTGGTCGGCGTCGTTGATCGTTCACGAGGATATTGAAATGGACCCTTTAGTGGCATTGCGCCGTGATCTGCACCGTCATCCGGAGCTGGGCTTTCATGAAGCGCGGACCAGCGATATTGTCGCGCGGTTTTTAGAGGATCTCGGCATTGAGGTGCATCGCGGCATCGGTAAAACGGGCGTGGTGGGCGTACTGAAAAAAGGCAGCGGTTCACGCATGATTGGACTGCGGGCTGATATGGATGCGCTGCCCATGCAGGACAACGGCGAGGTGCCCTGGACCAGCCAGACGCCGAACTGCAGCCACGCCTGCGGTCACGATGGCCACACCATTATGCTGCTTGGCGCGGCGGCAAAGCTGGCGCGCGAGGTCGAGTTTACCGGCACGGTCTGCTTTATTTTTCAGCCAGCAGAAGAGGGCCTGGCGGGCGCGAAGGCCATGATTGACGACGGTCTGTTCCAGCGCTTCCCCTGCGATGCGGTGTTTGCCCTGCATAACTGGCCTGAATTACCCTTGGGTGAAATTCAGACTCGCCCCGGTGCCATCATGGCCGCGGCAGACCGATTTGATATCACCCTGAAAGGGCCTGGCGGCCATGCCGCTCAGCCCCATCTCACGCACGATACGCTGCTTGCCGTCAGTGAACTGGTGGTGCAGTTAAACACCCTGGTGCCCCGGGCGCTTGATCCCTGCGAACCGGCGTTGCTGACCGTGACGCGCATGCAGGGCGGATTTTCCCACAATATGATCCCTGCGGAAGCCAATATCACCGGCACGGTACGCACGTTCAACCCAGCGGCACAGGACATCATCGAATCACGTCTGCGGCACATGGCCGGGCACATCGCGGCGGCGCATGGATTGGACGCCGAGGTGAATTATTCGCGTTATTACCCGGCCACCATCAACAGCGAGTCTGAGGCAAGTCAGGCCCTTGCGGCCTTGCAGGCGGCAGGCATGACAGCCCGGCTGGCCCCTCAGCCTGCGCTGACCTCAGAAGATTTTGCTTTTATGTTACAGGCAAAGCCTGGTGCTTATTTGTGGATAGGATCGGCACCCAGCAAGCCGCTCCATCACGCCGCCTATGATTTTAACGATGCGCTCATACCCTACGGAATCCAGGCCTTTGTCACGCTGGCCTGTTATGCAACAGGGGCAACATTTCCCGGCTGAAATCCGTGGGATTTTGACACGAAATGCCGCGGCTGACGGAATTACGGCAGCGTCATTGACCAACAGATTGCGATACTTAAGCCAACCGAACACGACGTGGATGAGGTATAAAAATGCAGAATGTCCTGGCAGAGCAGCAAACCTATGCGGACAACAGCCAGTTGCTGGATGTCCGAGATCACAATGTGCCGCGTGGCATTATTACCGCTCATCCGCTGGTGATTGAGCGAGCCAAAGGCAGCGAAGTATGGGATGTGGAAGGCAACCGCTATCTGGATTTTGTGGGTGGTATTGGCGTCCTTAACGTAGGCCACAACCATCCGGCCGTGGTTAACGCCGTGACCCGCCAACTGGGCATGGTGTCCCATGCCTGTTTTCAGGTGGCGGCCTATCCGGGATACATTGAGCTGGCCCAGCGCCTGAATAAGCTGGTGGGCGGTGACGAGCACTATAAAAGCGTGTTTTTCACCAGCGGTGCAGAAGCGGTAGAGAACGCGGTGAAAATCGCCCGTTCTTATACGCAACGGCCGGGCATCATTGCGTTTGACGGGGCTTTCCACGGACGTACCCTGCTTGGCGTGACGCTGACGGGCATGTCTGCGCCATACAAACAGAATTTTGGTCCGTTCCCGGGGGATGTTTATCGCCTGCCGTTCCCGAATCCGTTGCACGGTGTGACTGAGGCCGACTGTCTGAAGGCACTTGATCAGCTGTTTTCTGTGCAGATTTTGCCGGAGCGCGTCGCCGCGATTATCATCGAACCCGTTCAGGGCGATGGCGGCTTCTTACCTGCAGGCCCGGCATTTATGCAGGCGCTGCGTCGTATTACTACCCAGCACGGCATTATGCTGATCTGTGATGAAATTCAGAGCGGCTTTGGCCGTACCGGTACCATGTTTGCCTTCCAGCAACTCGGCATCAAACCCGACATGATCACCACGGCGAAGAGCCTGGCCGGTGGCTTGCCGATTTCCGGCGTGGTGGGCAAAGCCGAGATCATGGACAGTCCGGCCCCGGGCGGGTTGGGCGGCACCTATGGTGGTAATGCGCTGGCCTGTGCGGCGGCACTGGCTGTACTGGATATCTTTGAGCAGGAAAACCTGCTGGCGCGTTCCTGCCAGTTGGGCGAGCAGTTAAACCAGCGTCTGCGCCAGCTTGCGGATAAATATGCCTGCATCGGCGATGTACGCGGCGTGGGCTTTATGCAGGCAGTAGAAATTCTGGATGTGGATACCCATAAACCCGACAGCGCGCTGACACAAAAGATCCTCGACAGCGCCTGTCAGGAAGGCCTGCTGCTGATCAAATGTGGTTTGCATCGCAACACCATCCGCTTCCTTGCACCGTTAGTGACCACCGATTCGCAACTCGAAGAAGCGCTGCATATCTTTGATATTGCGCTGGCGCGTGCGACCGGACGCTTAGGATAGCCGCTCTCTCTCATTGGAAAGGCATCATCCCGGCAGTGCCGCCAGCGTGCGCGCAGCCGGGGTCAACGCTGGCGCATTTTTTGCAAAGCGTGACAGGCCGGGAATTTTTTGTGTTACAAAAAAGTGGCGTACTTGTTATTTTAAAGTGGCGTATTTTAAGTATTGCTAAAAGTGCGCTTTACGCTCGTGTACGCAGATTATCGCCGGGTAGGAGCGAACATCCAGTACAGCTGTAAACAATGAGGGGTGCTATGAACGGCTTAATGAAACTCGACCGCATCGATATCAATATTCTGGTGCAACTCCAAAAAGATGGCCGTATCAGCAACGTCAATCTCGCCGATGCAGTGGGGCTGTCCCCGAGTCCCTGCCTGCAGCGGGTAAAACGGCTGGAGCAGGCCGGCTTTATTACCGGCTACGAAGCGCACGTTAATCTCACCAAAATTACCGATTCCGTCACCGTGTTTACCGAAGTCACCCTGAACGGACATCGTCGCGAAGACTTTATGAAGTTCGAAGCTACGATGCGTGAAGTTGATGAACTGATGGAGTGCCACTTGATTACCGGCGGCTACGATTACCTGTTGCGCTTTATTACCCGCAGCATTGAGCATTATCAGGATGTGATTGAGAAGATGCTGGATGCGCAAATTGGTATCGATAAGTACTTCAGCTATATCGTGATTAAATCACCCGTCATGAAAAGCAGCGTGCCGCTGCGCTCACTGATTAGCAAGCATAACCCGATGGAGTTCGGCGTCTGACTTTTGGTTAAGCGCGCAGGAATCTGACAACCTCATTGCCTGCGCGCGCCTTGCCAGGGCTTATCAGGTTCAAAGCAGCTTAATACTGAGTCGCGTCGCGCTGCTGACAGGTCGAGCCTGATAGCCTTCGACAACGATGCGACTAAAGTGCGCCGCAAGTGAGCCTGCCTGCATCAACGGGATCAGATCGCCCGCTTCGGGACGATAGCCTTTGACAAACTTCACCAGCAGCGTCCCCCCCGCCACTAAAGGCCCGTTCACGATGAGACGGCCACCGCCCTGACCATCAATATCCAGTTCAAGACTGGCTTCGGGCAGCGCCGTGTAGCTTTTCACCTGTACCGGCGACAGGGCAGCAATGCGCACGCGGCCCTGATTGCCCACATAGAGATCACCCACGCCAAAGGCGCGGGCTGAACCGGCTTCCAGCACGCCACCCTGAACCTCCGTACCGCCGCTGTAGCGGTTCGCGCCAGTCAGCCTCAGGGTGCCTGAACCCTGTAAGGTCAGCTTTCCCTGACCGCCGATCGCATTCCGCCAGCTGTCGGACTGATTAAAACCGCCTTTAGCGGCGTCCATTGCCACTTTAACGTTGCCGGTAAACTGACCATATCCGTCGGCGGCGGCCACAATGTTCAGGCGTCCCCAGCCCTCAGCATCGTCCATGATCGGGTAGCCTGAGGCCAGCGCGGTAGTTTTTAATACCACGCGCCGTTGCAGGGCGCTCAGATAGGGAAACCGGGTTTCCAGCAAAATCTCGGCCCCTTTGGGCACCACGGGGGGACGGTGGCGAGGGCCGATGGGGGCGAAACCAAAGGTCATGCGCCGCAGCGCCTGAAGGCGGTTAAGGGTGGGATCGGCGAAGCGATCGGCGCTCGGCGGCGCGGCATGGGCATAGGCAAAGAAGGTGGCCGGTTGCGTCGCAGTGCGTTGCCATAATGCCTGATGCGCCTGGGTGAAGGCACGCCTGGCATCCTCATGATAAGCCGTCAGATTTGCGGTGGTCACCGCCAGCGCCAGCATGCGCCCGCCGATGACGTCCAGAGGCGAGTGCATTCCGGCCACGATCCGGTTTTCGCCCAGCTCCATACCGCGGCTGACCATCTCCTGATAGCGCTCCGGCACCAGCCACGCCATGGTAAGGGCATCTCTGACGGCTTCCGCCGTGTGGCCGCTGATAAATCCGCCGTCGGTGGCGGGCTGTGGATTTTCCGCAGGCACAAGGGCAGGAACAACCTCCACCGCCGAACGCCAGCGATACGGACGCGCATATTTATAGAAGCGCTTCACCGGTTCGGTCGAGGCGTTGTTGCCCATTTCATTGAGAAAATCCACCACCAGACCGAAGTCGCGATTGCCTTCCTGACTGCCCACGCCGGTATTGTTGCCCTTATCCACGTACAGCACGGTGGTGGCATCAGCCGGAATGCGTGTCAGGGTTGTGACCTGCTGGGCCGCACTGCGCCATGCGCCCGTCAGTGGCCCCATGCCATCTGTGACGCTGTAGCCTTTGCCACGACGGTCGTCGTAATAGGCCGCCTCAGCCTGGGCTGCCGTGCGGCGTCGTGTCGTTGTCACCACATACTGAACATTCGCGGCCAGGACGTGAGAATTAAGGATTGTGCCGCATACGGGGGCTTTGTCAGGCAGTCCCGTACAGTCAGAAGGCGTAATGGCTGCAAAACCCTCACGGGCCGGCGCGGTAACTCCCGCATCGACCTTCAGCGTGCGTGGGCGCCACAGGGCAAGAAAGCCGGATACCACGCGCACGCCAGCATTGGTGTCGAGCGTCGCAAACCGGGCATCACCACGTTGGTTCGTGGCGATATTGTCGATAAAAGCGGGCACGTCTGCCGCAGGCGCGCTGTCGGTGAAGCCCGGCTCCCTAGGCGGGACAGGCAGTGCGGTAGCGGGCCGATCCTGACCCAAAACAGGCGTCGAAACCATGCCAGAAAACAGCGCCAGATAAATGCCAAAACGAACAGCAGCAGACATGTTGAAAACCTTCAGGGCGAATAATGGCCCGGTATTGTGGCCGCAAAGCGTTAATGACACATGACAATCCCGTGACGATCTGACGTGAAAATTGCTTTCCAGATGGAGTTATAAAGTTTCCCATTTGTTGTGCAGTCTGCCCCACAAGCGTGCCCTGAACCACCGTGACGCTGCCGAGGGTTCAGCGCGTCTTATCATAAGAATTCGATCTTGTATCCAAGGCCGTATCCCGACAGGCATTCACGCCCCATGACGTCGCGGCGGCGATTCCTGGCATGCTTCATGCAGTTTCTGTCCGGTAAGCCCTATCCAGTAGAACACAGGCGTGGAAAACGGATTAACACCCCGGCAAGGCGGCACATCAACGCCACGCAATGCACACATGTCGGCGGCGATACGGCACGTTTTTCGTCATAACGATGGCGAGTACAGGATGAAAAACAGTGCCCCAACGCGGCTACCCGTGGACTGACATTGACCAGGAACTGACAAATGAAAAAACAGGCTTCCCCAACGTTAGAACAGGAGTTTGAGCACGAACCCGTGCCGCTCTCACATCGCCATCCGACCCGGTCGGTTTCGGCCGTCTGGTTTGGTTTTCCTATGATCCTCACGAATTCGCTGTTTGGCGGCATCATCACCTGGCACCTTGGCTTCTGGCCTGCGCTGCTGGCGATTGTGATGGGCAATCTGGTGCTGTTTGCCTACGTCGGTGCGCTGAGCTGGTTTGCCGGTAACACCGGTATGAACTTTGCCCTGCAGGCGAAAAGAACCTTTGGCAGCAAAGGTTACATCCTCGTGTCGGGCTTCCTCTCGACCGTGGTGATTGGCTGGTACGCCTTTCAGACCGGACTGACTGGCACGGTGATTCATGAGACCTTCGGCTGGAATGCCCTGTCGGTGACGGCATTTGCCATGGTGCTGTTTACGGCCGTGACCTTCCTGGGCGTGCGCGCCCTGTCGGTGTTGGGCATGATTGCTGCGCCGATGTTTGTGATTCTGGGGTTTGTCGCGCTGTACTTCGTGGGGCAGACGCATGAATTTTCCAGCATGTTTCACTGGAAAGGCAGCCCGGCGGTGGCGGGGGCCATGAGCATGGGCACGGCGGTCACCATGGTGGTGGCGGGTTTTGCCGATTCCGGCACCATGACCGCCGATTTCACCCGCTGGTCGAAGAGTGGACGTGCTGCGGTCATTGCCGCCTTTTCGGCCTTTCCGGTCGCGAATTTGATCGCCTATCTGTTTGGCGTGATTATCGTCTCGGTTGGCGCGGCGGTCGATCCGCTGACCAACGGCGGCAACTTTCTGCCCATGCTGATGGGCCATGGTGATGTCCTGACCCTGGTGGCTTTCCTGTTTGTGTTTATCAACCTTGGCTCGGTATGTACGCACTGTCTTTATAACGGTGCAGTCGGGTTTAGCCATCTTTTTAACAGCAAGATGCGCCGCTGGACCCTGATTCTTGGCGCCATCGGCGGTCTGCTGGCACTGGCAGGCGTCTGGTCATATTTTCTCGAGTGGCTGAGTCTGCTGGGCGTGGTGGTGCCGCCGTTTGGTGCGGTCATGATTGTTGATCTGATTTTTATGGCAAAGCTGAGTGAACAGCGCCCGGCGCAACGCTTTCATGGCGCGGCTTTCGCGGCCTGGGCGCTCGGAAGCCTGTGCGCGGTCGTCGCGCATCTGGCATTCCCCCAGTTTGGCGAAGCGGTCATTGGTCTGGTGACGGCCGCACTCAGCTACACCCTGATTATTAAATTACGTTCCCCCACGCCGCGACTGGAGAAGAACAATGCCTGAGTACAGTGTGAATTCCACCCCTTATGCCTGGCCGTTTAATGGCCATTTTAGTCCGGCCGACACGGCTCTCCTCGTCATTGATATGCAAACCGATTTTTGCGGCCCGGGGGGCTACGTTGACAGGATGGGCTACGACATTGGCCTGACGCGTGCGCCTGTCGAACCCCTTAAAGTGTTACTGGCACGTATGCGTGAGCTTCAGTTTCCCATCATTCACACCCGGGAAGGGCATCGCGCGGACCTGAGTGACTTACCGGCAAACAAGCGCTGGCGTTCGGCCAGGATGCAGGCGGAGATCGGCAGTGCAGGGCCGTGCGGCCGTATCCTGGTGCGCGGTGAGCCGGGCTGGGAGATTATCCCCGAGCTCGCCCCCTTAGCAGGAGAAGTGATCATTGATAAGCCCGGTAAAGGATCCTTTTATGCCACAGACCTTGAGCTGGTCTTACGCAGTCGCGGCATTCGGAATTTAATTATTACCGGTATCACGACGGATGTATGTGTTCATACGACGCTGAGAGAGGCCAACGATCGCGGATATGAGTGCCTGGTTTTGTCCGACTGTTGTGCCGCCACAGAGCAACGCCATCATGAAGCCGCGCTGAGCATGATCCACATGCAGGGCGGCATCTTTGGTGCCGTTGCCACCTCTGCCGCGCTGCTGGACACGCTCGGTCAGCCTTAACGGGCTGTTCTGCCAGCCTGTCGCCCTGAGCGGGACAGGCTGGCGCAAATTCATTTTTACGTCACCGTCTCGTCACCTCGCTGTCATCTGATCCCGTCACTCTGTTTCCATCCCGCAGCATCTTCGCTGTGAAATCCCTCTACTGATGTGAGGATTTAATTGTGATGGAGTTATCCAGACATCCGACCACTGTCTATCAGGCTGTTGCCGCGCAACTGGAGCAGGCTGTTCAGGAACGCTACCGCAGCGGTGACTATTTACCCTCTGAGCAGCAGCTGGCCGATCACTATGCGGTGAACCGCCACACGCTGCGTCGGGCGGTAGACGAACTGGTGAACAAGGGCCTGCTGCAGCGTCGCCATGGCGTCGGCATTTTAGTGCTGATGCGCCCCTACGACTACCCGTTACACGCTCAGGCTCGCTTCAGCCAGAACCTGATGGAGCAGGGCAGCGATCCCACCAGTGAACGTCTGCTGGCGGTGCTGCGGCCGGCCAGTGCCGACGTGGCTGCTGCGCTTGGCGTCAGTGAAGGCGATAACGTTATTCACCTGCGAACCCTGCGCCGTGTAAATGGCCTGCCGGTCTGCCTGATCAACCACTTCCTTGCCGATCTCAGCTGGTGGCCACAGCTGCAGCGCTTTAACAGCGGCTCACTTCATGACTATCTGCAGCAGCACACAGGTAAGCAGCTGGTACGCAGCCAGACGCGCATCAGCACCCGCCGGGCCCAGGCCAAAGAGTGTAAGCAACTGGAAATCGCGCTGCACTCTCCACTGTTGTGCGTGCGGACGCTGAATAAAACCACCGATGGCGCGATGGCGGAATACTCCGTCAGCCTCACGCGTGGCGACATGATCGAACTCACTCTGGAGCATTAATGAAACAGCAAACGGCCCGCCAGCACTGGCTTTCGGTGTTGGCACACAGCAGCGCAGCCGAGCTTGACGCGTACTGGCAGCCGCTCAACCTCAAGCCCGAATTTACCCTGATTCGCCCGGCCGAGATTGGCCTGACGCGTCTGCAGGCCCGCATGGGCGCCACCGGCAAACGCTTTGTGGTGGGCGATGCCACCGTGACGCGTGCGGTGGTGCGGCTGAACGACGGCACCCTGGGTTACAGCTATCTGCTCGGCCGGGATAAAGCCCATGCCGAACGCTGCGCCCTGATGGATGCCCTGTTGCAACAGGCCGACACCGCTGAACTGCTGCAGGAAAAAATGATTATCCCGCTGGCGGCCTCACGTGAAGAGCAGCGTCAGCTGCGCGCACGTGAAATCGCCAGCAGCAAAGTGGACTTCTTTACGCTGGTACGCGGAGACAATGAATGACTTTACTGGCAAGTTTTAATCACCCGGTTGCGGATGCACAGCACGCCTTCCGCCGCATCCTGAAAGCCATGAGCGAGCCTGGCGTGATGGTTTCCCTGCCGCTGCAACAGGGCTGGGGCGCACTTTCGCCTGCCGCCACCGCCGTGCTGCTGACGCTGGTGGATCAGGAAAGCCCGCTGTGGCTGGATCCCCAGGTCGATAATCAGGAACTGCGCGATAACCTGCGTTTCCATACTGGTGCGCCCCTTACCGACAGCAATGACGCAGCCTTTGCGCTCAGCCACGCGACTGCTCAGCCCAATCCTGCCGACTTCGCCGCAGGCGACAATCTGGCACCGGAAAAAAGCACCACGTTGATTATTGAGGTGCCCGCACTGAACGGTGGGCTGGCGCTACGGTTGTCTGGACCGGGCCTGCGTGAAGCGCGCGCCATTGCGCCCCAGTTGCCGGAAAGCGTGCTCGAATACCTGCGTGCCCGACCGCATCCGTTCCCTCAGGGCGTGGATCTCATCTTTACCTGTGGCGAAGCGATGATGGCGGTGCCACGGACAACCCATGTTGAGGTGTGCTCATGTACGTAGCGGTTAAAGGGGGCGAAAAAGCCATTGCCAATGCCCATCATCTTCAGGCCGATCTGCGTCGGGGCGACCGTGCGGTCGCGGAGTTATCCTGCGATCAGATCGCGCAGCAGCTTGGCCTGGCGGTAGATCGTGTGATGACCGAAGGCGGCATTTACGATCCCGCGCTGGCGGCGTTAGCCATTAAACAGGCCAGCGGCGATCTGGTTGAGGCCATTTTTTTGCTGCGTGCCTATCGCACAACCCTGCCACGCCTGGCGCAAAGCACGCCGCTGGACACCGGCAACATGCGGATCGAGCGGCGTATCTCCGCGGTTTATAAGGATTTGCCTGGCGGTCAGGTTTTAGGCCCAACCTATGACTACAGCCACCGGCTGCTGGACTTTACCCTGATGGCTAACGGGGAAACGCCTCTGCCGCCGCGCAGCGAGCAGGCGCTGCCCGAACACTGCCCGCACATGTTCAGCATGATGAGCGACGAAGGCTTAGCAGAGCGTGAAAGCGACGACGGCAGCGAACCCACCGACATCACCCGAGAGCCGATGGGCTTTCCCGCCTCCCGTGCCGCACGACTGCAACAGCTGGTGCGCGGCGATGAAGGTTTTCTGCTGTCGCTGGGCTATTCCACCCAGCGCGGCTATGGCCGAACCCATCCGTTTGCCGGAGAAATCCGGACCGGTTATGTCAGCGTCAGCGTTTGCCCGGAAGAACTGGGATTTGAGCTGGAGATTGGGGAAATGCTGCTGACCGAGTGTGAAATGGTCAACGGCTTTACCCACGATGGGGAAAGCGCACCGCACTTCACGCGCGGCTATGGCCTGGTCTTTGGTCGGGCAGAGCGTAAAGCCATGTCCATGGCGCTGGTGGATCGCGCCTTACAGACGCGCGAGCACAATGAACGTATCACCAGCCCGGCGCAGGATGAGGAATTTGTTCTGTCCCATGCGGATAACGTTGAAGCCGCAGGCTTTGTTTCCCACTTAAAACTGCCGCACTACGTCGATTTCCAGGCGGAACTGGAACTGCTGAAACGTCTGCGTCAGGACTATCAGGAGCAGCAAAATGGCTGAACTCAGCGGCTATAACAACGGCTACCTTGACGAGCAAACCAAACGCACGATCCGGCGCGCCATCTTAAAAGCGGTGGCGATTCCCGGCTATCAGGTGCCCTTTGCCGGACGCGAAATGCCGATGCCTTACGGCTGGGGCACCGGCGGGATTCAAATCACCGCCAGCGTCATTGGCGACAAAGACGTTCTGAAAGTCATCGACCAGGGCGCGGACGATACGACCAACGCCGTCTCCATCCGTCGTTTCTTCCAGCGAGTGAGCGGCGCGGCCACCACGGAACGCACGGTGGATGCCACGCTGATTCAGACGCGTCACCGTATTCCGGAAACCCCGCTGGAAGAAGATCAGATCCTGATTTTTCAGGTGCCGATTCCCGAGCCGCTGCGCTTTATTGAGCCGCGCGAGACGGAAACCCGCACCATGCATGCGCTGGAAGAGTACGGCATCATGCAGGTCAAACTGTACGAAGATATCGCCCGTTTCGGCCACATCGCCACCACCTATGCCTATCCGGTGAAGGTCAACGATCGCTATGTGATGGATCCGTCGCCGATTCCCAAATTCGATAACCCGAAGATGCACATGATGCCCGCCCTGCAGCTGTTTGGTGCCGGACGCGAGAAGCGCATCTATGCCTTGCCGCCTTACACCAAAGTTGAAAGCCTCGACTTCGACGATCATCCCTTCACCGTGCAGCAGTGGGACGAACCCTGTGCGCTGTGCGGATCGCGTCACAGCTATCTGGACGAGGTAGTGATGGACGATCAGGGAACGCGCATGTTTGTGTGCTCAGATACCGATTTTTGCCACCAGCAGCAGGAACAACAACATGCACAGTGAACAACCGCTGCTCGCGGTCAATAACCTCACGCACCTTTACGCACCGGGCAAAGGTTTTGAAGAGGTCAGCTTTGATCTCTACCCGGGCGAGGTGCTGGGGATTGTGGGAGAGTCCGGTTCGGGTAAAACCACCTTGCTGCGGAGCCTGTCTGCCCGGCTGGCCCCGCAGGCAGGCGCAATTCATTACCTGCAGCGCGATCTTTACCAGATGAGCGAAAGCGACCGTCGCCGCTTACTGCGCACGGAGTGGGGCGTGGTACACCAGCATCCGCTGGAAGGACTGCGTCCTCAGGTCACGGCGGGCGGCAATATCGGTGAACGTTTAATGGCCGTCGGCCACCGTCACTATGGCGAGATCCGCGCCGAGGCGAGTCACTGGCTGCAGGCGGTGGAAATCGCAGCGAACCGTATCGATGACCTGCCGACGACGTTTTCCGGCGGCATGCAACAGCGTCTGCAAATCGCCCGCAATTTAGTGACCCAGCCGAAACTGGTGTTTATGGATGAACCCACAGGCGGGCTGGACGTCTCGGTGCAGGCGCGACTGCTGGACCTGCTGCGTACGCTGGTGCGCGAACTGAATCTGGCGGTGATCATTGTGACCCACGATCTGGGCGTGGCGCGCCTGCTGGCGCATCGGCTGCTGGTCATGAAGCAGGGCCGGGTCGTGGAAAGTGGTTTAACGGACCGCGTGCTGGATGATCCGCATCATCCTTATACGCAACTGCTGGTTTCATCGGTGCTTAACTAATGGCGACAGCGACTATGAAGACGCAACTGCGCGTGGAAAATTTGTGCAAAACCTTTGTGCTGCACAATCAGAACGGGGCGGCTCTGCCGGTGCTGCAGGATGCCAGCCTGGAAGTCAGTGAGGGCGAATGCGTGGTGCTGCACGGGCATTCGGGCAGCGGAAAATCGACTCTGCTCCGTGCCCTGTATGGCAACTATCAGGCTAACAGCGGCAGTATCTGGGTGCAGCATCTGGGCGAATGGGTCGATATGGCACAGGCACCCGCCCGCCAGATTATTGCCATTCGCCGGGATACCATCGGCTGGGTCAGTCAGTTTCTGCGGGTCATCCCGCGCGTGCCGACCCTGGAGATCGTCATGCAGCCGCTACTGGAACGCGGCGTTGAGCGCAGCTTCTGCGAAGCGCGCGCCAAAGATCTGCTGACCCGGCTCAACGTCCCGCAACGCCTCTGGTCCCTGGCACCCTCGACGTTCTCCGGTGGAGAGCAGCAGCGCGTCAACATCGCCCGTGGCTTTATTGCCGATTATCCCGTGCTGCTGCTGGATGAGCCTACGGCATCGCTCGACAGCGTTAACAGCGCCGCAGTCGTGAGTCTCATTGAACAGGCGCGCGCGCGTGGCGCGGCCATTGTCGGTATTTTTCATGATGAAGCGGTGCGGGAGCGTGTGGCCGATCGCCTGCACGTGATGCAGCCCTTCAAAACAGGGGCAGAAGCATGATCATCAATAATGTAAAGCTGGTGCTGGAAAACGAAGTGGTAGAGGGATCGCTGGAGTTTCGTGAAGACCGTATTACCAACTTTAGCGAAACCGCCAGCCAGCTCGCCAGCGCGCTGGACGGAGAGGGCGCGTTTCTGTTGCCCGGCTTGGTCGAGCTGCACACGGACAACCTGGATAAGTTCTTCACCCCGCGGCCTAAGGTTGACTGGCCGGCCCATTCCGCCATGAGCAGCCACGATGCGCTGATGGTGGCCAGCGGCATCACCACCGTGCTGGATGCCATCGGCGTAGGTGATGTGCGCGATGGGGGGCACCGGCTGGAAAACCTCAGCAAAATGATTGGCGCGATTCGTGACAGTAACCGCAAGGGGCTCAACCGCGCCGAGCATTTATTACATCTGCGCTGCGAACTGCCGCATCACACCACGCTGCCGCTGTTTGAGGCGCTCATCTCCTCACCAGAGCTGTCGCTGGTCTCGCTGATGGACCATTCACCGGGCCAGCGCCAGTACGCATCGCTGGAAAAGTATCGCGAGTACTATCAGGGAAAATATCAGCTCAATGACGAGCAGATGGACGAGTTTGAGCGCGATCAGCTGGCGCTGGCCAGAGAGTGGTCACAGCCCAACCGCCTGGCGATTGCCGCGCTGTGCCGGGATCATGGTATTGCGATTGCCAGCCACGATGATGCGACCGAAGCGCACGTGGAAGAGTCGCACGGCGTGGGCAGCGCGATAGCTGAATTCCCCACCACGCTGGAGGCGGCGAAGGCGTCACGTTATTGCAATATGCAGGTGTTAATGGGCGCACCGAATATTGTTCGCGGTGGCTCGCACTCCGGTAACGTAGCCGCCTGGGAGCTGGCATCACACGGAATGCTGGATATTCTGTCATCGGACTATTATCCCGGCAGCCTGTTGGATGCGGCCTTCCGCTTAGCGGCGGATGAGCGGAACACGCTGTCACTGTCCCAGTCTGTTGCGCTGGTCACCTGTAATCCGGCGCGCGCGTTGGGGCTGGAAGATCGTGGCGTGATTACGGAAGGCTGCCGCGCCGACCTGGTACTGGCGCATACCCAACATGGTCATCCCCACATCCGCCATGTCTGGAGCAAAGGCCGGCAGGTGTACTGATGGCCCGGCTTATCTGGCTCATCGGCCCGTCCGGCTCAGGAAAGGACAGCCTGCTGGACCTGCTGCGCGAGGCGCCGCCTGACGGCCTGCTGATTGCGCACCGCTATATCACCCGCCCTCACGATGTGGGGGGCGAAAACCACGTGGCCCTGACGGAAGCGGAGTTTATCCGGCGCAAGGCGCTGGGGTTATTTGCGGTCAGCTGGCAGGCCCACGGTTTTCATTACGGTATCGGGAGTGAAATCGATGGCTGGCTGGCGTGCGGGCAGAACGTGCTGGTAAACGGCTCCCGTCAGCATCTGGAACAGGTTCGTGCGCGTTACGGCGCACGGCTGTTGCCGCTGTGCATTGAGGTTTCGCCATTGGTGCTGGCCGCGCGTTTACGACAGCGGGGACGTGAGAGTGAAGAGGAGATCGTTCAACGACTGGCGCGCGCGGCGCAACATCAGCCAGAGGGCTGCCTGCGGCTGAACAATGATGGTGCGCTGGTGGATACGGTACAACAGTTACGACAGCTGCTGGCGGAATTCCCATGAAACTGACCTTGCTTGGTACTGGCGGTGTGACAGGCGCGCCGGTGTTCGGTTGTGACTGTCATGCCTGTTTGCGCGCCCGCGACGCTTCCCGCTATCGCCGCGCGCCTACCAGCGCGTTAATTGAGGCCGGACGCGAACGTATTTTACTGGATGCCGGTTTGCCATTGCTGGCCGAGCGCTTTCAGCCTGGCGAAATTAACCGAATTTTGCTGACTCATTATCATATGGACCATGTGCAGGGGCTGTTCACTCTGCGCTGGGGCGAGGGCGAATCTATTCCTGTGTGGGGACCGCCGGACGACAAGGGCTGCGATGACCTGTTTAAGCATCCCGGACTGCTGGATTTCCGCCCCGCTTTAACGCCTTACGTGGCACATCAGTTCGGTGAATTACAGGTGACACCACTGCCGCTTCAACATTCACGACTGACCCACGGCTATCTGTTTGACTGGCATGGATCGCGTCTGGCCTGGCTGTGCGATACCTGCGGTCTGCCGCCGGACACCGCCGATTTCCTGCGTGGACAACGGCTGGATCACCTGCTGGTAGACTGTAACGATCCCCCCGGGCAGGGCGGACGCAATCATAACGATTTGACCGCCGCGCTAAACATCATTGATGAACTGAAACCGCACCAGGCCTGGCTGATTCATCTGAGCCATCACATGGATAACTGGCTGGCAGAGCACGCCTTACCCGATGGGGTTCGGGCAGCCTGTGACGGCTTGTCGCTGTCTCTGGGTGCCGATTTGCCTGTCACAGTTTAATCATCTAACCGTAATACAGCCTTCATCCCCCGTGTTCTTAATATAGCGGTCTCTCGTCAGGTTCCGGCGGCGTGAGCCACAAACGCAAGATAATGACTCTCGCCAGACAGTACCGACCAGATGGGTTAATGGGGCGCGGGTACAGAACGTAAACTGCAACAACGGAGAACATCATGGCACAGGCACTGCTTAAAACGGTGGTCGATAACGTCTCGTCATTGACCCAGTCAGGCGGGCAAAAAGTGTTATCTGTTCAGGGACTGAGCAAAGCTTACGGTAACAACAAAGTCCTCGATAATGTCAGTTTCGATTTGCATGCGGGTGAACTGGTGGCGGTAATCGGCCGCTCTGGCGCAGGCAAATCGACGCTGCTGCACATGCTGAATGGCACAATCTCCGCCTCACAGGGCGCCATCGTCAGCCTGCACCACGGCGAAGCCGATCGCGATGTGGTGAATCTCAGCAGCCGCCAGATGCGTGAATGGCGCACCCAGTGCGGCATGATCTTTCAGGATTTCTGCCTGGTGCCTCGCCTTGATGTGCTGACCAACGTGCTGTTGGGGCGTCTCAGCCAGACCTCTACGCTGAAATCGTTTTTCAAAGTGTTCTCTGACACCGATCGCGCCCGCGCCATTCAACTGCTTGAGTGGATGAACATGCTACCGCAGGCGTTACAGCGCGCCGAAAACCTCTCCGGCGGTCAAATGCAGCGCGTAGCGATTTGTCGGGCGCTGATGCAGAACCCCAAAATTCTGTTAGCGGATGAACCCGTTGCCTCGCTCGATCCTAAAAATACCACCCGTATTATGGATGTATTGCGTCAGGTCAGCGATCAGGGCATCAGCGTGATGGTGAATCTGCACTCGATTGAATTAGTAAAAAGTTACTGCACGCGCGTGATAGGTATTCAGCGCGGTGTGGTGCTGTTCGACGGTCATCCTTCCGCACTTACCGACGGCTTGCTGCATCAGCTGTACGGCGACGAATTTAACCAGATCCACTAACTATCACAGCAAGAGAACAAGGCTAATGAAAATGAAAGCTTTCGCGTTATTGACTACAGCATTGCTTACCTTTGGCGTTAACGCAGCGGACGCACCAAAAGAGCTGAATCTGGGTATTTTGGGCGGTCAGAACGCGACTCAGCAGATTGGTGATAACCAGTGTGTGAAAACCTTCTTTGATAAAGAACTGAACGTGGATACCAAAATCCGCAACTCTTCAGACTATTCCGGCGTGATTCAGGGGCTGCTGGGCGGTAAAGTGGATCTGGTATTGAGTATGTCTCCCTCCTCGTATGCGTCCGTGTATATTCAGGATCCCAAGGCCGTCGATTTAGTGGGCATTGTGGTGGATGACAAAGATCAGTCTCGAGGTTATCACTCCGTGGTGATTGTGAAAGCCGACAGCCCTTATAAGAAGCTGGAAGATCTGAAAGGCAAATCTTTTGGTATGGCGGATCCCGATTCCACATCCGGTTTCCTCGTGCCAAACCAGGCGTTTAAGAAAATGTTTGGCGGCAACATCGACAATAAATACAACAACTTCTTTTCAAGCGTGACCTTTTCAGGTGGTCATGAGCAGGACATCCTGGGCGTGCTGAATAATCAGTTCGACGGCGCGGTGACCTGGACCTCTATGGTCGGTGATTACAACACGGGCTACACCTCGGGTGCCTTTGGCCGCCTGATCCGCATGGACCATCCGGACCTGATGAAACAGATTCGGATTATCTGGCAGTCGCCGTTAATTCCTAACGGTCCTATCCTGGTGAGCAATAAACTGCCAGCGGATTTCAAAGCGAAAGTCATCGCCGCGATCAAAAAACTGGATAAAGACGATCACGCCTGTTTCACCAAAGCCGTAGGGGGCCAGCAGCACATTGGCAAGACCTCGGTAGCGGACTTCCAGAACATCATCGATATGAAACGCGAGCTGATGAAAGGCGCGCGCGGCTAACGGCAGGGCAGTTTGCTTGCAGCCATCGTGCCGCCCTGAATAAGGGGGCGGCACGACCTCACCGGCGGGCTAGTCTGCGCGTCAACCTTGCCTGGATGGCTTTGTAACACATCAATCTGAGACACCTCACGTGACCGACTTCGAACGCTATTATCAACGTATCCGCCGCCAACAGAAGCGTGACTCGCTTATCTGGTCTTTGGTGCTGGTCGTGATTTATCTGGCGGCGGCCAATATGGCAGAGTTCAATCTGGTGACCATCTGGCAGTCGTTGCCGCACTTTTTTGATTATATCCGTGAAATCATGCCCGTTTTGCATCTGCCGCTCCTGTTTGCCGATGGCAAAACGGAAGGGTCGCTGGCCTACTGGGGCTATCGTCTGAATATTCAGCTACCGCTGATCTGGGAAACCCTGCAGCTGGCGCTGGCCTCCACGCTGGTTGCCGTGGTGATTGCCGGTATCCTGGCGTTTTTTGCGGCCGATAATACGCAAACGCCCGCCAGCCTGCGCATGGGCATTCGCGCCTTTGTCGCATTTTTACGCACCATGCCTGAACTGGCCTGGGCGGTAATGTTTGTGATGGCGTTTGGCATCGGGGCGATTCCCGGCTTTCTGGCGCTGGCCCTGCATACTATCGGTAGCCTGACCAAACTGTTTTATGAAGCCATCGAATCGGCGTCGGATAAGCCGGTACGCGGGCTGGCGGCCTGCGGAGCCAGCAAGCTGCAACGGATGCGCTTTGCGTTCTGGCCCCAGGTCAAGCCCACCTTTTTGTCTTACAGCTTTATGCGCCTGGAGGTTAACTTCCGCTCATCGACCATTCTGGGGCTGGTCGGGGCAGGCGGGATCGGCCAGGAGTTAATGACCAACATTAAGCTGGATCGCTTCGATCAGGTCAGCATGACGCTGCTGTTGATTCTGATTGTGGTGTCGTTACTGGATACGGTTTCTGGCCGCCTGCGCCGCCGTGTCGTGGAGGAATAAATATGGTTACTCTCGCGCCGGATATCACGGCGATGAAGCAGCAGCATCATGAACTCTTCGCTGCGCAGCACCGCTATCTGCGCCGTCTGGCCATGCTGGCGCTGGCGCTGGTGCTCTATTACGTCTTTTTCTTTATGGTCTACGGTATCGAGTGGGGCCGCCTGCTGGTTGGCTGCCAGCAGCTGGGACGCTATTTTTTGCGTATGTTTGTCTGGCAAGACTTTGCGAACTGGCCCTTTGGCTACTATTTCTCTCAGGTCGGGATTACGCTGGCGATCGTGTTTGCCGGCACGATAACCGCCACGCTGCTGGCGCTGCCGCTGTCCTTTCTGGCGGCGCGTAATGTGATGCACGATAAAGTTGCCAGACCGATTGCTTTCCTGATGCGCCGCCTGTTCGACATGCTGCGCGGCATTGATATGGCGATCTGGGGCCTGATCTTTGTGCGTGCCGTCGGCATGGGGCCGTTAGCCGGGGTGCTGGCGATTATCCTGCAGGACGTTGGCCTGTTAGGTAAGCTCTATTCGGAAGGACATGAAGCGGTGGAGCGTTCGCCGAGTCGTGGGCTGGGTGCACTGGGGGCGAACAGCCTGCAGAAACACCGTTTCGGCATCTTCACCCAGTCGTTTCCGCAGTTTCTGGCGCTCAGCCTTTACCAAATCGAGTCGAATACTCGCTCAGCAGCGGTGCTCGGCTTTGTTGGCGCAGGCGGTGTCGGCCTGGTTTATGCTGAGAATATGCGTCTGTGGAACTGGGATGTGGTGATGTTCCTGACGTTGATTCTGGTGGTCGTGGTGATGATCATGGATGCCATCTCAAGCCGCCTGCGTAAGCGTTATATCATTGGGAAACCGGTGCCGTTGTGGCAGCCTGGCGGGCACGATTAAGCCTTGCACTCCGCTGCCAGGCGCGCTGCAGCGCCTCCACCAACTGTGCCGCCTGCCAGGGTTTCGCCAGCCGCTCACACAGCGGCAGCGTAACGGGCTGGTGGCGCAGGTCCTGGCCGCTGATCAGCAAGGTTGCCAGCTGTGGCCACTTTTGCTGCGCCTGACGAATGACCTCTGCGCCGTTTATCTCACCGGGCAACATCAAATCGCTGATTAACAGATCGATATCGGGTGTCTGGTGCAACAGCGCCAGCGCCTCTTCGCCGGTCGCGCACTCCAGCGTCAGATAGCCGAGTTGATGCAGGTGCTCACACAGGGTTTGCCGCACCGCCGGTTCATCATCCAGTACCAGAATCAGACGATCGTCTGCAGCCGCGGGGTGAGACGGGGCAGGGACGGGGGACCGGGCGGCTGCGGCATCGGGCGCGCGCGGCAGCAACAGCCGCACCGTTGTGCCCTGACCGGGGGCCGTTTCCAGCTCCACCTGTCCACCCGACTGGCGGACAAAGCCGTACACCATCGACAGTCCCAGCCCGCTCCCGGTTCCGGTGGTCTTAGTGGTGAAGAAGGGTTCGAACACCTGAGCACGCACCTCGTCGGACATGCCGCAGCCGTGATCGATCACTTCGATGGTCACCCGGTCACGTTTTTCCCCTTGCTCGCTTCGCCGCTGATTCCAGATGCGCAGGCGGATTTCGCCGCTTTGGCCACCCATCGCATCCCTGGCATTGACCACCAGATTCATCACCGCATTCTCCAACTGGCTGGCATCTATCCAGGCCGGCCAGCCGGGGCGCTGGGCGTCAATGATCAGATGCTGACCGGGCAGCAGCGAATGCTGAAGCAGCCCCTGCAGATTCTCGATCAATGTCACCACGGAAACCGCGTGGGGATTCAGGGTTTGTTTGCGTGAAAAGGCCAGAAGTCGTTGGGTCAGAAGTGCCGCTCTGTCTGCCGCCTGGCGGGCTCGTTCAATCCGGCTGGCGACGGGGCCGGGTGCCAGTTGCCCCTCGGTTAACGCCAGGCTGCCGATGATAACGGCCAGCAGGTTATTAAAATCATGGGCGATGCCGCCGGTCAACTGGCCCACCGCTTTCATTTTCTGACTGTGCACCAGCGCCTCTTCCAGCACCTTACGCGAAGTGCGCTCCAGCACCGTATTGACCATTCCGCGCCGTGGTACCGGGCTGAAACGCAGTTCCAGCGTGCGGCCGTCTGCCAGCCTCACTTCCTGGGGTTCCGCTAAATCGTGCAACTGCACATTAAGCGGCGCCAGCAAGTGCTGATAGTGCAAACCGCGATGCAGATCGCGGGGAGCGATGCCCAGCAGCGCCGGATACTGCGCATTCCATACCACGAGTTCTCCGCTGTTATCAAACAGGGCAAAACCGTCACGCATGGCCAGGAAGGTTGACTCCAGTTGGGTGCTTTTTTCTTTTAGCAGGCGAGAAGTCTGGGCCAAAGAGGCGGTATTTCGCGCAAAAACGTTAAACGCGCGCGCCAGTTCACCCAGTTCGTCCCGACGCTGTAATCCCGGCACGTTGACGTTCTGCTCTCCCTGTGCCAGCCGGGTCATCGCACCGGCAATGGCGGTAAGACTGGAGCCCAGATTGCGGTAAATGTAGTACCCGGTATAGAGGGTTATGGCCAGCGCCAGCAGGGCAGACAGCATGATAAAGCTGCTAACCGAGTCGAGTTGATGATGGGTGGTGATGTTACGCCTTTCCGTTTGCTGCGCGACCTGCTGGACGTAAGCGGTAATGTCATCATTCAGCGCCGCCACCAGCGCCTTGATACGGTAAGTCGCATAGGCAATCGCCAGGTCACTCTCCTCCAGCTCTGCGGCCAACGGGACCAGGCCGCGCTGTGTTTCCAGCAACTGCTGTACATTGTCGCCCAGTGCACCTGGCGCGACCACGCTGCGCCATTGCATCATCACCTGTTGCAGGTGCTCGATGACCGCCGTCGATGACGGCGTGCGAATCGCGATATCCAGTAGCCTGCCGGTTTGCTGGCGCAGCGTTAAATCGGGTGCGTTGATGCCGTCGCGCTGTGTCAGATCATTAATGCGTTCAAGCAGCAGTTGTGACTGCCACAAGCCGCTTAGCACCCTGTTGCGCTGTAAATGGCGTTCATGGCCTTGACGCAACAGCATACTCACCGACTGCTCAAGCATCAGGCTACGCGCACGCAGGCGCGCCACGCGTTCAGGCTCACGCGCGGCAAGTGGCGTGCTCGCCAGTAAAGAGAGTGAGTGCTGTAGGGCCTGTTGGTTCTGCTGTAAACGTCGTGATTCGCTCTGATACTCAAGCGCACCGACCACCTGGGACAACCGCACTGCCGTGATGGCCACATTGGCGGTATCGCGCGCCAGGGCAAGGCTGCCGTTCATATCAGCCAGCGTTTGCGCCTGGGCCTGGGCCTGAATGGTGCCCGCATGGCGAAAACTGGTCACCGCCACCACGCTCACCATTAAGGTGACGCACACCACCAATAAATGAGACAGCAACAGGCGACCGCGCGCCCCGACCTGCCACGGTGAACTGCGTTGCATAAAGACTCTCCGCTCGTGCGACGATGAGCCGAGTATAGGAGTGAGGACAAGGCGAAATATGACAAATATGAATGGCCTCTGACATTTTCCATTTATCTGACACTGCTTAACTCGCTGCTATCCATAACCAGCAGGAGCGGGTAGATGACAGCAAAGCCGATACTCGAAATGCGCGAGATCACCCGACGCTTTGGTAATTTTTACGCCTTGAAAGGGGTGGATCTCACGGTGTATCCCGGTGAGGTCCATGCCCTGATGGGCGAAAATGGCGCGGGTAAAAGCACCCTGATGAAGATCCTGGCGGGGGCCTATGCGGCCAGCAGCGGCGAGGTGCTAATTGATGGCAAACCCTGGCAGCTGAAAGGCCCTAAAGAGGCGTTAGCCGCCGGAATCACGCTGATCTATCAGGAAATCAATCTGGCGCCCAATCTTACCGTGGCGGAAAACATCTTTCTGGGCAGTGAAATTACCCGTGCAGGCATGGTGAAACGTCATCAGATGGCGGATGAGGCGCAGCAGGTGATCAACCGGTTGGGCGCGCAGTTTAGCGCCACCGACAAAGTCAGCAGGCTGAGTATTGCTGAGCAGCAGCAGGTGGAAATTGCGCGCGCCTTACACCGTAACAGCCGGATTCTGGTGATGGATGAGCCGACTGCCGCACTCTCGAACCGTGAAACCGAACAACTGTTTGCCCTGATCAAGCGCCTGCGTAGCGAAGGCATGGCCATTATTTACATCAGTCATCGTATGGCGGAAGTGTATGAGCTGTCAGATCGCGTCAGCGTGCTGCGTGACGGGCAGTATGTCGGCAGCCTGACGCGCGACAATCTGAATGCCAGCGAGCTGGTGCGCATGATGGTGGGGCGGCCGCTCAGCGACTTGTTCAATAAAGATCGCACGATAGCGCGCGGGGCCGTCCGGCTGGCTGTCAATCATCTGTCCGACGGCGACAAAGTGCATCCCAGCAGCCTTGAGGTTCGCGCGGGCGAAATTGTCGGCCTGGCCGGCCTGGTGGGCGCGGGACGGAGCGAGCTGGCACAGCTGATTTTTGGCGTGCACCGGCTTCAACAGGGCGACGTCTGGATCGATGGTCAGAAGGTGGATATTCACTCACCACGTGAGGCGATTGCGCACGGCATTGGTTTTCTTACCGAGAACCGTAAAGAGCAGGGGCTGTTTCTGGAGATGGCCGCGCAGGAAAACATCGTCATGGCCACGCTGGAGCGTGATGCCCGCTACGGCATGCTTAACCGCGGGAAATCGCGGAAAATTGCCAGCGAAGCTATCTCCTCGCTCAACATTCGCGTGCCCCACGCGCTGGTGCGTGCGGGCGGCCTGTCGGGCGGCAACCAGCAAAAGCTGCTGATTTCCCGCTGGATCGCCATCGGTCCCCGTATTTTGATTCTGGATGAGCCAACGCGCGGCGTTGACGTCGGCGCGAAAAGCGAAATTTATCGCATGATGCAGGAAATGGCGCGTCAGGGCGTAGCCATTCTGATGATCTCCAGCGAATTACCGGAGGTTGTTGGCATGAGCGATCGGGTTTATGTGATGCATGAGGGTGCCATCGCCGGAGAGCTGGCGGGCGATACGATCACTCAGGAAAACATCATGACGCTGGCAACCGGTGCGCACAGCGCATCACCGCTTGAAGTATGAGGATAAAACAATGACACAAACGGCACGTGTTAATCCACCGACGGTCAAACGCGCTCTGATGGGCGACATCATGCAGACTGTGGGCATTTTACCGATTTTGATTTTAATCGTGGCGGTCTTTGGTTTTGTCACGCCTAACTTCTTTACCGAAGCCAATTTGCTCAACATTACGCGTCAGGCCTCCATCAATATCGTGCTGGCCGCTGGCATGACCTTTGTCATCCTGACGGGCGGTATTGATTTGTCCGTAGGCTCAATGCTGGGCACCACGGCGGTGGTGGCGCTGCTGACATCGCTGGACCCGATGCTGGCGTCGCTTACTATTCCGATGGCGCTGGGCGCCGGGCTGGTGATGGGATTGTTTAACGGCATTCTCGTGGCCTGGGCCGGACTGCCTCCGTTTATCGTCACGCTCGGCACCTATACCGCACTGCGCGGGGCGGCCTATCTGCTGGCCAACGGCACCACGGTGATCAATTCCGATATTAACTTTGAGTGGATAGGCAATGGCTACCTGGGGCCGGTGCCCTGGCTGATCGTCATCGCGTTCGCCGTTATCGCGATTTGCTGGTTCATTCTGCGTCGCACCACGCTGGGCGTTCATATTTATGCGGTGGGCGGCAATATTCAGGCCGCGCGACTGACCGGCATCAAAGTGGGCCTGGTGCTGATATTTGTGTACGGCATGAGCGGATTGCTGTCGGGGTTGGGCGGGCTGATGAGTGCTTCGCGCCTCTACAGCGCCAACGGCAATCTGGGCGTGGGTTATGAGCTGGATGCCATTGCCGCGGTGATTCTGGGCGGCACCAGTTTCGTCGGCGGCATCGGCACCATTACCGGCACGCTGATTGGGGCGTTGATTATCGCCACGCTGAATAACGGCATGACATTAATGGGCGTCTCCTACTTCTGGCAGTTGGTTATTAAAGGTGCGGTCATCATCATCGCCGTCCTGATCGATAAATATCGTACTCGTCATCATGTGGGCTGACAGCCCCCATGCGCAGAGAAACAAAGCGCCATTCAGCAGTTGGCAGATAAATCACAGCAGGAGAAGATCTATGCGTTTTAATCCGATTGTAACCGGGCTGCTGGCGGCAACGCTGCTCAGTGCCGGTGTGGCTCAGGCAAAAGAACTGAAATCGATTGGCGTAACGGTAGGCGACCTCGCTAACCCATTCTTTGTGCAGATCACCAAAGGTGCAGAGATGAAGGCGCGTCAGCTGGCCGGGGATAACGTAAAAGTCACGCTGGTGTCGAGTGGCTACGATCTCGGGCAGCAGGTGGGACAGATTGATAACTTCATTGCGGCAAAAGTGGACATGATTATCCTGAATGCCGCCGACTCAAAAGGGATTGCCCCTGCGGTCAAGCGCGCGCGTGATGCGGGTATCGTTGTGGTTGCGGTCGACGTCGCCGCAGATGGCGCTAACGCCACCATCACCTCTGATAACACCCAGGCGGGTGAAATGGCCTGTAAATACATCGCCGATCGCCTGAAAGACAAAGGCAATGTGGTGATCATCAACGGCCCGCCGGTCTCTGCCGTACAAAACCGCGTGGAAGGCTGCATGACCGAACTGAAACGCCATCCGGATATTAAGCTGCTTTCCTCTAATCAGAACGCCAAAGGCAGCCGTGAAGGCGGGCTGGAAGTGATGACCGGCCTGCTGTCAGCCAATCCAAAAATCGACGCGGTATTTGCGATTAACGATCCGACCGCGATCGGTGCCGATTTGGCGGCAAAACAGGCCCAGCGTAACGAGTTCTTTATCGTCGGTGTGGATGGTTCGCCGGATGGTGAGGAAGCGCTGAAACGTAAGAACTCGCTGTTCGCCGCTACGCCAGCCCAGGATCCGCAGGTGATGGCAGCCAAAGCCGTCGAGATCGGTTACGACATCCTTCAGGGCAAACCGGCACCGGATAAACCCGTGCTGATCCCGGTTAAATTAATCGATCGCAATAACGTCAGCAGCTACAAGGGCTGGACAGTGAAATAAAACCGGCGCGCGGCATCGTCGGGTGCCGCTTTAACGGGAGAGCTGACGATGCAACGCTCCGAAGTGAATGTGTTTTTGCAAAACACGCGAGACTTTTTTACACGCCAGGATATTCATCTGCCGCCCTGGGCTGATTACGACCTCAGTCAGTGGCGTCAGCAGCAGGGCGACATTGAGGAAATTATCGCGTTAGGGCTGGGCTGGGACCTCACCAGCTTTGGCGCCGATGATTTTCTGCAAACCGGCCTGACGCTCTTTACGCTGCGCAACGGCTCGCCGGGCGGCAAGCCCTGGCACAAACCTTATGCTGAAAAAGTCATGCACGTGCGTGAAGGGCAGGTCACGCCGATGCATTATCATCCCCGCAAAATGGAAGACATCATCAACCGCGGGGGCGGCAATCTGATCGTCGAACTGTATAACCGTGAAGGCAATGAGAAGGCGAACTCGCCGGTGACGGTATCGCTGGATGGCATCACACAAACCCATGCGGCCGGTTCGCAACTCAGGCTGTCTCCGGGCGAAAGCGTGACGTTAATCGCCGGCGTCTGGCACAGCTTCTGGGGCGAAAACGGCTTTGGCGATGTGCTGGTTGGCGAAGTCTCGATGCCTAACGATGATGACAACGATAACGTATTTTTGACGCCGCTGGCGCGCTTTAACGCCCTTGATGAGGATCAGGAACCGCACCGGCTGCTCTGTAACGACTATTCCCACTGGCTCAATCTGAGGAGTGAATAATGGCTTTGATCTCTCTGGCACAGGGGCTGGCCCATGCGCAGAAGCAGGGGTACGCGCTGGGCGCCTTTAACGTTCTGGACACGCATTTTCTGCGCGCGCTGTTTGCGGCCGCAGAGCAGCAACGCTCGCCTTTTATCATCAATATTGCGGAAGTGCATTTTAAATACGTCACGCTCGACCAGCTGGTTGAGGCGATAAAGTTTGAAGCGGTGAAGCACGCGATTCCGGTGGTGCTCAACCTGGATCACGGTTTGCACTTTGAGGCGGTGATGCAGGCGATTCGTCTGGGATTCACCTCGGTAATGTTCGATGGCTCAACGCTGAGTTATGAAGAGAATATTCGCCAGACGCGTGAAGTGGTCAAAGCGGCACATGCCGTCGGCGTGTCGGTTGAGGCAGAACTGGGCGCGGTGGGCGGAGACGAAGGGGGCGCGTTATTTGGCGAAGCCGACAGCGAAAAATTTACCGATCCACGGCTGGCTGCTGAGTTTGTGCGTGAAACCGGCATTGATACGCTGGCGGTGGCTATCGGTAACGCCCACGGGAAATACAAAGGGGAGCCTAAACTCGACTTTGACCGGCTGGCGGCTATTCGCGAGCAAACCGGCGTACCACTGGTGCTGCACGGTGGCTCAGGCATCAGCGACGCGGATTTCCGGCGGGCGATCTCACTCGGCATCCATAAAATCAACTTCTATACCGGCATGTCGCAGGCGGCACTCGACGCGGTGGAACGCAGTCTGGCCTCACGCAACACCCGCTATGACGAGTTTGCCGAACTGCTGATGGCGGTGGAGAACGCAATTTGTGAAACCGTGATGCAGCAGATGAAGATTTTCGGCAGCGTAGGGCAGGCGTAAATGGAGGCGCGGCGCGGCATTCTGGCCGCTGGCGTGATGCTGGTGGATTACGTTCATCGTATTAGCCACTGGCCGGAACAGGGCTGGCTGGCAGAGGTTCAGCATAGCGAAAAGGCGGCAGGCGGCGCACCGCTGAATGTTTTACTTACTCTTTCGCGCATGCAGTGTCAGCTTCCGCTGGTGGCGATTGGCCTGCTAGGCAATGACGCCGACGGTGATTACCTGCTGGCTATCATGCAGGCGTCGCAGATCGATCATCGCTGGGTTCAACGTACCTGCGATAAACCCACAGCGATGACGCAGGTGATGACCGCACCGGACGGGCAACGAACGTTTTTCTTTTCCCCTGGCGCAAATGCCCTGCTGGACAGAACGCATTTCGCCGCTGTAGACGATGCGCAGCGCATCTTTCATCTGGGCTATTTACTGTTGCTTGAAACGCTGGACGGCGCGGACAGCGAATTCGGCACGCGCAGCGCCCGTTTGCTGGCCCAGATGCAGCAGCGTGGCTATTTTACCTCGCTCGACCTGGCGTCCCGGGCCGGGGATTACCGACCACAGGTATTGCCTGCGTTGCGCTGGTTAGATTACCTGGTTATTAACGAACTGGAAGCCCAGGCGTTGTCTGGCGTCGTTTTGCGGGATGATAACGGTATTCAGCCACCCGCAGCCTTTTCCCTGGCTGCGCAGTGGCTGGCCGGGCAGGGGGTGCGTCAGCGCGTGGTGATACACGCGCCCGAAGGCGCATGGGGGCAGGAAGTCGGCGGCGAGGGCATCTGGCAGCCTGCGTGGCAGCTGGCACCCAACGAGATTGTGGGCAGCGTTGGCGCAGGTGATGCATTTTGTGCGGGTGTACTCTATGCCAGCCATGAAGGGGATGACATGCTGTCAACGCTGCAACTTGCGCACACCTGCGCCCGGTTTAATTTGCGCGCGGCCAATGCAATCGACGGTATTCGCCCGTTGACCGACATGCGGCAGTGGATGGCTCAGGCCGTTTGCGTCGAGAGCCGCAAACCTTCAGGTTTGACCACGTCCGCCGAGAAAACATAACCCAGCCCACGAATCGTGCGGATCAGGCCGGGCTGATGGGGGTTTGCTTCGATTTTGCGCCGCAACCGCATAATCAGCACATCGATGGTGCGGTCAAACACGTCCATCGTTTCGCTGTGGGTGAGTTCCAGCAACTGGTCACGCGTCAGGACCTTACGCGCGTGCCGCACCATCGCGCGCAGCAAGGTATATTCACCCTGCGTTAACGGCACGGTTTCTCGCTGCGGATTAAGCAACTGGCAGCGCGTTTCATCAAGCAGCCAGCCATTAAAGCGCCATCCCTCATGGTCAGTTTCCGGCAACACCACGCGCCCGCTGCGCCGGAGAGCCGCCCGCGCCCGCGCAACCACAACGCGTGGATTAAAGGGCTTGGCGATATAATCATCCGCCCCCATCTCCAGGCCTACCACCATTTCCGCTTCCGAACCCATACCGGTCAACATAATCACGAGAATATCAGGCCGCAGTCGCTGCAGCTGCTGCAAAACCAGTAAACCGTTGGTGTCGGGCAACATCATATCGAGCATAACCAGGGAAATATCCGGATGTTCGCACACCATCGTCAGGGCATCTTTCCCTTGATGGCAGCGATAAACCAACAACGCATGTTCACTGAGTGCGTCCTGCAACAAATCGCAGACGGCATGGTCGTCATCCACCACCAAAATTGCTGGCTTCATCGTGTGACCTCAATGTTACTGAAGGGTTAAATGCGAGTTTACACATTCCAGCATGGCCTGCTGATTGATGCAGCTGAAACGTGACCAGCGTCGCCTGACAAATTGCTGAAGCGTGCGGAAACGCATAATTTTGCCGGGCAGGGAGGTAAAAGGAAAACGATTGCGCATTTAGGGGGCAATGCACCATAATCGCGCCCTGATCTGGTTCAGAATTATCTTAAGGCTCGCTGACGCGTATCCAGGTAATCGATTGCGTATCGGGCTGGCACAGCAATTGCTTTAGCCTTTGCAATTGCTCATGTGACAAAGGAAAGCGAAAACCGTATTTCGGGTGGTCGGGCTGGCATGCGACAGCACTGGCGGCCCCTCAGTATCACAACAAACAGCATGACCATAACCTTGGCAAGAGAACGCGCACCTGAGTGACGTCTCTATCATCGAGAGATAATGATGTTAGAAAAACTATTTAAATTAAAAGCGCACAACACAACTGTACGCACTGAAATCATCGCCGGTATCACTACCTTCCTGGCGATGGCCTACATTCTGTTTGTTAACCCCAGTATTTTGGGTGCAACCGGCATGGATAAAGGGGCTGTTTTTGTCGCGACCTGTCTGGCAGCCGCAATTGGTTCGGTGTTAATGGGACTGATTGCCAACTACCCGATTGCGCTGGCACCGGGCATGGGGCTGAATGCTTTTTTCACCTATACCGTTGTCTTGCACATGGGCTACAGCTGGCAGATTGCGCTGGGCGCGGTATTCCTGTCCGCAGTGATTTTTTTCGCCTTATCGATATTTAAGATTCGCGAGTGGATTATCAAGAGCATTCCGCTGCCGCTGCGCGCCGGTATTGCCGCAGGGATCGGTCTCTTCCTGGCGATTATCGCATTGGAAGGCGCGGGTATCGTTGTGGATAATCCGGCTACCCTGGTGGGGATTGGCGATCTGACGAAGCCGGGCCCCTTACTGGCGATGTTAGGGTTTATCATCATCGTGGTACTGGAAGCGCGTCGCGTCACGGGCGCGGTCTTAATAGGCATTCTGATCATCACCTTTATCTCGATGGGCATTGGTCTGACGAAATTTGGCGGTGTATTTTCAGCACCGCCTTCAATCGCACCAACGTTCATGCAGTTGGATATTGCGGGTGCATTTAACGTTGGCTTAATTAGCGTGATTTTCGCGTTCTTGTTCGTGGATGTGTTTGATAACACCGGCACGCTATTGGGTGTAACCAAACGCGCCGGGCTGGCTGACGAGCAGGGCAATGTGCCCAAAATGGGACGCGCGCTGGTTGCGGACAGTGCGGCTGCGCTGTTTGGTTCGCTGCTGGGCACCTCTACGACCACCAGTTATGTCGAGTCTGCCGCCGGAGTGAGCGCAGGCGGTCGTACCGGCCTGACGGCGATTGTGGTTGCGGTGCTTTTCCTGCTTGCGCTGTTCTTTTCTCCTCTGGCGTCAAGCGTGCCGGTTTATGCCACCGCGCCAGCATTGCTGTTTGTTGCGGTTTTGATGACGTCCGGGCTGGCCGAAATTGACTGGAAAGACATCACCACTGCTGCCCCGGTAACCGTGACCGCGCTGACGATGCCGCTGACCTACTCCATTGCTAACGGTATTGCCTTTGGCTTTATTACCTGGACCGTGGTGAAGTTGCTCAGCGGACGCACCAAAGAGATTAATGCGGCACTGATTGTTCTGTCTGTATTATTTGTGATTAAACTCGGCTGGCTGAGCGCCTGATTAACCCAACCGTTACAGCATATTGAATATGCTGTAACGGTTTTAACATTAGAACTCAAAAAGCGTTTGCGGTTGTTTTCTCTGTTATTTTCCATCATTGTGCGCACCCTTCCAGAATATCGATCTACGCCCTTTTCTTCGCGCGGCCGTGCTTTTATTCTTTGACTCAACATTGTGAATAAAGGAAAAGAACAATTCCCATTTTATTTTTCCTTTTTATTCAATCAGGTAATGTTTATTGCGCAAGACTTTGCTTCAATAATGCTGAAGCAGGTTGCGACTTACGTTAATGGATTAAGTTAATCCGCCTGTCAGGAAAAGCTCATGGGCAATCTGTATGGAAAACGGAATCGCGGTAATCCGCATTTGACCCTCAGTCATCGCTGGACAGGAGGCAAAAAAATGGAAAATTTTGAGATGCGCTTTGAGCGGCTTGAAGAAGACAACCATCAAATAAAAATCGACCTGGCGCTTTTTAGCGGGCAGGCTATGGCGTTTGCGACCAAAGCCGATCTTGAGCTTCTGCGTGCGGAACAGGCGGTGTTTCATGTTGAAAGGGTTCAGCGATTTACGCTGCTTGAAGAGAAAGTCCAACAGTTTAGCATCCGGTTTGACGATGTTGATGGCAGGCTGGTCAGCATCGAAGGCAAACTTTCAGCAATCGATGGCATCTTATTCAATTTTGCTAATAAATTTAATGCTATCGAGGTAAGTTTTAACATTATCAATGCGAAGTTTGATGATGTTTACAAAGAATTCGCTGCTAATGAGGTGAGATTTAACGGCATTGACGCTCGGCTCGACGCAATGGATATACGGTTTGATGGCATCGATAAGAGACTGGACGGCATCGACAAGAGACTGGACGGCATCGACAAGAGACTGGACGGCATTGATATGAGACTGAATGGTATTGATATCAGGCTTGATGGTATCGATCGGCGACTGGATGCGATGGACCGGAGAATGGATGCCATGGACCAGCGATTCGACAGGATTGATGAACGATTCGATAAACTGGATTTACGCTTTGAAAGCCTTAATAACCGCCTTATCTGGACGCTCATGGTACCGGCTATTCTTGCGGTGTTTGCCTGGTTCATCAATACCGCCGTTCTGAACGCGGCCTGATTCGGAATATCGTCTTAATTAACGAGACGGTATTAACGGGAAGGATTTTCGCATTAATACCGTCTTTTTCATTCATTATTGTTTAACGGAAAGGCGGTTCGTTAAACGTACGTAACTTACGTGAATGCAACTTATCACCTTCGGCGCGCAATAATTCAACCGCGCGAATACCAATCTGTAAATGCTCTGAAATCGCGCCGTCGTAAAAGCGGTTTGCCTGGCCCGGCAGTTTGATTTCACCGTGCAGCGGCTTGTCCGAAACACACAGCAATGTGCCATAAGGCACCCTGAAACGGTATCCCTGAGCAGCAATCGTTGCACTTTCCATATCGACAGCCACGGCCCGGCTCAGATTAAAACGCAGGGCAGAGGCTGAATAGCGCAGCTCCCAGTTACGATCGTCTGTTGTCACAACGGTTCCGGTGCGTAGCCGTTCTTTTACCTCCTCGCCTGGCATACCGCTCACGGACTTGGTTGCGTCATACAAAGCCCGCTGAACTTCGGCAATGCTTGGAATCGGAATGTCGGGCGGCAGAACGCTGTCCAGCACGTGGTCGTCGCGCAGGTATGCATGAGCCAGCACGTAGTCACCAATGCGCTGACTCTCGCGCAGGCCGCCACAGTGCCCTATCATCAGCCAGGCGTGAGGACGAATGACCGCCAGATGATCGCAGATTGTTTTAGCATTGGACGGGCCCACGCCGATATTGATCAATGTAATTCCCCGGCGATTGGGTGAGGTCAGGTGCCAGGCTGGCATCTGATGCTTTTTCCAGGCCAGATCAGACAGCATGGCTTCATTGTCTTCTGTACTCGCCGTCAGAACGACATCGCCCGCACACACAAGGCTGTCGAAAGGGGTTGAAGGATCGCGAACCTGTTCAATGGCCCAGCGTACGAATTCGTCTACGTAGCGCGTGTAGTTGGTAAACAGGACAAAGGGTTGAAAATGCTCAACCGCCGTGCCGGTATAGTGGCGCAGGCGGGCAAGCGAAAAATCTGTGCGCAACGCGTCAAAGTGAGACAGAGGAAAGGTCGCATCGGCATGAAATAAACCATCTGCCGTTTCATCACCAATCTGCGACAGTTCAGTCGTTGGAAAGTGACGCGCAATCCCCGCACTCATGGTGCGATCCAGCGACAGATCGGACCCGTCTATGACGTAAGGATAGGGAATTTCCTGACGCGAAGGACCGACGTCGATCGTCACCTCATACTCTTTTTCTAGCATGGCCAGCTGTTCAGAGATGTAATGGCGCAGCAGAGCAGGGCGCGTCACCGTGGTGCTGTAACTGCCAGTATGGGTAAAGCGGCCCCAGGCTCGGGTGCGATTCTGCTGAGGCCCGTCGCCCTGCCACGTAATGCGTAGTTCAGGATAAACAAACAGACCTTGCGCGCGGGCAACGGGATCGGGTAGCGAGCCTTCTTCCGTATAGGCCTTAATTGATGCGCGCAGAGCGTTGACGGCTTCATCATACATCTGCTCAAGCGTATCAAGAGCCTGCTGGCGTGTCAGATTTTTCCGTTGGGCTGGCATAACCTCTCCTTTAACGTTCTTACGACAATTTCCCCAAGCTTAGCGGGTTTAACGCAGGATTTGGTGAAGAATCTATGATCAAGCGCATTTTGCTGCCGCCAGTTATAGGCGAGGCTTAGCGCTGGTGCGTGGGTTTACATCAAAATGCAGACAAACCTGACGCCTGCCTCCGCTTTTTGGTAAAGAAGAGGGCCGTTTCCGGGCATGATCGTGCGATGACATCGGCAACGCGATGATTCAACGAGGTGAGGAAAAAGGTAAAAAAAGTGTGTAACGATGATTTAACAGGAATGCAAAACGTTTTGCATATTTGCCCGCAGGCTACCATCATTAGAGTTCTTTCCCCGACTTCTTCATATTTGGTACTCCTTTGCAAAATCCCGGCGTAGCAGTGGTGCAGGCGATTAAGCGCACGGCGTGGTATCCCAAACGTCGTTCTTACCGCACGCTGTACTGGCGTGAAATTTCGCCTCTTGCAGTCCCGATCTTTTTTGAAAATGCCTGCGTGCTGTTAATGGGCGTGCTCAGTACCTTCCTGGTCAGCTGGCTAGGTAAAGAGGCGATGGCAGGCGTTGGCCTGGCTGACAGTTTTAATATGGTCATCATCTCCTTTTTTGCCGCCATCGATCTGGGCACCACGGTGGTGGTCGCTTTCAGTCTGGCAAGGCGTAATGGTAAACGGGCGCGTGCCGCTACGCGGCAGTCGCTGGCGATGATGACCATTTTGGCGCTAATTCTGGTCATTGCGATTGAGTTCTGGGGCCATCTGATTATTGACGCCATTGCCGGCGCTGCCGAACCGAAAGTAAAAGCGCTGGCGCTGAGCTATCTCCAGGTTTCGGCATGGAGCTATCCGGCAGCGGCCATCACGCTAATCGGCAGTGGCGCGCTGCGTGGGGCAGGGAATACCAAGATCCCGATGCTGATTAATGGCGGGATGAACATCCTCAATATCATGATCAGCAGCGTACTTATTTACGGCTGCTTTTCATGGGATGGATTAGGGTTTGTCGGGGCTGGCCTGGGGTTAACCATTACCCGTTATATCGGCGCTTTCGCCATTATTTATGTGTTAATGATTGGATTTAACGCCTCGCTTAAAATCACGCTGTCCAGCTATTTTCGTCGCTGGAACAGCAGCATACTTTATGAGGTACTGAGCATTGGCGTGCCTGCCAGTATCGAATCTGTGCTGTTTAACGGCGGTAAATTGCTGACCCAGGTATTTGTGGCTGGCATGGGCACCAATGAGATCGCGGGTAACTTTATTGCGTTTTCTGTTGCCTCGCTGATTAACCTGCCGGGTAACGCGCTTGGATCGGCTTCAACCATCATCACCGGAAAGCGGCTGGGTAAATACCAGGTATTTCAGGCTGAACGACAGGCGAAGCATGTTTTTTGGCTGGCAACCATTTGCCTGTCGTGCGTTGCGGCCCTGACCGTTCCGCTGGCGGGCTTGTTGGCACGTTTCTATACCAGCGATCCTGAAGTGATAAATGTCACGAAACACCTCATCTGGCTCAATGCCTTGTTTATGCCGATTTGGGCAGCGTCGTGGGTTTTACCGGCTGGGCTGAAAGGCGCGCGTGACGCACGTTACACGATGTACGTCTCTATGTTTAGTATGTGGTGTGCAAGGGTCGTGGCTGGCTATTTGCTGGGCATTGAACTGGGAATGGGCGTCATCGGCGTCTGGCTTGGCATGTTCCTCGACTGGACAGTGAGAGGGCTGTTTTTCTGGGGAAGGTTCACCAGCGGTAAATGGCTGAATAATTACCGTAAAATGATCGCGAAAGCCGGGCCATCCTAATTCCTTTTCCTGATTTGTTATCTCTGTCGCCGCTTTAACCCGGGTGGCGACGATAAATACTGCCATTCAATGCCTGAGTGATTTCAGCCCATACCGCTGTTCACATCGGGCCATTGGCACGTCCTGCGCTTGTGCAATCCACCGCGGCTTAGTCTCTGGCTGTATTAAAATCACTCACATTGCCTTTTATTGATCCAGCTTGCGGCTAAAACCAACACTGCTCCCCGATATATTACTTAAGATAATTCTTAATTTAGCAATACTTAAAATATTTAACTTTTTGTATTTATTGGTTTTTTAATAAATGACACGCTTCGTGTTTTCTAAAAATTTGACTTAATTACGATCTCAGACTTAAGAAAATCAGCTTCAGGGCGCTTCGCTGGCCGTTTTATCCCTTTTTACCATGATTAAATATTCATACTACTAATGTTTAATTATCTAAACGAAGCGGCTGACAGGGCTAAATCGCGGTTTTTTATCGCCTCGATAGCATTTGGTTAACAAGTGCCTGAAGTTTGAGATAATACTATACATTAATATTTTTACTATTTAAGCTCGCTCGGGGCTGTGTTGAATTTTTTAAGGCATTATGTAAAGCTGTGTAAGATGTTAAGAAATGGAAAAGAACTTTACACAGGCGAGCAGGATGTTGAGGCTCGTGCGGTAGCTATGGTGCTGCAGTTTAATTTGTAAGCCATTGATTTATTGCTATTTGTGTGAGATCGACTGGAATTTAAGCAGGATGTTGCCATTCTCCCCACACTTATAACGATTAATCAGCCTTATTAAACTTAACGATTCAGCTTTATGAATCGGTTTTGCGCAACGCTTAACCAGGCTGCCTTAATGACGTTTGCGTTTAGGAATTTGTCAGTTTGCTGAATGTTTAACCGCGAATTCAGCCGTCTTGTTCCGGTCATCAGGTTTCATGGGCAGTTTCACACCTGCTCACTCTCATCGAATAGAAAATTTTAAACTCACTACCTCATCTCATTCAGGCAAATTGTGTTGTTAATCAGTGTATTGGCTCCAGATGGCAGCCAGCATCGCTCGTTCTGCAACAGGGTTTGCTTAACACCGGCCAATGGCCACTTGTTTGGGTATTAATGGAACTAAATATGAAGAAAATGGTGAACTTTCGAATTGCATTAAGCCTGATGTTTGTCTTTGCTGTTGCAGGCTGTAAAACACCGCCAAAAATGACTGATGACACAATGGTGAGCAGCACCGTTGATGGCACAACCCTGATCCATCGTCATGCCGTTGCTGCGCCGGCGCAGTTCTCCGCATTAAATGAATCCTATCGCGCTTTATATCCTGCATCGGTGATGACGCGTCCGGACTTCGGCGGCAAAGTCGTCGAAACCCTGAAAACAGGTGAAACCTACACCGTTGTGGGTCAGGTTGAAAATAACTGGCTGGCATTAGGTGAAGAAGCGCAGGCTGAAGCGCCACCAGCAGCCAGCGATGCCAAAGCCACTGACAGCAAAGCGGCACCGGCTCAGGCCACAACCAGCGCGATAAAAGTTGTTGGTTATGTGCCTTTCCGCGCCGTGGTGAAAAGCGATTTGTACGATCAGACCGTTAAAGCCGATCAGCCGAAACGTCGTGCGCGTGCCGCCGCCAAGAAAAAAACCTGTGTTTCTGTAGATGGAAACAGCCAGGCGTGCCAGAACAAGAATAACGGTACCTGGATCATTAACTAAGTCAGGGGCAGGGAGGGACAGAAATGGCACAAACTTACTTTCGCGTTGGCCTGGCAAAATGGATCTGGCCCTTCCTGCTGCTTCTGCTAACGGCATGCAGTAGCAGTAAGCCTGATATTGCGCGATACAACCTGCACTTCCAGGCACATCCTTCCATCAATTCGGGCGCACCTCTCAAAGTCCGGGTGATGTTGCTGACGTCTGATGCAGAATTTATGTCCGCCGACTTCTTCACTCTGCAGAATCAACCCGCTACCGCACTGGGAAATACGCTGCTCAACAATCAGCAGTTTTTCCTGATGTCCGGTCAGCTCAGTAAAACGCTGAGTGCCAAAAGCCTCCCCGACGCGCGCTTTATCGGCATCATGGCGGAATATCAAAAGCTGGATGGCAAGGTGTGGCGACTTGCGCTGCCTTTCCCAGACAGTGACAGCAGCTCGTTCTGGCAGTTCTGGAAAAGCAATGATGGTGAGTTAAACGCCAACATTATCGTTGACGATGCCGGCATGCGTCCCGTTAAGCAATAAAACCGTCTTCAAAGGATGATTATGAACAGAGCCGAAAAGGTTGTTTGGGCGGAAGGGATGTTTTTACGTCCTCACCATTTCCAGCAGGCAGAAAACTTTCTGCAAAGCTCGCTGCGTGAATGGGGCCAGTCGCAACGCCCTTATGTTTGGGGATTTTTCGATCTCGAATTTGATGAAGCGCTGTTGCGGCAGGGTAAACTGGCACTGAGCGCCGCCAGTGGATGCCTGCCGGATGGAACGTTTTTTGCCTTCAGTCAGCCACAACACGGCCCTGCGCCGCTGGACGTTCCCAGCAATACCGACCGCGCCAAAGTGGTTTTGGCCATTCCCGCTCGCCGCAATGGTCGCGAGGCGGTGACGTTTCAGGACGCGCCTGATTCGCTGGCTCGCTATCTGGCCTGGGAAGCGGAAGTTGAAGATGACAATGCGCAGGCTGTCGGAACGGCCACCGTTCAGTTTGGCAAGCTGCGCCTCCGCTTGATGCTGGAGCAGGATCTCACGGCGGAATGGACGGCGATGGGCGTTGCTCAGATCGTTGAAAAGCGCAGCGACAACCATATCCGTTTAGACAATGATTATATCCCTCCCACGTTAACCCTTGCTGGCAGTCGTCCGCTTCAGAGCATGATGACCGACCTGCACGGCATGATTCAACAACGTAGCCAGCAGCTGAGCCAGCGCGCACCCGGAACGGGCCGCTTTAACAGCGCGGATATGGTTGATTTTATGCTGCTGGCGTTGCTTAACCGCCAGTTGGGCCTTCATGCGCATCTGCAGCATCTGCCGCTATTACATCCTGAAACCCTCTACAGCCACTGGCTGCAGCTGGCTGCTGAGCTGGCAACGTGGACAGAGGCGCGCACGCCGGATGCTTTCCCTCTCTATGACCACGACGACCTGCAGGGCTGCTTCTCGCGCCTGACGCTATTGCTCCGTCAAGGCCTGTCGCAGGTGATGGAAGAGAGTGCCATTCAGTTGCCGCTGACGCAACGCTCACACGGCCTGAATGTGGCGACCGTGCCGGATAACAGCATGGTGCGTGAATTCGGTTTTGTGCTGGCCGTAAAAGCAAACGTCCCGGCCGACGCGCTGAAAACGCATTTCCCGGCGCAGATGAAAGTCGCCCCCGTCACCAAAATTCGCGATCTCGTCCAACTGCAGCTACCGGGCCTTGCCCTGAAAGCCATGCCGGGTGCGCCACCGCAGATCCCATGGCACGCAGGATACAGCTATTTTGAGCTGGATAAGAACAGCGAGCTATGGCAGGAGATGGAGCGATCGGGTGCCTTCGCGCTGCACCTTGCCGGTGAGTTTCCGGGCCTGAACATGGAGTTCTGGGCCATTCGCAGTCAGTCAGAATAATTCAAACTGAGCAGGCATGATGCAGGAACAAAATAAACCGAACAGTGATGCTTTTCAGCAGGATCTTAGCCACCAGAATAGTTTGGTGGCTGCAGCGAATCCGCTGATTAACGCGATTCCACAGATTCGTCACTCCGTCTCCCATGACGATCCCGCACGTTTACGTCAACAGCTGATTGACCAGATCCGCCGTTTCGAGCTGGCCTGCCAGCAGTCCGGACTGAGCTATGAGGTGATCGTTGGCGCGCGCTATTGTCTGTGTACGGCGCTTGATGAAGCCGCAGCACTGACGCCCTGGGGAAGCCGTGGCGTGTGGACCAGTAATGGCTTACTGGTAACCTTCCACAACGAAACCTGGGGCGGGGAGAAATTCTTCCAACTGCTGGCGAAACTGTCGCAAAACCCGCGTCAGCACATCCTGTTACTGGAGCTGATCTATTTCTGCTTACTGCTTGGTTTTGAAGGGCGCTATCGGGTTCTGGATAATGGACGCTCGCAACTGGATACGATTAAACAGCGTCTGTTGCAGATGATCAGGAGCGTCAGGGGCAGCTTTGCCGCCGCCTTGTCGCCGCATCCGACCGATCAGCCGGTTCTGCGTAAACTCTGGCGCCCCATGATTCCGCTGTGGGCCTGTGCGGCTCTGGCGGGCCTGGCTGCCTGCCTGTTCTATATCGTGCTGAACTGGCGTCTGGGGGATTACACCTCGCCCGTGCTGGCCAAAATCTACCAAACGACGCTGCCAGAAGTGCAGATTCGTAATCCGGCACCGCCGCCGCCGCCGTCACTGAACCTGAAGTCATTCCTGAAACCTGAAATCGACGAAGGCCTGGTGGCCGTGCGCGATGAGGCAGATCAAAGTGTGGTGACGCTGAAAGGCGATGGCTTGTTCGCATCCGGTTCGACAGAGGTTCGCGGACGTTATGATGCCGTTATCCAGCGTGTAGCTGAAGCCATGAATAACGTCAGCGGGAAAATCCTGGTGGTGGGCTACAGCGATAACGTACCGATTCGCAGTGCCCGATTTGCCTCCAACTATGAGCTGTCTCTGGCCCGTGCCCAGTCTGTTCAGACGCTGTTACAAAAACAGCTGGCAAAACCATCACGCGTTAAAGCGGAAGGGCGGGGTGAAACGCATCCGTTGGTGCCGAATACCAGTGCAGAAAATCGCGCGCGTAATCGTCGTGTTGAAATTACGCTGCAGGTTGCACCTGATACGACGCAAGCTGAAGTTAACGGCCTGGCGAGAGGGAACTAATCCATGCTGAATGTACTATTTGCGGTACTGACCAGCCGTCTGGCCTGGGGCTTTGTCGGTATCACCGCACTTTCGTTTATTATCTGGGTCATTGGCCCGGTGTTCTCGATTGTGGACTCCCGTCCGTTGGAGTCAGAACAGAACCGCGTAATCAGTATTGCGCTGCTCTATGTTGTCTGGGGCCTGAGCCAGGCGATTCCGCGTGTCTATAACTACTGGCTCAACCGTAAGCTGATGTCCAGCCTGGAAACCAGCAAATCGGATACGCCGGAAGAAGACCGCAAGCGACTGACCAGTGAAGATCAGGTGCTGGCCAGCCGCTTCTCTGAAGCGACTGAGATGCTGAAAAAAGCACACTTCCAGCGGCAGAGCAGCAAAGGTGCGCCTTTCTGGGCGCAGCGCTTCAGTCATCAATATCTCTATCAACTGCCCTGGTACATGATCATCGGCGCGCCAGGTGCCGGTAAAACCACCGCTCTGGTGAATTCTGGCTTGCAGTTCCCACTGGCGGACAAGTTCGGTAAGGCTGCGCTACGTGGGATCGGCGGGACGCGTAACTGTGACTGGTGGTTTACTAACGAAGCCGTGCTGCTGGATACGGCGGGGCGCTATACCACGCAGGAGAGCCAGCAGGAGCGCGATGCCGGCGAATGGCATCAGTTTCTCGACCTCCTGCGTAAATACCGTGGCCGTCAGCCGGTTAACGGCGTCATCGTCACCTTGAGCGTGGCAGACCTGTTATCACAGTCGCCCGAGGCCATGCGCAATCAGGCCGTGGCGCTGCGCCAGCGTCTGATGGAGTTACACGATCGGCTCGGTATTCGCTTTCCGGTGTATGTCCTGGTCACCAAAACCGACCTGTTAAAGGGGTTCCGCAGCTATTTTGCCAGCCTGGATAAGGCACAGCGCGAGCAGATTTGGGGTTTTACCTTTCCGTGGGCCAAAGCATCAACGGCTGAATTTGAACTCAGCAGCCAGTTTCAGCAGGAATATTCGCTGCTGCAACAGCGCCTGGATGCCGGACTGGCCGATGTGCTGCTGGCGGAAAGTGATGCCCAGGCACGTGCCGAAAGCTATCTGTTTCCACAGGAGTTTGCGGCATTGCGTCCTCAGTTGGCTGAGGCACTGGATATTCTGTTTGCGCGTTCCGATTTCGAAACGCAGTTCGCCCCGCGCGGCATCTACTTTGCCAGCGGTACGCAGGAAGGCTTACCCTTTGACCGCGTAATGGGTGAACTGACGCGCGCCCTGCATCTGCCAGGCCAGCAGCAGAGTGAGTCGGGCAGTTGGGACAAAGTGGACAAAGACGCGCCGATCCCTCAAAACAAAGGCCAGAGCTTTTTCCTTAAGGGCGTGCTGGAAAATGTCATCTTCCAGGAGTCCGGTCTGGCCGGCAGTAACCGCTGGTGGGAGCTACGTAACCGCGTGGGCCTGTGGTCGGGTTATCTGGCGTTACTGGTTATCGTACTCATTGCCGGTGCACTGTGGCTGGTGAGCTATAACAAAAACAAAACCTACCTGCAGGAGATGGCGGCGAAAAGCCCCCAGGTTGAGCAGCTCGGTGACAAGTTACAAAAAGAGGTGAACGGCAACCTCTTTGCACTGGTGCCTTACCTCAATACGCTGCTGCACCTGCCTGAAAGCGCCTCCTTTTCTCTTGAGCATCCGCCGCTCACGCGCCGGATGGGGCTGTATCGCGGAACGGAAGTCAGTGATGCGACCCAGGCCTTGTACGAAAGGGCGCTGAAACAGCTGCTGATGCCGCAGGTTGCGCAGAATATCACCCGCTGGTTACGCAATGATACGGGAAGTGACGCTGACTACAGCTATGAGGCGCTTAAGGCTTATCAGATGCTGTACCAGCCAAAACACTATGACGGTAAGTTTCTTCAGGCGTGGATGATGTTAAACATCTCACGTGAATTGCCGCAGGACGTGACTCAGGCTGAGGTGAAACAGCTGGCGTGGCACCTGCAACAGCTACTGGAAACGCAGATTCAGTCCTCGCCCTATGCGAAGGATGATGCGCTGGTAAAGCGCGAGCAGGCGCTGATTAGTCAGATGCCGCTGTCACAGCGCGTTTACGGACGCCTGAAACGCCTGCTGGAACGTGATGGCTCAATGTCACCGGTTACCTTGTCCGCGCTGGGTGGACCGCAAAGTGAACTGGTGTTTTCTCGTAAAAGCGGTAAGTCTGTCAATGAAGGTGTTTCCGGGCTCTTTACGCCAGACGGCTACTGGAACCATGTGGATAAACAGATCGCGCCGGTCACGGATGCGCTCTACAAAGACGATATCTGGGTGCTGGGTGCAGAGACGGCCCATGAAGACAGCAAACAAACCGACCTTGCGGTGCGCCAGCTCTATATTCAGGATTACATCCGCCAGTGGGAGCAGTTTCTCAGCGATATTCAACTCAACAGCAGCGCCGATTTGACCCAACGTATTAATACGGCGCGCCTGCTGTCAGGGAATCATTCGCCGCTGCGGCAGTTAGTGATTAACCTGAGCAAACAGCTCACGCTCACCCGGGCGCAGCCTGAAGACAAGAATGCCAAAGATACGGCCGCGTCATCGGATAACAGCGCCACACGAACGCTGCAGGCACTGTTTACCTCGCCGCGCGCAAACGGCGAGCAGGCGGTGGTGCAGCAAACGCCTGAGCAGGCGGTGACCGCGCACTTTGCACCTGTCATCGAGCTGGCACAGCCGTTACAGCAGGGCAGTAAGGTCCTGGCCGTTGATGATTTTCTTAAGCAGATCGACGATCTCTATCGCTATCTCACCGCCGTGCAGGATGCCGCGAATAGCGGTATGCCACCGCCGGCGAGTGATGCCATTAGCCGTTTGCAGGCCAGCGCCGGACGCTTGCCCGGTTCACTGCAAAATATGGTGTCAGGCATGGCAGTGGGCGCCAGCAGCGATGCACAGCGTCGCGACATGGATAACGTTCGCAAGCGCATCACCATGGAAGTCGGCAGCTTCTGCCGTCAGGCGATAGCAGGCCGTTACCCGCTGGTCCGGAATGCACGCAGCGAAGTCACGCCTGATGACCTGGCGCGCATGTTTGCGCCGGGAACCGGACTGATGGACAGCTTCTTCCGCGATAATCTGGCCAGCAAAGTGGACACCACGCGCGCGGCATGGCGTTTCACGCCCGGCATTGATGGCAAAACCTTGCCAGGCGGCGAAGCCTTGCTGCGTCCTTTCCAGCAGGCGCAGTCGATTCGCGACGCCTTCTTTGCCAATGGGGCCACTACGCCATCCTTCCGCGTCACGTTACGGACGGTGAAGATGGATAACGATATCCTGAATATGACGCTGGATGTCGATGGACAGATTTTGCGCTACAGTCATGGACCACAGGCAGTGCAGTTAGTGAGTTGGCCCGGACCAGGTGGAACCAGTCAGGTGCGCATGCAACTGGGGCTAACGAACGGCACGACCTCAACCCTGACCACCAGCGGCCCATGGGCGCTTAATCGCTTCTTTGATCGCGCACGGGTGACGTCGGTAGGTGGACTGACTCGCGAAGCCAGCTTTAGTGTTGACGGCCATAATGTGACGCTGTCATTCACGCCAGGCAGCATTCGTAATCCTTTCCAGCTACCCGCATTTAGCTGTCCCTGAAACAGGACCTGACTATGACCCATTACGCAGCACCTGGCTGGTACGGCAAACTGCCTAGTTCGGGTGATTTTGTTAAACGACGCTTTCCCGATACCTTGCAGCGCCAGTGGTCTAACTGGTTTCAGGTGGGATTGCACCACTGGAAGAGCAGTGCTGAAGGCGAAAATGCGCCTTCTCGGGCTTTTCTTAAAGCCCCGGTGTGGAATTTTGTGGTACCACCGATGTTGGGTACGCAGCTGATTCAAATGGGCTGTCTGACGGCCGCACGCGATAGCGTGGGTCGCCATTATCCCCTCTGTGCCCTCCGCTATTTTACCCCAGCGGAGTGGATGCCTTTGTTGCTGACGCGTTCAGGCGACTGGTATCACCAGATGGGAAATACCTTATTGCGGGCGGTTCAGGATGGCGGTACGCCCGAACAGTTTGATCAGGCGTTGTTGAGCATTCCACTGCCGCAGCCTCAGCAGGATGAGGCGTCATCAGATATTCTGGCGGTGATCGGCAACGGTGAACAGGATTCAACACTGAGCTGGCATCTGCCGTCTCAAAGCTTTGATCCGCAGTTCCAGACCAGTTTCTGGTGGACGAATCAGAGCGACGGTTTTCCGCTTTATACCCATGTCCACAGTGGAAACTTAACCGCGCAGTTATTTTCCCTGTTGTTTGATCCGGCAGGCGGTGCAAAGCCGGGACGAAACGGACTTTATCCCCCGATGTTTGAATCCTGAGGCGAAGCGGATGAGTATTGATATTGACACGTTGCTGATACCGGTAAGCCATGATAATCCGTGCGGTGAAAACCTGGAGTACGACGCGGACTTTCAGGCGATGGAGCAGGCCAGCGTGGGAAAAGCCGAACAGCAGTTCGGTAACACCATTATTCCGGCTGAGCCAGCGGACTGGAACAAAGTTGAAAAGCTTGCACTGGAACTGATGAGCCGCAGCAAAGACCTGCGTGTCATGCTGACCCTGACACATGCCTGGACGCGCCTGAAAGGGTTACCGGGCTATGCACAGGGCCTGCAACTGATTGAACAGGCGATGTTGCAGTTCTGGGAACCGCTCTGGCCTCGCCTTGAAGAAGACGGTGAGCACGACCCGTTTTACCGCATCAACGCGCTGGCTGTGCTGGGCGACCAGTCGGCACTCACGGCCGCCGTTCGTCAGTCATGGCTCATGCGCTATGCGTCCGACGGTATTACGCTGCGTGATGCTTCGGCGCTGTGTGACGGCAGTAAAACAGAGGTGCCAGATTATCCGGGTGGACTGCCGCGTCTGAATGACGAACTTGCACGAGGGGAACAACCGGGCATCGCAGCGATTCAAAACATTGCTGAGCGTTTGCAAAATATTCGCCGCATCGTGATTGAAAAGCTGGATGAAACGGCCTTGCCGGATATGAGTCAGCTGCAACGCAGCATGGCAATGCTGAATGAGCGCTGTCAGGCCACGGATATGGAATCGTTACACTCCCTGGCGGCGGCGATGCAATCCGCACCCGCAACGGAGCAGCAGCCCAGCGTCGCTGCACCACGTGCGGCTACCGACTGGCGCAGTGCCCAACTGAATTCGCGGGCAGAAGCCCAACTTATGCTGGAAAAGGTCAAACAGTACTTTAGTCAGCATGAGCCGAGCCACCCGGCACCGCTGATGATTGACAGGGTACAGCGCCTTATCGAACTCGATTTTATGGACATCATTCGCGATCTCGCGCCCGATGGTGTGCATCAGTTAGAAAACATTTTTGGACGCCGCGACTAAGCTAACAGTCAAGCCTTTACGCAGCGAGACCTGCGCGCCTCCTGCGAGCCTATACCCGCGCATTATTTATGGAGAGAACCATGCCAACAATGAAGTCCAGTGGGCAGAAATTTATCGCCCGCAATCGCGCGCCACGCGTTCAGATTGAATATGACGTGGAAGTCTATGGCGCAGAACGTAAAATTCAGCTGCCATTCATCATGGGTGTTTTGGCCGATTTAGCCGGTAAACCGCTGGAGCCGCAGGCCAGCGTTGACGACCGTAAATTCATGGAAATCGACATCGACAATTTCGATGAGCGTATGAAAGCCATGAAGCCACGTGCGGCATTCCAGGTAGACAATACGTTGAACGGTGACGGCAAACTGAACATCGATCTGACCTTCGAAAGCATGGACGATTTTTCTCCTGATGCCATTGCCCGCAAAGTCGATCCACTTAACAGCCTGCTTGAAGCACGTACCCAGCTCTCCAACCTGCTGACCTATATGGACGGCAAAAACGGCGCCGAAGAGCTGATCGGCAAGATTTTACAGGATCCGACACTGCTGCAGGCCCTGTCACACGTGCCTAAGCAAACGGATGCCCCTGAAGGTAAGGAGGAGCAGTAATGAACCAGACTTCTCAACAACCACAATCGCAGGGCGGCGCCAGCTTTAGTCAGGATGAGTTCAGCGCGTTACTGAACAAAGAATTCCGTCCTAAAAGCGACCAGGCACGCGAAGCTGTAGAAAGCGCGGTAAAAACCCTGGCGCAGCAGGCGCTGGAAAACACCGTGACCATGTCCAGCGATGCCTACCGCACCATTCAGGCGCTGATCGCTGAGATTGACGAAAAGCTGTCTCAGCAGGTTAACCAGATCATCCACCATGATGACTTTCAGAAGCTGGAAAGCGCCTGGCGTGGTCTGAGCTATCTGGTGAATAACACCGAAACTGATGAGATGCTCAAGATTCGCTTTATGAGCATCTCCAAGCAGGAACTGAGCCGCACTCTGAAACGCTATAAAGGCGTGGGCTGGGATCAGAGCCCGCTGTTCAAGAAAATCTACGAGCAGGAATATGGCCAGTTTGGTGGTGAACCTTTTGGCTGCCTGGTGGGCGACTACTATTTCGATCACAGCCCGCAGGACGTTGAGCTGCTGGGCGAGATGGCGCGTATCGGTGCTGCAGCACACTGTCCGTTTATCACCGGTACTGCACCAAGCGTGATGCAGATGGAATCCTGGCAGGAACTGGCAAACCCACGCGATCTGACCAAAATCTTCCAGAATACCGAATATGCTGCCTGGCGTAGCCTGCGCGAGTCTGAAGACGCGCGCTATCTGGGCCTGGTGATGCCGCGCTTCCTGTCTCGTCTGCCTTACGGTATTCGCACCAACCCCGTGGACAGCTTTGATTTTGAAGAGCAGACCGACGGTTCCGACCACAGCAACTACAGCTGGACCAACGCGGCTTATGCCATGGCGACTAACATCAACCGTTCCTTCAAGGAGTACGGCTGGTGTACATCTATTCGCGGCGTGGAGTCGGGTGGGGCCGTTGAAGATCTGCCTTGCCACACGTTCCCAAGCGATGACGGCGGCGTAGACATGAAATGCCCAACGGAAATCGCCATCAGCGATCGCCGCGAAGCCGAGCTCGCGAAGAATGGCTTTATGCCGTTAGTTCACCGCAAAAACTCTGACTTTGCCGCCTTTATCGGCGCCCAGTCGCTGCAAAAACCTGCGGAGTACCACGATGCTGACGCCACCGCCAATGCGCGTCTGGCAGCGCGGCTGCCTTATCTGTTCGCCTGCTGCCGTTTCGCTCACTATCTGAAGTGTATTGTGCGCGACAAGATTGGTTCCTTCCGCGAGCGCGACGAAATGGAACGCTGGTTGAACGACTGGGTGATGAACTATGTCGATGGTGACCCGGCTAACTCTTCTCAGGAAACCAAGTCTCGTAAGCCGCTGGCTGCTGCAGAAGTGAATGTGGAAGAGCAGGAGGACAACCCAGGCTACTATGCTGCAAAATTCTTCCTGCGTCCGCATTACCAGTTGGAAGGGTTAACCGTTTCGCTGCGTCTGGTATCGAAACTGCCTTCGCTGAAGTCGAACGAAAACTAATCGTTGAAACGCTAAGCACGCTCTTCGGAGCGTGCTTCTTGCGAGCAAATGCACTAAAGCATGAAAACATGCCGTATATAAAACAATGGCTGATGTATGTCGTCCCTCATACTTTGATTATGCTGATGAAGCGGAATAAACCTTTTCCTAAAGTGATGTCTTTGGCGAATGGCTTGAAGCTTTCATCATAGATTTATCAGTATAATGATCGACCTGTGTTTAAAATATAAAAACGTCGACTTTGGCGAGCTGAAAATTATTTGGTCTTCTTTAATCGTTTTTTTTTTGACTTTGTTCCAGCAGAGTAATTTTCTTGAAACAAAGTGCGCAACATAATCGGGTTGCCCCATAATTGTCGTGGCTTTTTGCACAATGACATTAATTTGAAATACGAATACAGCAAAAAAATCTCCTGCTATAGCGGTTAATTGTGGTGGGATACTTCGGAGAGCCTGTAGCAACCTCCCGAGTCGAGGCAAAAGTAAAATATGGACTGTTTTATTCAGCCCCATGCTTTTCTCTTTGCCATATAGATGCTTTTTCGAAAGCGACAACTTTTTCCATAACGAAGAGTAAATATTATGGCTATTGATATGTATTTGAAGGTAGACGGTATTACTGGTGAATCTAAAGATTCAAACCATACCGGCTGGATTGATATTACCTCTTTCTCCTGGGGCGCTAATCAGCCGGGTAATATGAGCGTGGGCGGCGGCGGCGGTGCTGGTAAAGTAAACTTCAACGACCTGCACATTAATGCCAAAATCGACAAGGCTGTCACTGCGCTGTTGAAAAACTGTGCCAGTGGTAAGCACGTCACTAAGGTTGAAGTTTCAGTTTGCAAGGCTGGCGGTACGCAAATCGAGTACACCCGCATCACCCTGGAAGACGTGCTGGTCACCAACGTACAGTTCGTGGGCTCTGAGCACGATGATACGCTGGGCGTAACCTATGCATTCCAGGCTGCGAAAGTGAAACAGCAGTACTGGGAGCAGAGCTCTTCTGGCGGTAAAGGCGCAGAAAGCAGCGCTGGCTGGAATATCAAAGAGAATAAAGAAGCGTAATGGAATGCGCCTCCATCTGGAGGCGCACTTTCATATGATCTGTTAAGGCTGGATCAAGAGGGATTTTACGTGACTACAATACAGATAAGCCAAGGTGTTGGCATAAGACAACCGAATAAACCACAAGATGTTAAAACCGTTCAATCATTACTAAACGCCAATAAGGCTATTACCTCTCCTGGTAATGAATTAAAAGTTGATGGTTTCATGGGCGAAAAAACCATTGCTAAAATAAAAGTTTTTCAGGAGAAGGTTGTTGGACTCCGTAACCCTGACGGTATTATTTCTCCCCAGGGTCCTACGATGCGTAGACTGCACGGAAATATCACTCCAGCCAGCAATATTAAGTTAAATCTTGACACCACGGCATCTGCAGTGACTGATGAAATGTATATCAGTATGGCGAAAGCATTAAATTGTGAGCCAGCAGCAATAAAAGCCGTGGTGATGTCGGAGACGAAGCAAAGTCCATTCGATTCATCTGGTCGGCCGACCATTTTATATGAAAGACATTATTTCAGCAGATTGACCAATAACAAATATGATGCAACTCACCCTGATATATCGGGGAAAAGATATGATCACTACGGTAAATTTAGCGAGCAATACGATAAGTTAAATAAAGCCATAGCACTTGATCGTGCAGCTGCACTTCAGTCAGCCTCTTGGGGAGCATTCCAAATTATGGGAAGTAACTATGTTACTTCAGGTTATGCGAATATTGAAGAGTTTGTTAAGGGAATGAATACTATTCCGGGGCAAGTATACGCTTTTGTAAATCATGTTTCTCATACACCTACGCTCTTGAATGCAATCCGTACTAAAAACTGGGCAAGTTTTGCAAGATATTATAATGGTAGTGATTATAAAAAGAATAACTATGATGTTCACTTATCACAAAATTATGACCGGGCTCTACATAATTAATTAAGGGTTTTATAAAAAATGAAAATTATCAATTTAGTTCTGTCATTACTTGTTATCAGTCCTTTAGCAAATGCTTCAGTAACCCTTTCTAAACCTCATTCCAGTGATTACGAAAAAAGTATTGTTCAAGAGGCTCAGCATGCAGGCCTTGAGCGAGTTGAATTAGATAAAGCTCAAACCTTCGATTTAGTAAAAGATGGCAAAGTATTAGGCACTCTTGTGCAAGGCAAAGGATGGATAAGACAAGTTCAACCTGTGTGTTTTATTGCCTGGACTAAGGATAGCAAAAAATCTGATCAATTTATTCAGACAATCGGTCAGGGGGATTGGGAAACTGTGGGTTGCCATAAAGTTGATTCAGTTGGTCTGATTTCAAAAAAAGACGATCCTGCTACAAAAATCGCGGTTATTTATACAACCGAAGCTCCTGATCACTATGGTAATGATTACTACATCTTGGGATTAAAAGATGATAGTGACAGCGTATACTACGACCAAGGTGCTACTGAGAAGTTTCAAAATTCATATATTAAAAATCTCTCTCAACTTCGTAAGGCTTATCAGAAGTAGATTTTTTAATGAAGCCTCTTTAGCAAACAGAAGGAGGCTTTATACTTATTTAAATGAAGAGGTAAAAAAGAATCTACAAGCTAAAAAAGTTTCTTACAGCCAATTATGAATTTAAAAATAAATGTCTTTTCTGTATCTCACTCTCAGGCGTCCATCATGCAGAGAACCGGCTTTTTTTTACTTTTTATCGCTTCGCTGGTTATGCCGTTACTGTGTTCTGCTGAACAGGGACGTGTTTTAAAACTTGATGGTAATTGGAAAGTTGAACATGTTTATGTTAACGAAGATTCCACTTCTACAAACCTGATGGCACTAATTTCTGATGACCCGACGCTGAGAGAACGTATTTTTGAATTCACTCCGGATATAATAAAAACGTCAATACCAACAGCTAGTCACTGCGACTTGCCAGATTATGATTCCATGGACGCGACATCAATAAACTCTTTGATGAGCAGGACGACAGAAGGGCAGCTCTCCGATCCGTCTAAAAGCTATGCTCTTCCCATCAAAGGAACGTTAGAAATTCGTCCTTATCGCATTCATTGTCAGAATGGAAAAATCACCCTGTCGGGTGAAAATAGCGAACGCTGGCTTGTAAAACTTGATGAAGAGTCAATATTCCTGAACTGGGATAACCAGTCTTATCTTTTACTAAAAAAACTCGCTAACAATGCCAAATTACAACCTTCGTTCGCCTGCGCAAGAGCTACAAACGACAGTGAAAAAACCATCTGTCATGATTCGGATCTGTCCTCCTGGGATGTAAGCGTGGCCGAGGCATACAATGTGGCGTTAAAGCAAATTGTGAATACAGGGGTTGATGTCAAATCACGTTCAGTCGAGCTCCGTCAAACACAGAAACGCTGGCTTGACGAAAGAAATGCGTGTTCTGTTAATCCAGCATGTCTTAAGAAAAAAATGCAAGATCGTGTTGATGAACTCGTTGAGTTGGCAAAGCAATGAAATGATCAGTGCCTGTTTAAGTGAGTCTTTTAAGATAAGCGAGCGCGCTTTCTTTACCTTAATACGCTTGTTGATGAGATGAGATCTGTAACTTTCGGAGTCGAGTGAGTAATGAAAATTTACGCAGCGTTTTTCGTGGCTTCAATCGCTGTTTTTTCAGCTTCCTGCTTCGCAGAAACACCGTGTTCTAAAACAAGTAATGATGTCGAGCTATATCAATGTTCTGTTAAATACAAAAGCCAGGCTGAAAAAGAGTTAAATCACGAATAGGGTCTTGCAAGAGAGCGCATTGTAAAAATGTACGGCTCTCAAAAAAAACTGGGTGAGCAGTATGCCGGGATTGTGGTTGATACGCAGCGTAATTGGCTTAAATTCAGGGATGGTCAATGTCATCTTGAAGCTTTTGCTGCAGAAGAAGGCAGTAATCCATATGCTGTCACAACGAATCTCTGCATTTATCGAATGGATACTGAGCGTACGGCCGTACTTAAACTGCTGCCATACTGATTTTTTAACAGGCTGATATGACGTTATAGTGGTGCAATGATATTTTCACCATTCAAGTGGTCATTACGTCAATGGATACATAAAATATTATGCGCTATGTACTAATGTTTTTATCGCTGTTAACCCCTTTTCACGTATTGGCTGCGCTTTCCCTTGCTCCTATAGCGGATGCGCCCTATCAGAAAAGTATTTATAAATTATCGTCTGATAAAGGCATTCAGGGCGGTTCTCCAGTTCCACACCAAAGTTTTCATCTGGTTAATGAAGGCAAAGTTCTGGGCAGTTTTATTGCCGGGCAGGGTTTCGACTCACAAGATAAGGACGTGTGTTTTGTCGCCTGGTCAAACAACGCTCATCAGGCAGAGCGTGTTTTACCAACAATTGGATTCGGTGACTGGGAAGCGGAAACATGTCATGCGACTCGCTCTGTCGGCATGCTCGATGAAAAAGATAATAAAGTCATCATCGCGGTGATATATGACGTTGCGTCTCCCAATACGACAGCACAGGAAGCCATCATCGTTTCTGTCGACCTGACCAATCACTCGATCACTATCAATGAGCCGCTGACGAGGAAAATTGGAGCTTCAGGAGCAAAATCGATCAAGGAACTGCGAACCCTTTACAGGACAATGCCCTGAGTTGCGCCTTGCCCTGATAGGCGAGTTCCTCACCGTAGTCTGACATCAGTTAAACAATGCGCTTTTACATCTGTAAAACAGGTCAATATAAAAAATGAAGATATCTTTTTTGGGATGTGCGACTTTTATCATGTTTGGTTTTTCTTCCGCCGTTTACGCCCTTGATGACTGCGCTAAAAAGACCAGTGATGCCGATGTGTTTAGCTGTGCCGAGAATAACCGGGCACATGCAGAAGACGATTTAAATCAGGCCTACGGGGCGACGAAAAAACGTATCGAACATGTTTTTCAAAGTGAACCTCAAGCTAAAAAGAACTACCAGAACCTGTTTATTCAATCCCAGCGTCACTGGTTAGCCTACCGTGACGAGCAGTGCCAGTTATATGCGCATCCCGCAGATAAAGGCAGCAATGCGCACACCGTATTTAATAACGAGTGCGTCGCCAGGCTTGATGAGTTACGCACGAAAGAATTATCAGAAATGCCCTACGATTAACTTTCACGGATGGCTATCTGCAACATTAGGGTTGCGTTTATCTTCCGTACCATTGACTACGCTTCTATATCCCGCCTTTCTCCCCGAGAGACGCGCGATATAGATGTCGAACAGCTAACCGCAGGAATCCGTGATGCGCTTTACGATAATAACCGCTAAACCCGGCCATGAACCGCCGCAAATCAGTTTCGATTTTCTTCCTCCAGGCGGCACTATCGGTCGAGGCGTGGATAATAATCTGATATTGCCCGACGACGATCGCACTATTTCTCGCCTGCAGGCTATCGTGCATATTACTGCAGAGGGCGAATGTCGCCTGACCAACCGCGGTAACGTTACGCGCGTGCTGCTGAATGACATCCCGCTTGAGCGTGGACGTCAGGTGGAGTTGCAGGACGGAGATATTCTCGGCATCGACGACTATCGCCTGCTGGTTAACGATCTTAATGGCGAGCAGCAATCGCAGCAGCCTCCGTTGACCGCTGCAGCCGCACCTAAGCCGCAGCCCGTACCCAATGCGGTCCCTGTACAGGCGCCGGCTGCCAGCACGGCTGCCATTCCCAGCGAGATCTGGGACAGCCTTGCCAAAGAGTTTTCAATTTCTGATGACTTATCGAAACGTAAAAGTGCTGCGCCAGAAATGCCGGAGGCAAATCCGTTAACCTCTACAGCGGCAAACCGTAATCCCGAAGATCCGCTGGCTCAGTTAATGAGCGATAAACCGCTGGATATCGGTCAGCAACCTAAGACAAGCAGCCTGTTTGATGAAGAGGATGCGCTGTTTGCTCAGGAAAGCATTTTTGATGACCGCACGCCCAGCACCTTGTCGGCAAAACAAAATGCGCAAGGGCAGCCCAAAATAGAGGAAACCTCCACGGACGTGGACCCGTTAAATCTGTTTGGCAGCCAGGCCACGCCGGACCCGCGTCATCATGACGATCCGCTGGGGTTAATGATGAGCGGTGCAGTGCCGCTGGCTCAGCCAGATATGCCGGTTTCGCAACCTATGGCTGCGCCATCGCAGCCGAAAGAAAACCATCAGTCTGCACCCTTGCAGCAGAAAGAGCTCCATCAAGCGGCGCCATTACAGCCGCAAGAAAATCACCAGCCGATGCCAGATATCCTGGATACTGCACCGGTTGAGTTGGCTGATTTAAGCAGTTCACCGCTGTTTGATCACACTGAAACACAGGCCACTCACGATCCCGCTTTCGATCCTCAACCGCAGCCTGCCCAGCCTGAAGGAGCGCAAAGCCCGATTGATTACGGCGGCATTACCTTGCCAACACCGCAGGCGGTGCAACGCACGCCTTCGCCCACGCCAAAAGGGCGGCTGCGCATCGATCCGGTTGCCTCGCACAATAACAGCGGTGGGACCGAGCAGAGTGGCAATGCCAGTAGCGGTGATGCCTTAAAGGGCGAGTTACTGGATGCACTGCTGGAAGGTATGGGCCTGCAGGATCTGCAACCGACACCGCAGTTCGATCGCGAGCAGATGCGGCAGTTCGGCCAGATGCTCAGCATGTTCTCGCAGGGAACGGTGGCACTGCTGTCTTCCCGGTCGATTTTAAAACGCGGTGTAAAAGCCGACATGACCGTGATCCTGGATGATGCTAACAACCCTTTTAAGCTGCTGCCGTCAGGTAAAACCGTATTGATGCAGATGTTTGGCAGCCGTATGCCAGGTTTTATGCCGCCACGCCAGGCCGTGCGTGACGCACTGATTGACCTCCAGGCGCACCAGTTAGGGATGATTGCCGGTATTCGCGCCATTATTGCTTCCATGCTGCAGTCCTTTAACCCCGATCAGCTCGAAGAAGAAGCGCGTCAAAACGGTTCCGTATCGCGCATTGGACTACCCGGCAGCCGTAAAGCCGCGCTGTGGGAGCATTTTATCCAGCGCTATGGCGAAACTGCCGGTGAAATTGAAGATGACTTCCATACCTTGTTTGGCGAAGCCTTCTTGCACGCGTACGACATGGAAGTAAATCAGTATAAAGACTCACAAACCCACACGGATGACGCATGAATATCTCTACTGCTTCCACGTCGAATCAGGGCGACCGCGCCAGCAATCAGGATCAAACCGGTGAGAGCATCGGCGAGCGTTCGGCTTGCTTTGTGGTGTGTGATGGTGTGGCAGGGTTTCCCGGCGGTGACGTGGCAGCAAAAATTGCACGCAGTAGCCTGATGGAAGCCTTTGATGGCAATGCGCATCTCGATGCGCAAACCATTCGCGATTACGTGAATTATGCCAATGGCGCCATTCGGCAACAGCAAAAGGCAAACAGTCAGCACAGCCGCATGGGCACCACGCTGGTGAGTTTGTTTATCGACAGAGACTATGAACTGGCCTACTGGGCGCATGCAGGCGACAGTCGGCTTTACCTGTTTCGTCGGGGCTATCTCTACCACGTGACCACCGACCACAGCCTGATTCAGCAAATGAAAGATGCCGGGCACCAGACAGAAGGCATTAACAGTAACCTGCTCTATTTTGCATTAGGCATGGGCGATGAACAGCGGGATGCCAGTTACAGCGATGTGGTGCCTATTGAGGATGGGGATGCTTTTTTGCTGTGTACGGATGGTTTCTGGCATGGCGTGACGCTGGAACAAATGCAGCAATCATTGCATATGGTGAATACGCCAGAAGAGTGGCTGACCCTGATGCAACAAATTATCAAAAACAGCCAACCGCAGGGGGGTCAACAGGACAACTTCAGCGCCATGGCTGTGTGGGTAGGTTCACCAGAAGACACCACCTTATTGCACTCGCTGTCTGATGCGGCGCAGTTTTTCCCTCTTCGAGATTGAGAACGCCAACATGAAATATGGATTAGTGGGCCTGACTGCATTGCTGTTGAGTACACATGCCTTTGCAGAGAACTATCGCATTGTGCAGTCGCCAACTCAGAAACTGGATGTCTGGATTGATGATGTAAAAGATAACCAGCTGTCGAGCTGGTGTAAGAGCACCGTAAACCTGCGCATTGTGACGCATGGCGATAAAGATGCGTCGGTGCTGAGTGATTTCCTGCCGCGCGTTGCGGGCTTGATGGCCTCACAATGTAAGCCGTTACAGCAGCTGCACTGGCAATTAACCGATACCGAGGGCGCCGCACTGGCCAATGGTACGGCCGCGAAAGCGCAGCAGTGGAAATCGGTGGTGACTCCGCCTGCCGCTGCACAGCCCGTTCAATCGGTTCAGCCCGCCCAACAGGCGCCGGTGCAGCAGGCGCCCGTCAGCCCGCCCGCCGCGCCTGTCGTGCTGAATTCGCCAGCGGCGGATACCACACCGTGGCTCCAGTTTAGCTTGCTGGACGGTTGCCATTTCCGCACCTGGTGGCATCAGCCCTCGCAGGCCAGCGCCCTGTTTGTGCCGGCTAAGCAGGGCGTCACCTGCGGGAAAGATGGTTGGTTAAGCGGGCACAGCACGCTGACCCAGACGGGCAAAGACGCGACCAAATCCGTTGCCGTGAGTTTTCTGCAGGGGTTCCCGGTAGCGGGCCTGAACGATAAACAGCAGGTTGATGAACTGACCATTACCACGGTTAACAGCGAACGCATGGTGCTGAGTGATGAAAAGTCACCCGACAGCTGGCTGGTGTTGCCATTTAGCCAGCAGTTTAACGGCTGGCAGGCGATAAACCAGGTGGTGGTTGAGATGCCCGCCAGTGAAGCGGCAGACGAAAATGCGCTGCGTGCGCGCCTGCAGGAAGTGCGTAAGATCTGGTCACCCTGGTTAAGTAGCCCTGCATCCATTAAGGTGCAGTTGGTGGAAAAACTGCATCCGGAACTCAAAGATCCGGCCGCAGCCGTGTATCGCACCATCAACTAAGGCATAAGGAGTTTGAATGGACTCATTACAACAGCGACTGGCCAATGCCACCCTGGCGGAAAACCTATCCAGCATCACTGCACAAATCCAGGCGAATCCGGCTGATGCGGATTTACGGGCGGCATTTGTGCAACTCCTGTGCCTTGACGGTAACTGGATCAGGGCGCAGACACAGCTGAAATCCTGGCTGGCCATGCTGCCTCAGGCGCAGCCCACCGTGACCTTGCTGCAACAGGCCATTGAGGGCGAACAGAAACGTGCAGCGGTTTTGCGCGGTGAAGCCGAGCCGCAACTGCCAGGAAGCGCCTGGCCGTGGTGCCAGGTCTTACTGGCCGCGCTGAAAGCGGACATAGCGGGCGACAAGGCCGTCGGTGCGGCATTGCGTGCTCAGGCGTTGGAAAGCGCAGAGGCGAGCGCCGGTACGGCCACAACCCAGGAGGGGGAAAGCCAGTTCGCCTGGATAATGGACGGTGACAGTCGCTTCGGACCGGTCTGTGAGGCCATCGCCAATGGACATTATTACTGGATCCCGTTTGCTGCCATCAGTGAAATAGAGTTTCAGGCTCCGGCAAGCGTCACGGATCTGGTCTGGCGCCATACTCGCCTGCAGTTGGTGGACGGAAGTGAGCAAATTTGTCAGATTCCGGTGCGCTACCCGCTTCAGGACAAGGCTGATGAACGCTTCCTGCGGGCAAGCGTAACGGAGTGGCAGGAATCAGGCAGCGATGACGGTCAGTTTATCGGTCACGGGCAAAAGATGTGGCTCAGCGATGAAGCAGATTATCCCTTACTGACGCTGCAGCAGCTTATTTTCAACGAAACTGAGTTACCTCATGAGTCGTAATGACAATTCGTCCGGTGACGGCTATTCGCAGCTGCATGGCGGCTATCGTGCGCGCAAAAATCGCGACACGCTGACGGCGCGTGACAAACTGCAGTCGTCCCTGCTGGACAGGCTGACAGACGACGCGCCAGATAAAACCACCGAGTCAGGCAACAGTTCGATTATTACCCACAGTACGCTGCGACGTAATGTTCTGCGCGATCTCCAGTGGTTATTCAACACCATCAATAACGAGGCGCAGCACGATCTGAGCGACCTGACGGAGGTCCAGCGTTCCGTGCTGAATTTTGGCGTGGCCCCCCTGGCCGGACAGAATATCTCGGACATCGAATGGCAGGATATGCAACGGAAAATGACCGATGCCATTCTGCACTTTGAGCCACGCATTCTACCCCAGGGCTTACAGGTTCGCTGCGTAAGCGACCTGACCTCTCTGAGTCTGCACAACGTACTATCGATTGAGATTAAAGGCCGGTTATGGTGCGTGCCGTACCCGCTGGAGTTTCTGTTCCGCACTCAGGTTGATTTAGAGAGCGGCCATTTTGAACTACAGGATGCAGGTTAATCATGGACAGCAAGCTGCTTGATTACTACAACCGTGAACTGGCCTATCTGCGCGAGATGGGCGCGGAGTTTGCTGCCCAGTATCCCAAGGTCGCCGGGCGGCTTGGTATGCGCGGCATTGACGTCGCCGATCCTTACGTCGAGAGACTTATGGAGGGTTTCGCGTTTCTGACGTCACGCGTGCAGTTAAAGATGGATGCCGAGTTTCCACGCTTTTCTCAGCGGATGCTGGAAATGGTGGCACCGGGCTACCTTTCACCTACGCCGTCGATGGCCATCGCCCAGCTCACGCCGGACAGCCGCAAAGGCGATATCAGCAATGGTTTCTTAGTGCCGCGCGGCACAATGATGGAAAGCCAGAACCTGAAAAAAACGGGCGTCACCTGCAGCTATACCACCGCGCACGATGTGATGTTACAGCCCCTGCGTATCAGCGATGTGTCGTTAGGTGGCGTGCCAGCGGATATCCCGTTAGGCGAGTTGAAAGCGGGCGGCTCGACGGCGGCGTCCAGCGCCCTCCGTATCCGCATCACCTGCGAAGGCATTTCATCGTTAAGCCAGCTCAGTCTCGATGACGTGATGTTTTTCCTGAGCGGACCCGATATCCAGGCCCTGAAACTGATGGAGCTGCTGATGCAGCATCGTGTCGGAATCATCCTGCAGTCCGTGGAAGCAAAACCGCAACGTCAGGTTCTGCCGGATGACGCGCTTCAACAGGAAGGCTTTTCGACCGAGCAGGCCCTGCTGCCCGACGATCTGCGTAATTTTGACGGCTACCGCCTGCTGCAGGAGTATTTTGCATTCCCGGCACGCTTCCAGTTTATCAGCCTGCGTCAGCTGGCGCCTTTCCTGCAGCGCTGCGATAACGCCCTGTCGTTTGACATCGTCATCCTGCTGGATAAGGCCGATGCGGCGCTGGAAAGCGTTGTCGACAGCGCCCATCTGGCCCTGCACTGCACGCCGGTCATTAACCTGTTCCCGAAAACCGCCGAGCGGCTTAAGGTCAGTGACAGTCAGCACGAGTATCACCTGGTGGTCGATAACATTCGTCCGCTGGACTATGAGATCCATTCGGTGAAGCGCTTGTTTGCCTCTGTCGAAGGACAGCGCGAAGAGCAGATCTTCCGGCCGTTCTGGAGCACCTTCAGCCATGACGGCGGGGATTATGGCGCGTATTTCTCCCTGCGTCGTGAACAGCGCACGCTCTCTGAGCACGCGTTGCGCTATGGCACCCGAACAGGCTATATCGGTTCTGAAGTGTTTCTCTCCCTGGTGGATCAAAATCATACACCGTGGAACAGCGATATCCGCTACTTGTCTGCGGAAGTGATGTGCACCAGCCGTGACCTGCCTTTAATGCTGCTACAGCAAGAGCAGGCCAACTTTGTAATGCCGGATTCCATTCCTGTCGGGCAACTTAAATTGTGCAAAGGCCCGACGCCACCGCGTCCGGCGCTGGCTGAAGGGCTTTCAGCATGGCGACTCATCAGTCATCTGCAGATGAACTATCTGAGCCTGATGGACAGCAGCGATGGCGAAGGGGCTGCGGCACTGCGCCAGATGCTGAGCCTGTATGCCAGCCTGGCCGAAACGCCGCTAACGCGTCAGATTGACGGAATTCGGCACTGCAACCTCAAAGCCGTTCACCGCCGGGTGCCCGAGCCGGGCCCCGTGGTGTTTGCGCGCGGGGTCAGCATTGCGCTTGAGGTGGATGAGCAGGCGTTTTCGGGTGCCAGCCCCTGGCTGTTCGGCAGCGTGCTGGAGCGGGTCTTTTCTCGCCTTGTAGCGCTTAACAGCTTTACCGAATTCACCCTGAGCAGCCAGCAGCGCGGCGAAGTGGGCTACTGGCCGCCGCGCATGGGCAAAAAGGCGCTGCTATGAGTGAGACGGCGCACGTTATTCCCCTACAGCGGGCGGTGCGTCTGCCTGACGGTTTCTGGCAGGCCGTGATGGCCGCGCCCTGGCGCTATGATCTGTTTCAGCTGCTACGCAAGCTGGACGCCCAGAGTGGGCAGCGTTATGCCTTAGGTAAAGCGCCACTGCCCAAATTTGAAGCCGTGCGTCTTGGGCAAAAGCCATCCCTGGCCTTTGCACCATCGACCGTGTCACAGGTTAAAGCGCGTGAGCAGGACGAACGCTACGACGTCTCCATTTACAGCTTTGGGCTGTTTGGTCCCAACGGTCCTCTCCCTACGCACCTGACGGAATATGTACGCGGACGTATCGATCACCATCAGGATAACAGCCTGAGCGCTTTCGCCGATCTGTTTCATCATCGTGCCACGCTGCTGTTCTACCGTGCCTGGGCTAATTCACAGCCAACCAGCTCCCTGGATCGCCGCGACGATCGGCGGTTTCAGGATTATCTGGCCTGCGTGGCCGGTATTGGGTTACCGGCCCAGCAGAAAGCCAGTTCGCTGAGTCTGCATGCGCGCCTCATGCTGTCAGGGCATCTCAGCCGCCACGGTCACGATGCCGAAGGGCTGGTACGCATTTTGCGTCACTACTTTGCCGTTCCGGTTAAGCTGCAACAGAACGTGCCGCAGTGGTTATCCCTGGACAGCCGCGATCAGGCCCGTCTGTCGGCCGGTCGCCATATGCCGCGCCTGGGTGAATCGGCCTTTCTCGGTGTGGCCGTTCGTGATGTCCAGCATCGTTTTCGTCTGCGTATCGGTCCACTGAGCGCCGAGCAGTACGAACGTTTTTTACCCAACGCGCAGGGCGCTTGCGAAGTGCGTGACTGGGTGCGCCACTATCTGGGTATTGAGATGCAGTGGGATCTCAGCCTGATTCTGGCAGCCGATGCCGTTAAGGGCGTAACCCTTGGCGGTCAGGCGCGGCTGGGCTACACCAGTTGGCTTGGACAGCAACCGCAGCCTGTCGATCGTGAAGATTTTGCCTTTGAGGTTGAAGCTACGCCGTCATAGCCCAACCGCTTTCCCCGATAGTTAGCCCGCTTCTTTCAATAAAGAGAACCGATATGTCAGAGATCAGCCGTGCCGTGCTATTCGGCAAACTGGATACGCTGTTATTTACCTCGCTTGAGAGTGCGACCGCCTTTTGTAAACTGCGTGGCAACCCCTATGTTGAACTGGTGCACTGGTTGCATCAGCTCATGCAGCAGCAGGATGGCGATCTTCAGCAGGTGATTAAGCATTTTTCACTGGATGAAAACGCGCTGACGCGGGATATCGTCGCTGCACTGGACCGCCTGCCGCGCGGTGCGGGTGCGGTGTCCGATCTCGCAGAACACATCGACAGCGCCGTTGAGCGCGCCTGGGTTTATGCATCACTCAAATACGGTGCTACCCGTATTCGCGGTGGTCACCTGCTGATAGGTATGCTGAAGACCTTTACGCTCGCCAGCGTCCTGAAAGGCATTTCACCCCAGTTTTCACGCGTGAACGCCGATGCTTTACTGGAGCAGTTCGATACCTTGCTGGCGAACAGTAAAGAAGTTCAGCAGGCGCTGGTTCAGCCCGCAGGCGATGCTGCCGCCCCTCCGGCGGCGGGCGACAGCACGTTAGCGCAGTATGCGCAGGATCTGACCGCGCGAGCGCGCGACGGAAAAATCGACCCGGTTGCGGGCCGTGATGAAGAGATCCGCCAGATGGTGGATATCCTGATGCGCCGTCGCCAGAACAATCCATTACTCACCGGTGAAGCTGGCGTGGGTAAAACGGCGGTGGTAGAAGGGCTGGCGCTGCGCATTGCCGCCGGTGATGTACCGGCACCGCTTCGTGACGTGCAACTGTGGCTGCTGGATATTGGCATGTTGCAGGCAGGCGCCGGCATGAAAGGCGAATTCGAAGCGCGTTTACAGGCCCTGATTAACGAAGTGCAATCCAGCCCTACGCCGATTGTGTTATTCATTGATGAAATTCATACCCTGGTCGGTGCAGGCGGTCAGCAGGGCACAGGCGATGCCGCCAACCTGTTAAAGCCGGCCCTGGCGCGCGGGCAGTTGCGCACGATTGGCGCAACGACCTGGGCGGAATACAAGAAATACATCGAAAAAGATCCTGCATTGACCCGCCGCTTCCAGACCGTTCAGGTGCAGGAGCCGGATGAAGCAAAAGCGATCCTGATGCTGCGCAGCACCGTGAGTGCGCTGGAAAAACACCATCAGGTGCTGTTACTGGATGAAGCCGTCAGCGCCGCCGTTAAGCTCTCTCACCGTTACATTCCTGCCCGCCAGCTGCCGGATAAAGCCGTAGCCTTACTGGATACCGCCTGTGCACGCGTTGCCGTCAGCCAGGGCGCACAGCCTGCCGCGCTGGAAGACTGCCTGCACCGTCTGGCCGCGCTGGAAATCGAAGCGGAGATCGCCGAACGTGAAGCCAAAGTGGGGCTGGGTGATGAAACCCGCCAGGCCACGATTGCCGCCCAGCGCGCTGCCCTGGAAGCAGAGCGCGATGCGCTGGACGCCCGCTGGCAGCAGGAGCGTGAGCTGGTCGAACAGCTGATTGCCCTGCGCGCGCGTTGCGTGACCGAAGGCGAAACTTCCCTGCGCGAGCAGCTCGATGAAACCCGACAGAAGTTGCATGCGGTTCAGGGTGAAGCCCCGTTACTGTTTGCTGCCGTTGACGCCAGCGTCGTTGCCGCAGTGGTATCCGACTGGACCGGCATTCCGCTGGGCCGGATGGTGAAAAACGAAATTGACGCCGTGCTTAACCTCGCGGACACGCTGAATCAGCGCGTAATTGGGCAGCGTCATGGGCTGGATCTGATTGCCAAACGCGTTCGCACCTCACGCGCCCGACTGGACAATCCCAATAAACCGGTCGGTGTGTTTATGCTCTGTGGCCCGTCAGGCGTCGGGAAAACCGAAACCGCGCTAGCGCTGGCCGAATCGCTTTATGGTGGAGAGCAAAACATCATCACCATCAACATGAGCGAGTTCCAGGAAGCGCACACCGTTTCAACGCTGAAAGGTGCCCCTCCAGGCTATGTAGGTTACGGTGAAGGCGGTGTGCTGACGGAGGCCGTGCGTCGTCGTCCTTACAGCGTCGTGCTGCTGGATGAGATTGAAAAAGCGCATCCTGATGTGCATGAGCTGTTTTTCCAGGTGTTCGACAAAGGCTGGATGGAAGATGGCGAAGGGCGCCACATTGATTTCCGCAATACCATTATCATCCTCACCTCTAACGTCGGTACGCAACTGATCAGTGCGCTCTGTGCCGATCCGGAGCTCATGCCGGATCCTGACGCGCTCAGCACCGCTTTACGTAAACCCTTACTGGAGGTGTTCCCGCCTGCACTGCTGGGCCGTCTGCTGGTGGTGCCTTACTATCCCCTCAGTGACGAGATGCTGGCAGAGATTGTTAAGCTGCAACTGGGGCGCATTGTTCGCCGCCTGGAAGAGAACCACGGTATTGAAGCCATTATTGACGATTCGGTCGTCAGCCAGATCGTGCAGCGTTGTACGGAAGTGGAGTCAGGAGGTCGCATGGTCGATGCCATCCTGACAAATACCCTGTTGCCGCAGATGAGCCAGATACTGCTCAGCGCCCATGCTCGTGATGAACGTTATCGTCGTGTGCAGGTCAGCTGTGATCAGGGCGAGTTTGTTTGCCAGTTTGCTGTCTAAAGCCGTTTGTTATCAGAGAGCTTTCGAATATGTCGGAAAATGATAATCACCAGAATGTACCCAATGCCCTCCCGATTGGTTACCGGTTTAATGAGTTTGAAATCAAAGATGTCATCGGCGGTGGCGGTTTCGGCATTGTCTATCGTGCCTGGGATCACCAACTGGAGCGCGATATCGCGATTAAAGAGTTTATGCCCGCGTCGCTGGCCGTGCGCAGCGACGACCTGAACCTGGTATTGCGGAGTGAGCGATTCAGTAAAACTTTCCATGCGGGCCTGAACAGCTTTATTCAGGAAGCCCGTCTGTTGGCACGTTTTAATCATCCGAACCTGCTTCACGTTCTGCGCTTTTGGGTGCAAAACGATACGGCCTATATGGGCACGGTGTTTTACAGCGGCACCACGCTGTCTAACATGCGTGAACGCCATCCCCATCTGATTGATGAGAACTGGATCCGTCGCCTGCTGCCACCGCTGCTGGGTGCCATCAAGACCATTCATGATGCAGGCTATCTGCACCGCGACATCTCGCTGGATAATATTCAAATCCAGAGCAATGGCGATCCGGTATTACTGGATTTCGGCTCCGCGCGCAAAACCATCGGTAACCTTTCTGATGAAAGTGAAACCATGCTGCGTCCGGGCTACGCGCCGATTGAACAGTACAGCGATAACGATGAAAGCGAGCAGGGCGCGTGGACGGACATTTACGCGCTGGGGGCCGTGTTGCACACGTTAATCACCGGCGCACCGCCGCCGGTCAGCGTGGTGCGCAGCATCGAAGATAACTATCAACCCTTGGTTCAGCGTGCACCGGCCGGCTACAGCCAGACCTTACTGGCGGCCGTTGATCGCGCGCTGGCGCTGAAGCCGGAAGATCGTCCACAGAGCATTGATGCCTTCGCGGCCTCAATGGTGCTGCCAGAGAAAGCACCCGAACCGCTGCCTGAAGTGAAGCACAGTGGGCCGGGTACCATGCTGGTACCGGTTCAGGAAGAGGATGAGGCGGCTGCCACTCCGGCAACACCGCTGAAAAAGCTGATGCGTAACCGCTTTGCTCTGCCGGGTCTGGTCGCTGCAGGTGTGCTGGTGGGGGTTTGCGTCGGTGTCCTGATGGCGGGCGGCGACAAAGAAGGTGATGCACCTGCCAATGTCGCACAGACCGAAACGGCCCCAGCCACTCAGGCACCGGCTGAACAACCTGCTGCAACGCCTGTGCAAACCCAGACAGCCCAGGCCGAGCCGGAAAAACCTCAGGAGCCGGTGGCACCACCGCCTGAACCTGTGGCGCAGGTTTATATTAAGCTCCAGCCCGGCGAGCGTGTTCAGGTGAATGGCAAGCCTCAGGCAGTGGTTCCGGCTGCCAATGGCTTTGCGGCGCTGCAGCTGGCACCCGGCAACTACACGTTTTCTGTAACAGGTCAGGGTGGCGAACGTGAACAAACGTTAACCATTAATCAGCAAGGCGTCTGGTTACTTGATCCCCATATTTAACAGGTATGTCTATGTTCTCACGTATTACTGTACAACTTCCCGCACAAGGACTGCTGTTCCGACGTCTGAGAGGCAGCGAAGCGCTGTCCCAGTCGTTCGTGCTGCAAGCGGAGCTGCTCTCCACCGACGCGCGCATTGATCGTAAGTCGTTGCTGGGCAAGCCGGTCACTTTCACGCTGCCGACGGATGGTCTGCTGAGCGCGGTGAATCCGCGCTACATCAACGGCAAAATTACTCAGATAGGCGTGCGCAGCGAGGAGCTGGGCGGCGTGCGCTACGCCGTTTACGGGCTGACGGTGGAGTCGGATCTGTGGCCGATGAAGCGCGACCGCAACCTGCGCATCTTCCAGAGCCAGACGGTGCCGCAGATTGTGCAGACGCTGCTGAAGGAGTACGGAGTGAACGTGGAAACGCGCCTGGCGGGAAGCTACCGGGTGTGGGAATACTGCGTGCAGTATCAGGAGAGCAGCTTCGACTTTATCAGCCGGCTGATGGAGCTGGAGGGGATGTACTACTTCTTCCGTCACGAGGCGGACAAGCACACGCTGGTGCTGTGCGACGCCCCGGACCAGCACCAGGCGTTCCCGGGCTACGAAACGATAGCCTACCACGTGACGCCGTCGGGCGGCAGCGTGACGGAAGAGGGCGTGAGCCAGTGGGCGCTGTCGGAAAGCGTGACGCCGGGGATGTACAGCACGGACGACTACGACTTCCGCAAGCCGAACGCGTGGATGCTGCAGGCGCGGCAGAACCCGGTGTCGCCGACCCCGGGCTCGGTGGACGTTTACGACTGGCCGGGTCGCTTCGTGGAGCACGGTCACGGCGAATACTACGCGCGTATCCGCCAGGAGGTGTGGCAGGTCGAGCACCACATGGTGAGCGGGAGCGGCACGGCGACGGGCATCGCGCCGGGGTACACCTTTTCGCTGCTGAACGCGCCGCACTTCAGCGACAACGGCAAATACCTGGTGACGTCGGCGCACTACGACTTTGAAGAGAACAGCTACGCGAGCGGCGACGCGGGCGCCACGCGGCACAACATCGACTTCACGGTGCTGCCGGCGGCGGTTACTTACCGTGCGAAGCCGGAGACGCCGTGGCCGAGGACGCACGGCCCGCAGACGGCGAAGGTGGTGGGGCCGAAAGGCGAGAGCATCTGGACGGACAAATACGGCCGGGTGAAGGTGAAGTTCCACTGGGACCGTCTGGCGAAGGGTGACGACACCAGTTCGTGCTGGGTGCGCGTATCGAGTGCCTGGGCGGGTCAGGGCTTCGGCGGGGTGCAGATCCCGCGCGTGGGCGATGAAGTCGTCGTCGATTTTATCAACGGCGATCCAGACCGGCCAATTATTACTGGCCGTGTCTACAACGAAGCCAGCATGCCACCCTGGGATCTCCCCGGCGATGCTACACGAATGGGCTTTATGACACGGAGTAAAGACGGACATCAGGCCAATGCCAGCTATCTGTTCTTTGAAGATAAGCCGGGCGGTGAACTGCTGAATATGCATGCTGAGAAAGACATGAATATTTCGGTGGAGAATGATAAGAACGTTAATATTGATGGCAATCGTAATACTATTATAGGTAAAGAACAGAAACATGAAGTTAAAGGTGATGCATCTTTCCACTACAAGCAAAAAAGGACAACAGTGGTAGACGGATCTGAGACTAAGAACTTCAACGATGGCGAGTTTTCCAAGGTAACTAATGGTCGTAGCATGGATATTGTCAGTGGTGGGGAGAAAATAAAAATAAAAGGTGATCAAGATATTAGAATCGCTGGTGATAAAAATTACAATCAAATCGGCAATCAAAATTCCACAGTTGAAGGTAATGTCAAGGAAGATGTTCATGGTAGTTGGGAGAAGAATGTTTTAGGAGGTAAGATTAATATTTTTAGCCCCAATGAAATCAGTATAAAAAGTAATACAAAGGTAAGCATTGAAGCCCCTTCAAGTTGGGTGAAAACTGCAGTTCATTCCTTTTCTATCACTGCATTCAATGAAAGTGTCACAGGGAATAATGCTTCTATTACCGGGAATAGTGTGACGGGTACTGGTATGAGTACTGCATTCACAACAGTAAGTAATAGCCTGACCGCATTGAGTAATACAAGTACACTAGTTAGTTACTCTACTAAAACTATTGATAATAAGCGTTCTCTAACGAAAATTGAGAACTCTCTCCAAAATTTAGTAATTAGTGCAATTCATTTATTTATATGAAGGTGAAAATGGGATTTCTAACTGAGGCGCCATTCATAATTGGCATTGTCGTTACAATCTGTGCTGTTGTTTTTTCTCTATCTATGTTAAAACCCAATAAAGCTCAATTAACCGGGATTAAAGACTGGACTACTCGTGATAGTTGGGCAGGGGAAGTAATAGTTGTTCCAGTAGAAAGTTGGTATCAAAATGATTCAAAATATGGGAATGATTATTTTTATGATTTTTGTTTTTATGCAAAAATCAACGGTGTTGAAAAGAAATATTGCGCGAAAGGTGTTGTGAGGCCTGATGATATACATAAAATAAAAAAAGGAATTAACGTGGCTGTAAAATATAGCAAAGATACACCACCTAAAATGGCCGTACTGAGTATAAGTATTTAGAGAGAAATATGTTATCCCCTTTCTATTAAGTGATTACCTCGGGAGCGCTACACTGGAAATCTAAAGCACTTACCTTATTTCTTTAATTAAGAGATTGATAATGGATTTTTTAACCAGTAAGTGGTTTTATATTTCTCTCACAATATCCGTTGTGGTCTTTTTCGCTATTGCCAAAAATTTCAGCAATAACTTTCTTCCGCTTATAAAAGATGTTTTTTCAAAGTGCTGTTTTAAAAAATGGTATTGCAGTCAATGCTGATATTGTTTCAGCCCAGCAGACTACCATGTGGGGGGGTAATAAACCGATTTATAAAATGACTTCCAGGTTTAAAACACAACAGAATCAAGAAGTAGAAGCCAGTATTCTGAAAGATCTTAGTTTTGAGGAAATTGAACGTTTTAAACCACGGAATGGAGCAATAATTAAGTACGACCCTAAAGATCCTCAGCGTATTACTTTGTATGACAACCCCCTCATTCTGGAACGATAATGTTTTTTTATTGGCTCACCTTTGTTTATCGGTGTCATTCTATCTTAAATAGCTGCGATAACAGCTTTTCCATGTTTAAAGGCTTAACAAGAATGGGGAACTATCAATAAATCGTGAGCCCGGTGCCGCTATTGGTCTGCTTTACATGTTTATAAAAAGAGATTTTTGAGAATGATTCCTGATAATTTGTCTTTGTTAGCCATTGGTGTGACTGTGTTGCTTATTGTTGTCTCACTAAAGGGAATTAAAGGGCAAAAAGAAGATTCTTTAGAAGTTAAATACTGGTTGTCCAGAAATTCATGGCAAGGAGAGTTAGAGAAAGGAACATTACAGTCATGGAGACAGACATCTATAGTTAATAACTATGATCATTATTATTTGCTTGCTTTTGAAGCTGATATCGGTGGGTCTCAAGGAATTTACAAGGCTGCTACTGTATTAAACGCATCAGAGGTAAGTCAATTGAGAAAAGGTCTCAGTTTGACTTTTAAGTACCAAGGAGTGCCACCTAAAAAAATTGCAGTTATTGATATTTATTTTGAAGGTTGATTTTTAGAGTGAAAATTGAATTTTTTGCATTTAATAAATATTGTTGAGAGCGCATATATACAGAAAGAACTTTTTCTCTTCATGTTATTTAATAAAGTTAATTTATGTCAATATTAAGTGTTCTAAATGTCGTTTTAACTGTTTTAATTATTTGTGCATCTTATTATTTTGCGAATAAAATAGTACGAGGCTCTCATCAGCTTGAAAAAGCTGTCATCGAGAATGGCAGTGACGTGCAGATAACTATATTGTCAATGAAGCAAAATGGTCTTTTTCTCAATAATAATCCAGTAGTGGAAATGAGCTTGAGAGTAACGGACTCACATGGGAAAAGTTGGTTAGTCGAAAAACACGAAGAAACAGTATTGCTAATTGCGCTTGATAAATATCAGGTTGGCGATGTGTATGACGGTAAGTTCGATATAAAAACCAGTAGCATTTTATTTGTTAAAGATGAGAGCGGGAAACCAATAAGGGCTAAATAATAATATTAGGCTCTGGTTTTATTGATGCCTTTGTATCTTTACCTGGTCATGTATAAAAGCAGATTATGACTGCTTTTATATGATTTTGCGCTGATGTCTTTAATTTTTAAATGTTATAATCATATTGATTTTTGTTTTTAGTGAATTATACCTTTTGATTAACGTAACGCTCATAATGGCTGAACTAATCAGGTTGTATATATGACTTTTTTAACTGAGGCCCCTTTTTTGATTGGCGTTATCATTACGCTTTGTGCGATTGCGATATCATTCTCTGTGTTGAAGCCTGATAAATCACAATTGAAAGGGATTAAAGAGTGGGTTACTCGTGACGATTGGTCAGGTGACGTGATCATCGTATCTGCGTTAAATTGGTGTCAAAATGATACCAAGTACGGCGATGATTATTTTTATACTTTTTATTTTAATGCTACCATTTGTGGTGTTAAGAAAAGATATTCTGCTATGTGTGCCGTTAAATCCAGTCAAATACATAAAATAAAAAAAGGAATTAAGCTTTCTGTGAAGTACAGTTGTGGTGATCCACTTAAAATGGCTGTGGTTAATCTCGAATAAGATTCATTGCCCTATAATTTTGAGGGCCTTCAAGAATAACCTCCATGCGGTGAATGACTATGTTTGGGTATGAAAATATGCTTCAGAGGTTGTTATTAGTGCATCAGAGAAGGGATGGGCAATTTTGTTTCAGTCGTTGTTCTGTTTCGTATGGTAAACGTTTTCACCAGAATTTTTTTGCCGCTTATTAAAAATGGTTTCGTGCAAGCTAATATTATCAAAACAGGTATTGCCGCTAATGCTGATATTATTTCCACACAACAGACTACGGTTTGGAGTGGTGGTCAACCTGTTTATACAATTTGTGTTAAATTTAGAACCTTAGAAAATAAACAGATTGAGGCCAGTATAATGCGGAGCTTAACGTTTGAAAAGATTGAACGGTTTAAACCAGGAAATGGTACGACCATAAAATATGATGCTAAAAATCCCAAGAGAATTGCGCTCTATGATAAACCTCTCATATTGGAAAGGTAACTTTCATCAGGTTTTAAGAATTTTTTGTAATTCAAAAGTCGCGTTTTTCTCCTAACTTTATAGCATGCTGTGGGATTGGCGTAAATTATGCAAAGACGCATAATGTTAGTGCGAGTTTGCCTTAGGTATAGGAAGTCGTGTTATTTGAGTGGAAAACTAACCGCTATAAAAATTCGGTAATGAATTTAGCCTCATTGTAATGAAAAACAGCCAGGCATCATCAAACTGAATACCGTCGGTTTAACAGAGTAACAAAAATATCTTGATTAGTTTTTGACTGACATCTCGTCCTGTTCTTTGACTGAAATCTTGGCCGGGATAGCCGGGTCTTAGTTCTACACGCTTTATATAAAGGAACCCCAGGCATGAAAATTATTAAACCTCTCCGCCTGAGCGTACTTAATCGTCCTTTTCGCTGGCAGGGTAAAAACCATCTTGGCGTCACCGTGCTGGCATTAGCCGATATGAGTGACAATCCTAAACTCCGCCCGGAAATGGAACTGTGGCAACTCGCCGCCAGCGAATTACACACCAGCGGCGGCGTCCTCGATTTAGCCATGCCAAAAGTGTGCGCCGAATTTCTGGCGACCGGCCATGCCTACACGCATCATCAAAGCGATAAAACCGCGTGTGCAGCAAAGATTGAAGTCGATACGCTAAGCAAGTCGCTGGCGGTATTTGGCGATCGCTACTGGGTTGGCAATAACATCACAGCGCCGCAGCCCTTTGAAGAAATGCGACTGGACTGGAGCCGGGCTTTTGGCGGCGAAGGGCACGATGAAAATCCCTATGGCATTGGCATTCATCCCGAAATACATCAGGGCCATGAGTTCGTCCGCCTACCTAACATCGAAGCGATGAGCGGACGTCTTACGCAGCCTAAACAAAAGCCTGAACCTGCTGGATTTGGTCCGCTGGATATTAGCTGGCCACGACGTTTTAGTCGTATGGGAAAAAAATACGATTCCAGTTGGTTACAAAATGATTTCCCCGGTTTTGCGCGCGATATCGACTGGAAAGTCTTTAATGCTGCCAGTCCTGATCAATGGTGGGCAGATCGCGATACCTTACCTGAACAAGCCGCCTGGCGAATCTGGAATATGCATCCGCAAAAGCCGGTGCAGGAGGGTAAACTCCCTCCCTGGCAGGCACGCTGCTTTATTAATCGTCAGCGCGAAGATGAAACACTGTTTGAGGAAATTTCACTGCGGGCAACCACGGTGTGGTTCTTTCCTCATCTGGAGCAAATGGTTCTGTTATGGCAAGGGAACACGCGCATCAATGAAGATGACGCAGCTGATGTCTTGCAGTTGATGCCCGCGCTGGAAAAACGGGGTTCGCCGCGCTCGGTCAACCATTACCGCAAGGTGCTCACGCAACGCCTGGACAAGGAAAGCGGGGCGCTCTTTTCATTCCGCGAAAAGGATCTTATTCCAGATGACACGATCGGCCCCTGGATTGATAACCAGGTTGAGCAAACACCCAGTCCGATGCGGGATAATATGCAAACGCGGGCAAAACTTCTTCGTGAGCAGCACCGTGCGCGTATTGAGGCATCCGGTGGAGATATAGGTGACTTACTCAACGAACCCGATGAGCCCGAACTGCCGAAGCTGGAAGACCTGCCGGAGTTTATCGAAAAAATGGAGCGCCAGGCCGAGGAGATGAAGGCACAGGCAGAGCAACGTAAACGCGATATTGAGGCTCGTTATCCGCAAAATGAAGGTGACGAACATCAGCCGCGTGGTCCGGAAACGCTTTTTCGTATGCAGGAAATGCTCCAGCGCAACAAAGCGAGCTTAAGTGAGAAAAAGCTTGCACAGATGCGTGATGCTCTTCATCAAATGTACCTCATGTCCGTCAACAGTCAGCCACCCGCCCTGCGCCTGAAGGGCGACCTGGCACAGATCATTCGTCAACGTGCGGAAAGGACGCTTGCTCAGGGTGGAAACTTTAGCGGCATGGATCTGACCGGCGCGGACTTTTCGGGTATGGATCTTCGCGGTGCCGACTTTAGTAAGACGCTGCTGGAATGTGCCGATTTAAGTCACTGCCAACTGGACGGGGCCAATTTCAACAGCGCAATGTTGGCGCGAACCGAATTGCACCATAGTTCGCTACGCAACTGTAATTTTGAACGTGCCAGCTTTGCTTTAGCCCAGTGTTGCCAAAGTGATTTCTCGGGATCGTACTTTAAAGATACACAGTTGCAAGAAACGCTTTTCGATAACTGTACCTTTAATGAAGCGACCTTCTGTGAATTGTTGTTCCGGGAAACCTGGTTTACCCAATGCCGTTTTCAACGCGCCATCCTTCAGGCTTGCGTGTTTATGGAACTCGATTTGCCGGGTCTTGATTTTACAGAGGCGAAACTCAGTAAAACGACATTTATAAAATCCACACTGGAACAGGCTGTTTTTAACCGTGCTGAATTAGAGAGCTGCTCATGGGTGGAAACGCAGGCTGACCATGCAACTTTCAGCGGCTCAATATGGTTGACCTGTGCGGTGGCTTCCGGCAGTTCCCTTAATGATGCAGATTTCACGCACGCCACGCTGCGGCAAAGTAATCTGCGCCAGACACCCCTTAACGCTGCGGTGTTTATCCAGGCAAAACTGGAGAACAGTGATTTGAGTGAGGCAAGCTGTAAAGGGGCTAATTTTCAGCAAGCGAACCTGGCAGGCAGCCTGTTTGTGCGCACGGATTTTCGCGATGCAGACTTCACTGATGCCAATCTGATGGGCGCGATATTGCAAAAAAGCCAGTTAGGTGGGGCATGTTTTCGGGGCACGACGCTTTTTCGCGCCGATCTGTCTCAGGCTTTTACCAGCGAAACCACGGAACTTGATGGCGCCTTTACAAAGCGTATCAAAACGTTGCCGAAGCGTGATGGAGAAATTGTATGACAGCGCTCACTCCAGCGGAGCTGCATCGGCGAATCAAACAAGGTGAGGTCGTCAGCGAGTTAAACCTGAATGGCCTCAATCTGCAGGGATATGATCTTTCTGGTGGGATCTTTCAGGACGTGTCCTTAACAGGGGCGAATCTGCAGGGTGCCAATTTAAAAGAAACGGTTTTTACTGAATGTGAGCTTGACCAGGCTGATTTGCGCCAGGCAATAATTGAGCAGAGTGTCTTTAACCAGTGCGAAATGTCGGGGTTAATGGCAGATGAGACAAGCCTGAGCGAAACCGTATTTAACCAGTGTGCGCTTACCAATAGCAGTTTTGCGCGTAGCACCTTGTTGAGCACGCAGTTTATGCAATGCCCGCTCGCGCAAGCTCAGTTTAAACAGGCTCAGTTTGATCGCTGCGTCTTTTTTGATTCAGTGCTGGATGGAACAGACTTTGAGGGCTGCAAAAGTCTGCTGACGACCTTTTACAGCATTGACCTACGCCAGACAGTCCTGAGTGCGGGTGAGTTTGAACGCACGGTATTTTTTAAATGCGACCAACGCGAAAAGAATTATGCACAGCAACGGTTTATTGGTTGCCAGTTCATGGACTGCGCGCTGGATAAAGCGCTGTTTAATGGTGCTCAACTTTCGCAATGCAATTTTAAAGGCGCTTCGCTTAAAGCCGCTCAGCTTAATCAGGTAAACGCCAGCCAGGCGCTGTTCATGGAAGCCGATCTCACTGGAGCACAATGCAAAGGAAGCCTGTTTGATCAGGCCATTTTCGTTGGTGCCATGCTTGAGCGCACTGATTTTACAGGCAGTCGTTTTTTCCAGAGCATCCTGCACCAGGTAAAGGCCTCTCAGGCGCTCTTCATTCGCTGCGACCTGACATACAGCGACTTTACCGCAGCCGATATCAGCATGGCAGACCTACGCGGTGCAACCTTTTCCCGAACGCGCATGCACCGGGCGCGCCAGGAGAACGCGCAGTTCTCTGGTCGTCAGGGCATTCTTGAATTTGATGAAGAATTACTGGCAGCTGAAGCCTGGAGCGCGCAGCGCCAGAGCCGCAGTTGAGGAGATCAAACAATGAATAATGTCAATCATACGCTGGCAAAAGCCATTTTACCGCCGGTGCAGGCCGCGGGTGTTGTCACGCACTGCTTCGTCGATGGCAGCCTGACAGTTGAATGTGAAGGGCGAGGCTGGCATTGTCGCCGGGCAGCAAGTTGCGTCATTGTGCCGCAAACGGGTGACACAGTATTAGTTACCAGCGTCGAAAACCAGATTTGGCTACTGGCCGTGCTGGAGCGTAGCGATCCGCAAAAGGCCGAACTCAGCGTACCGGGCGATTTACATATCAATAGCGCCGGCGAGCTGAGCTTAAGCAGTGCCGCGCTGCGCGTCAGCGCTGAGCAAGGGGATTGCCATATCAACGAGATGAATTACAGTGGTGACAAACTGTCTGCCTGGGTCAGTCTTTCTCGTATCGTGGGCAAACGTGCAGAATCCGTATGGCAAACCATCACCCAGATTAGCCATAACCTGCTGCGTACCACGCATAACACAGAGCAGGTCCGTGCCGGGCAACTTGATATGAAAGCGGAAGATTACGCACGTTTGCATGCTCACAATACGGTAATCACCTCGAAAGCGATAACTAAAGTGGATTCTGAACAGATCCATATGGGTTAAGGAGAAACGATGTTTGCAAACTGTCAGCTTTTTGGTGTGGATCTGGCTTTCCCGGATGTGTGCCTGACGCCGACGCCCGCACCGGTGCCGATTCCTTATCCCGATATTGCGCTGGGGCCGACGGCAATCCCAAATGCGCTCAATATCCTTTTCATGGGAATGCCTGCGCATAATATGGCAACCGTAACGCCACTCACCAACGGCGATAACCCTGGCGTCGCAACCGGTGTGGCATCGGGAACGGTCATGGGACCTTCGCGTCACCTTACCGGTTCATTCACGGTGTTATTGAAAGGCACGCCGGCAACGCGGCTTACGAGCATGAGTCTGCAAAATTCAACGAATGCGATCGGCATGCGTATTGTTCCCAGCCAGTTCAAAGTATTGATGCTTGCGCCTTAACGCGTTAACCCTTTTTACCAACCCCTTTTCTGACAGGGATGAATTTTATGTTTTCACGTATTACAGTCCAGTTACCCGCACAAGGACTGCTGTTCCGACGTCTGAGCGGCAGCGAAGCGCTGTCCCAGTCGTTCGTGCTGCAAGCGGAGCTGCTCTCCACCGACGCGCGCATTGATCGTAAGTCGTTGCTGGGCAAGCCGGTCACGTTCACGCTGCCGACGGACGGTCTGCTGAGCGCGGTGAATCCGCGCTACATCAACGGCAAAATTACGCAGATAGGCGTGCGCAGCGAGGAGCTGGGCGGCGTGCGCTACGCCGTTTACGGGCTGACGGTGGAGTCGGATCTGTGGCCGATGAAGCGCGACCGCAACCTGCGCATCTTCCAGAGCCAGACGGTGCCGCAGATTGTGCAGACGCTGCTGAAAGAGTACGGAGTGAACGTGGAAACGCGCCTGGCGGGAAGCTACCGGGTGTGGGAATACTGCGTGCAGTATCAGGAGAGCAGCTTCGACTTTATCAGCCGGCTGATGGAGCTGGAGGGGATGTACTACTTCTTCCGGCACGAGGCGGACAAGCACACGCTGGTGCTGTGCGACGCGCCGGACCAGCATCAGGCGTTCCCGGGCTACGAGACGATAGCCTACCACGTGACGCCGTCGGGCGGCAGCGTGAAGGAAGAGGGCGTGAGCCAGTGGGCGCTGTCGGAAAGCGTGACGCCGGGGATGTACAGCACGGACGACTACGACTTCCGCAAGCCGAACGCGTGGATGCTGCAGGCGCGGCAGAACCCGGTGTCGCCGACCCCGGGCTCGGTGGATGTGTACGACTGGCCGGGGCGCTTCGTGGAGCACGGTCACGGCGAATACTACGCGCGTATCCGCCAGGAGGTGTGGCAGGTGGAGCACCACATGGTGAGCGGGAGCGGCACGGCGACGGGCATCGCGCCGGGCTACACCTTTTCGCTGCTCAACGCGCCGCACTTCAGCGACAACGGCAAATACCTGGTGACGTCGGCGCACTACGACTTTGAAGAGAACAGCTACGCGAGCGGCGACGTGGGCGCCACGCGGCACAACATCGACTTCACGGTGCTGCCGGCGGCGGTGACGTACCGTGCGAAGCCGGAGACGCCATGGCCGAAGACACACGGCCCGCAGACGGCGAAGGTGGTGGGGCCGAAAGGCGAGAGCATCTGGACGGACAAATACGGCCGGGTGAAGGTGAAGTTCCACTGGGACCGTCTGGCGAAGGGTGACGACACCAGTTCGTGCTGGGTGCGCGTATCGAGCGCCTGGGCGGGTCAGGGCTTCGGCGGGGTGCAGATCCCGCGCGTCAACGATGAGGTCGTCGTGGACTTCATCAACGGCGATCCAGACCGTCCGTTGATCATTGGCCGCGTTTATAACGAAGCCAGTATGCCGCCATGGGCACTACCGGCTGCCGCCACACAAATGGGCTTTCTGAGTCGCTCGAAAGACGGCACTGCGGATACCGCGAACGCATTACGCTTTGAGGATAAGGCGGGCGAGGAGCATTTGTGGATCCAGGCGCAGAAGAACATGGATACGCATGTTAAAAATGATTCCAGCCATTCCGTTGCCAACAACCACAGCCACTATGCAGGCGGTAACGAACTCTATCGGGTTGAAACCAACCGCGTGCATGGTGTTAAAGGTGGCGAAGAGCGTTTAACGGGACAAGGAAAAATCGACAACGTTGTCGAAACCTACGTTCTTGGGTCAGGAACTAAGTTACGCCTTGAATGCGGCGAAAGTGCTATCGAACTCAATGCTAATGGTCATATCAATATTGTCGGTAAGGGCTTCAATCTTTTTGTTAACGGTGATGGACACATCACTACATCAGGCGGAAAACTCAATTTAAATACATCCGGTGCGCAGCCGGGTACGGGGGCACCTGGTGCTGGCCACAAAGGCAACATCAATCAGGCCGTTGTGAATCTTTTCCCCCCAAAGCAAAAGGGGCAGGCGGCCCCGGCAGCACCTAAAGCTGCGGCAGCACCTGCAAAAGCAACCGCTGCACCGTTAGCAAATTCTGGGGACAAGAAGAGTAAATATAACTACACGGTTGATGAGATGGTTAAAAAACAAAAGGGGCTGAAAGCAAAGCCAGTTAAATGGGATAACGCGACGAAAGGTTTTGTACCCGCAACAGAGGAAGATATTAAGAAATATGTCGATCCTGCTAACCATATGGAAGGTAAAGACAAATATCAATTTGTTGATCTTTCTTCCTCATCTGGGATTAGTAAAGATGAGATGAGCAACTTTCTTAAAGATAAGGGCACGCTTGCTGGTCAGGAACAGACTTACCTGGATGCGGCAAAAAAATACAATGTCAATGAGGCTTACCTCGCAGCGCATTCCGCGCTGGAGACGGGAAATGGCACCAGTGAGTTGGCCAAAGGCGTGATGGTCAATGGAACTAAAGTTTATAATATGTATGGCATTGGAGCGCTGGATGGAAATGCTGTACAAACCGGTGCTAACTATGCCTACAAACAAGGGTGGACAACTCCGGCGAAGGCCATTGATGGCGGCGCAAAATGGATATCTGATAAGTTTGTTGGCTCTGGCCAGAATACTTTGTATAAAATGCGCTGGAATCCGGCCTCACCGGGAACGCACCAGTATGCCACAGATGTCAACTGGGCAACGGCTCAGACAACCAGCATGAAAAAAATGTTCGACAGCTTTCCAAATGCGAATCTTTCTTATGACGTGCCTGAGTATAATTAAAGGATTGATAAATATGATTTTTTCTCTCAAGAAAGCAGCGTTTTTATTTGTTCTGCTATTCCCTGCCACTCAGGTTAATATGGCTGTTGCGGCAGCGACCCTCGCAGCTCCTGCTAAAATCAGTGCAAGTGATTTTAGTGTCAAAATTAACAATCACCTTTTTTCATTAGGTGAAAAATGGAGCGATCAGGTCAAGAAGCAGGCAGGCGAGCAGCTTAGCGAAAATTTTGTAGGCGATGTGCCAGCTGGAGACATGAGCTATAAGTACTATCAGCATCAATTTGACGGTTTTGAAATCTACACTGCGAATCTGTTCTGGCAACAGGAAAAGCGCGACATTGACAGCTACCTTATTGCGCAGATAAGCATTAACACTCCCGCAATTGAAACAGCCAGGGGCATCAAGATTGGCGACACCCAGGCTACGCTGATCAGCAAGTATGGCCAAGGTACAACGGCTGACAGTGATAATCAGCATTGGTTATATTATGATGCTGATAATAAGCGCATCTCTTTTCAGCTTGAACATGAAAAAATCAGTCATGTTATGATGACACTTAACACTGATAACTAAATAAAAGCCTTTATAATTCTTTACGCAGAATTAAATCAGGCAGCTAAGATGATTATTGGTAGCGGGCTGTTAAGCCCGCTACCAAGTTTCTATTCTTTATAAATTTCTTAGTATAAGGCATGTCACCAAAAAAAGAGTTGCTTTCAATTGCTATCAAAGCGCCCTTGGAGAACAACATGCTGCGTAGTCTGGTAAGTTACTATTCAAAAGAATTTTTCAGCCTTAAAGGAAAGTGTCGATGAATATTTAACCGTAAAGTAAATAGAGATGAAGTTATTTATTAATTTGATAATCTTGATGATGTTTACATGTGATGCAGTATGCATTGTAATAGGTTCAGTTGTACAAATACATTCGTCTCATAAGAATAAATTAGATAGCGTTTCAACATTCTTTAACCACCAGATGATTTTCTCAAGCTTAAGATTTTTTAGGTAATGGTTATATTATCTTTAGCGACATTTATATATTATCTCTTACTTGTTCGTTTCTTGATTAAAAGCCTGGAGATGTTGTGGTAATAGTGAAAGTGTCACCACAAAAAAACAGTGCGCAATGGCTTTATATAGACTGCACCAAAATAATTGGTCAGTACAACATTAGAGCAATAGTGTTGCTGTTAAGTGTTTTGGTAAGTGGAGTGGCTGATGCCAGAATACAAGCAAGAGATGTATGGCATTTTATCCCGCAGATGAATCCTGTAGTAAAAAAACTCACTGTAGATGATGTTAATCGTGCGCCGCTAGCGTTCAAATTAATAAATCAGAACGAATACATCAATTTTTATCAGGTTCGCGAAAAAGTAAAGCTTGAAGATGCATCGACCATAACCGATATTGAATTGCGTCTCAGTAAATCGTCGGGAGGTATGGCACCTTTTCTGCGCTTCTCACTTAATGGAAGGTGCTTCACGCTCAGTGATGTCAAGAAGCATTACCATGATGCTAAGTTATCAAATTACCCGCGTGGGGATTCTGAAAATGAGACAACCAGCTATACGAGTTTTTCTGATATGGATAAAAATGAGATCACATTTTCATTTAATCAGAAAAAACCTATTTGCCTGACTAACGTTACTATTACTACCATTCAATAATTAACATAATTATAAGAGAGAAGGTAATTGTCAAAGATAAGCCGTATTGACAACTAAAACCTCCATTGAAGGGTTCTTGTGGAGTGATTAAATAATTAACCAAATGGCAATTATTTTTTGTCTTAAAGTAATTTAATAATCAATTTACTTTTTTAATATGCTTTAATCAATTTCTTGTCCATTATATACATCTTTCTTCATTTCAGCTTTGGTTGAGCCTGGCCGAACAGTTCATTAGTGTAAATTAATTCTATTGTTTAGTGCGTGTTGTTAAAGCTTAGGGTAGGTATGATTAAGATATTAATAATGGTTTTTTTGGTGCTGCCGTGTAAGGTTTTGGCAAATGATTTTTGTGCGGACCTTGATAAACTTGCAAATGCTAAAGGCATAAGTTTTGATAATACTGATAATGTTTTCAAAGTAGGTGGGGAAGGCCGGTTACAGTTTTACTCTGCTCCAGATAAGAAATGTTTGGAAAAAGGAGTTTTCGTCATTCCGGGTAATAGCCTATATGCCTACGTTGAATATCATGGTTATTACAGTGTCATGTATCTTTCTGATGACGGTGACCAAGTTACTGGCTGGGTTGAAAAAGACAGATTAATTGATATGCATAAAGGTATTGCTCCAGACTACAATCAGGATGCTCAGCAAAAAAAGAGTAATTAGCTGTAATTTAATAAACAAGGGTGCTTAAAGTTTAGCACCCTTGTTTTCTTGTTTGGTTTGCTGTGATGATGCTTTTTGATTAATATGAATTTTTATATTTATAAGGATTTAAGTTTTTTATTGATTAATGAAGGCGTTAGGTTTTATGTGACTGGCGCGAACGTGTAGTAATCTGTTTAAAATTTAATCATGATTGATTTTTTTGCTGCCTCAAGTCCTGATAATTCTCAACTTATACGGTGCGTCTTGATAATGCCTCGTTTTTCTTTAATTTTAATTTTTTCTTTATCTGTTTTTCTAATAAGTAGCACCAGCAAGGCTAATGAAAAAAATCACGTCACACTTAATGATGAAGGGCGCATTTTCTTGGTCTGCTTAAGTAAAAGTAGCGCAACGAATGAGAAATTAAGTAATTGCTACCGCAACGAAATCAAGCGTCAGGATGCACGGCTGAACCAAAACTACCAACATTTTTTGGCAACGCGCCGTGAAGATGCCAGGCAGCGTTATGTGGAGGCGCAGCGTCAATGGGTTAAATATCGTGATACTAACTGCAACGCGCAAATTGCTAACGCAGCAAACGAGGATGCTGAATTAATTGCAGGCGATCGCTGTTATTTAAAAATGACAATTAATCGTGCAGATGAGTTAGCTCCTTCAGCACCTTTAACGGGCAGTTGGTATGGAGAGAGCGAAAAGAACGGTACGCTTAATGTGACGCTGGTACAGCATGGCGATGATATTACCGGCACCTACTGTTATATGAATGGTACTGAGCAGATAGATTGTCCTGATGATGATAATCCCCATATATTGCACGGACGCGTGAGCGGTAACACTGCTATGCTTTCATTCCCTTCCTCGTCAGGTGAACCCGACCGCAGGAAAGCCAGAGTCACCTTAAAAGGGGCAAATCTTTCGTGGCAACTTGTTGAAGATCGTGATGGTAACCTAATGCCGACACCGGTTTCATTTGATACTCTCGTGCCTTTACCATGATAAAAGCACAATGTTCATAAATCGTCTTTTCAGCAGCTTATTGTTTGTGGCTGTCCTTATGTTGGTATCGTGCCTTGCCAGGGCTGAATCCACTGCAGAAACCGTAACTCCCGCTTTAAATGAGGGAGATTTTTCCGTTCTGCTCAACGACTACGCTTTCACCCCCGGCGACGCATGGAACAACCAAAGCTTCATACGCGCAGGCAAAGCCCTGAGTTCCGTTGTGGCCGGAGAAGTCGTCATCAATGAGCAACGGTACAACTATTACCAACATACCTATGAAGGCTTTCAGTTATTCAGCGCGACGGCGGTAGGAAACGCCAGCCATGCAATTCTGGCAGAGATCCTATTGGACGGTGACAGCGTGCCGACGGCTCGTAACATAATCGTCGGCGATAGCGTGGAACAGGTTCAGAAAGCCTATGGACCCGGAAAAGAAGATAACAGTGATAATCAGCAGTGGCTTATCTATAAGATGGGTGAGAAGCAGTTGATGTTCGAAATTGACCAGCAAAAAGTCAGCCACATTATGTTGAATACCACCATGAGTGCAGAGCAACATGAAGTCAGCGCTGATCAGGCTATCGCCTTAGCGACGAACGCGATTCATACTTATCACCTCACCGCGCTTGATGATCAATGTCTGAGATACGACCTGGATGACACCAGTGAGAAGGCGTTCTACATCATCACGGTTCGTGAAGACAACCATGACGTCAGTTGCGGCGGGGACCCGGATATTTCTCCCCGGCTTTTTGATATCAAAGTTGCCCGTGATAACACACAGATACTCACAAATGCCGATAACGCGGATGGCGATTATCGTAGCCTGGTTCCACCCGCCACAAACAATCAATAAAACGGACATCCAATGAATTATCAGTTTAATGAAGGCGCTTTTGCGCTGTTTCCTGCCGCCTGGCAGGACACCACCATGAATATTTTGCGGGATGACGCCAGCGGACTGGCATTAGTGGTGAGCCGTGGTGTGATTCCTGAAGACAGCGATGCGGAAAAAGAGTTTCAGCGCCAGTGGGACACGTTGCGCAGCCAGATGGGCCATATTCAGCAGACGGAATTTGTTCGGGTTACGGCTGGCGCGGATAACGCTTTGCGTGCGCTAGAAGTTGAAACCGCCTTCGATCGTAACGGACAAGCCGTGTGGCAGCGACAGTTGGCGACCCGGGTTCCGGATAGCAACATCTTAATGATTTTTACCCTCTCCGCGATGCGCGCTTTCAATGAAGAAGACGGCCAGCGTTGGAATGCCTTCAAACAAAGCCTGAGTCTGAACAACCCACGGAAAGCATAAGCTATGGATAACCGTGCGGCCCGCGTGGGCGATGAGATCATTCATTCCAGCATTTTCGCTGATATCACCAGTATTGTCGCTGAGGGCGCAGCCTACGCGGTGATCGGTGCGGCGGTCGGTGCGGCGGCTACAGCAGCAGCACCATTGCTGGGGGCAGGAATGGCTGCGGCAGGCGTCGCAGCCATTGGTTCCAGCTGTCTGCTCAGCGGCATTATTGGCGGTGTATTAGCGAATGCTGCGGGCATTTCGGATGACATCACTAAAGCGGCCGATGGGCTGGGAGACATGATATTCCCGCCTTCTCCAGCCGGTGTGATCGCCAGCGGATCAGAGAATGTTCACGTGAATGGTCTTTTAGCTGCACGCGCGGCCGGGATGCTTACGCCCGGAGATACGCCGCCACCGGAACCGCAATCGCCCAAGAGTTTCGCAGACTATGGCGGCATGCTGCTCTCTGCGGTGGGTCAGTTTGGCAGTGCAATGTGGCAACCCACGGTAGCTTCCGCCGACGCTGGCACCTCTCCGCTTGAACAGGACAAAGTGGCCTGTGAAAAGCACAGCGCACCGCAATATCTGGCGCAGGGATCGAAAAGCGTCTTTATCAATGGCCAGCCTGCGGTGCGCGCAAAGGATAAAACCACCTGTGATGCCACCGTGAGTGACGATGTTTCCCCCAATGTCATCATTGGTGGTGAAACCGTCACAGTAAGAGAGATTAAAAGTGGCAAGGTGCCAGGTCTGGCCGTGATGATGATCGGCCTTTCCCTGATTCGTGGTCGGCCCAGCCAGATTCTGAAAAACATGCCCTGTGCGCTGGCGAGCGCCGTGGGCGGGATGATGGCGGATATGGCCATCAACGCCGCCTTCTCATCGCTGTTTCCGGTTCATGCCTCCACCGGCGTCAAAGTGCTTAACGATGATGCCGAGCGCGATTTCTCCCTTCCTGGTCGCTTCCCGCTCAGTTTCCAGCGTAGCTATAACAGCCTGACCCATCGCAGCGGATTATTTGGTCTGGGCTGGGCGACGGTGTTTGACAGCTATTTAACGCTGGATGGCAATCAGGCGACCTGGTTTGATGACAACGGGCGCGAGCTGAGCTTTGCGGTTCCCGGTGAAAAAGAGGTGCTCTACAGCATCAGCGAAGGGCTGATGGTAAGGCGCAACGAACTGGGTGATATCGCCATTGCCGACGACGACGGTGCGGTATGGCGTCTGTACAGACGTACGGCCGCTGATCCGCAAGTGCTGCGGCTGGCTTCACTGAGCGACGAATACGGCAATGCGCTGGAGATGGGCTGGGATGAGCAGGCTCGCCTGATACGCATTCATGACGCGCCGCTGGCTATTGACGTTACCCTGCATTACGACGACAAACAGCATGCAGAGCGCCCGACCTCGGCCAGTCACTTTGATGGTGAGCAGCACTGGCCATTAACGCACTGGACTTACAATGAACAGGGCCAGCTTGCCAGCGTCACCGATGCCGCAGGCGTTGTCTCGCGTCGTTTCCGTTACAACGATGACGGGTTAATGGTCTGGCATCAACTGCCGGGCGGGCTGGAAAGCGAATATCGCTGGCAGAAGCTGGATCACTGGCGCGTCGTTGAAAACCGCACCAATACCGGTGACGGCTGTCACATGCATTATGATCTTGATGCTGGCATCACGCGCGTATCGACCTATGACGGTCAGCAGCGCGAACATCACTGGAATGCTGCAGGGCTTATCACCTGCTTTATTGATGAGCGGGGCGAGACCTGGCGCTATGAGTGGGATGAAAACGAACTTCTGACGCGCCGTATCGATCCGCTGGGTAATGCGGTGAGCTTCACCTATGACGATCTCGGCAACCGTGTAGAAGAGAAAGATGCGGACGGCGGTGTACAGGCGGTGCAATGGCTGTCACACCGTTCTCTGCCCACGGTCGTTGCCGGGGCTGACGGTGCCACCACGAAATACTATTACGATCCCCATCATGGCCTTGAGCGCGTGGTTGATGCGCTAGGGCAGAGTACCTTCTATAAGCGGGATGAGTTTGGGCTGGTTGTCGAAGAGATTGACGCGGCAGGCAACAGCTACCGTCGTGAATTCAATGATGCCGGCCAGGTTATCCGCGAGACAGACTGTTCAGGGCTGACGACGCGCTACCGCTATCATCCCCTTGGCTGGCTCAGTTGTGTGACTGCGCCGGATGGTGAAGAAACCCGGTATCACTATGATGCTGCGGGCCGTCCTGTTCTGCTGGAGCGGGCAGAGGGCTGGGAAGAGCGATTGCGTTGGAGCGACAACGGCCTGCCACTGGCCCACGAGTCAGCGGATGGTAAACGTAGTGAATTCCGCTACGACAACGTCGGGCGCTTAATCTCCAACCGTAATGCCCAGGGCGAGACGGTTCAGCGCAGCTGGGACAGCCGTGGTCGGTTGACAGCGCTGCAAAACGAGAATGGCGAGCAGTATCAGTTCGAGTGGGGCGCAGATTCCCTGTTGCTGGCCCAGGTTGGGCTGGATGGCGTTGCCACGCGATATGACTATGATGCGGCGGGCCGTACGGTATCACGCACCTTTGCCGCCGGACATCCTCAGTCCATTACCCATCGCTATCACTGGAGCCGTGCGGGGCAACTGCTGGCGCGGACCACGCCGGAAGGCCAGACGCGCTATCACTACAGCGGTGGTGGGCAGTTAAGTAAAGTGTCGCAGCATCTGCCGCTGTCTGACACCGAGTGGAGCCAGCAGGCCGAGCAGGAGATTGCGTTTACCTATGATGCGCTGGGCCGTATCGTAGGTGAGCAGGGTGAACAGGGCGCGCTGGCCTGGGATTACGACGCGCTGGGTAACTGCACGGCCTTAACCCTGCCGGATGGTCGCAACCTGAAGCAGCTTTACTACGGCAGCGGCCATTTACTGAGCATCGCGCTGGACAACCTGCCGGTCACTGAGTTTACCCGTGACACATTGCATCGGGAACTCAGCCGCACGCAGGGCGGCCTGACCACGCGCAGTGAGTATGACCGGTTGGGCAGGCTGCGCCGCCGTGACGTTTTCAAAGGTGAAGCACAGCGTCCTGCGCCGCGGTTCTGGTCCCGTCGGCGGGACTTCGATTACGGCAACAACCTAATCCGTGAAGAGCGCGACGATAACCCGTTCAGCCAGACATTATGGCACTACGATAACGCCGGTCGGCTGCTGTCTCAGGAAGGCGCGCAGCCGGGTAATGAGCAGTGGCGCTGGGATGGCGCAGGCAACCCGCTGGATCGCCATGCCGCTTCCCACATCATGCATAACCGCGTCACTGAACTGAATGGTATCCGCTGGCAGTACGACATTCATGGACGCACCACCGAAAAGGATGACGGCCAGACCCGCTGGCGCTACCGTTACGATGATGAACACCGCCTGACGGATGTGATCAGCGAACCGCGGGACCGCAATAAGCCACGTACTAAGGTGAGCTTCCGCTACGATCCGCTGGGGCGTCGCATCAGTAAAACCCGCCAGCAACTGTTACAGGGGAGACCATCTGGCAAGGCCATCACAACGCGCTTTGTCTGGGAAGGCTATCGTCTGCTGCAGGAGATCCACGACGATACTCCACTTACCTATGTGTACAGCGACAGCCAGAGCTATGAGCCGCTGGCCCGTATTGATGGCGTGGAAAGCCCGGAGATATTCTGGTTTCACTGCGCCGCGAATGGTACGCCCGAGCTGCTGACCGACGTTGAAGGCCAGAAGACCTGGGAAGGTGTGAACAGCCCATGGGGCAAACTGCTGCGCGAGTCTAACCAGCGAATTCCGGTGGTGGAGCAGAACCTGCGTATGCAGGGCCAGTACCTGGACCGTGAAACCGGGCTGCACTATAATCTGTTTCGCTACTATGACCCGGACAGCGGCCGGTTTACGCAGCATGACCCGATAGGGCTGGCGGGCGGGATTAATTTATATAGCTACGCACCAAATGCTTTAAGCTGGACTGATCAATTAGGTTTAAATCGATGTAAAAATGATTATAAATATGACATGGTTAACAACCCTGGTCCTTTGGCAAAAATAAATGGGAATCCAGCCGCAAACTTTGCGGGTGGGAAATATAACGTTCATGTTTTGGAACATGATTTAGTACTTTACAGAGCAGGTAAAGCTGGCGGTGGTAAAAATGCTTTAGGACAATGGTTTACTAGAAATCCTGCTGATTCTGTAGCAAAAGTACATATAGACTTAGCTGTAAAGCCGCAGTGGATAGATAAGAATGGTACATTGACAGGTACTTCTCCAATCGAGTCTGTATATAAGATAGTTATTCCTAAAGGAACTACTATTTATGAAGGACCTGTCGGCTATCAAGGTGGGGCCTATCTCGGTGGGCAAAATATAACTCAAATATTTGTTGAGCAACCATGGCGACTAAGTGGAGTAGAAGTGCTTGATAGTTGGCCGTTGAGGTAATTATATGGATTATAGAAAGATATCTGCCGATTTATTGATTGAATTTGGAATTCTGAAAAAAATCCTTGAGAAAGAACATGAAAAAAATTGGATGAGAGGAGTGTTGGCAATAATTGAAAAACTTGATATTTGCTTAAACAAGGAAGGTGCTTCTGAAAAAGAGAGCTTAGAGGAAGCTTGTGATACATGGAAAACAATGGAACAGGGGAATGGTTCTTTTACTGATTTTTATATTTGGCGCGATGATGAAAAAGAAAGGAGTGAAGCTAATAAATTTTTGGATTCTGTAAAGAGCAAAATATGGAAAATAATAAATGATAATAATCTTTAAGTTTTAAATGAGTAAAAAAATTGTAAAGCCTAAAGTCAGACGTAAGTTATTATTGTGAGTGCTGATAGTGAGGAATACCCAGCAATATTAAAATGTTATTTGGCTATTTTCTCAGGATGGCGTGCAACTTGGTAAAGGTCACTGCTGCTGGGACAGTGCTGGCAACCCGCTGGATCGCCATGCCGCTTCCCACATCATGCATAACCGCGTCACTGAACTGAACGGTATCCGCTGGCAGTACGACATTCATGGCCGCACCACCGAAAAGGGTGACGGCCAGACCCGCTGGCGCTACCGTTACGATGGTGAGCATCGCCTGACGGATGTGATCAGCGAACCGCGGGACCGCAATAAGCCACGCACTAAGGTGAGTTTCCGCTACGATCCGCTGGGACGTCGCATCAGTAAAACCCGCCAGCAGCTGTTACAGGGCAGGCCGTCTGCCAGGGCCGTCACAACGCGCTTTGTCTGGGAAGGCTACCGCCTGCTGCAGGAGATCCACGACGACATTCCGCTGACCTACGTCTATAGCGACAGCCAGAGCTATGAGCATTTGGCCCGTATTGATGGCGTGGAAAGCCCGGAGATATTCTGGTTCCACTGCGCGGTTAACGGCACGCCAGAACTGCTGACCGATGCTGAAGGTCAAAAGACCTGGAAAGGCGTGAACAGCCCGTGGGGCAAACTGCTGCGCGAGTCTAACCAGCGAATTCCGGTGGTGGAGCAAAACCTGCGTATTCAGGGCAAGTATCTGGACCGGGATTAATTTGCTTAAGCAAATTTGAATATCGCTTCAGTGATGGCCCCAAGGGATGAGGCACCGCAGGTGCCGATTTCAAGGAGTTTACATTTTATTTTTTGATATTAATCTACAAATCATAGAGTTATATCAGATTTAGGGGGGTGATACGTTGCAATTTTTTGGAAACTGCGTGCCACAAGTGCGTCATCCTCGAATGTTTGGTGATAGAGAGGGAGCCCCCTCTTGACCATTCATCTAAGCGTCCTCAGAATATGGTGCTGGAGAAATCAAAAAATGCATGCTAATTCAAGTGTAATAGAGTTTGATAAAGTTGATATTTTATAGGGGAGAGAATGATAGATTTATTTTCCTATAATGAAGTTTTAGATTTTCTTGAGGTCTTTTTCCAAAAAATGATTAAAGATGAAGAATATCGCGATAAGATGAAATTTATCATTGATGGGAGCCGTAAGAATAAAACAGTTTCAATTCGGGCCATTGACGTTTGTTTCATGAATTATCGAAAGGTTACTGGCGATTATAGTCTTGCTACAGATGAAGAGATGGAAATCTGGAAACAGTTATTTAATATTTGGCAGTGAAACTTGAATTAATTAAATTTAATTTGAATTATGCATTGATTTTACGGTGGATATTATGACGAACTTAATAAAGGCAAAAAGTATGGGAAGGTGTTAAGAGCCCGTGGGGCAAACTGCTGCGCGAGTCTAACCAGCGAATTCCGGTGGTAGAGCAGAACCTGGGCATGTAAGGCCAGTACCTAATTTGCTTAAGCAAATTTGAACATCGCTTTAGCGATAGCCAAAGGGGTGAGGCGCCACAGGTGCCGAATTAACCGGGCTCCACTATAATTTGTTCCGCTATTATGACCCGGACAGCGCTCGGTTTACCCAGCAGGACCCGATAGGGCTCACATGCGGGATAAACTGTTCAAAGAAATTCGAAATTAATAATATCAGCGAACTCACATTTCTGGTTTATATGAGCATTAAGGTCTGTGGTTATTTTGCGGTTTATTATCAATAACAATGGAATGTTAAATTCTAAATGGCGATTAAGAAATTCACTAGAGAGTAGCGAATAAACTTCACAGGTGATGAGTATCAAAGAGGCACCAAAAACGCCATGAGTATAGATAAAACTAGTTTGAAAATATACGAAGCATTGATGTTTGCTTCTTACGTAGATGAAGCGAATGAAATAAAAAGTCTAATGGGTAAGGTATTGACATTAAGTAAAAGCGACTCTGAGAGGTTGAGCGCTATCGAAAGTTTACTTTCACGTTGCCATTCAAAATGGTTGGGTGATTGTTATGTTAAAAATAATTCATATAACGAATGGATTGAGTTGATAGCAAAGTTTAAAAAGGAGTTATCTAATCTTAAGTAAATATTGGTGAAAATAAGCTGATTGAAATTATTTAAGGAGTGAAATGTTAAAGGCTATTGTTGTGACTATATTGGAAGATAAAATAGTTGTGATTAAATCAGTAGGTTGCGGTCATGATATTTCTATTTTATCGATGCGTGGTTATCTTGAGGCGGGATGTTCTTACTGTGTTAATTTTAAAGATGGAAATGATAAGATTACTGTATTGAAAAAACTTATTGAGATGGGAGCATTGTTTTCATACGGACAGGGGTGGGCTCCATCTCAGGTTATGGATTACCTTAAGGAAAGAGGTGAAATTAATATGCCTTATAAGGAGATAGCCTGGAATGGCCCGGGAGATTTCGTAGTGAGGGAAAGGTAAGAATTCAGTTGCCAACTTTTGATGGCGCTATTTTAATTGAATTTTTTGAAGGGGTTTTTGAAATATTTTTTTCCTTGAGGTTATTAGCGCGCTTTCAAGTGGTGTGCGAAGAGGGTAATTGCGGGTGCTGTAGTTTTAATAGCTAAATAATTATGGATTTTCCGGTTGTATCAGGAGGTTAGAGTGTATGCTCTCTAATGATAATTTCAAGAAAGAATCTATAAAGTTGGTATTTAAGACTTCTTTATCTATATAGGGTTTCAATCAATCTTGATTGTAAGTACTACTTCAATTTTGTATTACCTTTCAGGGGCTTCTACATAAGATTATTTAACATATAACAAAACACCATTCCCTCTTGCCATAATCACTCAGCTGAATTCTTTTATTCCCTCCAACCTCCTTTTCAAATATCCCTATTCTTTACCACCTTACAAACACCTCTAAAACCTGTCCTTATTCCTCCACGTGATCCATATCTCAAAGAAAGTTATTATTTAGACCTGCCTCCCATTTCTGGCCCGCTCTGCCGCAGACATCTTCCGCACCATACCGGAAACCGCTTGTGTTTACATACCTTAGGTTTCCGTTAGGATTTTCATCAAGGTACGGAACAATCCGGCAAGAGGGAAAACATGCTTATTGATCGCGAAAGCATATTCTTAAATAAAGCATTTACCAGCAAAGACGAGGTCTTTGATTTTATTGCTTCGCACGCGGTTGCACAGGGATGGGCGCTGAGTGCAGATGACATTAAAACGGATCTCTGGCAGCGCGAGCATGAATATTCCACGGGTTTTGAAAGTCAAATCGCCATGCCTCATGCCAAAACGGACAACGTAATAAAAGCCGGCGTGATTTTTATTCGGCTGAATGACGCAATTGAATGGCAAAGTCTGGATGGCGAACCCATCAAAATAATCTTCGCACTTTTGGTACCAAAATCTGGCGCCAGTCTTCTGCATTTAAAAATCATAAACGCGCTGGCAAGCCAGATTGTTGATGATGATTTCAGGCGAGCCTTATTTACGCTCGAAAACAGGGATGCCCTGTTCCAGTTTATGGTGCAACGAATCCAGTTTAAGGAGGAAGCATGAATATCGTAGGCGTCACGTCCTGTATTGCGGGCTTAGCCCATACGCCAATGGCAGCCAAATCGCTTGAGAAAGAGGGAAGAAAGCTGGGCCATCAGGTGCATATCGAACAGCAAGGGGCGATGGGGATGATCGATAAATTAACCCCGCAACATATTGCTGAAGCGGACTTTGTGCTGATTGCCGCCGATCGCTCGATTGAAGAAGAAGAGCGCTTTGCCGGTAAGACAGTCATTAGGGTGAAAATCAGTCAGTGCGTCGGACATGCAGCCGAGGTCATTGCAAAATGCGTGGCGGCTGTCGAGGCGCGCCGTAACCCGTGATATTGGTGACACTATGAAAAAAACTATGGTCAATATCAAAAACCATTTAATGACAGGGATCTCTTTTGCGCTGCCCGTCATTATTGCCGGCTCGTTAGTCGTCGCCGTGGCCAAGATTATCGGCATCATCCTGGGTGAACCCAATCTGGACAGCTTTGCCCACAGTAGCGGGCTGGAAAAATGGCTGTATCTTGCCCAGGATATCGGCTTCAAAATCATTGGATTAATGAATTACGTATTAGGTGCTTACGTTGCCTATTCAATAGCCGGGAAAAAAGGGCTGGCGCCAGGTTTTGCGGCGGGGCTGATTGCCTCTGTTACCGGATCCGGTTTTCTGGGAGCGGTACTGGGCGGCTTACTGGCGGGTTATTCTGCGGAATGGGTATCACGAAAAATCCGCATCACCGGTTCTGCCGCTTCGTCCGTGCCCCTAATCATCCTGCCGTTTATTACCGTTGGGCTGCAGGTTGTCGTGATGCTGTTGCTGCTGGGCGATGTCCTGCACTGGCTCAACAGTTCGCTGATGGCCTGGGTGCAGCGCATGACCGAAGACGGCACCAATACCGTTGTGCTGGCTGCGGTACTGGGCGGCATGATCTGTTTTGACCTTGGCGGGCCGGTTAATAAAGCGGCATGGGGCACGGGAAATGTGTTGTTTATGAGTGGCGTTTATTTACCGGCTATTTTGGTCAATGTCGCGATTATTATTCCGCCATTAGGCTATGCCGCTGCCCGCTTTATCCGGCCAAGTAACTTCAGTGAAACCCTAAAAGAAGCCGGTAATGGCTCGGTGATTATGGGCATTCTGGGAATATCCGAAGGGGCAATACCGTTTACGTTAAAAAATCCCGCGCGATTAATTCCGTTAAACATACTGGCGGGCGCCATGGGTTCAATGACGGTGGCGCTGTTTAAAGCTTATCCCATTATGCCGCCGTTGGGGGGCTTGTACGGTGGTTTTACCGTCGGGAATCCGTGGGCCTATTTTCTTGGCGCGCTGGTGGGCACCTTGGTGATCGCAATAGGCGCTAACGTTTTAGTGAATTTTAATGAGACGGATGCGAACAGCGAGAGCATCAATACTTCCCCGGACGATATTGAAATTAAATTCGACTAAAGCGGTTTTTAGTAAGGTTAATAATATGAAAAAGCGGACAGTTCATCTCTATACGCACACGCACTGGGATCAGGAGTGGTATTTTACGTCTTCACGCTCGCGGATTTACCTGTACAACCATATTAAAAATCTTATTCAGGTACTGGAAACCCATCCTGAGTTTCCCTGCTATTTATTAGACGCACAAAGCTCACTTATCGAAAGCTATCTTCAGTGGGCTCCTGAGGATCGAGCCAGACTCACGAAACTGATCGCCGATGAACGTTTGCTGACGGGGCCGTGGTTTACCCAAACGGATCAGTTGGTGATTCATCAGGAGTCTGTTGTCAGGAATTTGTTTTACGGTATGGAAGTGGCTCAACGCCATGGCAACGTAATGATGCTGGGCTATGTTCCGGACTGTTTTGGCCAGGGCGGCAATATGCCGCAACTCTATCGCCAGTTCGGTATCCATCACGCCTTATTCTGGCGCGGCATCGCCGACAATACGCTGCACGAAACAGAATTTTTCTGGCAGGGTGATAACGGTGACCGGGTTTTTGCCCTGCAGATGCCGTGGGGTTATCACTACGGCGGCTTGCTGGATGAAACGCCTGAAACCATGAAAGCCTTTCTTGATGAGAAGATGGCTGCAATAGAAGCGCGTAGTCATCGCCAGCACCTGCTGTTTCCTCATGGCTTCGACCAGGCTCCCGTGCGCCGCAACTTGCCAGAATTAGTCGAGCAGTTTAATGCCCGTGATGATAGCCGCGAGTACCTCATCAGCAATCCGCTGACTGTCGTTAAGATGCTGGAACAGGAAGCCGGTGCAGAGGTTCGAACGCTAAAGGGTGAACTGACCGAAGCTAAGCATTCGCGCGTGCACAAAACGATCTTCTCCTGTCGTGCCGACCTGAAACTGTTAAACAATGAAGTTGAATCGCTGTTGGTGGATACGCTTGAGCCTGTGCTGGCGATAAGTCAGAGCCTGGGCAATGCCTATCCCAAACATATTGTCGCAACGATATGGAAACTGATGTTTTACAACGCCGCCCATGACAGCATCGGCGGATGTAACAGCGATGATACCAATCAGGATGTCTTCTTCCGCTATAAAGAAGCCAAAGGGCTGGCGCAGAATTTACTGGAGTTACATACCCGACTGATCACACAGCGCATTCCACGCCAGCATGATTTTACCTTCACCGTATTCAATCCACTGCCGTGGAGTGTTGCTCCTGGCATAACCTTTGAGGCCTGGCTGCCGGGGCTGCCGTTTACCTTGCGTGACGGCAACGGCAAAGCAATCCCCTGTGTTATCGAGTCTGAAGAAGATCTGACGCAATACGTACTTAATCAGACGATTCGCCTCGATCCGGGCAAAGCCTGGCATAAACCTGAAAAAGTCTGCCGTACGCGTCTGACCGTTAACAGCCCGGTATTACCGGCACTGGGCTATGACCGCTGGTACATTGATTTCAGTGAGGATAACGCCGCGAGGCCAGCGCTGAGCCAGGAGACAACGGCTGAAAATGACGTTTACCATATTCAGGCGGAAGCCGATGGCCTGTTAACCATTACCGATAAACGGAGCGGTAAACGCTATCCGCGGCAAATGCTGTTTGTGGAAAACGGTGATGATGGGGATTCATACAATTATTCGCCGCCTCGGGCCGACTGGATGATTACGTCTGAGGGTGCCATGACGACCGTTCAGAAACAAAAGAGTACCGTCAGCCAGGGCCTGATACTTCGCTACGCGCTCAAGGTCCCGGCTGATTTAGCCGAAAGGGCGGCAGGCACTGCCACGACAACCCTGAACCTCAAGGTAAAAGTCGTTCTGCAGAATGACGATCTTATTCGCTTTAATGTGGAAGTGGATAACAACGTTCTGAGTCATCGTCTTTGTGTGCACTTTGCCACTGATATTGCGGCCCGGGTTTCCTGTGCCGATCAGCTGTTTGGCGCGGTCACCCGACCGGTGCAACTTGGCAAGGCGCTGCAGTGCTGGGAAGAAGAGCGCTGGCAGGAAAAACCGATCTCGATTGAACCGATGCAAAGCTACGTCAATCTCCACGATGAGCAGCACGGCTTTACGCTGCACACCAATGGTGTGCGTGAATACGAAATCGTCGGGGATGATTTCAATACGCTCTCGCTGACGCTGTTCCGCACATTTGGCTTTATGGGTAAAGAAAATCTGCTTTATCGGCCGGGCCGCGCGTCAGGTGAAAGTATCGTAGAAACGCCCGATGCCCAGCTGTTGAAAACTATGACCTTCTCATTTGGCTGGCGAACTTACCTCGGCACATTCGATGAGGCCCAACATGCGCGCGTGTCGAAAACCTGGCTGACCGAGTTTCCCGTTTATCAGGACAGCGACTTCCTGAACGGACGACTGCGTTTTTGTCTGAATGACGAGGTGCGGGATTATCCCGAAACTTATAGCGCGCTAAGCCTGCCAGCAACACATCGCGATGCCCTGGTCAGTGCGGTGAAATGTGCGGAAGACCACAGCGGAATCATCATCAGATTTTATAATCCCCATCTGGAAACCGATGTCGTGATTCCGCCTCTGCAGGACGCGCGCTGCGTAATGCTCGATGAGATGACGCCCATGCAGGCACGGCAGACGCTCAAGCCTAACGACGTGCAGACGGTGCTGATTAAACGGATATAACCATGAGACTGTTCACCAGCAAACGGGTCAGGGACATCTTCATGACACTCGCGCAGGGCGATATCACGCAGGCCGCCCTGGCAAAAGAGATGAAGGTGTCAACAAGAACCATCCGTACTGACCTCAAAGAAGTGGGTGACATCGTCAGCCAGTCTGGTAACCGTCTTATCTATTCGCGAAAAAACGGCTTCTCATTACAGATTAGCGAGCCTGAGGCTCTGCAGGTTTTACTGGATCAGTGCCAACGGCCATGGAATGAAACACGTTCGGGGGCACAACGTCGCGCTGCCATGCTGGAGGCACTGCTGTTTGATGAGCAGGGCGTGAGGCTTGCTGAGCGGGAAGCCGAGTGGTTTATCAGTATCTACAGCTTAAGAAATGATATTACGTTGCTGAAGCGTCACGTCTCTCTCTATCAATTGCGTATTGTGTCGGAGGGTGAGGACATCTTTACGCTTAAAGGTAGCGAAATTGCCTTTCGGCGTTGCATCTACGACCACCGACTGCGCCTGACTCAGGCAACTGACGAGGACAGTTATGTCGGCCCGGTTACGGCATACCCGGACTGCAAAAACGCATTGAGCCAGTGCCTTGCAGAGAAAAGGATTGCGATAAGTGACGCGAATCTTCGCTTTTTAAGCCTGATCACAGGGATTGCGCAAGAGAGGATGGCGCGAGGCAAATGGCTACGGGATTTTGAATTTTGCGATGCGGAACCTGGCTGGAAAACGCTGGCTGAAGCCGTACTCCAGTCTTTGTGCGCTAACCCGGCGATGCCGTTTTCGCAAAGTGAAATTGACTTCATGGCCATGAATCTTGTCGCCTTTTGTACCACAACCTCCAGCCACAATCTGGTCTCTGAACAATACGCTGTTGAACGCACGATAATGAATCACTTCCTGAGCTACGTGAGTACATCGTGGTTTATTCATGTCAATTATGACGCGCTGTCCCAGGCGACGCTGCTAAGCCATATCAGAGCCATGCGCATTCGCGTCAACAACGCGATTACCATTGTTAATCCCTTACTGGAACAAATAAAACGCCACTATCCGTTAATGTATGAATTAACGCTTAGTGCATTCAGCGAACTGGACCAGTTCTTCAAGGCGACCATCAGTGCCGATGAAATCGGTTACCTGGTCATGCATATTGGCGCCATTCTGGAAGACAGTATCAGCCATCAGAGTGGTCAGGGGATGCGGGCGCTGGTGGTTAGCGATCAGGGGATGGCCTCGACGCGAGTCGTGTGTCAAAAAATCCTTAGCATGTACCCGGGGTTAGATATCGTCAGGCAGATCTCCGTTGAGCAATATAGTCTGCTGCCTGAGGTTTACGAAGATATTGTCATCAGCCTGGTCAATATCGTTGAGAAGAATAAACGTATTATTCTATTGCCCCCGTTTCCAGAGAGAGGGCAGCTCGAAAATATAAAATATTATTTGGTGTCTGAAACACAGCCTGTCAACGCGATGCTAACGTATTTTTCTGCTGATAATTTTTTTGTATTAAATGCGAGAGATTATACCCGTTCATCATTAATTACGTTTCTTTGCGACAGGTTAACCGCGCAAGGGCGGGTTACCGATCATTTCTTATCGTCGGTATTAGATCGTGAAGCGCGGGCGTCAACGCTGCTGGATGATAAAATCGCCATCCCGCATCCGTTAGGGCCTGTTGCCCTACGCACCACAGTCTCTGTCGCCATCTTTCCCGAGGGCATTGAGTGGGATCGCGGTAAACAGGTAAAACTTGTTTTCATGTTGGCCATCAGTGAGGACCAGTTCATTGACAGTATGCTGATATATGACTTCCTCACCAATATTCTGGACGACGATATTATAGAAAAAATAAGTCAGTGTAAAAATTATAACGAATTTATTACAGCCTCAAAAAAGCACTTCCTTTAAGAAATTTATTCACTCAGGGTTATTTAGCATAAGGAGTTGGTTATGAAATACCGGCATTATGTCTGGGGACTGGTTTTTATCTCTTCCGCTTCATTTTCCTCGATAACGTTTGATACAGAACAAGGCGCGCTGAAACTCTATGGTGATGTTGAGTTCAATCTCGATGGTGCAAGCAGAACGGGCCAAATTACCTCATTAAAAACCCGTGCTGATAAAAACTGGAAGGCAGGAGAAGCGGAACGCTGGGACGTCAATGGCCGAATTTTAATCGGGCTGGACGGTTACCGAAGCATGGCGGATCAATCCTTTGCAGGCTTTACCGTGCAACCGCTTGCCGATCTCTCTGGCGGGCTTGAGTTAGACGACGCGGCTTTCTTCTTTGGTCAGGAAAAAGACTGGAAAGTGCAAGTAGGCCGCTATGAAGCCTTCGATATGTTTCCGCTCAATCAGGACACGCTTATCGAATATTCCGGCAACACGGCCAACGATCTCTACGAAGATGGCTATGGCTATATCTACATGATGAAAGAGGCGCGCGGACGGGGATCGGCGGGGGCTATTCAGCTAAGTAAAACATGGCAACGTTTTTATTTTGAATTAAATGCCATGGCGAATGACGGAACGAGGTTGTTCCAGAATGGGGAATACCATGGGAATACAATGGAGCATAAAAAGAATGTTATTTATTTGCGCCCGGTTATCGCCTGGCGCCATAGCGACGTCACGGCGGCTGTCGGCATGGAAAGCAACGTGGTGAACAATGCCTATGGTTATACCGATAACCGGGGGCAGTTTAAGGATCAGTCTAAGCGCAATGGATATGGCGCCACGCTGAGCTGGGACGGGCAACGTGCGAATCCAGATTCAGGGGCGGTCATCAATCTCAGCACGGCCTATATGGATGCGACGGAAGAACAAAACTTCAGTGCTGGGCTGAATGGACTATGGCGCGACTTTCAGCTTGGCTATATCTACGCGCGTAACGATGTGAAAGCCTTTACGATACAGTATATCAGCGGAGCCAGCCTGAGTGACTTTATCTTAGGCAAGTATGATATCCATACCATCCACTCCTCTTACCGTTTTCGCAATGTCATGAAGATGCAAAATTTCGATATTTACCTTGGCGCTTACTGGTCGCAGATTAATGCCGAAAGGCACAGTGGCGATAACGAACGTTACGGGGCACGCGTCCGGTTTAAATACCATTTCTGATAGGCAATAAGCCGCTCCCGGTTGAGATGACATGGCATTTTTACAGGGCGCGGCGCGTCACTCAACATCGTCAAAAAGGCACCAGGTTCTGGCCCGCCAGCTGCCAAAAAAATTTCGTTTTCATCCCTTGAAATCATCCAAAAAGATCCTATAAATTTTTGTGAGAAACGGGGAGGGTCCCCACTCAGATGAGCTTTTGAATGAACGATTAATTCAGGAGGTTATCACCATGGCATTACGTAATTTTCCACTGTTTCCTTCTGTTGCAGATTCTGCATTCTCAGACCGGTTCAACCGTATCGATCGGCTTTTCAGCCAGTTGACCGGTGATGCGCCCGTGTCGGTTTCACCCTCTTATGACCTCAGACAAACGGATAATGAGCACTATGAGCTCACCGTCAGTGTCCCCGGCTGGCAAGAACACGAGCTGGAGATCGAGGTGGCGGGCGGTCGCCTGACGGTTACCGGCCAGAAAGAGGTGGTTACAGATAAAGAGGCGGACAAAGAAGGCCAGAACAGCGGCTGGCTGCATCGGGGCATCAGTCGTTCAGACTTCCGTCTGAGCTACAGCGTGCCTGAACATATGAAAGTCACCACCGCACGGCTTCAGGATGGACTGCTGCGGGTCGGTTTGCATCATGAGGTGCCAGAAAGCGAGAAACCTCGCCGCATTCCGATTGAACACCGCACCTCAGAGGCGATTGAACATCAGGCTTAATGGCAGTTTGACCCGACAGCGGGGAGCGTGAACAGCGCTCTCCGCACTATGTTATCAAGCGGAGAATCAGGAGGCTGTTATGAGAGTCATCAGCGTGCCCGAAGATCGTAGCCTGTATCCTAAACTGGTCGGCGAGACCGTCATGGCTGCCAAACTGCAGCTAGGCAGGACCCGCTTGTCGGTGAATTACAATAAAGTGCCAGGCGGAATTCTGCCTGTGCTGGTGGTGGATTTTTACAACGAGAAGGGCAAGCTCTACACCCTGCGCTACAACCTGCCACCGGATACCCCAGAGCGTACCGATCGCCGGGTATCGTTGCTGATGCGCTTGATTGAGAAAGAGGCCAACGAGGAAAAGTTGGCTGAGGCAGTGTGACCGCTCAGGACAGCGGTAAACGCGAGGAAGTCGTTATGTTGAATACCTTTATGCTGCATAGCGCTCTGGGGGCAGGCATGTTAGCGATGACGGCCAGCCTGTTGCATAACCGATTTAAATAGCCTGTTCCGTCATTCGTTATCCCTGTCTTTAAGTGCCGCGTCGTCGGCACTTTTTTTCATGTCAACTGGGCGCTTGTTATTCTACCTTGCCATTGTTATGTTATAACGTAACAAAAACAGATGGGGTGATATGATGCAGCCAGAGACATTACATGCCAGTGAATCGATATTGCGGGTGAACATTGGGGCGCTGCACAAACCCGATGGCGGCTGCCTGCTCAATGACATCACATTCGGCATCGGGACAGGGGAGCGCCTGGCGATCATTGGGCCGAACGGCAGCGGCAAAACCTCATTGCTGCGGGCGATGAGCCGTGAGCTGGCGGTACAGAAGGATGAGATAACGCTAAACGGTCGCTGCATCAAAACTTACACACGGCAGGAGTTAGCCACATGTATCGCCGTCATGGCGCAAAACGACGTGCCTGACCTGAGGCTGTCGGTTGAGGATTACGTTGCACTGGGTCGTCTTCCTCATGTGCGCGCCTGTCCACATTCTGTCAATCAGCGCGTTGTGAGTGAGGTGCTAGAGGAAACAGGGCTGGCGGCGTTACGGCGACGTTCACTAGATGCGTTATCAGGCGGTGAACGGCAAAGAGCGGCCCTGGCGCGCGTTCTGGCCCAAAAGCCACAGCTGATTCTGCTGGATGAACCGACCAATCATCTTGATCCCCTTGGCCGACATGCGCTGCTGACGTTAATCAAAAACAAAGGCATCACGGCCGTGGCGGTCTTGCACGATTTATCACTGATAGATACGTTTGCCGACCGCGTGCTGATTCTGTCACAGGGGGAGCAGGTAGTATGTGATACGCCTGCTCGCGCCCTGTCATCCCGCTATCTCCGGCCGGTATTCGGTTTAAATAGTTTTACCGTAGCGCATCCCGCGAACGGGAGTCATTTACGCATTTTCGAGGTGCCAGACTGTGCCTGATTCGTTGTTAAGGCTCTGCTGCGCGGCATGGCTGGCGAGCATTCCTGTTGGACAAACCCTCGCGGCCGATTTCCCGGTCACCATTGAGAGCTGCGGTCAGCCGGTTACCTTTAATGCACCGCCTGAGCGGGCGGTCATTAACGACCTCAATATGTCAGAAATGGCCTTTGCGCTTCATTTGCAGGATCGCATCGTCGGGCTGACGGGCATCAGTGGCTGGTACAAGATGACACCGGAATTTAAGCAGGCGATGGGGGCCATTCCTGAGCTGGCGCCTAAGTATCCCTCTCTGGAAACGCTGGTGGCGGTGAATCCTGACTTCTTTTTTGCCGGCTGGAATTATGGCATGAAGGTGGGCGGCGACGTGACGCCAGCCTCGTTAAGTCAGTACGGCATTAAGACGCTGGTGCTGAGTGAAAGCTGCGTTTTTACCCAAAAAGAAAAGCATAAAGCCAGCATGGATCTGCTTTATCACGATGAGCTGACGTTAGGTAAAATCTTTGGCAAACAGGCTGAGGCGCAGGCTTTAGTTAATCACTGGAAGGAGCGCCTGAGAATGATTCCTCAACGACCCAGCGCGGTCCGGCCGTTAAAGGTCTTTGTCTACGACTCCGGGGAAGATAAGCCGTTTACCAGCGGAAAATATGCCATGCCAACCGCCATCATTGAAGCCGCCGGCGCAACCAATGCGCTGGAGGGGCTGGATATCAGTTGGGGCACCACGTCATGGGAAAGTGTGGCGGCAACCGAACCTGATTTCATTATCTTGCTGGATTATCAAACCGGCGGCGGGGCGGATGCCCTTCGGCATTTCCTGGAAAGTCATCCGCTGATGAAACTCACGCCAGCCGTCAAACATCATCGTTATCTGAAGCTGCAGTATGCTGAGCTGACGCCAGGCCCGGCTAATATTGCCGCGGTGGAGAAACTGGCGCGCGCCCTGTATTCAGGAACCGCGCCGTGAATGCTACACCTTACCGTTTTTATTGCATCTTGTGCTTTTGCGTCCTTCTGCTGGCAGTGCTGATGTTAATCAGCGTTGCCAAAGGCACGGTCGCGTTATCCCTGACGCAGGTGTTGGGCGCACTGGAACTGATCGCCATGCCTCAGTCTGAAATGATCAGCCGGATTGTGATCGATCTCCGCCTGCCGCGCACGTTGCTTGCAGCCCTGACCGGTGCCGGGCTGGCGATGGTGGGAGCGCTGCTGCAAACCACCACCCGCAACGATCTGGCCGATCCTTTTCTTTTTGGTCTCTCTTCCGGTGCTTCGGCAGGTGCGGTGCTGGTCATCACCCGTTTTGGTAACGAGTTAGGTGAGCTGACCTTGCCGGTTGCCGCCTTTGCGGGCGGGCTCTGTTCTGCCGCTGCGGTCATGTTGCTTTTCTACTTCAAAAAACTGCGCAGCCCAGCACACCTGATCATCTGTGGGCTGGCTGTGTCTTTTCTGTTTGGCGCGCTCACCAGCTATTTTATTTTCTCTGGCGATCAGCGAGCGGCCAGTTCGGTGATGTTCTGGTCGCTGGGTGGCCTGGGGCTGGCCAGCTGGCAGAATCTGCCTGTTGCGCTTGCCGGTGTTGTCCTGCTGAGTGGCTTTGCTCTGATGCGTCACCGCTCGCTGGACGGTCTGCTGGCGGGCGAACAAACGGCGCTGTCGCTGGGGATTAACGTCAGTCGTTTGCGGATTGAAGTCTTTCTTTGTTGCGCGCTGACGACCTCAATGCTGGTCGCGCTCACCGGGGTGATTGGTTTTGTCGGCCTGATGGTACCGCACCTGTGTCGACCGGTCACAGGGGTAAAGCACCGTCTGCTGTTACCGCTGTGTGGCCTGGGCGGCGCGGTTTTGCTCTGTGGCGGGGATATCATCAGCCGAACGCTGCTGGCACCGCAGGAGCTGCCGATCGGGATTATTACGGCAGGCATCGGGGGGATTTTTGTGATTCTGCTGCTGACCCGTGCATCGAATACCTGAAGCAAAACGAGGCCAGTTCAGCCCGGAACATACGGATGCTCACCGCCTGTCACTATGTAGCAAAATTTCACTCTTCTCTCAGGTGTGACAATTGGCCCCTTTGCGGTATTAAATGAATTAAAAGCTGTAAACCTCTTCGAATCAAAGATAACGAATGCTGATATGTCTTATTCGAAAGTGTCAGGAAGTATTAATAATAGTATTCTGACAAATGTAGACTTTGAAAACGCGTGTTTAGATAGCGCTCTTTTATGCAAAGCAGAAATAAAAAGATGCAATTTTTCAAAAAGTAAATCAGTAATCAATATGGATGATGCAGTGTGTGAAGAAAGTCATTTTGTCAAAGCAAAGTTTGTGGCTGGATCCTCCGGAATTGAGTACGGTGGTCGTCGCGTAAGATTTGTAGACTGTGATTTTACCGGTGCTGTTTTTGATCGCGTTGAGTTTAGAGCAACGAAATTTATTAATTGCACCTTTACTGATGCGAAATTAAAAAAATGTGACTTTCGTGGACTTAAGTTTGAGGGTGGTATTTTACCAATAACAACCCAGTTTGAAAATATGTATATACCTTCTCAGTTTATTTGATTTCTCAAATAAAGCCGAGAAAGAGAAATCAGCCTTACTCGGTTTTATTATTTAGTGTGGTTGGATCCTTTGAATATACCTGCACTTAATCTACCTAATCATCTGCTTAGTAAAATTAAAATACTCGCGCACTTCGTTGTTATCTGTCACTACACAGTGTATCTGCTAATATTTTAGCCGTACTTGCGGTGGGGCTATAGAGATATAGCCTGCAGAATTCAATCAATATTGCAGCCAAGCTTTGCCAATCAATAAGCGCATTTCTCAGTGCTGCAGCCTTCAACATCGCAATCACCCCAACGTTTCATTCTCAAGCTTCTGCCTTTTGCGCAGATTCGGAAACAGCGTCATCCAGAGCCCGACCACTACCAGCGTCCCGACGCCGCCAATCACCGCGGCAGGCACCGCGCCCATCCATGCCGCGAGCAGCCCCGACTCAAACTCACCCAACTGGTTTGAAGTATTGATAAAGATGGCGTTAACCGCATTGACGCGGCCGCGCATCGTATCCGGTGTATCCAGCTGAACCAGTGCGCCGCGAATGACCATGCTCACCATATCGAAACCGCCCAGCGCCGCCAGCGCCAGCAGTGAAAGCCACAGTTTGGTGGAAAGGGCAAACAGCAGCGTCGCCAGGCCAAAACCCGCAACGGAGCCAAACATAATCATGCCGACGTGCTTTTCCAGCTTGTTGCGGCTCAGCCAGACGCCGACCAACAGCGCCCCTACCGACGGCGCACCCCGCAACAGGCCAAGGCCCCATGGCCCGGTGTGCAGAATATCCTGGGCGAAGATAGGGAGCAGTGCGGTAGCACCGCCCAGTAGCACGGCAAACAGGTCGAGCGATATCACGCCGAGCACGTCTTTGCGTTCGCGAATAAAGCGCACGCCCATAAACATGTTCGACAGGGTCATCGGCATACGTTCCTGAGGAGGACGTTCGTAACGTAGGCGACTGACTAAGATTAGCGACAGCAAATAAAAGAGCGCTGAAACCCCGTAAACAACCTCGGGACCGGCCACGTAAAGCAGTCCGCCTAACGTCGGCCCGACAATCACCGCGGCCTGACCGCCGACGGAGCTGGCCGCCATGGCGCGCGCCAGAATCGATGGCGGGACCAGCGCAGGTAGCATTGAGGTAATAGCAGGCCACTCAAGTGCTTTAGCCAAAGCGATCAGGAAGACCAACCCCCAAATTTCAATCTTATCTGCCCAGTGCAGTAGCGTCAGCGCCACCAGGGCGAGCAGGGCGGCCCATTCAATGAGTTGCCCAATCACCACGATACGACGACGGTCGAATTGATCTGCCAGATGCCCTGCGGGCAAGGCTAACAGCACCGAAGGCAGAAACTGCATCAGGCCAATCATGCCCAGTGCCATGGCGCTGTGGGTAATCGCATAGATTTGCCAGCTGACGGCCACGGAAAACATCTGAAAGCCAAACGAAGAACAGGTACGGGCCAGCCAGAAGGCCACAAATGACCTGTGTTGCAGCAACGCGTCTTCGCCTGTAGAAACCCCTTTATGCATAATGATTCCTGTCCCGAACCGCCTGTTGGCGAAAGTGGTTGCATCAGTCTGATTCATGACCGTATTCGGTCTTATTTTGTCCTGGCTGAAGCACAGTGAGTGTGCTGTATGATCCGACTCGCTCGCCATAAGCGGAATCGGGCAGCACGAGCATAGACGTCTAAATATTAGCATGCTCAATATTCACTTTGATAAATCGAAATATCGACAAGATGTGATAGTTCCCCCTGAATAGTCAGGGGATTATCCGATCGTCTTGTCATCAGTTATGGCGATAAAAAGCACGAACCGGCTTGGAGGGCGACAGGACTTATCAGAGCTATTGGTCGTTTGCCAGCAGGGCGATGGTAAGATACGACCCACTGTTTTTGACTCCTCAGATAACGCAGAGTTAAAAACTAAAAAAGGCGGTGTCGCTGCGCGTGGTGGTATTCACTGCCTGAAAATGTATTGAAGCGCGGCGAGCCAGATTTACTTTTTTGCAAACTGTCAGGTGCGCTTGCGTGTTTTCATTGATGGCCTGTACCGACAGCCCGGGGCATATGGCCGTGTCGGAGACAGCAAAGGGCGTTGAACGTTGACTCAGCGGTCGGTGCCGATCCGAAGGCTGAGTTAAGCCGGTTTTCGTTTCGCCTCCGCGCACGCCAGCGGCCAGGACGGAGGTGATGGTGTCCTTGAGTGTGCTACAGTGTTCAGGCACTTTTTTTCCATGGGTTTTCAGAGGTCCCAGCTAATGACGAATAAACAGGGTGTTTTAATTGTTAACCTTGGAACACCAAAAGAACCCACAACTGCTGCGGTTAAAACGTTTTTATCTAAATTTTTGCACGACTACAGAGTGGTCGATTTACCCAGGATCCTGTGGTGCCCAATCCTGCATGGTGTGATTATTCCGCTGCGCGCCAAACGCGTGGCCAAACTGTACTCCTCTATCTGGATGGACGAAGGTTCACCGTTGATGGTTTACAGCGTTCGCCAGGCTCGCGCACTCGAAGCGCTGACGGGCATGCCTGTCGAGTTAGGAATGAGCTATGGCGAGCCCAGCATTGGCGGCGCCATTGACAAACTGCTGGCTAAAGGTGTCGATAAAATTATCGTCATCCCGTTGTATCCGCAGTTTTCCTCGTCCACCGTCTCTTCCGTCTGGGACAGCGTCAGCCGTCACCTGCAGACGATGAAAAACCGTTACACGCCGGCGATCAACTTCATAAACGATTATGCCGATCATCCTGCCTACATCGAGGCGTTAAAAGCCTCTGTGCTGGAATCATTCGAGGCCAATGGCGTGCCGGATACGCTACTGGTCTCCTACCATGGCATACCGGTCAGGTTTTCTAACGAAGGGGATAAGTACCAGGATCGCTGTGCGTTGACCACCAAATTGCTCACCGAAGCCCTTAACATGCCATCGTTGAAGATTGTAATGACCTTCCAGTCACGATTTGGCAGAGAGCCCTGGTTAACGCCGTACACCGATGAAACCATCAAAAATCTTCCTGCGGAAGGTGTAAAAAGCCTGCAGGTGATTAGCCCGGGTTTTGCGGCAGACTGCCTGGAAACGCTGGAAGAACTGGATGAGCAGAACAGAGAAATCTTCATGCATGCAGGGGGAACGTCCTTTACCTATATCCCTGCGCTCAACGATAAGCCTGTTCATATTGAGATGCTGCGACAGCTGGCAGAGGGCGCGAAATAGCCTCCGGCGCGTGCTGACATCAGCCATCCGGCTCATAACGCCAGCCGTGACGGGGCCAGAATGTGTGCATTCTGGCCCCGTTTTTTAGACGCGCAATGCTGACCGGATGCAGGCCGCCGGTTCGCACCGGAAATGCAGTGCTGGACGGTTCGTAACAAACCAGAACTTGAGTTTAGTGCGTAACGTTTCTACCGGTATTTTTTGTATAGGTGTTTTATAACGCGTGGCAAAACCTTCGATGGTTTCTTGTAACTGGTTGAAAGCCTGACCGTTGACACTCTCCATGCGACCACTCCCCGTTTCGAGCCTGAATGTACGGAGCTTTGTCGTTACTGCCTTGCTATCACGCAAACTCTGTCGGGGCTGGGATTTGCCTCTGAAACGGAGAAGCACCTTAGCTGCCTGCTGTATGAACTGATCAACTATTTCGCTGCGGAAATGAAAGCCCCGCGCTGGCTCCGCACAGCCGACGGCGTGAAGTTTATCGACGAGGTGACGGCATGACGCAACAGGACTGGCATCCCGCCGACATTATTGCGGCCCTGAAAAAACGGGGAACGTCGCTGGCGGCGGTTTCCCGTCAGGCAGGGCTGGCGTTCTCCACGCTGGCTAATGCGCTTACCCGCCGCTGGCCCAAAGGCGAAAGATTGATTGCTGAAACGTTAGACGTCGAGCCTGAAAAAATCTGGCCTTCGCGCTATCGCTGATGTTCCTCCGGCGCAGCCCTGATACGGAAGCTGCGCCGCATTTCGTTTATCTGATCCGTCATAATCCTTTGAACCGCAAAAACAGTTTTCTATTATCGGCCTTCTTACCACGAACTAAGTTCCTGACTGCACGAAGTGCTTCATGATCTAAAAGAAGCACCTGATGTATCAGGATGGTCGCCGTTTTACCGGCAATGCCGCCTTTGAAAACTGCCGGATCTGTCCTCTGATAGATTAAGGCTTTCTTCACGCTTTACTACGTTAAGGAAATCACAATGAATCTGATGAATAATTGTGCATCGCCTGCCGCAGATGTTATATTAAAATATAATATTCGGAGGTGCTCTATGTATACCACTCGTCTGAAAAAGGTTGGCGGATCTGTCATGCTGGCGGTCCCTCCCGCCGTGCTGAAAACGCTGGGGCTGTCGACGGACAGCGAAGTGGGCATGACCATTGATAGTGGCTGCCTCATAATTGAACCTCAAAAACGTCCCCGCTATTCACTCGAAGAACTACTGGCGCAGTGCGATCCGCACGCTGAAATAAGCGAAGAGGGTCGGGAATGGATTGATGCGCCTGCGGTGGGCAAGGAGCTCCTGTAGATGGAAAGAGGGGAAATCTGGCTCGTTTCACCAGATCCGATTGCCGGGCATGAACAAAGCGGAAGGCGTCCAGTACTGATTGTTTCTCCGGCGTCTTTTAATCAGTTTACGCGGCTACCTGTGGTTGTTCCCGTGACCAACGGCGGAAACTTTGCCCGCGCAGCGGGGTTTACTGTTTCACTGGATGGCGCAGGAACGAAAACAACGGGGGTAATTCGTTGTGACCAGCCCAGAACCCTTGATATGGAAGCCCGGAACGGCAAATATCTTGAACGAATACCTGAAGTTATTGTGAATGAAGTGGTGGCCAGACTGGAGGCCATTCTGAGCTGAGAGTTTAGATGTAAAAGGTAAACGCAGAAAAGCAAAAAACCTGCTCAGTTTCCTAAGCAGGCTTCTTAAATCTGGCTCCTCTGACTGGACTCGAACCAGTGACATACGGATTAACAGTCCGCCGTTCTACCGACTGAACTACAGAGGAATCGTGTGAACGAGGCGAATAGTAACGAGGTCGCCTCAAGGTGTCAACTGTAAAAAAGCGTTTAGCATTCAACTGGCTAGCTTTAATGCAAAGCGTTCGCGAAGTAAACAAATCACCGATCAGTCATCTGGATTCTGCTTAACGGATCCTGCTGGTAAAATTGCTGGAGATGCCCATACATCGCGGGAAAGCGTTCAGCTAACAGAACCGGCGCGGTAAAAAAATACTCGGATAACACCGCGAAGCATTCCGCAGGATCGCTGGCGGCATAAGGATCGATACTGGCGGCCTGTTCCCCGACCAGCTCAACCTCATTTTCAACCTCGGCCATGGCCTCACGCAGGTCTTTTTCCCACTGGGCGACGCCACGCAGAGGAATCAGCGGAACGCCGCTGGTGTAGCCGCTACCGCGGGCATCCAGCTTGTGTGCCACTTCATGAATGACCAGGTTATACCCTGACAGATCGAAGGAATCCTGAATATCCAGCCAGTTAAGGATCACCGGGCCCTGCGTCCAGCTCTGGCCCGCATGAACGGCAGGCGCGTGATGCACTAGGCCGCTTTCATCCTGCCACTCATCCGCCACATTAAAGGGCTCAGGATAGATGAGCACTTCATGAAAGCCATCCAGCCAGTCGAGACCCAGTTTCAACACGGGTAAGCAGAACAGCAGGGCAATACGCGTGCTACGCAGCGCATCAAGTTGGCAGCCTTCAAGCGGAACCAGCTTTTTTTGCTGCAGAAAGCGCTGGGCCAGTTCTGTCAGCGACTGCTGTTCATCCTGTGTGAGAAGGGTAAAGATGGGCTGTGCCAGACCGGCCTGCCAGGGCAATTCGGTGACGGCGGTATCGCTATGCGTTTTCCATGGCCATTTTAACATCGTAAGTTCCGCACTGAATGCTGCTGTCGCAGAATCCTGAGAGACCAGACAGGAAAATGCCAGCATCGAAACGTCATGCTGGCATTGTCGGGCTTCAGGGATGAAGACGGTATATTCAACCCGTTAGCGAGGAGATTGTCTGTGATTTAGCCCGCAAAGCGCAGGCTAAATTTACTCACGCCCGGCGCGCTCAAACTCAATGACCCACACCCACGGGTTTACCTGCCAGCTGGTTGCACCGTACTGTTTCTGCCATGCCTTGCGATAGGCTTCTTTTGGCATTTCTGAATTCACATTCATGGTGAAAAAGTTATTCAGAAAGTGCGAGTCGGTTTGGACCCCTTCAGCCATGATGTCATCTTCACTGATATCCTGAATCTGCTCCACACGCACATCGGTAATGAGCAGATTGATACGGCTGGCCCAGCGCGGCATATGAATGGCCGTCTGCCAGCCAAACTGCTCGTCATCCGGGCCGCTCAGCGTATGCTGACCCAGTTCATTGCTGTCAGCACGGTACTGGCAAAATTCCGGCGTGCGGAACGGTACGGGATCGCGCTCGTAATCCGCCAGGGCATCCTGCGGCACAATCGGCCCACGCCAGGTTTCGCGCACCCAAAGCACGTCGCCCGGCATACCGTACGGGCAGTGATAGCGAATGTCATTCATCGACATCATTTTATCGCCATGCAGGTGGTTAGCCTGAACGTCAAAAGCATGAACCCCCTCGTGGTGATCCTGCCCCGGGCCAAAAGCCTGCGTTTTCATTATGCGCCGGGTTTGCGTTTGTTGGCCAACTAACAGGGCACGAACCCGCTGTTCGGAAAAAAGAATCGGCCGCTCTTTCATGGATTACCTCTTTTTATTAGTAGAACCCGGTTACTGCTAAAACAACAAGGGCATCTAAATGGTGGCAATATCATAAAAACTATAAATCATTACCCTTAACAATTTGCCGTCTCATAGTCATCTGAGCATTGGTGATTTTTGTCCCGAAAAACGGGGGCGGATAAAAAATCAACAATGCTGTTGTCAATGCGCGTTCCGGGACATCTGATAGTGAGAATACAGTACGTTATATCGGCAAAAATAGGAACCTTTTCAGATTTATCTGTGTGTAACTTTTGCCGATTTTAATGATAAGTGCGAACAGGTTATGTCATGTTTTTTGTTACTCCCCGAGAAAATGCCTATCATTAATCATTACATTTATTAAACTAATTAACCTGCCCGCAATTAAATCAGTCAAGGCTGAAAAAGCAGCAAACTGACGTTTTAATTACGGCAAAATGCTATAAAAATGATCAGCGTCGCATTTTTTTTCGAAATTATCCTGGGGCAAGGGCGATATTCCTCTGCTGTGTAAAGAAAATGTCATTAGCCATTCGCTATGATGGTCGGCCCTGAGCGCGTAATTCATCGTCAGTCAGGACGGACGTCAACCCAACAGGAAAGAGAATATGTCACTTACGCTTTGGCAGGCTCGCTATGAGACCTGGTTTGAAAACAACTGGATTCATGATGATGGCGCGCACGATATCGCACATTTACGCCGCGTATGGATGAGCGCTCAACGCATTATGGCCGGCACCCAGGCCGATCCGCTGGTGGTCCTGACCGCGTGTTATTTTCACGATGTGGTGAATTTACCGAAAAACCACCCTGAGCGTCACAAGGCATCCACCTATGCCGCCAGTGAAACGCAGCGCATTTTACAACAGGATTTCATCGATTTTCCTGAGGAATTGATCGAGCAGGTCATGCATGCGGTTCAGTCGCACAGCTTCAGTGCCGCCATTACGCCAAAAACGCTGGAGGCAAAAATTGTGCAGGATGCCGACAGGCTGGAATCGCTCGGTGCTATCGGTCTGGCGCGGGTGTTTTATACGGCAGGTTCCATGAATCGCCCCTTGTTTAACAGCGAGGATCCGCTCGGTAAAGATCGGGAACTCAATGATGTTAAGTGGACGCTGGATCACTTTCAGACCAAGCTACTGCGGTTGCCAGAAACCATGCAAACCGAAGCAGGGCGCAGGCTGGCAGAACACAATGCGGACTTTCTGGTGCACTATATGGCCAAGCTGTGTGCGGAACTGCAAGGCAACTTAGTCAGTCTGGATGAGTCAGTACTCCACGACTTTAGCCCTATACACGCTGAATATTAAATTTTTATGACAGTATAGGAATCGATACAGTCATCCGGTAGCGTGGCAGTAATAACAATAAAGGAGTGATGAAATGACCGAAACTGTTAATTTAACGATTAAAATTGATCCTGCACTGAAAGAACACATCAAACAGTTGGCGCTGGAAAATCAGGTGTCAATGAGTCAGGAAATCGTGCAACGGCTTCAGTCCAGCCTCAATGCGCCTGCTCAGCCTGTCATTGACAGCCAGAATACAGAGGAAGACACATCGGATGCATTAAGCTCCAGCGAAATCAAGCAGCTGCGCACGCTGCTGAAGAAGCAGAGCAAGAAAAAGAAATCGTAAAATTCGGTGTTTGTCCCCGCAAAACGATCAAAAGCCGCCTTTAACACTGGCGGCTTTTTTACATCCCAAGCTTAACGGCTACAGGGTGATACGGAACTGCTGCACGCTTTCGGCCAGGCGCGCTGCCTGCTGCTGCAGCGTATCGACCGTGCGGCCCTGGCGGGCGGTGAGGCTTTCGTTCGTCTGAAGCTGTTTATCCAGCGCAACCACTTCTGCAGCAATGCCCGAAACGCGGCGGCTTTGTGCGGTGGCGTTTTCCTGCAGCTCTTGCAACTGTGTCACAACGGCGCTGACCGACTGGCTTATCTGGTTAAACAGCGCCTCAAGCGATTTCACCTTATTGAAGCCCTCTGAAATGTGCAGTTGCGTATGATTAACGAGACCGTTGATCTGCTGCGCCGATTCGCCACTCTTGTTTGACAGGTTGCCCATCTCTTTCGCGACCACGCCAAAACTTCGTCCATACACGCCCGCATGAGCGGATTCGATGGCGGCATTGAGCGCCAGCAAACGCGTTTGCAGTGACAGGCCGTCCAGCATCTCAACGATACCCGCGATTTCGCCGGAGGAGGCGACGATATGGCGCATCTGAACCTCCATCTCATCCACCTGAAGCGTACATTGCTGCATCAGATCGTCGGCGAAATGCGCCTGTTCAGAGGCCTGCTGAGAAAACAGGGTGCTGTTTTCGACTTCTTCAGACACGCGATGCAGGCGCTGGGAAATATGGCTAAAGCTGCTGTTTTGCGCTTGATACTGTTCGCTGACCTGCTCATTAGTATGCTGCATTTCACGCGTACCTTCGGCCACGCTTGCCGCAATCGTGTTAATTTCAGCCACGATGGTGCGCAGCCCCTGGCGCATCTCCGCCACTGCGTTGAAGAGTCTGGACGTTTCCAGCGATTGCAAACGCGGTGGAACCGGGCAGTTGATTAAATCACCGGTTGCGATGTCCTGTAACTGTCGACTGGCCAGACGTAAGGGGACGATCACACCACGCAGCAGCAATATGCCGCCGGTCAGCAGCAGGACAAACAGCAGTCCTGTCACCATTAGCGCCAGGTTGCGGCTTTCCATGAGTGTCTGAAGGGTCAGGCTGTTAACCGCAGTGAGCTGTTTATTGGTCTGCGTAATCTCGTTAAACCAGGCGCTATTGAACTGCTGCTGGTAAGCCTGCATCGGTACCATAAAGAAGGCGTCAATGTTATTCCCCTCCAGACCTTTTAGCTGCTCCTCCAGTCCCTGTTTCAGCAACGTAAAGCCCTGCTGCAGTTCGCCGCCGGGTGCGGCGTGATAGCGAGCAAAAAGCTGTTCAGCATGAAGCAAAGACGATTTGGCTGTTTCTGCCAGACTTTTCCAGCTGTCAACCGATCCACTTTTCTGATCTTCCATTAAATACAGCCCGGCGCGGTGGCTGTTATCACTGGCCGTAAGCAGCTCGACGCGTGCGCGGTCCAGCAAGGCCAGCCGGTCACGCATGGCGCTGGCCTGGGTGAGGTTGACTTTGTTCTGGCTCACCTGAGCGGTCAGCAGAACAATCCCGATGGACTGCAGCAAACAAAACAGCACCACGAACAAAATAAAGTTCCCGCGCAGGCTGGTTAGCCAGGTGGGGATCGCCGGAAACCTAAAGCGGGAACGTCTTTTCAGCACGTGCCGCGACAACAAAGTGAGAGGTGACATCATTCTACCCATCCATTGAAAAAGCAGCAGTATTCTGGGCTTGCATGACGGCGTTGTGACAATCCCGCCGGACGGCAGGAAAAGAGAGGAATTGTTGCGCCTAAGCGCAACTTTTAGCGGAAATTATGCGTTCAACTGGCGGATATAGGGCGAAAGCAACTGTGCCACGGCGGCAAACACCGGTACCACCACCGAATTGCCAAACTGTTTATAGGCCTGCGTATCGGATACCGGGATGCGGAAGGGATGGCTGTCTGCACTATCAAATCCCATCAGTCGCGCGCATTCTCGCGGCGTTAACCGACGGGGGCGCCGCGCCATATTGGCGGCATCAAGAAAATCGGCTTCCCCTTTTTCCCGATCCCAACCGCGATCGATTAAAATTTCTGAGCCATCTTTATAGTATCGGGCTGACAGGGTGCGCACGCAGCAATGCACATTGTGTGGATCATTCAGGCCAAAGCCGAACCCGTTACCCCGTGCTTTATGCTTCTTAGCGTACTGGTAGAGGTAACGCCACAATACGGGCGACAGGATGTATTTGTCATCGGGCTGCGGCTCCAGCAGGCTCTGTAGGCTGGGCACCTGGGCGGGGAAAAATTGGCGAATGTCGCGCAGGCTAAACTGCGCTGAGCCAGCAATATCCCGCCGGATGCCGACCAGAACGATACGTTCACGATGCTGCGGCAAAAAAAAGCGTGCATCAATCACCTTCGGATCGGGCGCGCCAGCCTGGGCATCCGCCACGTCATAGCCCAGCTCGTCCAGGGTTTCCATAATCACCGCAAACGTGCGGCCTTTATCATGGCTTTTGAGATTCTTCACGTTTTCCAGGACGAAGAATGGCGGTTTCTTTGCCGCCAGAATGCGGGCGACGTCAAAAAACAGTGTGCCCTGCGCCTGACATTCAAAGCCATGAGCCCGGCCCAGCGCATTTTTTTTACTGACGCCCGCCAGAGAAAAGGGCTGGCAGGGAAAGCCCGCCAGCAGCACCTGATGGTCGGGAATGGCCGCATCAATCGACTGATAGATCGCCTGTTCGTCAGTAAGGCCGGCTGGCTGCGTGACCTGGCGAATATCCGTATTAAAGTGGTGCTCTGCCGGATCGCTGTAGTGATTCGCCCGATAGGTGCGAATCGCCTCTTTATTCCACTCACTGGTAAATACACATTTACCGCCGATGCGCTCGAAGCCACGTCGAATACCGCCGATGCCGGCAAACAGATCGATAAAGCGGAAATCGGGAGAATCATAATGGGCAGGACGTGCAGGCAACAAATCCTGCAACAGCGACAGTTCTGCGGCGGCCAGCGAGGGTAACGCGCGCTTGCCCTGACGAATAGCGTTCAGCAGTGGCGGCGTCCAGTGCGGAAAGCCTGCCTGATGCAAACGTGCGACAACGTCCTTAACGGAATAGATCGACAGCACCTGTTGTAACATGTTCAGTTCATCGGAATGCAGAGCAGCAGGGAGAAGAGGTTCAGCGGTTGCGACAGCGTGCATGCAAATATCCTTAACAGTGAAGCGCGTATGCTAACACTCCTTGCCCGAGGAGGAAATCTGCGGGCGCAGGTCAGAATAGTGTTTCAGTGTGCGCCAGCGTCAAAAAGGCACAATTGCCCGGGTCAGATCTAAACGGCGCGGTCTGGCGGTGAAAATATTTTCTCTGCTTTTATCTGGCCGACTTTCACTTTTCAGGGTGACGACTAAAGTTGAATAAGTCGCTATTAAGGAGGTGCTATGGCCGACGTTCACTCCAGCGAAACGCGCAGTAAAAATATGCGCGCAATTCGTCAACAGGACACTGCCATAGAGCAGCGAATCGCCTTGCTGCTCAAAGATCGTGGATTCAGCTATCGGGTACAGGACAAAAACCTGCCAGGCCGCCCTGACTTTGTCGTGACCTCGCATCAGGCGATTATCTTTGTGCATGGCTGCTTCTGGCACCGCCACCACTGTTATTTGTTTAAGATCCCCGCCACGCGCACCGAGTTCTGGACGGGCAAAATAAACAGTAATGTAGAACGGGATCGGCGTTATGTCCGGCAGCTGCGGGAGAATGGCTGGAAGGTGCTGATTATCTGGGAATGCGCGCTACGCGGTAAACTCAAACTGGACGATGAAGCCCTGCTTGAACGTCTCGAAGAGTGGCTGCTGGCGATGAATGACAGCGCTGAAATCGATCATCAGGGAATTCATCATTACCGAGAGGATGAATGATCCCACCTTGCTAATCAGTAACATAAAATGTTAGATAGACGCTTTTCCGTGACCGGGAGCCCGCAATGAGCAGCATAAAACTGACGGTTAAACGCCTGTATCAGATTCGTGATGAGCGCATGGTGAATACCAAAGCGACCGCCAGAATCTATGCTGGGGAAACGCTGGTGGCCACGGAAGAGATAACCGGCATGACGGAAAGCCCGGTCAGTAAATATCTGCACATGGATGGACTCGCAGGACAAGCGGTGCGCGTCGAATGGGATTGTGAGGGCATCGCTGATATGACCGTGACAGAAATTGAACGATGCCCATGTTGTCAACATAACGAACCGGAATAGGCACGACGGGCTGCACTGTCACGCGCTTCGTCGAGGATGACGCGTTGCGGCTGATGCAGACATAACCCGTTGCTGATGACCGAATAAGGGAAATACTTTGGCAGGAACCAGTTTATTAACGTTGCTCGATGATATCGCCACGCTGCTGGACGATATCTCGGTAATGGGAAAAGTCGCCGCGAAGAAGACGGCAGGCGTGCTGGGTGACGATTTGTCACTGAATGCGCAGCAGGTGAGTGGCGTGAAAGCCAATCGCGAACTGCCGGTCGTATGGGGCGTAGCCAAAGGCTCGTTCCTCAACAAACTGATACTCGTGCCGCTGGCATTGATTATCTCTACGTTTGCCCCCTGGCTGATTACGCCACTGTTAATGATTGGCGGTGCGTACCTCTGTTATGAAGGGGTGGAAAAGGTCCTGCACAGTCTGCAGCATGATAAACAGCAGAACTCGCCAGAGGCGCGTCAGCAACGCCTGGATAAGCTGTCAAAACAGGACCCGCGCGATTTCGAAAAGAAAAAGATCAAAGGCGCAGTGCGCACCGATTTTATTCTGTCGGCTGAAATCGTGGCCATTACCCTCGGTATCGTCTCCGAAGCGCCCTTGCTGAATCAGGTGCTGATCCTGTCAGGTATTGCGATTCTGGTCACGATTGGCGTATACGGCATTGTCGCCGGCATCGTTAAAATCGATGATTTAGGGTTCTGGCTACGTGATAAATCGTCACGCGTGGCCCAGGCGCTGGGCGCAGTATTACTGGCCGCAGCCCCCGTATTGATGAAAGTGTTGACCGTTGTCGGTACGCTGGCCATGTTCCTGGTCGGGGGCGGCATTATCGTCCACGGCCTGACGCCGTTGCATCATCTGATTGAAAATGCGATCGCACCCTTCAGCGGCCTGGTTGCTGGCCTGCTGAGCAACGGCGCAAACCTGGTGATTGGTTTTATCATTGGGTCGATCGTGCTGTTAGTGGTTAACCTTATTGCCAAACTGCGTGAGTAATCGGTATAAAAGCGCATTCTTTAACGCGTTCAGGGGAGAAAACGATGAGCGATGACATGTTTGAATTTGATATTGATGCTCAGTTAGAGCAGGCCGAAGCGAAGGCAGAAAAAAAGGCGGGCGAAGTGCCAGAAGACCTGATTGATGATGCCGATTGTGAAGGCTGCAAAATCTAATCCACTCAGCGCCCCAGGCGGATAATTCTTATCCGCCTGATTTGTTTTCGACATATCTCTCTACGTTATTCTGAATTCGCCATTTTTATGCGCGTCTTAACAGCAGCAACTCTTTTACCATGCTATAAAGAAATGGTTTCAATGACAGTCATTTCTCAAAGAGGGCGCAACATGGTTTTTGCAATCAGTGATGAAGTACAGCATAAGGAAGGCGGGCAAACGATGGTGGTGACCGGACATGCCAGCGGCATGGTTGAATGTCGATGGTACGATGGTTATGCGGTCAGGAATGAGGCTTTTCGCACCGATGAGCTCAGCCATTCCAGCGAATCGCAGCCCCAGTTTACTTCCTGATTTCTGTCAGTCAGGCCGTAAACGACGGCGGCCTGACTGGATTTATCACACTCTCCATCCTCACTGGCGCGATGCCTGCAGCGTTATACGTTGCCGTCGTTGTCCTCTTCTACCGCTTTATAAATACGCTGCAGGATATCCGGAAAAGCCGACTGAACCCGACTCCAGCTGGGAATAAACGGCTTGTCGTTCGGGCGCTCGATAAAGGACTGACCGGCATCCAGAATCGACTGGGTGAACATTTCGACGGCCGCTTCTTCAACATGCTGGTCGAATTTCAGGCCGTTCATTGCCGCCTCATGGTTATAGATTTCCATCATATCCAGCGCATTACGGTAATAGGTCGCTTTCAATACCCGGAATGAGTCACTGGTCAGCGGCACGCCCATGGTTGCCAGCTTACGCAGCAGCGACTGGACAATATCGTTGCTCATGCGCTTAAGGCCACCGGTGCCATCATCTTCTGCCAGCGGCTGATGCTTGTGATCATAGTGATCTGCAATCTCCACCTGACACGACTGGCGCGTGGTGTAGTTACGGTAAATTTCAGAGAGCACGCCAATTTCCAGTCCCCAGTCGCCGGGGATTTTAATGCCGTTGAGCACGTGCGTGCGCATCGCAAACTCGCCCGAGAGCGGGTAACGGAAGCTGGACAGGTAATCAAGGTATTCGGAGTGGCCATAGACTTTTTGTAATGAGCGCAGTAGCGGGCCTACCAGCAGGCGGCCCACGCGGCCATTGAGTTTACCGTCAGCGACGCGCGCGTAAAACCCTTTGCAGAATTCATACTGAAAAGCGGGGTTAGCCAGCGGATAAAGCAGGCGTGCCAGCATGCCGCGTTCGTAGGTGACAATATCGCAGTCGTGCAGCGCAACACAGCTGGTGCGATCTGAGGCCAGCGTATAACCGGTACAAAACCACACGTTGCGTCCTTTGCCCGGATGGGTGGGCGACAACCCCTCTTTATCCAGTTCCGCGTCAATGGCTTTGAGTCTGGGGCCGTCATTCCACAGGATGCGGTGCCGTTGCGGCAGTCGGGAAAAAAACTCGCGGGCATGCAGAAACTGGTCACGGTCAGCCCGATCTAACCCGATAACGATTTCATCCAGATAGGGGACCTTAGCCAGTTCATCAACAATTTTTGTCAACGCCGGACCTTCCAGCTCGGAAAAGAGGGAAGGCAGGATCAATCCCATTTTGCGCTTACGGGCAAAACGCACCATTTCTTTTTCCAGCGACTCAACGCTGCGGTGCGTAAGATTATGAAAGTTAGTAATTACGCCATTCTGAAAGAAATCACTCATTGCATCATCCTTATGGTTTTGCGAGAGGAACAACAGCCTTTCATGGCTGAGTCAAAAAATGGTCCAGCCCTTCACGCCAGCCTTCAGGGCCGTGATGTGTCGTGCGGAATACGTTGGCATCCTCCGCGCGCTGTAAGGTAACCGGTGTTTTACTGAAGCCTTTGATCACCACGGCATAGTCAACTGCATCCAGCATCGGGGCATCGTTCGGGCCATCGCCCAGGCCAAGGGTGGTAACGCCTTCCCGGTCGGTGTGAGACAGTAGCCAGCGCAAGGCTTCTCCTTTGCCGCTTCTGGCAGGCATGACATGCCAGAAGCGGCCGCCCTGTGTCAGGGAAAGATGATAGTCGGCCAGCGCCGTGCGAAAGCGGCCAAAGGCCTCATCGGTATCCCGCCAGACAATCACCTCTGAGGCATCACGCTGACGGGCGAGGGCGGCATCCGCTTCACTCAGGCCGGTCATGGCGGAAACATCGACATCGCTGAAGTCATGGAAGCCGGTAAAGCGAAACTGCTGTTGTAACGCTGCCAGCACCCGGCAGATTGCGGCATAGTTCATCTTGTCGTCCGGAATGCGCACGCTTTTACTCTCGTTGAGGTACAGCACGGCGCCGTTTTCAGCAATAAAGGCGGTGCCGGCAATACCGAGCTTACGCTGCAGTGGCAGAATCTCAGCGGCGGTTTTGCTGGAGCAAATAATTAAGGGAATGGCGTGCGCGTTGAGTGTATCAAGCCACTCTGCTGCGGCATCCCAGTTATAGTCGTGGTGGTCAAGCAGCGATCCATCGAGGTCGGTCACTATCATTAGCGATTCATTCAGATTCGGCATCCTGATCTCCTTCACTCCAGTTCGACATTAGTTTTAGTGTAGTTGAGTCTACAGCAGGCTTAGCATTGCGCACCGCAACCCCTATAACCAGGAGGATTCCTAAAACCCGAAGGATAAAATCGGCGATGCCGTCATTTCGTGCAGCGAATATCGCTGAAATAACAAGGCTCAGGGTGAAAGTGGCCAGTTTGAGATAGGGCGAAATGAGTGAAACGCGCACGGGAAAGGCTTGTTTTGGCGAACGGGAAGCGTACTCTGAACGAGCAATATGAATTCCCTGGTGTAACGAATTGACTGCTTACCTGGCTCGCGCCGGGTATTTTTTTGCGCCGAATTCAGTGCGGCTGCGCTGCCTATCGGTTTATCTCTGTATAACGACAATCATGAATATCCATTTCACACTGCTCCGCAGGTTCACGGCACAGCCCTGGCCGAGGGGCATCCGCCCCCGTCACTGACTGCGAGTGTGGGGAAAAGTAGTCCTGCAGTTCACCGGTGCTACCGGGTTCAATAGCCTGCAGCAGGGCGTCCATTTCTTTATCCCGCTCATGCTTTTCGGCTGGGTGGGGAAGCGACATCGCAAACCTCCATCGGCTGGATTGGGTAATAAATATACAATTTAGCGGAAAATGAGAGGGCGGGACAGAAAAAAAAAGCCCGCGCTGCGCGGGCAAATGATCCTTGTTACTTTGGGTGTGTTGTATTTCCTGGGGAGGAAAGCAACGAAAAAAAGTTTACCTGTTGTTCCTGTTAAACGTCTCGCAGTGAAGTGTCAGGAAACTGAAAATGCGTATTACTCAGATTTACCTGACTTTCTCAGTAATCTGCTAAAAAGGGACTATATTTGATAACAAAACGGTTTTTTATCAATACCTAAAGGAATGGTTATGGACTTACTTCGAATTCTAATCGCAATCTTACTCCCCCCGCTTGGTGTTTTTATGCAGGTAGGTTTTGGGGGAGCATTCTGGCTTAACATCCTGCTGACCCTGTGTGGATACATTCCAGGCATCATTCACGCCGTGTGGGTCATCGCGCGTCGCTAACGCCTGCATTACCCAGGCTCTTCGATTAAACTGTTAACAGGAATGTATCGGGAGAGTGGTAAATGAAGGTAGACGATCGCGTCAGTGTGAAAACGGATGGTGGGCCCCGTCGTACAGGCACCATCCTGGCTGTTGAGCCATTTAGTGAAGGCACCATGTTTCTGGTGGCCCTGGAAGATTACCCGCAGGGCATCTGGTTCTTTAACGAGAGCGGTCATCAGGACGGTGTGTTTGTCGAGCCTTATCCTGCCGACTGACCTTCATATTTAACTGCCAGACCATCACAAAATCGCCCTCTGGCCTGTTCGGCTCAGAGGGCGAGTGTTATTGACAGCGCCGTCAGGCAACGCGCTTCAGCGACGTCGCTGACTCACCGGTCTGCTTTGGCTAAAACGTTTCCCAGTTCTCATTGCCGCTTGTGGCGGCAGCGGGGCGCAAGACAGGCGCAGGCGCCTTAGGTGCGCTATCGGACTGATGAACAGGTTTTGCTGCTGGCGTATCCTGCAAACGGAAAGCCGCAACCGCCTTGGTCAACTTACCAGCCTGATCTTCCAGAGAGGCAGCCGCAGCCGAGGCTTCCTCAACCAGTGAGGCGTTTTGCTGCGTCACGTTATCCATCTCTGTAACGGCCTGGCTGACCTGCTGGATACCGCGGCTTTGTTCGTCGGACGCGGCGGCAATTTCCGACATGATATCGGTCACGCGACGCACGGCCTCAACAATTTCGCTCATGGTCGTCCCAGCTTCACCTACCTGATGTGAACCGCTGCTGACTAACTTCACTGATTCAGCAATTAGTGATTCAATTTCTTTTGCCGCCTGCGCACTGCGCTGAGCCAGGTTACGGACTTCGCTGGCGACCACGGCAAAACCGCGGCCCTGTTCGCCCGCGCGGGCAGCCTCGACGGCGGCATTTAGCGCCAGAATGTTCGTCTGGAAGGCAATACTGTTGATCACGTTAGTGATCTCAGCAATTTTCTTCGAACTACCGGAAATATCGTTCATGGTTTTCACCACGCCGCTTACCATATCGCCGCCGCTGCGCGCCTTGCCGGACGCATCTGCTGCCAGTTGGCTGGCGTGATGGGCGTTATCTGCGTTCTGTTTCACCGTCGCGGTGAGCTGTTCCATGCTGGCCGCAGTCTGCTCAAGCGCGGCTGCCTGTTGCTCGGTACGCGATGACAGGTCGGTGTTACCCGCAGAAATCTCACTTGAGCCCTGGTAAATGGCGATAGCCCCTTCGCGGACGGTACCTACCGTTTTGATTAGCGACTGCTGCATACGTTGCAGGTTGTCGAGCAACAGACCTATTTCGTTACGGCCGTGCGGGACAGTGGGTGCCGTTAAATCCCCTTGAGCAATACGTTCTATGTGCGCCACTGAATTGCGCAGTGGGTTAATGACGACACGACGTAAAAACACAAAGGTGAGCAGCACCAGCACAAGAGCGGCAACAAACGCGGAGCCCATTGCGATAAATCCAATCCGTGACTGCTCTGCCGCCTGATCGTTGATCTGAGCGGAGCGAACATCACGAAGCTTAATCGCCTCCATCAGAACGGCTTTATAGGCGTTGTCCAGTTTGCGTGTCGTATCGGTTTCCTGAGCAATAATGCTTTCGAAGCTGCCCTGTTTACCCGATTCGATCATCGGCATCAAACCCTTCGTCACATACTCTTTGAAACGCGCCTGTAACTGCTCATCCAGCTTGATGCCTTCTGGTGTTTTGCTTTTACGATTCAGATAGATTTTAAGGCCGGCTTCAGCCTGCTTGATACGATCGGCCGTAGCCGCAAGATTGGCGTTGAATTCATCCATCTCACCGATACGCGCGGCGGCGCCTGCCTGAATGATATTCAAACGGGCAGAGCGCATGTGCGATGAGCTGTCGATAAGCCCGTTTCTAACCTGGATCTCATCGGTAGCATCTTTAAGAGACTGATTACTGAGAATAAGAAAGTAGCTTGAGATAGCAATACAGAGTGCGAACAGAAACAATATCCCGCCGAATATTAAACTAAACAGAGGAACGAGGCGGATGTTTTGCCAAAGACTAAGTTTGGGATGCCCTTCATTAACCAGCGTTGTGTTCATTTCCTTGCTCTCTTAGGATGTTATTCTGTTGAACAAAACATCGGCAAAAGAAGAGAAAGGTTTACACCCGAAAGTGAGATCTGGATCGCTAATCCATAAAAAAACCGGCCTTTTGGGCCAGTTCTTAGAGGGGAGGAGGTTACCTTACGTTGACATAGATACCGGACGTCACGTTATCGGTTAAACGCACCACATGATAGATCACTTGCTTGTTATGCGTTTTAATTTTTCGCTTTATATTGCCTTTATGCGAAGAAACGGTTTTCGCTTTGATTTGCATTTTATCTGATATCTGGATGGTATCATGGCCTGACATCCACATTTTCAGCATATTTGACTCTGTCTGGCTTAGCGTAAGAGGGTGGACATCAAGACCCGAAGAAATACGCGGCGACATATTGAGTTTTTTCTGCAAATAAGTACTTAACAATGAATCCAGCGTCGAAGGCTTAATTGCTTTGGATGTAATAATCAAATTTTTCCGAACATACAAATATTCTTCAAAATGAATATTACTAATGGCCATAAAAATAAAAAACAATGTTTCGGGATGCTGGTTAATAACGCTGCGAATGCGCTCGCTGGAGTCGGTTTCATGAATGAAACAGTCTTCGTTAATAAAGACGACGCCAGGTTTTAACTGCTCACATCTTTGCTGTAATTGCTCAATGTCAGATACAGAAGTAATATTTTTCTTCTTAACTCCCTTAGAAGACATATAATCTGATAATCCCAGGCGTGTGTAGTTGCAGGAATCCATAATAATCGTTGGCATGTTAGCGACCCTCACCAATTTGTTATCCGTTTAAATCAACGATGAATTACGCGTTGCGGTACGAGAAGATTTCCAAAGCGCTTTTTTTTATTCTGCTGATGCAGCGTGGCAATGGGCAATAGCCCATAAAAGTCCTCTTCCCTGACCCGGTCTGCAAAAAATTTGTGTTGCTCTGACCTCACACCTGACCTGATATCAACATGATAAGTCGATACAAAGTCGGACTGAGCGAAATGCAGTTTTTTGGGAGCGCTGTCACTATCGCTGAAAACCCAGAGTTTTCTGATAGGACAAATCTTAAAAACATTTATTTCACGAAAGTGTGAAGTCGGTTAGCGAGTTGACAATGCCGGAAAAAACATTTTCTGACAAGAAAAATCACATAAAAATTTTTCTTTAGTAATTTCAATGCATTGCCGATTTTGTCACCAAAACAAGCTTGTTGATGACTCGGTTAACCGCCTGACTAAAATACGCGAAGCGCGGTTTAATAAGAATAATTTTAAGACTTTCCGCACGTTTATCAGAATATCCTTAGTTGATTTCTGGGAAATGTGGTTTGAAAAATGTGCGGATAGTTATGCGTTTCTTAAGTATCAAATCAGGATAATAGTTAGATACTTAATGTTCAGGCAGGGGACAGTTCTGTCAGGAACTGGGCCAGAAGATCAAATATTTCGCCGAACAGGTGCTCGCAGAAGGGGGCAAGGAGAGGCATCAGCAGGCTGATGGTCAGAATGCCTACTGATAAGGTAATCGGGAAGCCGATCGCGAAGATTGATAACTGTGGTGAAAGACGGTTTAACAAACCCAGGACCATATTTATCGTGAGTAGCAAAACGATCAACGGCAGCGCTAACATCATGCCATTAAGGAAAATCATGCTGCCGGATTTCACCAAAGCCATAAAGGCATTTGCCTGAAGAGGCTCGCCGCCGATAGGCAACGTATGAAAACTGTCCGACAGCAGGGAAATAAGCCACAGGTGACCGTTGAAAGTCAAAAATAAAAGCATCGCCAGCATGTCGAGAAAGCGCGCAAGAACGGGCATATTCAGTCGACTGGCGGGATCGAAAAAGGTGGCGAAAGACAGACCCATCTGCAATCCAATCAGTTCACCGGCGGTACGAACCGCGGCAAAGGCGAACTGCATGGTAAAACCAATGGCAATCCCAATCAGCATCTGCTGAATCAGCAGCATAAAGCCGGCAGGTGAAAACAGCGTCACATTCACCGGGGGTAAATTTGGGATCAGTATCCAGGTGATCATGGCGGCAAGACCAATCTTCACGCGTTTACTCACCGCTTTTTCACTCAGTACCGGCGCGGTAGCAAGCAGTGCCAGAATACGCACCAGTGGCCAGAAAAACTGACTGACCCAGTGTACGAGTTGGCTACTGTCGAGAGTGATCATCAGCCGATGATATAAGGCAGATTAGAAAAGACGGTGCGGATGTAATCCAACAGCACGTTCAGCATCCAGGGGCCGGCAATGATACCCGTGGTGGCCACTGCAATAATTTTTGGAATGAAAGACAGCGTTTGTTCGTTAATCTGGGTCGCTGCTTGCAGCAAACTCACCAGCAAACCGCTGACCAGCGCGGCCAGAAGCATAGGGGCAGCCAGCAGCAGGGCAACGCGCATGGCTTCCTGTCCCATTACCATTACCGATTCAGGTGTCATGAATTTCTCCTGTGCAATAGAGAGGTCAGGAATAGAAACTTTGTGCCAGCGAGCCAACCAGCAATTGCCAGCCGTCCACCAGAACAAACAACATTAATTTAAACGGCAGCGCAATTGTTGCCGGGGGAACCATCATCATCCCGAGAGCCATTAACACGCTGGCAACCACCAGGTCGATAATTAAAAAAGGAATAAATACGGTAAAGCCAATCTGGAATGCGGTTTTTAATTCACTGGTCACGTAAGCCGGCAACAGAATACGCATAGGTACGGCTTCCGGACCCGCAATCGGCGCTGTATTTGCCAGGCGGGCAAATAACGCTAAGTCAGCCTCACGGGTTTGCCGCAGCATAAATTCCCGCAGCGGCTGTGCGCCTTTATCGATCGCCACATCCATGCTGATTTTATCCTGGCTAAATGGCAGGTAGGCATCCTGATAAATTTTATCGAAGGTTGGCGCCATAATAAAAAACGTTAAAAATAAGGTCAGGCCAAGTAATACCTGGTTAGGCGGTGCGGAAGGCGTGCCCAGCGCATTACGTAGCAGGCCGAACACAATAATGATGCGGGTAAAGCTGGTCATCATTAACAGAATGGCTGGCAGGAATGTTAACGAGGTAATAAAGACCAGCGTTTGTACCGGCAGTGACCAGCTTTGGCCACCGTTAGCTAATGGCTGACTAACCAGGCCCGGCAACTGGGCATGGGCAACCGGTGCCAGCAACAGCAGCGGCAGAAGAGGGAGCAGTCGACGCATCATGGATTTTTTCCGGGACGTTTAACCAGATTTTGTAATAGCTGACGAAAATCCTGCGGCGCAGCTTTTACCGGTGCGGTTTCATCAGGTGCAGCTGGCGGCAACGTATGCAGGTGAGTAATTTGCTGAGCTGTCACGCCCAGTACCAAACGCGCATCCGGCGTATCAACAATCACAACGCGTTCGCGCTGGCCGACCTGCACACTGGCCGTGAGTGTCAGCTCACGGCTGCCCACTTTCTTAGGGGCAAAACCCATGCGGCGTGCCAGCCAGGCACATGCCAGAATCAACAGAATAATGACGACCAATACGCCACTGACCTGGGTCAATACTGAACCTGCCGAAATGGGCGGTGCCTGAGGTGTGGCAGGTTGCAGCGTATGATTCTGGTTATTCATCTTAACGGCTCAGACGACGCATACGCTCTGACGGCGTAATGATATCGGTGATGCGAACGCCATATTTATCGTTGACCACGACGACTTCACCCTGTGCGATCAAATAACCGTTGATCAGGATATCCAGCGGTTCACCCGCCAGCCCATCCAGGGATACCACGGAGCCCTGTGTCAGACGCAGCAGTTCTTTAATGGTCATTTTGGTGCGGCCAAGCTCGACGGTGAGCTTCACCGGGATATCCATAATCAGGTCGATATCCTGTAACGAACCTGACGCATTACTCGTTTCAAAGCTTTTAAAAACGTCATCACTCTGTGAGGCAGTCGTAGCGGAGCCAACCTGCTCATTCATTGCTTCAGCCCACAGATCGTCCGCAGAGATAGTATCATCGGACGGTTTCTTGCTGTCAGTCATGGGGCTGTTCCTCGTTAAGCGAATTCAAAATCGGGTTAATCAAATGTTCAACACGCAGGGCATACTGGCCGTTAAGCGTGCCATACTGACTGGTTAAAACGGGCACACCGTCCACATGGGCAATAATGCGCTCTGGCTTTTCAATCGGCAGAACATCACCGGGTTTCAGCTGTAAAACGCGCGACAGGCGCAGCGACGTTTCGGCGAAATGGGCAATCAGTTCCAGCTCAGAGTGCTGAACCTGCTTCACCAGATTGTCGCGCCAGTGTGTATCTTCTGACCGCGAGTTTTCCAGCGGTGGATTCACCAGCATTTCACGCAGCGGTTCAATCATCGAAAACGGAATACAGATGTTGAACTCACCCACAAGGTTACCGATTTCAACCTGGAAAGGCGTATTCACAACAATATCGTTAGGTGATGTGGTGATGTTGGTGAATTTCACCTGCATTTCCGAACGCACATACTCCACATCCAACGGATAAATGGCTTTCCACGCATCGCTGTATCCGTCAAGCGCCAGCTTCAGCATGCGGCGAATGACACGTTGCTCGGTATGGGTAAACTCCCGTCCTTCAACTTTAGTCGGAAAGCGGCCATCACCGCCAAAAAGGTTATCGACCGCAATAAACACCAGGCTTGGCGAAAACACGACTAATGCCGTACCGCGCAGGGGCTTCAGATGGATCAGGTTCAGGTTGGTTGGCACCGGCAGATTGCGTGCAAACTCATGGTAAGGCTGAATCTTGATCGCGCCTACGCTGATATCCGGGCTACGACGCAGCAGGTTAAACAGCGCCATACGGAAACTACGGGCAAAACGCTCGTTAATAATTTCCAGCGCCTGCAGACGCTCGCGCACCACGCGACGCTGGGTATTCGGATCATAAGGGCGAATATCGCCCTCAGGTCCGTTTTGTTTCTTTTCTTCTTCCGCGCTGCCGCTGTCGCCGTTAAGTAGCGCGTCAATTTCAGCCTGGGAGAGAATGCTGTCGCCCATTGATTCACCTCAAAATGAAGGCAGTAAACAGTACGTCGTCTACGACCTGCGGAGGTTGACCTTTTACCAGTGGTGGTGCCAGCGCCTGTTTGATTTGATCAACAAGCGCTTGCTTTCCTTGCTCCGTCGCCAGTGCAGCTGCGTTCTGACGAGACAGCAGCAGTAACAGACGACTGCGAACCTCAGGCAGGTAGTCACTCATCCGACGACGCGTTTCTTCATCCGGCAGACGTAGCGTAAAGCCTACGTACAGTACGCGGTCTGGGTCGTTGTCGGGATTGACCAGGTTAACCGTAAATGTATCAAGTGCAAAAAAGACCGGGGCGGGAGGCGGTTCAACTTTCGCGACCTCCGGCTTATCACCCTCATGTTTATTCATCATTCGCCAGACTGCATAGCCTGCCACGCTGCAAGCGGCCAGCGCGACAATCAGTAACACTGGTATTAAAAGTTTTCGTTTGCGGCCTTTGGCTTTCGCGTTATCAGACATTTTTGCAGTAACTTCCTGTGAATTATGGGCAAGCCTCTCGGCTTGCCTGAACAGATTATCGCGTGTCTTAAGTCAAACAATGGCAAGAAAAGACACGGGTTTTACGCTTACCTTCAGCGTTTGTCGCTGTCAGGCAAATGTGTCGACTGCGCCTTTGCCGGTTAACCGGGCCTGAAGAGACTGCGGTACGGCAATGGGCGTAATGTCGTTATCACTGTCCTGGGTGAGGGAGAAGCTGCCGTGCTGTCCGTCGCGACGCGCCTCCTGTTGCTGCTGGAAGCTCTGTCCCTGCGAGAAACTCTCACTGCTTACCTGACTCTCACCCAGGTTAATCCCGCTTTCCGCCAGGGCATGACGCAACTGGGGAAGCGCAGCTTCCAGCGCGGCCCTGACATGGCTATGGCTGGAAACCATATTTAACTGTGCCTGATCGTTATTCAGTTTCAGGCTGATCTGAATCGCCCCCAGGTCTTCAGGATGCAATCGCAGTTCTGCATTCTGCTGGCCATTACGGCTGAACATCACAATTTGCTGCCCCAGTGCCTGCTGCCATTCGTTGCTGCCCAGGTGGGCATTCAGCGTCGGCGTTGACGGTGAGTTCATCGTCGCTGAGGCGCCAGATGACTGCAGCAAGCTACTGGTACTGCTCACCGGCGCGCTGAGAATGACCTGGTTATCGCTGGCTGCCGCTAACGGACGATCGTCCTGCTTACTGACGCTGCTCAGTATCTGCTGAAAACTGCCGTCGGTGGTCAGAGCCGCAGGCGTCACCGCGGTGTTATGACTTGTCGCGGCGGTTGAGCCGGTCACGCTCTGGCTAACCAGACTGGCTTTATTGGCCAGGTTGCCGTCCTGCACCCTCGTGTTTTGGCTCTCTTTGCCATCACCTGTTAGTGCCGTAGTGACCGCCTGCGTCAGCGCTGACAGCGCTGAACGGGGCGCATCCCCTTGCAAATCCGCACCACGGTTCGCTGCGTTGTCTTTCACCGCCTGCTGCAGTCCCGTCGCGGGTAGCATGGCAAAGAGCGCCTGTATATTCTGCATGTCGCTATTGTTAAGGACGGTGGCTGTCAGCTCATCTTTATCATCGGCTGATTTTGTGCCGGCTTTAATCTTTTCCGGTGTAAACAACGCACTAAGCGCAGTCGGCGTTTCCAGCGAAGAGAGTAATGCATTCAACGAGGTGGCCGTTTTATTCTCGGTCTCTGTCGTGACATTTTTATCTGTAGCCGCAGGGGTTTTACCGTGCAGCTTCGCCAGGGAAAGCAGCTGATTTCCCAGGGCGGTGATAAAGTCCTGTGGCAGCGTCTCACCACTGCTTAACAGGTCTGTGGAGCCTGATGTGTCAGCAGTGCCGATGGCTTTCGTCGTCAACGCGGTGTTTGGCAGCGTAATCATTCGCCTTTCCTCAGTGCGGCCCGTTGGGCAAATTCATCCATCCGTTTCTGGTCGAGACGGTTTTCTTGTCGTAATGCATTTTCCTCTGCCCGGGTGATCAGAGTTTGATAGGCGTTCAGGCGCTGCTGTTTCTCACGCCAGTTGACCAGCGCCTGTTCCAGCCGTTGGTTCCATTGCTGTAGCTGGCTGCGGTGTTGCTCAATCGCCTTCTCCAGCGTCTGGATAAACTGGTGATAGTTGGTCCAGCGATTGCTGGCAATTCCGCTGGACATGTCACTGTTCAGCTTATTGCGGTACTCGTCCTGGTAATCGAGCAACATGGAGAGCTGCTCGTTAGCCGCCTGCTGACCCCGGCGCATATCGCCCAACAACACGGCGGCGCGCTCCAGGTCCTGCTCCGCTAAATCGCGAAGCGTGTCAATAGCATTGGCTGTTTTCATTACGATGTCCTCGTATCAAACGCGCTGACTAGCCAAACAAGGCGTGCAAATGCAGGCAGGCGTCGTCGTACTCACTGCGTTCAAAAATGCCTTGTTGCAGGAAGGCTTCCATCTGCGGGTAAAGCTGAATAGCTTTGTCCAGCATGGGATCGCTGCCTGCGGCATAGGCGCCGACGCTGACCAGGTCACGGTTGCGCTGAAAACTTGAAAGCAACTGCTTGAACTGGCGTACGCGTGCATAGTGATTTTCATCAATCAGTGATGTCATGGCACGACTGATTGACGCTTCAATATCAATAGCCGGATAGTGTCCGGCCTCCGCGAGGCGACGTGACAACACGATGTGTCCGTCGAGGATTGCGCGGGCAGAGTCTGCAATCGGATCCTGCTGGTCGTCGCCTTCGGTCAGAACGGTATAAAAAGCCGTAATGGAGCCGCCGCCATCGATACCGTTACCGGCGCGCTCAACCAGGGCCGGGAGCTTAGCGAAAACAGACGGTGGATAACCTTTAGTGGCCGGTGGCTCACCGATTGCCAGGGCAATCTCACGCTGGGCCATGGCGTAACGCGTCAGGGAGTCCATGATTAACAGGACGTGCTTACCGCGATCGCGGAAGTCTTCTGCAATACGTGTAGCATAGGCTGCGCCCTGAAGACGCAACAGCGGGGAGACATCGGCCGGCGCCGCAATCACCACGGAACGGGCACGGCCTTCCGCGCCTAAGATATTTTCAATAAAGTCTTTAACTTCACGACCACGCTCACCGATTAACCCGACAACGATCACATCGGCCTGGGTGTAACGCGCCATCATGCCGAGCAGCACGCTTTTACCCACGCCTGAACCGGCAAACAGGCCCATACGTTGACCACGGCCAACGGTGAGCAGGGCGTTGATAGCCCGAACGCCCGTATCCAGGACATCAGTGATGGGCGTGCGCTGTAAGGGGTTAAACGGCGGAGTATTTAGCGCCGCACGGTAGCCAGTTTCCGGTGACGGTAAGCCATCGAGCGGCCGTCCGCTGCCGTCAAGGACACGGCCAAGCAGTTGTGGTCCGAGTAAAAGCTGCTTTCCGGCCTGCGGGTTTTCACCGGTAGCCCGGGCATAAACGCGCGCCCCCGGCAGAATGCCGTCCACTTCTTCCAGCGGCATCATCAGCAGTTTCTGACCGTTGAAACCGACGACTTCACTTTCGATTTCGCTGATGCTCTTCCCGTCGTTGCGCTCAATCACACAGGTTGAACCCAAGGGCAGCTGCAGGCCGGTCGCCTCCAGTACCAGGCCGGTGGCACGGGTCAAACGCCCATAACGACGAATCGGTTGTACCTGAGAAATACGACTCTCAAAGGCATCAAGCGAGCCAAGCCAGCGGTTCAGACGTGTGGTCATTAAAATTCTCCCGGCGCCGCCAGGCGACACAGTTCCTGCCAGCGAGTGGCGACGCTGGCGTCGAGATCGCCATCTTCGGCGCTGAGCTTGCAGCCGCCAGGGTGCAACGTGTTATCTGCCAGTAAACGCCAGCCGTGAAGATCAAGCGTCGGTCCTAAGGTTTGTTCGATTCTCAGCAGATCGTCCGGATGAACGCGCAGTTGAGGTTTACCGCTAAACATCGGCTCCTGCTGAAGCAGGCCCTGGATCTGCCGAAGCAGGGCGCTGCCATCCACCGTTGTTGCCTGCCCAATGACTGAGCGTGCGGCTTCCAGCGCCAGCTGCATCAGACGGGCGGCGATCACGCTGTCCAAAGATTCCAGCGTGTTCTGGAATTCGGTGACCAACTGCTGCATGCGTGCCTGTAAAGGCGCCTGCTGCTGCTGTGCATCGGCCAGACCTTGCTGAAAGCCCGCGTCGTAACCTGCCTTCTGGCCTTCAGCAAACCCCTGCAGATGACCTTCGCTATAGCCTTGCCCGTGCGCCTCTTTACGCAACTGCTGCTGCATATGTTCAAACTGCTGCTGTTGCTCATCTTCTTCAGATTCAAAGATGGTAACCTCGGCTGGCTCTGCTGACATGGCAACGGGCTCTTCTGGACGCCCCAGCTCAACCGGCTGCCACAGCTGCCATGGACGGGCAGAAAATGCATCAGACATAGGTTTCCTCGCCACCACCGATTACCATCTCGCCGGACTCTGCCAGGCGACGAACCACCAGCAGGATCGCTTTCTGTTCGTTCTCGACCGCAGACATACGCACCGGGCCACGGTTGGCAAGGTCGTCGCGCAGAATATCTGCTGCACGTGCCGACATGTTTTTGAGGAACTTCTCGCGCAGAGGCTGCTCTGCACCTTTCAGGGCGATCAGCAACTGCTCGGACTCCACTTCCTGCAACAGACGCTGGATACTGCGATCGTCCACTTCCACCAGATTTTCGAACAGGAACATCTCGTCGATGATTTTCTGTGCCAGCTCGCCGTCGAAGTCGCGAACCGCTTCGATGACCGCTTCTTCCTGCTGCGTTTTCATCAGGTTGATGATTTCTGCCGCCGTTCTTACGCCGCCCATCTTCGCGCGCTTGAGGTTGGTGCCGTCGAGCAGGCTGTTCAGCACTTCGGTCAGTTCTGCCAGTGCGGCAGGCTGTACGCCACCAAAGGTCGCAATACGCAGCATGACGTCATGACGCAGGCGTTCATCAAACAGCGCCAGGATATCTGCAGCCTGACCGCGTTTGAGGTGTACCAGAATGGTCGCGATAATCTGGGGATGCTCGTCGCGAATAAGGTCGGCAGCCGCCTGCGGCTCCATGAAGTTGAGCGTTTCCATCCCGCTGGTGGTATCACGGGTTTCAAGGATATCTTCCAGCAGGCTTGAAGCACGTTCTTCACCCAGCGCACGGGTCAACACGGAGCGCAGGTAGTCGTTGGAGTTCAGGCTCAGCGCCGCGAACTGCTCGGCATCGGCTTCGAACTCTCGCAGCACTTCAGTCAGCTGCTTATGGGATACCTGACGCATGCTGGCCATTGCCGAGCTCAGATGCTGCACTTCGCGTTGGTTCAGATGCTTAAACACTTCCGCCGCGCGTTCTTCGCCAATGGTCATCATCAGAATGGCGCTTTTTTCAGTACCGGTCAGACTCATAGTTCGTTACCCATCCATTCACGAATAACCAGCGCCACGACGCGCGGATCGTTTTCAGACATGTCGCGGATACGCTGGCTCATGACTTCAGCGCTCATGCGGTTATTAGTTTTGCGTTCCTGCTCCATCTCATCTTTGCTGAGCTGGACGCTGTAAGCTTCCTGATCGTTTTGCTGTGCAGCACGGGCAGCCATCGCTTCTGCAGCCGCTTTCTCAGCTTCTTTCTTACGCAGTACATGTGGACGAACCGTTTTGCGGTACAGGATGAAGGCAACCAGTGCCACCAGCAGCCACTTACCTGCACTTATCAGCTGGTCAAAGAAGGACTGCTGTTGCCAGAAGGGCAGTTCGCTGACAGTAGGTTCGGTGGTATTGAACTGCGAGTTCACCACGTTGACGCTGTCACCACGTTGTTGTGAATAGCCCATGGCTTCACGCGTCAGGTCTTCAATCTGCTTCAGCTGCTGCTCGTTAAGTGCAAGCGCTTTGCCTTTATCATCTTCGCGATAGTTCACCACCACGGCGACGGACAGACGCTGCACATCTCCCACATTCATTTTGGTATGGCGAATGGTGCGATCCAGCTCATAGTTCACCGTGTCATCGCGGCGAGAGTTGGTTGGCACGCTGCTGGCCGAGGCGGTACTGGTACGCTGACCATTCGCGGCATTGTTCTGGCCATTCGCATTCTGCCCGTTGGCCGCGTTGGTGTTCGGCGCATTGACCGGCGCAGTATTCGCGGGCGCTGGCTGATTAGACAGCGCGCCAGGCACGCCGCCAGGATAAGGGCTGCCAGACTGCTCGCTGGTGCTTGTCTGCTGTGAGCGGATTGACGCATTTTTGGGGTCGCCATTTGGCTGATACTTCTCGTCTGTCTGCTCGCTGGTATCAAAGTTAATCTGCGCGGTAACCTGTGCATGCACGTTGCCCTGGCCCAGAATCGGATTCAGGATAGCTTCAATGCGTTGCTGATAACGGGCTTCCACTTCGGCAGCGTATTTAAGTTGTGCGTCATTCAGGTCACGACCCACCGCATCAGAACGCGTTAACAGATGACCGCTCTGATCCACGACGGTGACGTTGCCCGGAGGTAAACCCGCCACGCTGCTGGAAACCATGTGGGTAATCGCCTGAATCTGACCCTCGTCCAGTGCGCGACCCGGTTGCAGCGTTAAGGTTACGGACGCAGAAGGGGCCTTTTGCTCACGCACAAACAGAGTAGGTTTAGGCATGGCCAGATGCACGCGTGCGGTTTTAACCGGCCCCAGTGATTCGATGGTACGTGCCAGCTCGCCTTCGAGTGCGCGCTGGTAGTTAACCTGCTCACTAAACTGGCTGATACCGAACTTCTCTTTATCCAGCAGCTCAAAGCCGACGTTGCCACCTTTAGGCAGGCCCTGTTCAGCCAGACGCAGACGCAGTTCATGCACTTTGTCTTCAGGGACCATCAATGCGCCACCGTTATCGGCAAAACGATAAGGTACATTCATCTGCGTCAACTGCGTGACAATGGCGCCGCCATCCTCGTTTGAGAGATTGCTGAACAGCACGCTGTAGTTAGGTGTCTTGGCCCAGAGGACCAATGCAAACACCACTGCAATAGCAGCGGCGGCGGCGACGATTAAAGGTATGCGTGGATTAGCACGCAGGCGAGCGAGAAGGTCACCGAAGCCTTTCTTGTCTTGATCTTGTGTGGCGGCTGCACTCGCATTCATGACCGATTCCTGCCTGACGTAATTGACCGGGTTAGTTGTGATGGCAAAACAGACTCCCTGACCTGCATAAATAAAATTTCCACTTCAATGCCTGGCATTATTTGATGAAACGCAAAATTCGATGGGTGAATAAGCCACGGTTTTTAGCGCCATTTAGGGGCTTTGTCTTATTGACAATGTGTTAACTTCTCCGCACATCAAAAATCTTCATCTCTTTTCAGTGAGGTAACAGCCATGTCAGTGCAGGCAATCGAGGGTGTTTTACAGCAGTTACAGATGACGTCGCTCCAGGCCAACAACAAGAGTAACGACGTCACCAGCCATATCGACTTCGGTGCGACCATGAAGGCCGCGCTGGATAAAATCAGCGAAACGCAGACTTCTGCACGCACCCAGGCGCAGGATTTCGAAATGGGTAAGCCCGGGATCGCGCTGAATGATGTGATGGTCGATCTGCAAAAATCATCCATCTCAATGCAGATGGGGATTCAGGTCAGGAACAAGCTGGTTTCGGCTTATACCGACATCATGAATATGCAGGTGTAGAAGCCAACTTATTTAAACAAAATGAATGATTGAGAAGCCACTTAACAAAGAAGGGCGGTAGCTCGAGATCGTTCATTTTCACCTTAAAAAAGAAGCTGGTTTGAGGTATAAAAAACTTTTGTGGCTTAGAGCCAGCCGAGTGCAAGACAATCTGATTAAGACTGTTCTTACTCATGTTAACTCCGAATGTTTAATCGCCATCAGTAATGACAGGCTATAGTATGCATGAGTAAACATATAGCCACAGACTGAATAACGTTTTTATAACTTCTGTTATCAAAAATCTGCTGGTTAAGACTCTATAACCATAATCGTTATCAGCCTATATAGGCTTCAATTTTACATTTGTTAACTCTCTCTTGAAATGTAACAAGCTTCGTCTAAGTATTCTTGGCACAAATTTTTGTAAAATAAGTCTTCTATGGCATCACGCTGTAAGAACATGTTTTTTAGTTCCACACACTTTTTGAGATTTTTGGGTTTTCAGCGATCAGCGGGTACTCTTCCGGCGTCAGATTATTCAGGGATTCATGAGGTCGCTCGCTGTTATATTCACCTAGTCAGCGTTCCGTAATCTCCTGTGCTTCATTCAGTGTCCTGAACAGATAAAAATTCAGGATTTCTGTCCGGTACGTCCGGTTAAACCGTTCGATAGAGGCATTCTTCATTAGTTTGCCCGGCTTAATAAATTCTAGCATCATGCCATGCTCAGCAGCCCATTGAGTCCGCGCCAGTCAGACCTCTTCCGGCCCGTTGTCTATTCGCATCTTCAGCGGTTAGCCGCGGTTTGCCACGGTTTGCCACGATACTGTCCGGTAGCATGATGACGCGTTGAGTCGGTATGCAAGCAAGCACACCCGTTTTAGTTCCAAGTACTTTTTGAGATTTCCGGATTTTCAGTCATAAGCCAGAATTCTTCCGGCGTCAGGTTATTCGGGGATTCATGGGGGCGCTCGCTGTTATATTTAGTCAGCCAGCGCTCTGATTTCCCGTGCTTCATTCAGCGTTCTGAACAGATAAAAATCCAGTATTTCTGTCCGGTACGTCCGGTTAAACCGTTCGATAAAGGCATTCTGCGTGGGCTTGCCTGGCCTGATAAATTCCAGCATCACACCATGCTCTTCTGCTTATTGTGCAAGCGTCAGCGAGATCAGCTCCGGACCGTTATCCATCCGCATTTTCAGTGGATATCCGCGGTTTGCCACGATCCTCTCCAGCACTCTCACGACCCGCTGAGCCGGGATATTCAGGTCAATTTCAATCGCCAGTGATTCGCGGTTAAAATCATCCACCACGTTGAAGGTCCTGAAGCGCCTGCCGAACTTCGCTTTCCAGTTCTAGTACGAGGCCTCAGAGATCACGGCCTCGCGGCAGACATCCTTAACGGTGCGTCCGGTTTCGATGGACTTCAGAACGGCGATGATCTGGTGTTCGGTGAATCGTGCTTTACGCATGGCGGGCTCCTCTTGGGACATAGTCAGTATGTCGGAAGGTCTCTAAATGTGAATGTTCCGGTTTGCCGGGATACTTACAAATAGTTCGGATTGCAGAGATAATTACACGACAATCCTGTTCATAAAAATAAATGCTTTGAATTTTATGTTTGTTGTAGAAAGTTAAAATAGTAGGGGGTGATCAGGATGCGTTCTTTAATGTAAAGCATGTGCGATGCTTTTATTTAAATTGTATGAATAAAAATGACAAGGATGTGTTAATTTTAAAAGGTACAACATAATTGTTGTACCTTTTACACTTTTAACTACTGTAATCAGGGCAGTCAAGGAAGGCTTCACATACGGGATAAATCTTATTTTCATTAAGATCGATGAATGTATCAAGTGGCATGTCAGGCAATCCTTTCACGGAAAAACTTTTTCCTTCATTGATAATTCCGATAATTTGCTGTCGGAATGCAAGGTTTTTGAAATTATTATCTGCCAATAGCGAGCTAAGCTCATTACTTGTTTTATTATCTCTACAATTAATTGAATCATTAGAAGTGTAAATTAAATCATTATTTGTTTTCAGAAGAGAGTTGATTTTACCCTTATCCAAAGATTCATTATGACAAGTTTCGAAGTTTAGCGCTACGTTAAAATCATTGTCCTTTTTTATTAGAAAGGAAAAGCCAAAAGGTGTAGCCATACGCTTACCAGAGCTTGAGGAAATCCCACTATCAATAAAGTACGGTCCTGAAGAAACACCTATTATTTGCTCTTTGTATAATATGCTCGTTGCATCTTTTTCGTAGATAGATTTTAAGCCCGTTGGTGTTACTAAGTTTTTTTTAATTTTTTCTGGAGTAACAATGTATGTACAGATCATTTCACTTTTAATACCAATATTTTTACACAGATTTGCGTAAAAAACAGATTTACCTTTAGACGTAAACTGTATTACATTTTTTGCAAACCCTTCAAACCAAACTGAACCCAGTTTGTCATTTGATAACTCAGCAAAAACAGGCAGTGAATAAGTTTCTGTTCCTATCTGAATGCGATCTCCGGATTTAGATAAACCTTCATTTAATGATGGTAAGTTCCATAGTTTTGAAGAAAAACTGGTATAATCATAAGCATTATCTATTGATAAATTTTTGTAAAAAGAACTTTCATTTTTGGAAAGCAGGCTCACTCCAAATCCAAGTGAACTTTCTTTTATTCCTGAAACTTCAAGAACGGTTGGCCAAACATCAATTAAAGAACCAGGTTTGTCATTTTTATAACTATTCAACCCTTTTTTTATTACAATGAAGTTGTTTCTACGTTCGCTTGAGTTTGCATCAAGAAGTTGGCTAGCGCTATTACGCATCATCAAGTGATCAGAAACTAAAACTATAATTGTATTATCAAAATGTTCACTGTTAATTATTTTTTTGATAAAGTTAGAAATAAGATAGTCCGCACATCGTACTGCAGATAGCATCTTAACTTCTTGTTCTTTTTCAATTTTATTATCACATATTGCTAAGGTGTTACCATCAGGCGCATGGGTCCCAACAGTAAGCAGAGACAATATAAAAGGTTGTCTGGCATTAGATAAATTAAGATACTTATCCCATGCGTAGTCTAACAAGACATCATCATGGACTCCCCACCCACTTATTTTTTCAGGTCCAGCAATTTTATTTTCAATGAAAAAACTTAAATCATCTTGACGACTCCATCCATGCTGAGAGAAGAATTTATCAGCGCCAGCAAACTGCTTATTGCTGCCTCTTATAAAGTGAGTTCGGTAACCGTTATTTTTAAGCCATGAGGCTACACAATTAGCCTTCGGTAAAAAATTAGCCGTGTTTCCTCCTGTGTTTCCTTGGGCCATCACTAATGGCACGCCGCATTGTGTATTTACCATCCCAGCCATAGTCCAGCCAAAGCCGCCGTTTGTTGGTTGTACTATGTTAGTGAATTGCGCATAGTTGTTTGCGATTTTCGATAGTTCTGGTAGATAATTTTTTCCGTTTAGATTTTCAAAACTTTTTTCAAGGCTTTCAGCATATATAAAAACATAGTTTTGTTTTTTATTTATGTTAGAATTTAAATTTTTATATTCAAGTGAGACGCGATCTGCATTGCCTTGAGGCAATAAAGTGTAAAAAATTGAAGATGAGATATTTCTTGAAAAAGGCATTGCAAGTGTTAAAATCAATGAAAAAACAAAAAAATAATTTGCCTTTTCATTATTCACTTTTTTTATTTTATTTTTTTTAAACAGAAAGCAACCGATGATAAGTATTAACGAAGCAATTATGAATGGGATTGCTAATTCTATCTTCGGGTATAAGTCTTCAAATGATGTCCCCTGAGTGCTGTTGAATAAATGATAAAAAACCGCATCTGTTATGCCATTACCTGTAAACATATTGCACACAGACCAGAAACAAAATAGCAATAATATTGCGCATGTGATAATTGTTTTGCAAATTATAATTCTATTAGATAAAAATGTTGATACAATCAATGCCATCAATAAAAAATATGTCATATTTCTTAATTAAATCAAAAGTGTTAGGACTGCAAATTATTACATTTTTTTTCCTGCATAAAAATACTCTCGTTGATTTTTTAATGTTATTTGATTCCGAAATTTTTTAGAGTTAATGCTTATTGTTAATTTTTTACGTCCAAGTGTGATATATGCTGTTTTTTTGTTATAATATTGAATCATTTTTGTGAGGGTTTTTTATTTATTAGCTTGTGTTGCGTTATAATATTAGAATAAACTCCATTAATTGCACTAACTGATATATAAAATGAGGTATGCCTGCCCCGTTGATAAGGGCAGGGTGTTATGTTCTAAGATGCCTTGAAAGGGTCTTTTTTATCATCCTGACTGTCATCATTTTTTCTCGGGACTTCCCCGTGATCTTTAGGTGCATCCTTAGCGGGATGATCGTCTTCCTCATAGGCATTGCCTGCATGAGGTGCCGCTTCGGGTAAACCTTTGCTGACATCGCCCTCATGTTTACGCTGTTCGTTACTGTGATGTGTATGCATGCTTCGCTCCTTTTTGAGTCTGTTAAGTCTAGTCCAGCTAAACCAGACCGTCACAATTCCCCTCAATCAGTGGGGCTCGCTCAAAAATGGGCACCCTTACTGATAGCGACTAAGCTTACGCATTGACGCTTTGCTTTTATGGTGCTTACTCATCCTACCGTTTTCCGCTCATGTCACTCACGCTAGTGAGTTCCGATTATTCCTAATGCAAAGTCGCTATATTGTTCTACCTTTAAATCTCCAGGCGACATTTTCATTGGATAAACAACCATAAGGAAACACAGCATGACTGATTCAATCGAAACCAAAAGCAAAACAGATTATCTGCGTGACGTGGCATCTCAGCTGAAAGAAATGCGTCACTATGCACAGACGAACACTGAGACGCTTTCTGCACATTGGTTAGCCTTTGACGCCGGCGAGTATAAAGATGAAGGAAACGCAGCCCGCATTGACGCGCTGCTGAACAAACAGGGTACGTTACTGGAAGATCTGGAGACGGCCATTCAGGATATCGAAATCGAAATTAACCACAGCGAGCAGGAGAGTTAAGCGATCTCCTGCTGACTGAGGCGGTGGCGGTTAACGGATTAATCAGCCACCAGCCAGAATTCTGCGTCATCAAACATCTCTTCCACGAGGCGCGCTATTGTCGCCTTCTCGTTCTTACTGAGATCGGTCTCTATCGCATTCCGCTCCATAGGCTTGACCTTAACCTCGATGTCAGGGAACACGCGATGCACCCGTTTCTCTAATTCTGCTAAAATCATCTCACGCGCTCCTGGCAGGCCCGCGACATTACGTTTATCGTAAATTAACTCTACAAACATGTTAACAATCCCTTAAGGGCAAAATCGCTTCGCCATTTTACTGTAAATAAAAACAGTATCAAGCTGATGTTTATCTTAATTCGTTTTTTCCGCGTCGCGTAGAAAAGCACCGTCATCTGGTTTACTCTGAGTGCGTTCACAACACTAAGTGCGCTCACTCACCAGGAGAAGTGCAATGCGACAATTGGTTATAGATATTCTGCTCAAACTAGCAAAAATGGATGTCGACGCTAAGGAACTGACTGCGCAGATAGAAGCACAGTCATTGTTGGTGGCAGCTTTATTGGTCCAGGCGAAACAAGATAACGCATTAACCATCTCCGAAACGGTTCAGGATGCGATAGTGACGGCTTCACGTTCATCATCTGAATTCATGCAGTCGGATATTGATTTACTGCTTACTCACATTAACCGGCTGCTGGCCGTCGCTAAGTATGTTGAAGTGAGAGGCAAAATGGCGCAGGAAGAGTAATGGCAAACGCTGGCGATAAGTGTGTTGTCTGTCGCCAGCGACGCCGGAAAAAGGAGAGGCTCAGCGAACCCATCCTGATGGTTAACAGGGCGATGACATCAGCGGTATTTTCATTGTCCCGCCAGGACCTGCTTACTACAGTTCATTTTTAATACAGAATTCTTCCCAGCTCATTCCCAGTGATTCCGCATGCGATCTGAGATAACGTTCTATGGCCTCGGCAGCGACGGCTTTATCCGGCTCAGCCAGCTGGATCGAGAAAATCATACCATCAAGGTTCTTCTGGCGTAAAAAAGCCGCGTAGATGCGTTCAGCATGCCATTCACGTAGTTCACGCAGTGACATATTGGCGGCGCGGGCATCGCTCTCTGTGAGTTCGTCTAATGCTGCCTGGAAATCCGCGTGGGCGGTAAAAAACAGGGCGCGAGCCTCGGCGTAATAAGCTTCTGGAGTTTTCATTGCAGGTTTCCTGATAGGTAGTGCAGGGCGACAGTGTAGCCTGTTGCGTCTGGCTTGTCAGGCTAAGCGGGGCAGGATGAAAAACGGTCAGTTCGCGGTGCTGATATTGATAAATGTTGCCCGTGTGCGATGAAAGCGTCAGAAAATGCAGTTTTACGCTTAGGGCAGCATTCAGATAGCTTGCGCACCTTACCGTAAAAATTATAACGTAGCCGCCATTGACCGGATTTTAGGGATTAAAAAATGAAAAACTGGATGCTGATTGCCACTCTGGCGCTAAGTGGCTGCGCACAAATCAATAGTTATGAGAGTGCGGTGCAAACGCCTGCTCCGGCAAATTTGCAGGGTAACTGGCAGACAGTAGGGCCACAAAGCGATCTGATTAGCGATAAGGCGATTGCCAGTCTGATCGTCAATGCCGATGGCAGCACTCTGGATTGCCGCCAGTGGCAGCGTGTCATTGCAAAACCAGGCAAGCTGACCCAACTCAATGGCGATTATGTCAATGTGACGCGTCAGGTGCGGGTGATGACGCTGGACGTCGATAACGGTGAGCTGGAATACGACGGTCTTACCCTGCGCAAGGTCGAAAAGCCGACCGTTGAATGCCAGAAAGCAGAGCAGGAAGTGGCAAAACAGCCTAATGCCGACGTTATTCAAAATATCGAGCCTGAGAGCATGCGTCCAGGCCTGGCGAAATAAAAGATAAAAGCGGTCCTTTTGGACCGCTTTTAATGTGCAGTAGCCACGATGTGATTAGCGCTTTTGCAATAAATAGCTGTTTTCAAATCCAGGTAAGCTACCAATAACATCAAAATCTTTAAAATAGCCGCCAGCACGCAGCAGATCCACCGCAGGACCAACCTCGGGTGAATACTGATGATCGCGGTAGTCATCGAACACGATAAATCCGCCTTTAACAACGGTGGGAGAATAGAGCAAGAAGTCGAGTAAGACATGGCGGCCTTCGTGACCCCCATCAATATGAAGCAGTACCGTTTTTGGATTTAATGCCCGCACCCGCTCAATGCTGACCTCAGAATAACCACGAACCAATGTGACTTCCGGGAAAAGACGTTGATGATAAAAACGGAGTTCATTTTCCTGATTTGGCAGTTCCATCGGATCGATACTGATAATTCGACGCTTATGCTGACAAATCTCATTCATAAACGATGTGGACTTGCCTTTCCACACGCCGATTTCAATAATGTCGCCTTCAACATTATTATGTTGCAACAACCAGCAAAGGTAACCGAGACATTTTACCTGGTTATGAAAAGAAAGCTCTCTACGTGGCATTGCTAAATCGGCAGGCAGTTGTGCTTGTGCCTGAGCAAGCGATTCGCCGACTTTATCCCATGTATGGTCGATCAAGTTCTTAATTTCGGGTTCTTCAAAAAATACCCTTAAGTCTGCAAGCTCAAGCATGTTATTACCTTTCTGGAAATTATCACAATGAACAGCCATGCTGACTGGCTATTATCCTGCTCTCAATTTGCCATAGATGAGTTATATCTAGCCGATAAACATGCCATGTTTTGCTATCTAAATTTGGGCTTTATTACTGTCCAGTGGAGTTCGACGGTCCAGAAGACCGCCGATATGTCGCTATTCGCTAACAACCCAGACGCACACGCTGCCACCATTACAGCTAAACAGCGCGCTGCCATTATCATCGGTGGTAATGGTCTCTGACTTATGCCCGAGATAGTCACGCCACACTTTTCCGGCATAGCCTTCGCCCATCGCAATGTGTTTTTCTCCCGCCTCACCGTTTGACATGATCACCACGCAACCGGGCTTTTCCGCCGTGCCGCTTCGGCTAAAGGCTACACAGTTTGGATGATCGAAATAATCGGTTTGTGCGCCCCAGCCAAATAGCTGGCGGGCTCGGATCAGACCTTCGAGTTCGGGAATAACGGGCATATCGACCTGGTGAACGTCGCCATCACCGCCCTCATCCTGATAGCTGGCACCGAAAAGATCGGGATAGAACACCGTCGGTACACCTTGCTCGCGTAACAGAATAAGCGCGTAAGCGAGCGGTTTAAACCAGGCTTCAACAGGGGCTTCCAGCGACTGTAACGGTTGCGTATCGTGATTTGCGACGATGGTTACGGCATGCCAGGGATCGGCCAGAACCAGTGAGTTATCAAAGATTTTGCTCAAGTCGTAGGCGCTGCCCGCTTTAGAGGCCTGATGAAAGTTCATATGCAGTGGTGCATCAAAGAGCATCGTTTTGCCGTCAACCTGGTGGATATACTCCTGCAGTTTGTCGGTTTCAAAAGACCAGTATTCCGCCACGATAAATAAAGGTTCGTTAGCGACTTCCTGAACGTGGTCGATCCACGCTTTATAAAACCACGCCGGGATATGTTTTACGGCATCCAGTCGGAATCCGGTGCAGGGCACCTGTTCCATCACCCAGCGCGCCCAGTATTTAAGCTCTTCGCTTACAGCATTATTACGGAAGTCAATATTGGCACCCATCAGGTAATCGAAATTACCGAGCTCGCTGTCTACCTGGTCGTTCCAGCCCTCTGCGGTGTAATCGTTGATGATCTTAAAAACGCCGTTTTCATCGGGGTTTTCAATATGATCGACACCGCTGAAACATTTATAGTCCCAGATGAATTTAGAATACTGTCCTGCCCGGGCAGGGAAGTTAAATCGTGTCCAGGCTTCACACTCTATAACATCAGGGTATATTTCATCGCGATTATCGGGATTAACCCGATTGACCCGAATCTGCTCTTTTTCGTCAGCGCCCATTTTATGGTTCACCACAACATCCAGCAGTACGCCGATATCGTGACTGCGTAACGCATTTACCGCATCCAGTAATTGCTGTTTATCACCGTATTTTGTGGCTTTGCTGCCTTTTTGTTCGAACTCGCCTAAATCGAACAAATCATAGCTGTCATAACCCACCGAATAGCCACCGGATTCACCCTTATAACAGGGGGGGAGCCATACCATGTTGATGCCTATATCATTGAGCAGTGAGGCTTTTTCCGTAACTTCCGGCCACAGTTTGCTGCCATCGGGATAATACCAGTGGAAAAACTGCAATAGGGTTGGGTTGTGCATGACGCGTTTCCAGTCAGAGGAGAGGGAACTGGAAGTATGGGATAAGAGTGGAGAAATTACGCGGGTGAATTAAAAATATAGTTTCCACCCGCTAAAGCCGGGCTTTACTGCTCTTTAGGATAAAGAATATTGCCTGCCATATTACCGTAAGAGGTCATGATGTTCTGTTGCTGCGTCGACGTCGTGACCAGAGAGCGCAGCTCTTGCATGCGCTCACCTAATAAGGTTTTCAGCGTAGTTTCGTTATTGAGAATTTGCTCAAGTACGGGGCGAATCTGTGCCCGTTGTAACGCCGAAAGCACACCGGCATCGTTATCACGAGCCACACGCTCGACGCTGCTAACATAGGTGGATTCACAACTCAGTAATGCCTCCCATTGCCCTTGTCTGGCATTTTCCAGCATAGCATTACTGAGCGTGAGTAATTCCTGATACTCTTTTAGCAGCGCGAGTGGGTGACTCATTAAAACGTATCCTGCTGTGGCTGATAGTTAGGGCCAATCTGTTTCCAGGCATCGGCGATGTTATTCAGCAAGCCTTCGACTTCCGCAATGGCTTCGACGTCATTATTGAGGTTGGCCTGTAACAAACGGCGGGTCATATATTCATACAGGTTATCAAGGTTGGCAGAAATCTCACCGCCTACTTCATGATTCAGGCCTGCACGTAAGCCATTAGTGATGATATTAATGGCTTTAGATAAGGCGTTTCCTTTACCCGGGATATCGCCTTGCTCAATTAAGATAGCTGCTTTTTTCATGGCGCTCAGCGCGCCATCAAACAGCATCACAACCAGCTGGTGCGGGCTGGCGCTTAACACCGCGCTCTCCACGCCGACTTGGGCATAGGCCTGGGTACCGGACTTAGCGTACATGCTTACCACTCCTGTTATAGTTTAGCGAACTGCTGGGTCAGATAGTTGCCGGTCTGCGTCATAGAGCTGACGAGCGTTGACAGGCTGGTGAACTGCGTTTTATAACGCGCCATCGTTGCAGCGATTTGGCTGTTCACATTGTCATATTGATCCGACAGCTTTTTCAGTGACGTATTAATGCCGTTGGTGGCATTTTGTACCTGTCCGTCGCTGGCCAGAATTTGTGTCAGCTTGTTATTGGTTTGGGTTGCAAAACCAGTGGTTTTACCGTCACCCGTCAAAAAGTTCAGAACATCTGTTGGCTGATTGGTCAGGGCGTTGTTCAGCTTAGTGCTGTCTACGGTCAGCTTGCCGTTGACATCCTGCGTGATGCCCAGCTGTGACAGGGTGGTCAGGCTGCCGCCAGACTGTGCGCTGGATAACTGACTGCGCAGGCTGGTCTGAATATTACGCAGCGTGTTATCCCCTAACAAATCCCCATTGCCCGTACTCTGCGTCTCACCCGCTTTAACGGCAGTATATTTCGTTTGGTTACCGATCGTGGTCTGCAGCGAATTGTAAGCATCAACGTAGGCCTGAATCGCCGCGGTCATGGGCTGATTATCCGTGGCCACCGTTAAGGTTTCTGGCGTATTCGCTGCGGTGGTTTTCGTCAGGTTGAGCGTGACGCCTTCGGGGGCATCAGTAATGGTATTGCTGCTGCGTGTGATGGACACGCCATTAATCTTTAACTGTGCATCTTTTGCGGCAACCTGTTCGGTCATCGCGTTACTGCTGCCGCCCTGACTGTAATTAATATACTGCGACAGACTGCCATCATTTGAGCTTACCGTCATAGCATTCGCCGTGCCGCTGTCACGCGCAGTCAGGGACAGATAATAGGTATTATCATCGGCTTTAATGATGCTCGCGTTGACGCTGCCTTGCTGCTTATTAATCGCATCGCGAATATCAGCCAGGCTGGTTTGATCCTTCGTCAGTGTCACGGTTAGCGGTGATTTTTGACCGGACTGCGAGATGGTAATGGTGCGCGAAGCCAGGCTCTGATCGCCCAGATCGGTATCTTTACTGGTGGCAGCTTTAGATAGCAGGGACTGAGAAGAGGCCAACTGGCTCACTTCTACAGAATAGTTACCTGCGGAGGCTTTACTCGCCAGCGTGGCAGTAAACGCGGTGTTTGTGCTGGTCACTTTAGTGGCGGCAATAGTCGATGCATTTTGCAATGCCGCAGCAGCGGTCTGGAATTTTGACAGGCCTGTTTTCACCACGCCCCAAGCGGTAAGCTGGGCATTGTAAGAGGACTGTTGCTTAGTAATTGGCGTCAGCTTAGTCTGTTCAGCTGTTTCCAGACTATTGTACAGAGTATTGAGATCGAGGTTAGTACCAGCACCGAGTGAACTTATACTTGCCATGGGTTAATCCTTTACGGGTTATACGCTAAGTAGATTGGGTATCGGCAGCGAGTGGCAAAAGATTAGCCTGTTTTTGATAAATTTAATGCGCCAATAAAGAACGCTTCTTTAATTGTCTTCGCGGGTTTGCCTGCCAGAAAATTCCTGAAATTTTTCCCTAAAGGTTGCTCAGAGGCTGACGATAATCAGGTTGTCGGTGAGCAAACCGAATTCAGACGCCTTAATCTGGCTCAATTTTTAAAGGAAAAACATCATGGCAGTGATTAACACTAACACCCTGTCTCTGGTTACTCAGAACAACCTGAGCAAATCTCAGTCTTCACTGGGTACTGCGATTGAGCGCCTGTCTTCCGGCCTGCGCATCAACAGCGCGAAAGACGATGCAGCCGGTGAAGCGATCGCTAACCGCTTTACGTCTAACATCAACGGCCTGACCGTTGCTGCCCGTAACGCCAACGACGGTATCTCTCTGTCGCAGACCGCTGAAGGCGCGCTGACCGAAGTCAACAACAACCTGCAGCGCGTACGTGACCTGACCGTTCAGGCGCAGAACAGCTCTAACTCAGCGTCTGACATCGACTCGATTCAGGCTGAAGTTAACCAGCGTATGCAGGAAATCGACCGCGTCACCAAGCAGACCGACTTCAACGGCATCAAAGTCCTGAACACCGGTTCAGGTAACAGTACTTATAACTTCCAGGTTGGCGCCAAAGACGGCGAAACGATCGGCATCACTATCAGCTCAAGCGACAGCTTTGACCTGGCAGCAGCAGGTAACGCCTCTACTGGTACTACTCAGAACACCCGTGCTATGGGCACTGGCGACACCGTTAACGGTAACGCGCGTACCACTTCAGCGATCGGCTTCGACGTGCTGAAAGGCGCCGTAACCGGTGGTGCTACTGGCTCAGCATCAGGAACCACGCCGCTGGCTGATATCGATAAAGCGATCAAAGCGGTTGATAACCAGCGCAGCCTGCTGGGTGCGTCTCAGAACCGTTTTGAGTCCACCATCAGCAACCTGAACAACACCGTAACCAACCTGACCGCAGCCCGCAGCCGTATCCAGGATGCGGATTACGCAACGGAAGTGTCGAACATGTCCCGCGCGCAGATCCTGCAGCAGGCTGGCTCTTCTGTTCTGGCCCAGGCCAACCAGGTACCACAGACCATGCTGTCTCTGCTGCGTTAATCGCCGCAAAGCCTGTATTAATAAAAACGCCTTCAGCAATGAGGGCGTTTTTCATTTATAGCCTGCCAGAATCATTTTCAAACGCGTATTCATTCCTTTGGCATTCAACCCAAACCTCTGCTTTCAAAGTATCAAAGATTCAAGGGCAAATGCGGAAGGGCGCAATGGCCTTACGACCTTTAGTGATGTTTTCTGACAGAACGCTCGAACCCCGTGTTCCAGCAGATGAAAAAAAACAGGCATCTCGCGTAAAGTTTTGCTCACTACGGACGATAACAATATTGAAGGCGATAAAGCCGCAGGCCAAATACCTGACCCTGACTTTCTTATTAAAGGATATTCATCATGGCAGTCATTAATACCAATACCCTGTCTCTGGTTACGCAGAACAACCTGAGCAAGTCTCAGTCTTCACTGGGCACTGCCATTGAGCGCCTGTCTTCCGGCCTGCGCATCAACAGCGCCAAAGATGACGCAGCGGGTCAGGCTATCGCCAACCGCTTCAGCTCTAACATCAACGGTCTGACCGTTGCTGCCCGCAACGCCAACGACGGTATCTCTCTGTCACAGACCGCTGAAGGCGCGCTGACCGAAGTCAACAACAACCTGCAGCGCGTACGTGACCTCACCGTTCAGGCGCAGAACAGCTCTAACTCAGCGTCTGACATCGATTCGATTCAGGCTGAAGTTAACCAGCGTATGCAGGAAATCGACCGCGTCACCAAGCAGACCGATTTCAACGGCATCAAAGTCCTGAATACCGGTTCCGGCAGCACCACTTACAACTTCCAGGTTGGCGCGAAAGACGGCGAAACGATCGGTATTGCGATCAGCGCAAGCGATGGTTTTGATCTGGCCTCAGCCGGTCAGTCTGGCACCACTCAGAACACCCGTGCTATGGGCACTGGCGACACCGTTAACGGCAACGCGCGTACCACGTCAGCCATCGGCTTCGACGTGCTGAAAGGCGCCGTCACCGGCGGTTCAGGCGGAACAGCATCAGGAACCACGCCGCTGGCTGATATCGATAAAGCGATCAAAGCGGTTGATAACCAGCGCAGCCTGCTGGGTGCGTCTCAGAACCGTTTTGAGTCCACCATCAGCAACCTGAACAACACCGTAACCAACCTGACCGCGGCCCGCAGCCGTATCCAGGATGCGGATTACGCGACGGAAGTGTCGAACATGTCTCGCGCGCAGATCCTGCAGCAGGCTGGCTCTTCTGTTCTGGCCCAGGCCAACCAGGTACCACAGACCATGCTGTCTCTGCTGCGTTAATCGCCGCAAAGCCTGTATTAATAAAAACGCCTTCAGCAATGAGGGCGTTTTTTTATTTTATAAAAGCATATACCAGGCTAATCACAGTTTTACGACGGCCGAATATTAGCTGAAGTGAAGCAGTACTTTTTTAAGGCTTTCAACCGTTCTGACTATGCTAAGTGGCTTTTAGATAGGGTCCTGCGTGTAGGAAGCTGCAAAACGTTAGCTCCGTCTTCTGGCGCTTGAAACCTCACGCAGCTATCTCATATTCCCATCAGTGGATTTATTACCGCGGCAAAGATTTTTCAGCGGATAGATTGCTACTGTCATCCTGTGGGTTACTATCGTTGATTCTTTTTATAATTTCGTAAAGATAGCTTGTTTTAATTAACTGGCAGAACCGCATTTATTAACCTGGTGTGATTATAACATGCATAAAAAAGGTGATGCGTAGACGGAACTGGGGGTGAGTGTTTCAATTGCGCGATTAAGTATTATTGCGACTGTTTCATTATTAATACTATTAGATTCTTATGGTTTTACGGTAATTCAATGGCTTAGCATCTTTCTCTTCTACAGAAATGCGGTAGTGTAAGAGGTTTACATACTGGTCAGATACAGTGATTTTTCTTTATGTGTTTTTTTAATAATCATCTATAAAACATAAGGTTATGAGTTTTTGGTGAGGTGGATCTGACTGCCAGTAAGGATGATTTTAAAACTCGGTCAATTAATTTTTCGCAAACCTGTTTTTTCCTTTATTAAGATAAAAAATCACCAGTAAGGCTTAAAGTTTTGCGCATAGCGGGCGATAACATTATTGAAGGCAATTAAGCCGCAGGCCAAAAACCAAACCTAAATCTCTTTATGAAGGATACTTATCATGGCAGTTATTAATACCAATACCCTGTCACTGGTTACCCAGAATAACCTGACAAAATCTCAGTCTTCATTAGGTACTGCTATTGAGCGCCTGTCTTCTGGCCTGCGTATCAACAGCGCCAAAGATGACGCAGCGGGTCAGGCTATCGCTAACCGCTTCAGTTCTAACATCAACGGCCTGACCGTTGCTGCCCGTAACGCCAACGATGGTATCTCTCTGTCGCAGACCGCTGAAGGCGCGCTGACCGAAGTCAACAACAACCTGCAGCGCGTACGTGACCTGACCGTACAGGCGCAGAACAGCTCAAACTCAGCCTCTGACATCGACTCGATTCAGGCTGAAGTTAACCAGCGTATGGAAGAGATCAACCGTGTTACTCAGCAGACCGATTTTAACGGCATCAAAGTGCTGAACACCGGTTCTGGCAGCACCACCTATAACTTCCAGGTTGGTGCGAAAGACGGCGAAACTATCGGGATCACTATCAGCGCAAGTAACGGTTTCAACCTGTTCAACACTGCAAGCGCTTCAGGTCAGACTTCAGGCCAGACTATTAACGGTAACGCACGTTCAACCGTAGCAGAGGGCTTTGACGTTCTGAAGGGTACTGTGACTTCTGGTGGCGCGACGGATGGCAATCCATTAGCGGATGTCGATGCGGCGATTAAGGCTGTTGATAATCAACGTAGCCTGCTGGGTGCCTCGCAGAACCGTTTTGAGTCCACCATCAGCAACCTGAACAACACCGTAACCAACCTGACTGCTGCCCGCAGCCGTATTCAGGATGCGGACTACGCGACCGAAGTATCGAACATGTCCCGCGCGCAGATCCTGCAGCAGGCCGGTTCTTCGGTACTGGCGCAGGCCAACCAGGTACCACAGACCATGCTGTCTCTGCTGCGTTAATTCTCATTATAATGCAAGCGAACCCTGCCTTTTGGCAGGGTTTTTTTTGTCTTTTTTTCGCTATTGATAAGCAAGAATGGTGCGCTTTTATAGTGTTTTTGCGCCGATTGACTCCTCTTGACCTGAGTAGAATAAATCTATCTGGTTATTTTAATGACGTGTGGTCAGCAGGAGAGGGTATGAAAAACAATATAATGGTGACCAGTCCATTGCTTCCGCCTCTGGAAGAATTTATGCCTTATCTTGAAGAGATCTGGCAGAGCAAGCAATTGACGAATGGCGGCCCTTTTCACCAGCAGCTTGAACAGGCATTAGCCGAGTATTTGGATGTCAAGCATCTTTGCCTGTTTGCAAATGGTACCCTCGCATTGGTTACTGCCTTACAGGCGTTGCGTATCTCTGGTGAAGTCATCACTACTCCCTTTTCCTTTGTTGCCACCTCACACTCTTTACTCTGGAATGACATAAAGCCTGTATTCGTCGATATCGATCCGATAACGTGCAATCTCGATCCGGCTAAAATCGAGGCGGCGATCACGCCTCAAACGACAGCTATATTGCCAGTTCACTGCTATGGTATCCCCTGCAACATGGACGCTATTCAGGAAATAGCCGATCGGTATGGTCTTAAAGTTATTTACGACGCAGCTCATGCCTTTTCTGTGAAGCAGAATGGTGAAAGCATACTGAATCATGGCGATCTTTCAGTATTAAGTTTCCATGCGACTAAAGTCTTTAATACCTTTGAAGGCGGAGCAATCATTTGTCCCAATGAGAAAATTAAGCGTCGCATCGATTATTTGAAAAATTTTGGCTTTGCAGATGAAACAACTGTTGTTGCCCCGGGCATTAACGGAAAAATGAATGAGATCCAGGCTGCATTTGGCGTATTGCAACTAAAACATATCGATTATGCGCTGGACTGTCGCCGGAAAATTTTTGAGAGATATGTTGCGGCCTTAAGTCACCTCAAGGGCATTTCTTTTAGCTTCATCCCTGCTAACGTGGACTGGAATTATGCTTACTGTGCGATTTTTATCGATGAAAGCCAGTTCCCACTTTCTCGCGATGCTATGTATACACTTTTTAAAGAAAAAAATATTTATGTCCGCCGCTATTTTTATCCATTGATTTCCGAATTCCCAATGTATAAAGGCTATTCGTCTTCATCTCCTGATAATCTTCCTGAAGCATCCTTACTGTCTAAGCAAGTTCTATGCTTGCCGATCTATCCGACTTTAAGTGAAGAGAGTCAGAATGAGATTATTCACGTCATTCTGACCGCCGGTCATGTTAGAGCAGCGTAAATAAAAATTTTGCGATGTTTCCACATCGTCATTGAGGCTTAGTATGTCAAAAAGTAATCTGGTGTCTATCCTGATCCCTGCATATAAAAGTGATTTTATTGAGGATGCACTAAAAAGTGCTATGCAGCAGGATTACCCTGAAATTGAAATCATCATCTGTGATGACAGTAGCAGCGATGAACTTGCTCGTGTCGTCGAGCGAGTCAGTCAGGGGAGTTTACATCAAGTTCACTATTATAAAAATGAAACACGCCTTCTTGAACTGGGTAACATAGAGCGGTGTTTATCATTTGCCCAAGGCGAATATGTTAAATTTTTATATGACGATGATATACTGCGTTCTGATTGTGTAAGCCGATTAGTCAAAGCACTTAATGCTTCTCCAGATATCGTTCTTGCCTCCTCGCGGCGGCAGCGTATTGACGAATCTGGTTATGTCATGGCTGATATCATGGCCACAGCGTATCCGTTCCGTGGCGATGTTATTTTAGAAGGGCGGGATGTTATTTCATTCCTTTGTGATTACATCATCAATTTCATTGGTGAACCTTCCTGTGTACTTTGTCGCCGCGAAGACTTAATAGAATTAAATCACAATCCTGTTTACCTGAATGGTCAGGTTCTGCCTTATCTTTATGACCTGTGCATTTATGTGAACCTGTTAGTCAAAGGTAATCTGGCTTTTATCAGTGAGCCGCTTTCACAATTCAGGGTATCTGAAAGCCAGGTCAGCCATCAGGCGTCGTCTCAGGCAGATATTGTTTCTAATACTTATCAGCAGTTTCCGTTAATGATCGAGCAGTTAGGATTGTATAAGGGCGATCCTAATGAGAATCAGTCAGTGCGCGTTACGGCCCTCACTCATCCTCAGAATTATATCAATTGTAATCTTCTAGCTGCGATGAGCAGTGCATTACACCTGTCTGATGGCAATCGTGCGAATAAGAGCTTAAAAGAGTGGCTGGCATTACGCACCGTCACCGAGCTGGATTCAGCAAGGATTAATGATTACATCGGCAGTCAGATGTTTAGTACGCAGATTACGGTTTATATCTTATCGAATGGGGCCGATTCGTTATTAGTTGAACAGTCAGTAGATGATATTAATAAAAAACGCATTTCAGGCCTAACGCTAGTCCCTGTTATTGTTAATAATAGCAAACCCTTATCCTGCAATGCTGAAGCCATATCTGGAAGAAATGATGCTGAGGCAATAAATTTACATATCCAGCAATGTCAGGAACAATGGGTTCTGGTGATTAACGCGGGAAGTGTGCTGACTGAGAGTGGTCTGCTGCAACTTACGCTGGCATTGCCTTCCGCAACGGGCTGTAGCGCTGTTTATGCTGATGAAATGTATCAGCAAGAAGGTGATATCACAGGAACCTCTTTCCGCCCGGATTTTAATCTGGACTTACTGTTAAGTCACCCCGCTGAAATGGCACGCCATTGGCTCTTCAACCGTGAGTGTATCATTAACTTAGGCCTTTTTGATACGCGCTATGTGAATGCATGGGAGTTTGCAGGCATAGTCAAACTTATTGAACAATATGGTACTAACAGTATTGGCCACCTCCCTGAACCACTTGTGATTTCTCATACTTTTTCGCTTAATACCAATCCAGAGCATCTGGATATTCTGAGCGCCCATTTGCGTCAGAGGGGATATCCAAATGGTTGGGTCAAAAATACTTGGCCAGGCTTGTATAATCTTCGATATGAGCATACCGAAAAGCCACTGGTGTCAATTATTATTCCGACTAAAGACCAGTTACCCATTCTGATAACGTGTGTCACGTCACTGCTTGAAAAAACGGCTTATAAAAATTATGAGCTTCTCATCGTCGATAATAATAGTGAAACGGCTGAAGCGAAGCAGTGGTTGTCGGGATTAGAAACGATTGACCCTGAACGCATAAAGGTCCTGCGATTCCCTTATCCGTTTAACTATTCTGCTATGAATAATTTGGCCTCGCGCGAAGCGCGAGGGGAATACATGGTGCTGTTAAATAACGATACAGCCATTATTGATGGCGCATGGCTTGATGAGCTTCTCAATCATGCCCAGCGTCCTGAAGTAGGTATCGTTGGCGCTAAACTTCTTTTCCCTAACAATACGATACAACATGCGGGCGTTTTACTAGGCCTGAGAGGACCTGCAGAACATCCCTTTATTGGTGAGCCCGCAGAGGCAAAGGGCTATATGCGCCGCTTGATGGTCGATCAAAACTACGCTGCGGTGACTGCGGCCTGTCTCATGATTCGTAAGTCCGTTTACGAGTTGGTTGGCGGACTGGACGAAGACAATTTTAAAGTTTCCTATAACGATGTTGACCTGTGTCTCAAAGTCCGTGAACAAGGCTATCTGACTGTATGGACCCCGCACGCCATCGTAATGCACGAAGGAAGCGTCAGCCAGAAAAAAGTGGATAAGTCCACACAAGAAAAAAAGATCAAACGATTTACAGATGAGCAGGATAATTTTTATAAAAAGTGGCTGCCGCTTATTGCGAACGATCCTTCTTATAACGCCAACTTGTCACTTAACGGCAGCGGTTTTGAGCTGGAACAGGCTTTGGATATGACCTGGAAGCCATTGTCATGGAAACCGGTGCCGACCATTATTGCGATGATGGCGGATTTCACTGGTTGCGGCCAATACCGAATTATTCAGCCATTGAAAGCAATGAAGGCAGAAGGGCTGGTACAAGGGCGTCTTTCGGATTATATGCATCATACGGCGGAACTTGCCCGCTATGCTCCTGACAGTATCGTCTTACAAAGACAAATTACCCAGGAATCTCTGGAATGGCAGCGTCGACTGGGTGTTTTAAAAAATACCTTTAAAATCTTTGAACTGGACGATTACTTACCTAACCTGCCAATGAAAAGTATCCATCGTGCTAATATGCCGAAAGATATTTTAAAATCTCTCCGCAAAGCATTGAGCCTTGCAGATCGTTTTGTTGTGTCAACACCGGCTCTGGCTAATGCATTCGACGGAAATCATCACGACATCCGTGTTGCTGAAAATCGCTTGCCTGTTGAAACGTGGGCACATCTTACCAGCTTACGTGGCCAGGGAAAAAAAACGCGTGTCGGTTGGGCTGGCGGGTCGAGCCATACGGGCGACCTGGAAATGATTGCGGATGTTGTTCGCGCCTTTGCTGATCGGGTTGAGTGGGTCTTTTTTGGCATGTGCCCACCAAAACTCCGTCCATATATTCATGAATACTACAGCGGTGTGGAGATAAAGAAATACCCTGAAAAACTGGCTTCTCTGAATCTTGATTTAGCACTGGCACCGGTTGAGGATAATTTATTTAACCGCTGTAAAAGTAATTTAAGATTACTCGAATACGGCGCATGCGGTTATCCCGTCATTTGCAGTGACGTGGAGTGTTACCACTATGATTTACCCGTCACACGCGTAAAAAATCGCTTCAAAGACTGGGTTGAGGCAATCGAGATGCATCTTGACGATCCGGAAGCCTCCCGTCGTTCGGGTGAGGCATTGCGACAGGCAATCCATAAAGACTGGATGCTTACAGGAGAGCCTCTCCGGCATTGGATGAATATGTGGCTGCCTGATTAATGCGTGTGGACATGCTAGAAAGTTTAAAAGAGGGCTTGCCGCGGGTAAGCCCTCTTGATTGTTTATACAGAATTCAAATCGATGGGGCTCAGTCCTAAGTTAGCATCATCCTTAACCGTAGATGTAAGATAAACCGAGTTTTCCCATACTCTCAAAAACGCGTTTTTGATATTTTGTATTGATAAAGGATCAAGACAATGACTCAAGTCTCTAAAGTGGCAACGGATGCACGGCTAACCGCCCAGGCTCAACGTTTACTGGTTGTATCTGATAATCAGGAACTTTCCCTTTATCTAAAAGAAGAACTTGAAAAACAATCCTTCGAGCGGCCTTTCAACGCTGACTTTTGCTACACGTCATTTAATACGAATCCGCAGCAGATGATGGCCATGGGGGCAACGAAAATTAATATCAAAGATGAATTCACAGTTGAAAGGATCATCAATGAGTATGATTTAGTTTTTAGTTTGCACTGTAAGCAAATTTTTCCTGCCAAGCTGACTGATAACGTATGCTGCATTAACTTTCACCCCGGCCTCAATCCTTACAATCGCGGATGGTATCCTCAGGCTTTTTCAATCATAAATGGTCTGCCTACAGGGGCGACGATTCATTTGATGGATGCCGAAGTTGACCATGGCGATATTATCGATCAGCAGGAAGTTGAAGTAAAAATGTCAGATACGTCCTTGACAGTTTACAGGAAAGTCATTGCAATCGAAAAGCATCTTATAAGCAGGAATATTTTTACTATAATCACAAGGTCGTATACAACAAAAAAACCGCAGGCAGAGGGTAATTATAACGGGATTAAGGATTTTAATGCGCTGTGTGAATTAGATTTGAATTCTATAGGTACGCTTGATGAACATTTGAAAATATTGCGTGCAACAACGCATGGTGATTTTAAAAATGCTTTTTTTTGTGATGAAAAAGGTAGAAGATTCTTTGTTAGAATAGTCATCGATGAGGCGTTTTGACAATTAATTTTTTCTTGAAAGAGTTTAGGGTCTAATGTGCGTTATGAGTGACTGGTTCGTGTTTTAAAAAACTGTAAAGTGAAGCGTTATGCATTAAATATCTGAACAATATCATTGTGTTTTCTGAGATAATCAATTTTTATCTCTAGCCTTTCTGAATTTTATTGCGGATTTTTAATTATTATTAATGGGATCAGTCCCTTCGTGCGGCATAAAACAATTTTCTATTTTTAATGTTACAACATTTTTTCCACTCAAGTAACAACCTTTTAAAACAGTGTTAATGGGTTAAGTAAGTCTTTTGTAAGTTAACGAAAGCTAAAGTAAGGGTTGGAAAGATTAAAATATTGGTCACAACAGAATTGGATGATGATGACTTTTTCTATGTAATGTTTATTTATCAGTCAGTTTTTTAATGTTCAACTGACTGATACTCCTTAAGTATAAATATTGCAGTAATGCCCCTCTGTTAAGAGGCTATTTTATAATTTTTAGAAATTGTAAGGAGATAATTTTGCCAGTCTGAAGGGTGTATATTAAATTCTTTGATTTTATCACAACATAATAGTGAGTTTGTTGGCCGAACCGCCGCAGACGCATAGTCTCTACCAGAAATACCAAATACTGAAATTTCTTTTTTAACTGCAATAAAAACAGCTTGTGCAAATTCACACCAGCTAACAGGTTCATCACCACAGTAATGATAGATACCCCGCGCATCTTGCTGTAAGGCAAGACGAATCATAGCCCAGGCCAGATCGCCTGCGTAGGTAGGACAAGCATACTGATCATTGACCACCTTTATCTCATGCTGCGTTTCCGCTAAATGGAGCATCGTGTTAACAAAGTTATTTCCATATTCGCTGAAAACCCAGGAGGTACGAAGGATGACGGCTTCGGATGAAATATCCAATACGCGTTTTTCACCCTCCCACTTACTCAGGCCATAAAAATTAACCGGACAGGGCTGATCGCTTTCAGTGTAAGCAGTTTTTGTATTGCCATCAAAAACGTAATCAGTTGAAACATGAATCAGGCGTGCGTTGACCAGTTTTGCTGCTTGTGCCAGATTTTCAGGACCAATCGCATTCACCTTCAGCGCGCGGGTACGATCGGTTTCTGCTTTATCGACGGCCGTGTAGGCCGCAGCATTCATGATGACATCAGGTTTGAATTTTTTGACGACGCGCATAACCGCACAGCGGTCAGTAATATCCAGTTCTGCCGAACCACACGCCAGCGTGATCCAGTCAGCGGGAAAACGATCCAGCAAGCAACGCCCTAATTGGCCATAAGCCCCTGTAAGTAAAACGCGCATTACACCAACTCCTGCAGTGATAGTCCTTGTTGATCTTTTACCGACAATATCGGCTGTTCTACAGGCCATTGAATTGCAAAATCAAGGTCATTCCACATCAGGCAGGCTTCATCCTTAGGATTAACATAGTGAGGACAGGTATATTCAAAATCAGCAATGTCCGGGCGCGAGACGAATGGATGCAAGTGCATCAAAAGCGAAAGGGGAAGAGAGAGCATGGGTTTGTCATAGAACGGTAGCAGTTGCTCAGAGACGCCGCAGGTTACAGGATGTAATCGAGAACCTGTTCCACCAGCCAGCACTATGCCTTTCATCATTCACTTCCTCTATACCCGATCTGCATCTGCAGAGTGATGGTGAAAGAATACGAGTGTGCAAGTGAAATTAATGGCAAGAATAACCGATAAAAAAGCAGGTAAAGTAAAGGATAAGAACACCGCGCGCCCCTGAACAGAGAGGGAGATAAAACAAACAGGCGTGTTTTATGTTGCACTAATGCAAATGTTAAAGGGCAAAACGAACGGATTTTGGTCTGGGCCGTAAACAATAAAAAAGTGAACTCAGCGTTACAGTTCATCTCCGCTATGCCGATAATTCCCTTCAGAATGGCTCTAATTTTGATATTACTTTTCATGTTCTGGGGTGGTTATGCGCTTTAACTATGACCTGCTACCGGGCGAACGTCTCTCATTTGAAGAGATCGCCCTACGTTATGCACAACAATACCCTGATGAGAAAGAACTGACCGCGCGTGCGTTGCTGAGTCCTTCAACCAGCTATCGGACGTTAAAAATTCGCGCTGTCTTTGCTCAGGAAGAGAGTAACAGTCCGCTGGAAGACCTGTTGTTCATCGCCAACGATAACGAACGAAAAAATTATTTGCGCCGTTTTGAGCACTATCTGAAACAGCAGCAGCCTTTTCACTATTTTCGTCGGGGACACGAGGATAAAGAGAACAACCGGTGGAAAGTGATTGGGCAGAGCTACGTCTATGCGATGGTCGATCCGCACTCCGCTCAGGCGCAAAACCTGATCAACAGCCGGGGCTATAAGCTGGTTCTGATGCGCGAGGACGAAGAGGATGCCTGGTGGCAGCTGTTCAACGTTCAGTCTAATCCTTGCTTTCCACAGTCACGCCGTATCCAGTTTATTGTGGTACTAAGCACGCCTGAGCACAGAACGCCCGCTGCAGTTATGCCTGGTACGGAAGTCGGGCGGCGGGTGAAAGCCAAAGTGTTGCAGAAGGCCAGCCAGTCAGAGTTTATGGCGGCGGTTAAGGCGCGCTATGGGGCCTGTATCATTACCGGAACCAGCCTTCTCGATCAGCATCAATGGCCCTGGGTCGAAGCCTGCCATATCGATACGCGCGAAAACGAAGAGGGATTTCTCGCAGACAATAGCGTGGATAATGGGCTGTTCCTGCGCAGCGACTTACAGCGGCTTTTCATCAACAGAATGATTAGTATTGATGGTGATTCCGGGCAGGTCCGTTTTCACACGGATGATAAAACACGTGAAAGCATTAGCCCGTTTTATCAGGAGATGGAAGGGCGGGTTTGCGCGCTATGGGAAAACGTTCCCGTAGCCACACGGCAGCGTTTGCTGACATTACGTTAGCCTTCCTGTTCAGAGCGGAGACTTCCGCTCTGAAACATCACAAATTTGAAATAACCTCGGTTTATCCCGCCTATTCTGCCAATCAAAAGCCCTACAGAATTGCATAATCATGCCGATAACTTCATTAACGCAGGGTAGTCAACGTGAACGATCTCTATACCGCCGAAGGCGTGATGGACAAACATTCGCTCTGGCAGCGCTACGTACCACTGGTACGTCATGAAGCACTACGCTTGCAGGTCCGCCTGCCAGCCAGTGTTGAACTTGACGATCTGCTTCAAGCCGGGGGCATTGGTCTGTTGAATGCGGTGGAGCGCTATGACGCACTCCAGGGTACCGCCTTTACCACGTATGCAGTACAGCGCATCCGTGGAGCCATGCTTGATGAGCTTCGCAGCAGGGACTGGGCACCACGTAGCGTCAGACGAAATGCTCGCGAGGTTGCGGGAGCCATGCATCAGGTTGAACAGATGCTGGGCCGCGCTGCCTCTGAGCAGGAAGTCGCGCAACAGTTGAATGTTTCGATAGAAGAGTACCGGCAGATTCTGTTGGATACCAACAACAGCCAACTCTTTTCGTACGACGAGTATCGGGAAGAACACGGTGACAGTGCGGAACTGGTGACGGAAGGGCACGAAGAGGCCAATCCACTTCATCAGTTGATGGAAGGGAGTCTGCGTGAACGCGTCATTGAAGCGATCGAGGCCTTGCCCGAACGCGAAAAGATGGTGCTGACACTGTACTACCAGGAAGAACTGAATCTGAAAGAGATTGGCGCGGTTCTTGACGTGGGGGAATCCCGAGTCAGCCAACTGCACAGTCAGGCGATAAAACGCTTGCGTGCCCGACTTACGGGAGCGCGCTAGAAGGCTCAGTTCCTGGCGATCTATAAATAATAAGAAATCGGGGACTCAACAGTGGGAGCCAAAACCAAAGCCAGACCTTTAAGTCGTTATCTTAAAGACTACAAACACAGCCAAACCAATTGTTCACACTGTGGCAAAGTTTTAGATCGTATGGCGCTGGTCTTCCGAGGTCAGATCATCAATAAAGAGGCCATCGCACGCATGGACCAAATGATTGATGAGCCGCTTTGGCTAAAACTTCAGCCTGAATTAACGGCGCTTTGCCGTTTTTGCAGCGATATTTTTTGTAATACACATCCTAACTACTTTGACATTATGGCGTTTAAACAATATCTGTTCGAACAGACGGAAATGAGCCCGAGCACGATTCGTGAATACGTGGTTCGCTTACGTCGGCTTGACGATATGCTGAAAGCCAGAAACTTTCCGGCTGAAAAACTGACAGGCAATAGCTGGCATCAATGCCTGGAAGAAGACTTACCTGATGCTGGCAATAATAATTATCGTATTGCGCTGCGAAAGTACGACCAGTTTTTAGGCTGGCAGCAACGTTAAGGGACACAGTGAAATGTCAGAGAGCGTTGCCACTGACATGATGTCTCCCACCCCCATTTTTCCCACTTCGCGGGGGAAAATGGGGATGTTGCGCTGCAGCAGGCTGCCCTCTCTTTTCCCCCGCATTTGAATTCAGGATGATCCTTTCCGCATCTTCTGTAACACTGTAAAGATCACTGCCTTGTGCCCAACGGGAGGCCGCATTGTCCTTACATCTTATCCATCAGTTTCCTCGTATCGAACTTCTGGGCGCGCCCACGCCGCTGGAATATCTGCCGCGTTTATCTGACTATCTTGGTCGTGACATCTTTATCAAACGTGATGACGTGACACCGCTGGCTATGGGCGGTAACAAGCTGCGCAAGCTGGAGTTTTTAGCCGCGGATGCCCTTCGTGAAGGCGCTGACGTGCTGCTGACCGCTGGCGCCATTCAGTCTAACCATGTGCGTCAAACGGCGGCCGTTGCAGCCAAACTCGGCCTGAAATGTGTGGCCTTGCTGGAGAACCCGATAGCAACGCACAGTGAAAACTACCTGACCAATGGCAACCGCCTGATGCTGGATCTCATGGATGTCGAGGTGGTGATGGTCGATGCGCTGACCCAACCTGCCGCGCAACTGGCGGAACAGGCGGAGCGGCTTGAAGCGCAGGGCTTCCGGCCTTACATTCTGCCGGTGGGCGGTTCGAATGCGCTGGGGGCGCTGGGCTATGTGGAATGTGCCCAGGAGATTGCTCATCAGAGCGAAGGGGTGGTGGATTTTGCGGCAGTCCTGGTCGCATCAGGCAGTGCCGGAACGCATGCCGGTCTGGCGGTTGGGCTGGAACAGCTGCTGCCGGAAACTGAGCTGGTTGGCGTAACCGTATCGCGTAACGTCGCTGAGCAACGGCCTAAGGTTGACGCACTACGCCAGGCCCTGGCAACGCAGTTAGCCCTAGAGGCGAAGGCACCGGTCACGCTATGGGATGACTATTTTGCTCCGCGCTACGGCGAGCCGAATGAAGAAGGCATGGAAGCGATCAAACTGCTGGCGCGTCTCGAAGGGATTTTTCTCGATCCTGTTTATACCGGTAAAGCCATGGCGGGCCTGATCGATGGTATCAACCAGAATCGTTTTCGCCGGGAAGGGCCGCTGTTGTTTGTGCATACAGGCGGCGCGCCAGCGTTATTTGCTTATCACCCTTCGGTCTGAGACGCAGCGCAAAAAAGGGTTATAATTCAGCCGTTATTTTAACGCCTTAGGTAAAATAACGCCCATAATGACAGAGCGGCAGGCCGTGATGCGCCGCTCAACAGCTCACTTACAAATAATAAACGGGGTAAACATGGCTTTCTCACAGATTCGTCGCCAGGTGGTGACGGGAATGATGGCGGTTGCGCTGGTGGCAGGCTTCAGCGTTAAAACGTTTGCGGCAGACGATTTACTGGCGCAGGTTAAAAGCAAAGGCGAGCTGCGCGTCGGTCTGGAAGGCACCTATCCTCCTTTCAGTTTTCAGGATGAAAAGGGCAAGCTGACGGGCTTTGAAGTGGAGTTTGCTCAGGATCTGGCCAAACACATGGGGGTTAAAGCCGTCCTGAAGCCAACCAAGTGGGATGGCATGTTAGCGGCGCTGGATTCGAAACGCATCGATGTGGTCATCAATCAGGTGACGATCTCCGATGAGCGTAAAAAGAAATACGATTTCTCTACGCCGTATACGATTTCTGGCGTGCAGGCGCTGACGCTGAAGAAAAACGCGGGCAGCATCACTAAGCCAGAAGACCTCGCAGGGAAGAAAGTCGGTGTGGGCCTGGGGACCAACTACGAGCAGTGGCTGCGCGCGAACGTAAAAGGTGTGGATATCCGCACTTATGATGATGACCCAACCAAATATCAGGATCTGCGTTCTGGTCGCGTTGATGCGATTCTGGTGGATCGCCTGGCTGCTCTGGATCTGGTGAAGAAAACGGGCGATACCATGGCGGTAGCCGGTCCGGCATTCTCGCGTCTGGAAGCGGGCGTTGCGCTGCGTAAGGGCAACGAAGATTTACTGAAGGCGATCGATCAGGCCATTGCGGAAATGCAGAAAGACGGCACCCTTAAAAAGCTGTCAGAAAAATGGTTTGGCGCGGACGTTACTAAATAATGCAGGAAAGTTTACAACTGGTGCTGGACTCAGCACCCTTTCTTCTTAAGGGCGCGCTGTTCACGCTGCAGCTCAGTATTGGCGGTATGTTTTTCGGGCTGATACTGGGCTTTTTGCTGGCCCTGATGCGCCTGTCCCGCTTCTGGCCCGTGAACTGGCTGGCGCGTATCTACGTGTCCATCTTTCGTGGCACGCCGCTTATCGCCCAGCTGTTTATGATCTACTACGGTCTGCCGCAGTTTGGCATTGAGCTGGATCCCATTCCCTCGGCGATGATTGGGCTGTCGCTTAACATGGCGGCCTATGCCTCAGAATCGCTGCGCGGCGCGATTGCGGCCATCGAGCGCGGCCAGTGGGAAGCGGCGGCCAGTATCGGCATGACGCCGTGGCAAACGCTGCGTCGGGTTGTTTTACCGCAGGCCGCCCGTACCGCACTCCCGCCTTTGGGTAACAGCTTTATCAGTCTGGTAAAAGATACTTCGCTGGCTGCCACGATCCAGGTTCCGGAACTGTTTCGTCAGGCGCAGCTGATTACCTCACGCACGTTGGAGGTGTTCACCATGTATCTGGCGGCTTCGCTGATCTATTGGGTGATGGCAACCGTACTGTCAGCATTGCAGAACCGACTGGAAGCGCACGTTAATCGTCAGGATCAGGAGGCGAAATGAGTGCTATTGAAGTTCGCCAGTTGGTGAAAAAGTTTAACGGACAAACGGTACTGCACGGCATCGATCTTGATGTCGCCCCGGGCGAAATCGTCGCGATAATCGGCCCCAGTGGCTCAGGTAAAACCACGCTGTTGCGCAGCATCAACCTCCTTGAGGTCCCGGATGCTGGCCGCATTAAAGTGGGTGATATCACCATTGACGCCAGCCTGGGCATGAACAGACAGAAAGAGCGGGTGCGGCTGTTGCGTCAGCAGGTGGGTTTTGTCTTTCAAAACTTCAATTTATTTCCGCATCGTTCGGTGCTGGAAAATATTATTGAAGGTCCGGTGATTGTGAAGCGGGAAGCGAAAGCGGACGCGGTTGCCCGCGCGCGCAGCCTGCTTGAAAAAGTTGGACTCAATGGCAAGGAAGACAGCTACCCACGGCGCCTGTCCGGTGGTCAGCAGCAGCGTGTCGCCATTGCCCGCGCGTTGGCGATGCAGCCAGAAGTCATTTTGTTTGATGAACCGACCTCTGCGCTGGATCCGGAACTGGTGGGTGAAGTACTGAACACCATTCGCGCACTGGCTCAGGAAAAACGCACCATGGTTATCGTGACGCACGAAATGAGCTTTGCCCGCGACGTCGCCGACCGCGCCATTTTTATGGATCAGGGCCGTGTTGTTGAACAGGGCCCTGCTAAGGCACTCTTCAGCGATCCTCAGGAGCCGCGTACCCGGCAGTTTCTGAATAAATTTCTTAATCAATAAACCCGGTGCCGCCAGAAGTTGGCGGCGCTTATTGCGCTGTCTCCCACCTTTATTCTTCTCAGTTTCTTCCGAAAATTTACATTTTGCATAGATTTAATTAACTGATTTTAAAGGTGATTTGTCATCATCTCGCGTCCTGAGGTAACAGATTGTAACTTTTAAGAGCCGCCTGATTGAGACTTCCCGCTAAATATTAATAATTCTTCACAAATTCATTGCACGATCGGGAAGACATAATGAACCAACCCAGGAAGGAAATCCTCTGGATCAATACCCTAAAAGGGGGATGCATTTTACTTGTGGTACTGCATCACTCCATCATTACAACCTTCGCGCCAGCGCTTCATCATTTGACAGCCGGTATCGTACCGGCTCATGCGTGGGTGGCGTTTAATACCTGGCTTTCCCCCTTACGGATGCCGGCATTTTTCTTTGTATCCGGCCTGCTGGCCAGTAACTCGGTGATCAATAAACGCTGGAAAGCGGTCTTCACTAAAAAGTTCAGCAACATCGTTTACCTGTATCTGCTGTGGGGCGTAATCCAGTGGCTGAGTATCCACTACATTTCAACCCACCTGGGCGAGCGGCTGTCCAGCAGCAAAAACGCCGCCTATGCGGATTCGCCAATGGAGTTTATTAAACTGCTGATGCTGTCGATGACCAGCCTGTGGTACCTGTATGCTCTGGCGGGGTTTTTTCTGGTCACTAAACTTTTCCATCGGCAGAAGATGCTGCTGGTGGCTGCGGCAATAGCGGCAAACTACGCCGCGCAGTTTAGCCTGATCCCCGGATGGGGCCCGGCCAGCGTGGCACAGAACTATCTCTATTTCTTACTGGGCGTATTTTTTAGCGCAACGTTAATCGAACTGAGCGGTTTAAAAGGTCGTCACTGGCTCTGGTTGGGCGCAATCGCGGCGATCGGCATTGCCCATCATCTGGGCGGCATATATAAAAACCCGTTCTACAGCCTGCTGACCATCGTCTTTGGTATTGTGCTGTGCCGTTTTCTTAATGCGCATTTCAATATGGCGTGGCTGAACTATATAGGGCGTAACACGCTGCAGATTTATGTTTTGCACCGTATCTTTATCGAACTGGTGGGGCTGAGCGCCATCTCACTGGCGCTGCACTACGGCTGGTTTGGCAACGCGGGTTTTAGCTGGGCATGGGCGTTGCTGATGCCGTTAACCGGAGTGGCAGTCTGCACGCTCCTGTCTTTGATGGTCTGGTCGCTGCTGAACCGGGGGCCGGGACGGATGCTGTTTATTCATCCACGTTTAATCAGTAAACGGCAGCCAGAAACCCAAGCCTCATGATCCTGACGTACCGGGCCAGCATGCTGGCCCGTTTCGTATCCTTTCTCTGGCGGGCACCGCAGGGAGTAAGCATTTCTCCCCGGTTAGCCTGTTCCTGTCGCGTCAGCTGACAGGGCGAGAAGCATCAGTCGCCTCTGGTCGGGGAAGGGACACTTCATGTTGAGGCTGCTCTTTGCGTGCCGTGTTATGCCGGGAGACAAATGCCTTTGATGACCAGGTGCTGAATCAGAATAATGGTTTTCGCGTCAATGATGATGCCGGCATCAATCATCGCAAGCGCCTCTTGAATCGGCACCTCAATGACTTTGATATCTTCACCTTCAGCAGCAAGGCCTCCGCCCTCGTTAATCCGCATTTCGCGGGTAAAAGGGGCGATGAAAAAGTGCAGACGCTCAGTGACGGAACCCGGGCTCATGAATATCTCGCCAATCTTAGTGACCTCATTCAGCTTATATCCGGTCTCTTCTTCGGCTTCACTTCTTATTGCCTGAATCGGGTCCCGCTCATCAAGCAAACCGGCGCAGGCTTCAATCAGTTCATAGTGATGACCGATCAAAAACGCAGGCAGCCGGAACTGGCTGGTAAGGATGACCGTTCTGTCATCGCGGTTGTAGAGCAGAATAGTCGCACCGTGGCCGCGATCGTAAGCTTCACGCGTGAAACGCTGTTCTGTCCCATCGGAACGGACATAGGTCATATCGTATTTGGTCAGGGTGCCCCAGTCGTTTGCCAGTATCTGCTGGTTGTTAACGGTCGCGGTGGTGGAAACGGGCGTATAATGCGCATGCTTCATATTGAGATTCCATTGGTAAGTAAGTCTGGAAGAGCCATTCAGACACAGCGTGCCGAGTGGACATTAAAAAAATCACCCCTAAACCTAAACCTAAACCTAAACCTAAACCTAAACCTAAACCTAAACCTAAACCTAAAAATGCACTTTTCACCTGTCAGCGATATTTCCGAAAGGAACACCTAAGCGAATAACGTTTAGCGGTGTTTTATCCACGCCCTGTCTTTTTTAAGGTGATATTCGAACCTGAAATAAAGATACAGGCAATAATGCAGGGAAAAATTTAGCCGAAAAGGGCATAAACGAACGATTTTACCTGGCTGAATAAGCCACTCGCGCTAATCAAACACGCACAGTAACGTTACCTGTACTTAAGATGAGTCACCTGACCTGACATAAAGCCAGAAATAAGGTTAAGCAAGCGTTGAGTGTGAAAATTCGCCGGGACGTCATCGTGCGGTGTGGCATCGCGCGATGAAACGTTTATCTGTTGCCGCAACGATAAAGTCATGGATCTGAGGGGCAGGATGCGCGGGGCATTGGGGCCTTTGCGGCAGGATGCCTGCATAGCGCCGCACGGCTTTTGCAGCGCGCGTTCACGCAACAGCGTAGGGCCATGGGATAAAATACCTCGCCTGTCCTGCGCGACCCAGGCCAACTGATTTAATAACTGACCTGATGCTTAACGGGCAGCAACACCTGGACATTTCTTATTTATTCAGATAAGAACACCTTATTTATTCCGTCGTCTGACAACAATTCCCTGCGTTGAAATTAAATTCGGGATAAATGTCAGAAAACATCCTGTATTGTAAAGTACGGTTTTAAACCCTTCCGGGAAGGGGACTTTAAGACTTTCGCTACATTCAGGAGTGCGAGCATAGGGAATACTTTTCGTATAACGATAACGTCGGCAGTTCGAATAACTTGTTTGTACATGACACAGCGACGGAAAAAGCCTGATGACGAAAAGTGAAAAAAAAGATATTGCATGGATTAATACCCTAAAGGGAATCTGTATCCTGCTGGTCGTCCTGTATCACACGGTGTTACCCGGTTTTGAAAGCCGGGTGAAAGATCTGGCCGCAGGTGAATGGATGGCAGAGATGTGGGTGCAGTTTAATACGTTATTATCGCCGCTGCGCATGCCCGCGTTTTTCTTTGTGTCGGGTTTACTGGCCAGAAATGCCATCATTGACCGCCCCTGGAAACATATCGCGACCAGCCGGATGACAAATCTGTTTTATCTCTATCTGCTGTGGGGAGCCATTCAGTGGGGGGCCATCACGGGCATTTCAACGGAAATTACCGGGCAGCGTATTTCACAAAATATCAATGCGGCCTATGCGGGAACCTTTTCTGAGTTCCTGACGCTGACGTTTCTGGCGATGAGCACCTCATGGTATTTATATGCCCTGGGGATCTACTTTCTTCTTGCCAAACTTTTTCAACGTTACAACCTGCCTTTGTTGCTTATGGCCGCAGTGCTTAATTATCTGGCGGTTGAAAAAATCATTCCCTACTGGGGCCCGCAGAGTCTGGCGCAGTATTTTGTTTTCTTCATGCTCGGCACGTTCTGGTGTTCGCAGATACTGCGTTTAAGCGAGTGGCGAAGGCAAAACGGACTGCCGTGGTTGTTACTGCTGCTGCTGGCGGGCCTGCCCGCTCTGTTCGATTTCGACAGAAGCCTCTTCTTATCTGTTCTTGCCATCCTCATCAGCGTGGCGGCCTGTCGCGGGTTAAATCAGGTCAGTAGCATGGCGTGGCTCAACTGGATTGGCCGTCACACCTTGCCTATTTACGTCCTGCATCGCATCTTTATTGAGTATTTCGGCATGACGGCCATTTTGTTTGCGCAGCGCCACCAGCTCTTTGCGCTGGCATGGTTTTCGTGGCTGTGGGCCTGCCTCTATCCGCTGGTCATTGTCGCCCTCTGCTCACTGGCGTCCGTTGCCGTCTGGTCGCTGACAAATCATGGCGTCGGGCGCGCGTTGTTTCGCTTCCCGACGCTGATAAAACGGCCTGTGTACCCGGCGGCGTAACCGGGGCAGGTGGCGCAGGATGCGGGAACAGAAAAAGGCGTGGTGTAAAAAGCGCAATGAAGCCGGCCGCTGATAGCGGGCCGGATTGCGGTCAGGCTTAGTTACGCGCGCGCATCACCTGATAGCGGCGCGTGAAATACTCGACCGGCGCGCTCCAGATGTGCACAAGGCGGATAAACGGAAACACCAGAAAAATCGTCACTCCCAGAATCAGGTGAATACGATCAATCCCTTCCACCCCGTCAAGCCAGCGTGAGGCGTTGCCCCGCAACATGATCACCACCTGTGCCCAGCCGACCTGTTTCATCATGCCAGGGCCGTCCATATATCGCCCAATGCTCAGCGCAAAAAAAAGGTTCATGCCCGGGCATGAACCTTTAACGTAAGCGATCGGCCTGAAGGACGTTACCCGATTGTCATCAGGCTGGCATTGCCGCCCGCGGCTGCGGTGTTAACGCTGAGCGAACGTTCAATCAGCAGACGTTCCAGCAGCAGATTAGTTTCGCCGCGCGCAAAACCCTGCACCGACACGATGGCACCTTCGCGCGCCGCAACCTGTTCGCACAGGTTGCGGAGCTGGTCGGCATCACCGTGATAGATAACGGCGTCAAAATGCGCAGACAGGGGATCGTTGGAGAGCGTAATGCGGTTTTTCACCGCCGCCGGTAAGGTGCCCAGCAGTGCGCGGTGCAGCTCATCGTCCTGCCACAGTGCCTGGCTGCCTACGCTGGTGACCGCCGCCAGTTGAATCAGAGCATCCTCCTCGTTATCCGCCAGACAGAGTACCTGCTCACGCGGCAGCAACAGGAAGGTATTGCGTTCCCCTGTTGGACCTGGCAGCAGGCGTACCGTGCCTGCCTGAGCCAGCTCGGCATAATGCTGGCACAGTGAAGACAGCTGAGGCTTATCTTTTGCCCACTCGCTCAATGCCTGATGCGCTGCCAGCAGCAGCTGACGCTGGGCATGGTCGGCCGGGCGCTCAGCATCCTGACGGGCGAGGGTGGTGCTGAGTGCGTTGTCCGGGCGATTCGCCAGCAGGCGATACAGATAAAGCGGGCCACCCGCTTTCGGACCGGTACCGGATAAACCCTCGCCGCCGAACGGTTGCACGCCCACCACCGCGCCAACCATGTTGCGGTTAACGTACAGATTGCCCACTTTGGCCGCTGCGGTGACCTGCATGATGGTTTCGTCAATGCGGGTATGGACGCCTAACGTCAGCCCATAGCCCGAGGCGTTAATCTGTTCGATCAACTGCGGCAGGCCGCTGCGGGTGAAGCGCACAACGTGCAACACCGGACCAAAAACCTCTTGCGTCAGATCGCTGACCTTATCAAGTTCAATCAGCGTCGGTTTCACAAAAGTTCCGGTTGCCCACTCTTTGCTGTCCTGTGGATGATCCTGCGCCGTTTGAAACACCTTAAAGCCTTTATTGCGCATGGCCTGAATATGGCGCTCAATGTTGGCTTTGGCCTCTTTATCGATCACCGGGCCGATATCGGTGGACAGGCGCTCCGGATTGCCCATACGGCACTCCGCCATCGCGCCACGCAGCATTTTCAACGTATGTTCCGCGACGTCCTCCTGAACGCACAGCAGACGCAGCGCAGAGCAGCGTTGACCCGCGCTGTCAAAGGCCGAGGCGACGATATCGATCACCACCTGTTCTGTCAGGGCGGATGAATCGACAATCATGGCATTCATGCCGCCGGTTTCAGCAATCAGCGGAGTGGGGCGGCCTTGGGGATCCAGCCGGCCTGCCAGATTACGTTGTAACAGGGTGGCGACCGCCGTGGAGCCGGTGAACATCACGCCACGAATGCGTTCGTCTCCGGTGAGCTGTGCGCCCACGGTTTCACCGAGGCCCGGCAGCAGTTGCACGACGCCAGCCGGGACACCGGCACTCAGTAAGATCTCAACGGCCTGCGCGGCAATCAGCGGCGTCTGCTCGGCAGGCTTCGCCAGCACGCTGTTTCCGGCCGCCAGCGCGGCTGCGACCTGACCGGTAAAAATGGCCAGCGGAAAGTTCCACGGGCTGATACAGACCACAGGTCCCAGTGGGCGGTGCGTTTCGTTGTCAAAATCAAGGCGGACGATGCCAGCGTAGTAATAGAGGAAGTCCACGGCCTCACGCACTTCGGCAATGGCGTTGCTGTAGGTTTTACCGGCTTCGCGCACCAGAATGCCCAGCAACTGCTGTAGCTGACCTTCCATTAACTGTGCTGCACGCTCAAGGATGGCCGCGCGCTCCTGCGGCGGAGTGGCAAACCAGATGGGACCGGCATTGACCGCCGCCTCAATGGCCTGGGAAACCTCCTGTTCTGAGGCATGGCGAACGGTACCGACGACGTCCGACGGCGCGGCCGGATTCACCACATTCTGGCTTTCTCCGCTACCAGCAGGGCCGTCAATAAGCGGTTGTGCCAGATAAGGCTCACTCGCGCCGCTCAGCAGAGCACTGGACAGGGAAGCAAGGCGGTGCTCGTTAGCCATATCCAGACCCGCAGAGTTAACCCGGTCGCTGCCATATAAGTCTCGCGGCAGCGGGATTTTTGGATGTGGCAGGCCCAGGGTGCCTTCGCTGGCACCCAGTTTTTCAATTTCACTCACCGGATCGGCGACCAGCTCGTCTATCGGCATGGACGTGTCGGCAATACGGTTAACAAAGGAGGTATTCGCACCGTTTTCCAGTAGGCGACGCACCAGGTAAGCCAGCAGGGTTTCATGTGTACCTACGGGGGCATAGATGCGGCAGGGACGATTGAGTTTGCCGTCTGCCACTTTGCCTACCACCTGATCGTAGAGCGGTTCACCCATGCCATGCAGGCACTGGAACTCATACTGTCCGGGATAATAGTTATTGCCCGCCAGTTGATAGATCGCGGCCAGCGTGTGCGCGTTATGTGTGGCAAACTGCGGATAGATCAGATTGGGCACTGCCAGCAGTTTACGGGCGCAGGCCAGATAAGAAATGTCGGTGTACACCTTACGGGTATAAACCGGATAGCCTTCCAGCCCTTCCACCTGGGCGCGTTTGATCTCGCTGTCCCAGTAAGCGCCTTTCACCAGGCGAATCATGAGACGACGACGGCTGCGTTGGGCCAGATCTGTCAGCTCATCAATCACAAACGGGCAACGCTTCATATAAGCCTGAATCACGAAACCTATGCCGTTCCAGCCTTCAAGCTCGGGTTCAAAACACAACCGCTCCAGCATATCGAGAGACAGCTCTAAACGATCGGCCTCTTCCGCATCAATGTTAATGCCGATGTCGTAAGAGCGGGCCAGCAGGGTCAGCGACTTCAGAATAGGATACAGTTCATCCATCACCCGATCATACTGCGCGCGGCTGTAGCGCGGATGGAGTGCGGACAGCTTAATAGAAATGCCTGGGCCTTCATAGATGCCCCGACCGTTTGAGGCTTTACCAATGGCGTGAATCGCCTGCTGATAAGAAACCAGATAGGCTTTGGCATCGCTGGCCGTCAGGGCGGCTTCACCCAGCATATCGTAGGAGTAACGGAAGCCTTTTTCTTCAAGCTTGCGGGCGTTGGCCAGGGCTTCGGCGATGGTTTCACCGGTCACGAACTGTTCGCCCATCAGGCGCATCGCCATATCCACGCCTTTCCGGATGAGCGGCTCGCCGCTCTTGCCAATAATTCGGTTGAGCGAGCGCGACAGGTTGACTTCATTGTGCGTTGAGACCAGACGGCCCGTAAACAGTAGTCCCCACGTCGCGGCGTTCACAAACAGTGACGGGCTGCGGCCAAGATGTGACTGCCAGTTACCGTTGCTGATCTTGTCGCGGATCAGCGCATCGCGGGTGGGCTTATCCGGGATACGCAACAAAGCCTCGGCCAGGCACATTAATGCCACACCTTCCTGAGAGGAGAGTGAAAACTCCTGCAGCAGGCTTTGCACCATGCCGGCACGGCCGGTCGCCCCTTTTTGGTGCCTCAGCTTGTCGGCCAGCTGGTGCGCCAGCTGCTGCGTTTTTTCTGCCAGGGCGGCGGGAAGGCGCGCTTGCTCAAGCAACATGGGAACAGCATCAGTTTCAGGACGGCGCCAGGCGGCTGTCACCGCAGAGCGGGCGACCGACTGCGGCAAAATGTTTTCGGCGAATTCAAGGAAGGGCTGAACCATCTCTTCCGGGGCAAGCTCATCGGACGCTGAGTCGTTAAGCTGCAGGGGGATCTCATCCACCGTTTCACCCGCATCTAACTGGGTCAGATAATTAAAGATCGCCTGTTTGATCAGCCAGTGTGGCGTGCGATCGAGTTTCTGCGCCGCCAGTTTAATACGGTTGCGGGTGGCTTCATCCAGCTTCACCCCCATGGTTGTTGTTCCCATGATTTTCTCTTCCTTAAAACGGTTTTGACCAGAGCATGGGCTGCACTATTACCCATGTTGCAACTTTGTGCAACCAGGTTAAATGTGACCTCGGTTGCACACTTTGAAACCCCTTTTTTAATTAACATTTAAAAGCGGCACAAATCTTGCTGCAAAAAACTCGCCAAAGTTGCAACCTCATTCAATTTAAAGGGTGAAATCATTGCAAAGGTGCAACTTTATTGTGAGCGGGCGCAACCTGTGAGCATTTAAAAGGGATTGAGAGGTGAAACTGATGTGACGGATGTGTTAAATGCATTGTGTGCGCCGTGCCTTTACGGCAGGATACCGCGCCTTAAGGGAAATCGCTTTCTCTTGATGCGGTAACAGCCTGACGCCTTCACGTTCCGAGGGGGGCAGGAAAAAGATTTCTCTCAAGAGATCGGATAATAACGGAGAAACAAATGACAGTAAGTACGCCAATGTTGGTGACCTTTTTAATTTATATCCTTGGGATGGTGCTGATCGGTTTTATTGCCTGGCGCTCAACGAAAAACTTCGACGACTATATTCTGGGCGGACGCAGCCTGGGCAGTGTCGTGACTGCGCTGTCCGCTGGAGCCTCCGATATGAGTGGATGGTTGCTAATGGGATTGCCGGGTGCCATTTTTCTTTCCGGTATCTCTGAAAGCTGGATCGCCATTGGCCTGATTATTGGTGCATGGTTTAACTGGAAGATTGTCGCGGGGCGCTTACGGGTTCAGACGGAACACCATGATAATGCCCTGACGCTGCCTGACTTCTTTACCAGCCGCTTTGAAGATCGCAGCAAAATCTTGCGGGTCATTTCTGCCGTGGTGATTCTGGTGTTTTTCACTATCTACTGCGCATCAGGCGTGGTAGCGGGCGCGCGTCTGTTTGAAAGCACCTTTGGTATGGATTACTCCACCGCCCTCTGGGCCGGTGCCGCCGCCACCATTCTGTATACCCTGGTGGGCGGATTCCTGGCGGTGAGCTGGACGGATACCGTTCAGGCCAGCCTGATGATCTTCGCGCTGATCCTGACGCCAGTCATCGTGGTCATCGCCGTGGGTGGCTGGAGCGATTCGATGGCGGTGATTGAGGCCAAAAACGCTGAAAACGTCGATATGTTCAAAGGCCTGAATTTCGTGGCCGTGCTGTCACTGCTGGGCTGGGGACTGGGCTATTTCGGTCAGCCTCATATCCTGGCACGTTTTATGGCGGCGGATTCACATCGTTCCATTCGTACCGCGCGCCGTATCGGCATGGCGTGGATGATTCTCTGTCTGGCGGGCGCGGTGGCCGTGGGCTTCTTTGGGATCGCCTATTTCCACAATAATCCTTCTCTGGCTGCGGGCGTTTCACAGAATGGAGAGCGCATCTTTATTGAGCTGGCACGTATTCTGTTTAATCCGTGGATTGCCGGTATTTTACTGTCTGCCATTCTGGCGGCGGTCATGTCCACGCTCAGCTGCCAGCTGCTGGTCTGCTCCAGTGCGCTGACGGAAGATTTGTACAAAGGCTTTTTACGCAAGAATGCCAGCCAGAAAGAACTGGTTTGGGTAGGGCGCCTCATGGTGCTGCTGGTAGCGTTAGTGGCCATCGCGCTGGCGTCGAATCCCGAAAATCGGGTGTTAGGCCTGGTCAGCTACGCATGGGCCGGTTTTGGCGCGGCATTTGGACCGGTAGTCCTGTTTGGCGTGTGCTGGAAACGCATGAACCGCAACGGTGCGCTGGCGGGAATGATTGTCGGTGCGGTCACGGTACTGGTATGGAAACAGTATGGCTGGCTCGGCCTGTATGAAATCATTCCGGGCTTTATTTTTGCCAGTATCGCCATTGTGGTCTTCAGCCTGGCAGGCCGGGAACCTTCTGCAGCGGCCATTGAACGCTTCGATGCTGCCGAGGCAGAATTCCAGACTAAATAAGGCGCGAACGTGTTGAAAAGCCTGCCCTGTAAAGGGCGGGCTTTTTTTTGGCCTGCGTCTGGCACAGACAGTTACGAAATTATTTCACGGAGGAACTTGTTTTTTTCTGAGTGGTAATGATAATCGGTATCGTTCGTTTTTACGTAAATTTACGTCCCATTGACGCTGCTTAACATTCAAGAGGTCGGCGATGTTTGTTCCCTTTCTCATCATGCTGCGTGAAGGCCTGGAGGCAGCGCTCATCGTGAGCCTTATTGCCAGCTACCTGAAAAGGACGCAGCGCACACAATGGTTCCCTGCCATGTGGGCGGGCGTGTTTATTGCCGCTGCGCTTTGCCTTGCGCTGGGCATCGTCATCAACCAAACCACAGGGGAGTTTCCTCAGAAGCAGCAAGAGCTTTTTGAAGGCATTGTTGCGGTGGTCGCGGTCGTCATCCTGACCTCAATGGTGTTCTGGATGCGCCGGGTGGCGCGCAATATCAAGCTGGAACTGGAGCAGGCGGTCGATCAGGCTTTACAGAAATCAGCCGGGGGCGGCCTGGCCCTGGTCCTGATGGTGTTTCTTGCCGTCGCCCGGGAGGGGCTGGAGTCAGTGTTCTTTTTACTGGCCGCCTTCACTCAGGACGTCGGTTATGCGCCGCCGCTGGGGGCCGTGCTTGGCCTGGCGACGGCCGTTGTGCTGGGCATGTTGATCTACTGGGGCGGGGTTCGTCTGAATATGGCGCACTTTTTCCGCTGGACCAGCCTTTTTATTCTTCTGGTGGCCGCGGGGCTGGCAGCTGGCGCTATCCGTGCCTTTCATGAAGCCGGGCTGTGGAACCATTTTCAGCAGGTGGCGTTCGATATGAGTAACACCTTATCGACCCATTCACTGTTTGGCACGCTGCTTGAAGGCATTCTGGGTTATCAGGAAGCCCCCAGCGTAAGTGAAGTGGCCGTCTGGCTGCTTTATTTGATTCCGGCATTATTACTGTTTGTTATGCCTGCACGTGCTGGAACCTCAGCCGCTGCGCGCTAACGCGTTTACCAGGCGCGTCAGGCGCGCCTCTGACTGAATAGGGAAAAATATGAAGAAGCGTTTTCGTCGTCACGCGGTGCTGGCTTCGCTGCTGGCGGTTTCCGGCTCCACACTGGCTGCAGCCATTCCACAGGTTAGCGTGAGTGTCACGGACAAGCAGTGTGAACCGATGTCACTGACGGTTCAGGCGGGCAAGACTCAGTTTCTGATCAAAAACAACAGCCAAAAGGCGCTGGAATGGGAAATCCTGAAAGGGGTGATGGTGGTTGAGGAGCGCGAAAATATTGCGCCCGGCTTCAGTCAAAAACTGACCGCCAACCTTGAAGCGGGCGAATATGAAATGACCTGCGGCCTGCTGACGAATCCGAAAGGCAAGCTGATTGTCCAGGGCGGCGCGGGCAAAAACGTGCAGAAAGGTAAAACAGAACTGATGCAGCTGGCGGGGCCAATCAACGCCTACAAAGCCTACGTGACGGACGAAGTCAACCAGCTGGTGGCGGGAACCCAGGCCTTTACGGATGCGGTGAAAGCCGGAGATATCGAAAAAGCCAAAGCGCTGTTTGCCCCCACGCGCCAGCATTACGAACGTATAGAGCCGATAGCTGAGCTGTTCTCCGATCTGGATGGTCGCATTGACGCCCGTGAAGATGATTATGAGAAAAAGGCTGAAGACCCGAAATTCACCGGTTTTCACCGGCTTGAGAAAGCGTTGTTTGCCGATAATAGCACCAAAGATATGGCGGGCTATGCCGAGCAGTTAAACAACGACGTGCGCGATTTGCAGAAACGCGTTAGCGAGCTGGCGTTCCCCCCGGCCAAGGTCGTAGGCGGCGCCGCAGGGCTGATCGAAGAAGTGGCTTCCAGTAAAATCTCCGGCGAAGAAGATCGTTACAGCCGTACCGACCTGTGGGATTTCCGGGCGAACGTGGATGGCGCGCAAAAAATTGTCGAGCTGTTGCGCCCAGTCCTGAAGCAGGCAAATCCAGCGCTTCTGGCAAAAGTGGATGCCAATTTCGCGAAAGTTGACGCGATTCTGGATAAATACCGCAGCGGTCAGGGTTATGAATCGTATGAAAAACTGACGCCAGCCGATCGAACCGCGCTGAAAGGGCCGATTACTGCCCTGGCGGAAGATCTTTCTCTGCTGCGTGGCACCTTAGGCCTGGATTGATGATGGATAAGGATAAGGCGTTAAGCCAGCCATCGCGCCGCCGTTTATTGAAAGGACTGGGGATGCTGGGCGGCGCGGCGGCCGTCAGCGGTGGGTGTCCGTTTCATGCCGCGGCCGCCGAAAACCCGGACAGCTTTTCGCCCGGTACGGTAACGCCGAACGCGCGTCAGCAAGTGCAGCCCTTTTATGGCGTGCATCAATCCGGCATTACGACGCCACAGCAGGCGTCAATGATGCTGGTGGCGTTCGATGTGCTGACCCGCGATAAGCAGGAACTGCAGCGTTTGTTCAAACTGCTTACGCAGCGCATCGCGTTTCTGACCCGGGGCGGGATGGCGCCCGCGGTGACCAACCCACAGCTGCCGCCGCTGGATTCAGGCATTCTGGGGGCCGAGATTGCCCCGGACAACCTGACGATGACGGTTTCCGTCGGTCATTCCCTGTTTGATTCGCGCTTTGGTCTGGCGGCGCTTAAGCCGGCTAAACTGCAGGCCATGAGCCGTTTCCCTAACGACTCTCTGGATGCAAATCAGTGCCACGGCGATCTGCTGTTGCAAATCTGTGCTAACACGCAGGACACGGTGATTCATGCACTCCGTGATGTGGTGAAACATACGCCCGATTTGCTCGGCATTCGCTGGCGACGGGAAGGGTTTATTTCCGATCATGCCGCGCGCAGCGCGGGAAAAGAAACGCCCATTAATCTGCTGGGTTTTAAAGACGGTACGGCCAATCCCGATACGCATAACATGGCGTTGATGGATAAGCTGCTGTGGGTAACGGAAGAGCAGGCGGAACCCGCGTGGGCCCGTCACGGCAGTTATCAGGCAGTAAGGTTGATCCGTTTTCATGTGGAAATGTGGGATCGCACGCCATTGGGTGAGCAACAAACGATCTTTGGTCGCGAGAAATTAAGCGGCGCACCACTGGGCATGAAAAACGAGCACGACGTGCCGGATTATCGCCAGGATCCTGATGGCGATGTCATTGCGTTGGATGCGCATATTCGGCTGGCGAACCCGCGCACGCCTGCGACCGAAAGCAGCCTGATGCTGCGCCGGGGCTACAGTTATTCGGCGGGTATTTCAGCGTCAGGCCAGTTGGAAATGGGCTTGTTGTTTGTTTGTTATCAACATGATTTAGAATTGGGTTTTCTGACCGTACAAAACCGTCTGAATGGTGAAGCGCTGGAAGAGTATATACGTCCCTTTGGCGGCGGATACTTTTTTGTATTACCCGGCGTTATCAATGAAAATCATTATTTGGGCCAGTCCTTACTTGAAAGCTGATTAAATTTTAATCACGGCATTCTGTGCCTGACCGCCCAGCGTGCCGTATTTCTGTCTCAGGTTTTTTATCCTCCGCCTGTTTTTTCGCGCTCCGTTTTAAACCGTTGATGCTGCATTGAAAAATAAACTAACTCTCTGTAATACTTGCGTAATTTAATTTAAGTAAGGTTGGCGTTAACGCATGGTTGAATATTTATTTTTCAATAAAGTGAAAATACTGTTGCAAAATACCAATAAGATGGTTCACTTTACTATGAAAGCGTAATCGGGCGTGTTGATGTCTCACACTGGAGTTCGCGCATGGATAGATGTTTTTACAGCCGTTCAGCAGTAAAAAATATCGCATTTACCCGTGAGGAGGTTTCTTCCTCAACCGCTTTTACACCGCAATGTGTTTTCTCTTTTCAACCTCACTCCTTTTTTACCGGTATACGGCCTGGCTGTTTTGCTGCCGGATATCAATCGTCATGGCCTGTCACGGCTCTAAAGGAAGCCAACTGAAACCTCTAAAGCGTTCACGTAATCGCATCGGGCTTGTTGCCTGAGCGGGAAATGAAACCAACTGTAAGGTGCCACTATGGGAAGACAGAAAGCAGTGATCAAAGCGCGTCGAGAAGCAAGACGAGTGCTTCGCAATGACTCCCGCAGTCATCGTCAGCGTGAAGAAGAATCGGTCACTTCGCTGGTGCAAATGGGTGGGCTGGACTCGATTGGCATGGCGCGCGATGTGCGCGATCGTGCTCCGATTGAAGCCCGCAATGAAGCTCAGGCGCACTATCTCAACGCCATAGAATCAAAACAGCTTATCTTCGCTACCGGCGAGGCAGGCTGCGGCAAAACCTGGATTAGTGCTGCGAAAGCGGCAGAGGCCCTGATTCATAAGGATATCGACAGGATTATCGTTACGCGCCCGGTGCTGCAGGCGGATGAAGATCTGGGATTCCTTCCCGGGGATATCTCAGAAAAATTCGCCCCGTATTTCCGCCCGGTTTACGACATTCTGGTTAAACGTCTTGGCGCATCCTTTATGCAATATTGTCTGCGTCCCGAAATTGGCAAAGTTGAAATCGCGCCCTTTGCTTATATGCGCGGTCGTACCTTTGAAAATGCAGTGGTGATTCTCGATGAAGCGCAGAACGTTACCGCTGCGCAAATGAAAATGTTTCTGACCCGCCTTGGCGAAAACGTCACGGTGATTGTTAACGGCGATATAACCCAGTGCGATTTGCCCGCTGGGGTGCCTTCTGGTCTCGCGGACGCGCTGGCGCGTTTTGAAGAGGACGAGATGGTGGGCATTGTCCGTTTCGGCAAAGAGGATTGCGTGCGTTCCGCGCTGTGTCAGCGTACTTTGCATGCTTACAGCTAGCGTTCGATTGAGTCATGTAGCGACCAAAACCCGGCTTCGGCCGGGTTTTTTATCTCCGTGATGGGGCGCTATTCGCCGCTGCCGATTTGCCAGATAAAGGTAGGATCGCGCCCGTTGACTTCCCAGTCGCCCACGTTACGGCTTTTATAGATCACCGGATTGTGCGAGCCAATCGTTCGGGCATTGCGCCAGTGACGGTCCAGCGCTTTACTCACTCGCGTATCTGACGCGCCAAGCGCGTTAAACAGCTCACTGGCCGCACGCGTCACCCAATCCACGGCCACGACCTGCGCCTTCGCAGCCTCCACTTCTGCCTGGACGTTGGCGGCATGAATCTGCGTTTCATCTTGTCCCTGAATGTGCGTATCAAAAGCCTGTTGCAGCGCGTGCGTGGCCCGCTGCACGGCGGCATCTGTTGCCCATATCCAACTGCTGATCTGTCCCACCACCTGTAAGACCTGCACGTCCTGGCTGACGTGACGGGCATTACCGTGGCTGTAGATTCGTTTTCGGTTTGCTACGCCCTGTGACACGTCCCGCACGATAGCCCGGCCGATCCCGGCCAGCGTCGCCAGTAAGACATGCTGATAGAAGGCGGTTTGATATCGGAAGCGCTCGCTGAAATCATAGACATGGGCAGGTTCCACAACGGCCTGATGAAAACGCGTGGTTCCGCTACCGGTAAGACGTTGACCAAATCCGTCCCAGTCATCCTCCCGTACTACCGCATCCTGATGTGTACTGACCACCGCAATGACATCGCGCTGGTTGTCCGTACGCTTAGCGTAGACATCAATCCAGTCGGCATACAGCGTGCCGGTGCTGTAAAATTTTTCGCCCTCAAGCCGCCAGCCGTTGGCGGCGGGCGACACCTGCGTATTCACGTCTCCTAATCGAACGCTGCCTGTTTCACTCCAGCCGCTCCCGACAATATCACCGTCGATAAACCGATTAAACCAGCGCTGGCGCGCCTCACTGTCGGGCTGGTTAAGACGATCCTCGACAAAGGCCATGTGCGCGCGCAGCGCCTGAGGCAGGTTAGAATCCGCTTCTGCCAGCTCGGTCAGTAAGCGGAACAGTTGTGGCAGCGAGGCACCCAATCCGCCGTTTGCTTGTGGAATACGCAGTGTGCCAAAACCCGCCGCCTTCAGCCAGCGAACCGGCTCGTGAAGCAGGGTACGATTCCGTTCGCGATCGGCAGCGCCTTCGGCGATGCGGGCAAAGATGGGGCGGAAACGCGCCGCCAGTGAGGTGTAATCGGGCTCAGACATGGTGTTCTCCGTGTGTTGACTGGTCATCGATATCGTGACGAGTGGGTTCAAACCGGACGACTAACAGGAAAATGATGGGAATGAGGGCGGCCAGTGACACGATCCAGAACATATTGGTGCCATAAGCCGCCTGCAATATGGGCAGAATGAACAGCGCCAGCGCGCTCCCGATGCCCGAGACGGAACGACTAAAACCGACGCCGGTGGCCCGAATGTGCGTGGGATAGGAGAGGGCGGGATAGATCATTAACTGCGCTCCTGGCCCAAAGCCCTCAGCAAACAACCATAGCCCCAGCAGTAAAATGGCAAATACGACGCCGTAGGTTGCAACAGGATGGCCAATCAGAGCCAGTGAGATCAGCGCAATAAACTGCAGGGCAAATCCGGCAATCGCAACATGGCGTGACGGAAATCGCCAGGCCAGACGCATGCCAAGCAGGCCGCCGGTAAAGGCGAACAGCGCGTTAAGTCCTAGCGAGGCGGAGATCGTTTCAAAGACGCCCGCCCCCAGAAACTGCGCCAGGATAGAGGGCAGGAAAAAGGCGATCGCCGTATATTCGAATGAAATACAGGCGTTCATCACCGCCGCCACAACGGTGCGCTCCCGGTAAGGTTTTTGAAACAAGACGCGAAAACTGACCGCCTGGGCGACGGGTTTGGCCGCCGGCTCAGCGCGCTTATCTTCGTGCGCGTGAATGCCGTACGAATCGCGCAGGATTCGCGCTGCGCCGCTTAAATCCCCCTGGTTTGCGGCCCACAGCGGAGACTCATTCATAAACCTGCTGCGCACAGCAATGATGAGCAGGGCAGGCACTGCGCCAAACAGCAATGAAGCGCGCCACAGCCAGTCGAGGTGCTCTGCAGGCAGCAGAAAGTAAAGGCCAAAAATAATCAGAAAGCACACCGAAGACGCGGCATACCAGATGGGGCACCAGGCGGCGAGCCGCGACGCTTTATTCCCCTTTCCGGAGAATTTCGAAAATTCGGCCAGATAGGCCATCGCGACAGGCAAATCGATGCCCACACCAACGCCCATCAAAAAGCGCGCGCCAATCAGTACCCAGACGTTCGGCGCCAGGCCGGCCGCAATAGCGGACACCACAAAAAAAAGCATGTCCGCCATAAAGACGGAATAGCGGCCATATTTATCCGTCAGCCAGCCCCCGACCAGATTACCGACAATGGTGCCAATCATAATGGATGAGGTGACCAGTCCGGTTAATGTGGGCGTTAAGCTGAATGTTTTCACGACATCATCAATGCCGTAAGACAGGGTGGTCAGGTCGTAGGCATCCAGAAATACGCCGCCTAACGCCAGAAACACGATCCAGCGTGCGTAGCTGTTTTTCTCACTTTGCGTATTAATCAACTTTGCAACGTCGCTGACGGAGCGAATGGGCGTTGAGTGAGGTAAGGGGATCGCGGCATCGTCATCGATATTTAATGTGCTCATTTTATCCTCGTTATTGTCTGTACAGGTGACGCCTTTATATGCAGGAATCGCGATGTAAACAAACAACAAAAAGTGATAACTATTACTTTAATTTCAATAAGTTAATTTGATTTTTGTAGATAAGGGAAATACCGGGTGCGCTGTGACGCATCCGGTAAAATTAGCGGGCAAGGGGACGTGATGTCAGTCTGCTCAGCGGCAGACGGGCTATCCGAACAGATCGTTAAATCCCCTCATGATGCCTCCGCAGGCACAACCCGGCCTGATACCGAGGTTGTGCGTCGATATCCTGCGCCGGGATGAGGATGCTCAAGGCGGGCGCCCTTAGCAAACAGCTTCTCTCTCAGCGTACCGGGTTGGTAATCCTGTTTATAAACGCCACGTTTTTGCAGTTCCGGCACCAGCAGATCGACGACATCAGCAAAGGTTTCATGCGTGAGGGCATAGGCCAGATTAAAGCCATCCACGTCCGTCTCCTCCACCCAGCTTTGCAGTTCATCGGCAACGGTTTCTGTGCTGCCCACCAGCAGGGGGCCAAAGCCGCCAATGCCCACCCAGTCGGCCATGTTTTGCACCGTCCATTCACGCTGCGGATCGGCTGTGGAGAAGCTCTCTACAACAGACTGAATGGCATCGGTATGCAGATGCTTAAAAACCTGATCGGGTTGGTACTGACTGAAATCGATGCCGGTCCAGCCGGAGATCAGCGCCAGTGCGCCTTCATGGCTGACATAGCGTTTGTAATCCTGCCACTTGGCCTGGGCCGCTTTATCGGTTTCCCCCACAATGACCGTTTGCATATTGAAAATCAGAATACTGCGCGGATCGCGACCGGCCTCCTCTGCACGACGACGTATATCAGCCACGGTTTTCTTCAACAGCACTTTAGACGGCGCGGCAACAAATACGCACTCGGCGTGTTGTGCGGCGAAGGCTTTACCGCGGCTGGATGCGCCTGCCTGATACAGCACAGGCGTGCGCTGGGGCGAAGGCTCACACAGATGAATGCCCGGTACCTGGAAAAACGTTCCCTGATGATTAATGGGATGCACCTTATTGGGATCGCTGAAAATATGACGCTGGCGATCGCGTATCACGGCATCATCCTCCCAACTGCCTTCCAGCAGCTTGTATACCACCTGCAGATATTCGTCGGCGTAGTCATAACGCGCATCGTGGCTGGTTTGGCTGACCTGTCCCAGATTGCGGGCTCCGCTTTCCAGATAGGAGGTAACGATATTCCAGCCGATCCGACCTTTGGTCAGATGATCCAGCGTCGACATGCGCCGGGCAAACGGATAGGGATGCTCAAAAGAGAGTGATGCGGTCAGGCCAAAACCGAGGTGCTTTGTCACCATCGCCATCGGCGTAATCAGAGCCAGCGGGTCATTGACCGGTACCTGGGCGGCACTGCGAAGAGCAGCATCATTATTCCCGTTGAAAACATCGTAAATCCCCAAGACGTCGGCGATAAACAGGCCGTCGAACTTACCGCGTTCCAACAGGACCGCCAAATCTGTCCAGTATTCCAGATCTTTGTATTGCCACGAGCGGTCGCGAGGGTGCGCCCACAGGCCAGGTGACTGGTGACCCACACAGTTCATATCAAACGCATTAAGGCGGATTTCACGTTGTTTAGGCATAGCAAACTCCTGAGCGGATGCGGCACTGTCGGGCCGCCCACTTCGTTGGGATGAAAAAGGGGGGTAAATTAATTAGTCAGAGAAAGGGGACATCGCTCATGACGCGTGTCATCAGTGAGGTTGAGCAACTGGCGTGCGACGGCCTCAGCATGTGTGGCAACCTGCGGCAGGCCCATTAATTCACCAAAACGTCCGCGCGCCGCAGGCCCGACCACATACAGATGAGGATTCGCCTGGCCCTTGGGGTTTAGCGTCTGTGACCGGGCATTGACATGAATTCCCAGCGCCAGCGGATCGGACTGAATAACGCCATCCTGAGCCAGCTGGTTGAGTAACGCATCGCGCTCAATCAACGCGCCATGCGCAGGACCGGTGGTGACGATGATCTTGTCCACCTCCAGCGCCTGTACGCCGCCGAAACGCGGTTGCAGGCTGAGCCTGATGGTAGAGGGCAACGCCGCCGCCGCGGTCAGTCGTGCGGCGAGCACGCGGAGTGTGCCGCTGCGTTGGTGGTGCTTTAACACCTGCCCAACCTGGGGGGCAATCCGATAACGGTGAACGTCCCACCATGGCCGCAGATGCCGCAGGAAACGCCGTTGTTCATCCAGCGACAGGCTTTGCCAAATCGCCTGACCGTTGTGACGGACCTCATCGAACACCACCTGCCACGGGATGTGCCTGGCCGCCGCCTGGCGAATTTCCTGTCTGATCCGGCGTAGCCAGGCGCGAACGCCCAGAGGTTTGCTGAAATCAATACCAAGATGCCAGCTGAAATTGTCCTCAGTGAGGCTGGAACGCGGAAGCTGACCGCGTCGGGAAAAGACGGTGACTGGCCCGCGATGTCCCTGACGGTCCAGGGTCGCAACCATGTCTGACATGGTTAAGCCGGTACCCACAATGGCAACCCGGTCGTCAGGCGCAATCTGTGACAGGGCACCTTCCCGCCAGGGATCGGCAATCAGTGCCGGGTGAGGTGCCAGCGAAGCCAGGGCTGAGGGAAGCTGAGGCGCGGGATGGCTGATGGCCAGTACCACGATATCAGCATTAAGATGCGCGCCGGATGCGGTGCTGACCGTACCTTGTCGCAGCGCAACGGCGCGGTCCTGCACATGCAACAGCTCAACAGGGGAATGCTGTTTTACTGCATCAAACTGTTCACTGACCCACTGGCCAAACTGCCTGCGCTGCGGAAAAACCGTGCCGTCGTGCCATTCAGCCGCCGCATCCCTGGCAAATGCGGCAGAGGCACGGAACCAGCGCTCAAAGCTGCCCTCCTCGTCGCCGGCGAGTTGCATGCGCGAGGCGGGCACGTTGGTGCGATGTGCCGGGTCGGTGGTCGAGTAAGCCACACCCTGGGCCAGCTGCGCGCGGGGTTCAATGACCGTGACGCGCAGGCCCGCGCCGCCCAGACGACCAAGATGAACGGCCAGCGCCGTTCCGCTGAATCCTCCACCCACAATGACAATATGCTGCTCGGACATACACTGCCTCTCTGATTAGCTTGCACTGGCCTGTTTTTCGGGACGACGGTCGCCTCCGATGGTTTCGCCAAAAGGACCGGTATTAACCGTGCGCTGTTTATTTCCCGCAGGGGTTGAAAGCGGCAACAGCGGCATCAGCAAATCGGCAACCCGGTGTGCTTCTTCGAGATGCGGATAACCGGACAGAATAAAGTTATCAATGCCCAGCGCCTGGTATTCCCGAATCCGTTCCGCGACCTGCTGCGGATTTCCCACCAACGCGGTACCCGCGCCGCCGCGTACCAGACCGACGCCAGCCCATAAGTTGGGACCGATGCGCAGTCCATCACGCGAGCCACCGTGGAGTGCGCTCATGCGAGCCTGTCCGGTCGAATCCATTCTGGCAAAGATTTTCTGGGCGGCGGCGATGGTGTCTTCATCCAGATGTGCGATCAGCTTATCCGCCGCGGCCCAGGCTTCTTCCTCAGTTTCCCGCACGATGACGTGCAGACGAATTCCGTAGGAAAGCGTCCTGCCGCGTTCCTCTGCGCGCTTCCGCACCCCTTCAAGTTTAGCGGCAACCTGCGCTAAGGGTTCGCCCCAGGTCAGATAGGTATCAACCTGACGGGCTGCAACGTCAACCGCTTCATCGGATGAGCCACCGAAATAAAGCGGTGGACCTTCGGCCTGTACCGGTGGAAAGAGGATCTCAGCCCCTTCCACGTGAATATGCTCCCCGTGATAGTCCACTTTCTCTCCTTTAAGCAGGCGGGAATAGACATCAAGAAACTCACGGGTGACCTGATAACGTTCTGCGTGGCTGAGAAAAATGCCGTCGCCCTTGTTTTCAACCGGATCGCCGCCGGTCACCACATTGATCAGCAAACGTCCTTCAGACAGACGATCCAGCGTAGCCGCCATGCGCGCCGCCAGGCTGGGTGGCTGCAATCCCGGCCGGACGGCTACCAGATAACGAAGCTGTTTGGTAATCGGCACCAGCGCAGAGGCTACCAGCCAGGCATCTTCGCAGCTTTTTCCAGTGGGAATTAAAACGCCATAGAAACCCAGATTATCGGCAGCAAGGGCTACCTGTTGCAGATAGGGCAGGTCTACCGCTCTGCCGCCCTGGGTGGTTCCCAAATAACGCCCGTCACCATGTGTCGGTAAGAACCAAAAAAGATTGATGTTTTTTTCAGCGGTATCAGGCATTAGCAGATTCCTTTATAACGATATTTGAAATTGGCAATTAGAAAATTCATTTTCAGTTATATAGCCTTAAGCAGGATACGTGCCAACAGTTTAAGTGTTTTTTATTTTTTAATATCAATAAGATAGGTTTTTATTGCGACGGCGGTCACTGCTGCAAATGCAGCAATGTGTGACGGATACTGCTGTATTTGCAGCAATTCACGCTGGGCAGCGGCTCGTTTCTGGCCGCAACAAGGGATATCTTTAGCGCTCATTCACTCAGCAGGAACGCGCTATGCAGCACGCTGGCCCCGATTTAATTGACCCTGCTTCCCTGGCGTTCAGGCATATTCTGGATCAGCTGGCGCCCACGGATGCGACCGTATTAATCATTGGTGAAACCGGCACGGGCAAAGAGGTGATGGCGCGCTATCTGCATCATCACAGCCCGCGTCGCCATGCGCCCTTTATGGCAGTGAACTGCGGTGCGCTAACGGAGAGCCTGGCAGAATCAGAACTCTTTGGTCATGAGAAGGGGGCATTTACCGGCGCGACCGACCGTCATCGTGGCTGGTTTGAGGCCGCGCAGGGCGGGACGTTACTGCTGGATGAAATCGGCGAGCTGAGCCTGCCGCTTCAGGTCAAACTGCTTCGCGTACTGCAGGAAAGGGAAATTACCCGCGTGGGGTCTTCTCGCGCAGTAAAGGTTGACGTCCGGGTGATTGCCGCGACGAACCGCGATCTGACGACTGCGATAGCCGAGCGGCGGTTTCGCGAGGATCTCTACTACCGGTTAAACGTCGCCAGCGTTGCCTTGCCGCCGCTGCGCCAGCGGTGTGAGGATATCCCGGTTCTGGCTAACTATTTTCTGCAAAGCTATGCGCGCCGACTGGGGCGACCGCAGCTGCGCCTGAGCGACGAGGCAATGGAAACGCTCAAGGCCCATTCCTGGCCAGGGAATATACGGGAACTGGAAAATACATTACACAACGCGGTGCTGCTCAGTGAAACACCGCAGGTAGAACCACAACAGCTGCGGCTGGGCACGGTGACGGGCACGGGGCGGGTACAAAAGCAGGATGCGCTTGATGATTTTATTCGCCAGCAGATCCAGTGCAGTGACACGCCACTTTATCCCCGCGTCATTGAGGCACTGGTGAGAAATGCCTATGAACTAAGCCAGGGCAACCAGTTACAGGCCGCGGCGTTGCTGGGGATTAGCCGTAACAGCCTGCGTACGCATCTTGGCCATTACGGCATCATCAAGCCGCGTCGCAGCCTGACTTCAACCCTTCGCACCGCGTCAACAACGGGCGCGCAGGAGCGCGAGTTGCGCATTGGTTATCAAAAGTTTGGCAACCTTGGCATCCTCAAAGCGCGCCAGCAGCTTGAACAGCAGCTGGCCGGGCAAAACGTCAGCATCCTGTGGAGCGAATTTCCCGCCGGGCCTCAGCTGCTGCACGCGCTGAGCCATCGGGAAATTGATTTTGGCACCACCGGCGAAGTGCCGCCTTTATTTGCCCAGGCCAGTCACTGTTCTCTGGTGTACGTCGCCTGGGAGCCGCCCGCGCCACAGAGCGTGGCGCTGCTGGTGGCTAAGCACAGTCAGATAAACCAGATGGCAGACTTAAGAGGCAAACGTATTGCCGTAAATAAAGGTTCCAACGTGCATTTTCTGCTGCTGCAAATCCTTGATGAGGCGGGGATGACGCCAGAGGACGTGCGGATTGTGTACGCGCCGCCTAAATACCCGCTCACGCCCAGCGATCTGAATGCCGTTGATGCATGGATGATGTGGGATCCTCTGCTGAGCGAGGCAGAAAAAGGGGAACAGCTCCGGGTCATTGCCGACGGCGTAGGACGGGTGAATAACCATCAGTTCTACCTTGCCGATCGCCACTTCGCGAACCAGTCTCCAGACCTTTTAGAAATACTGGTAACCGCGCTGGAGCAGACGGGGCGCTACATTGATGCCCATCCTAAAGAGGCCGCCGGGCTGCTGGCCGGGGAGCTGGGGATGTCTGATCGCGCGCTGCGCCTGGCGCTGGCCCGGCGGAGCCACCAGACGCAACCAATGAATCTGGCGATCATTCGTGAGCAGCAAAGAATCGCGGATCGTTTCTACGCGCTGGGCCTCTTTCCCCGCGCGATTAACGTACGTGACGCGGTGTGGTCGCAATGACGTTTTATGACTAAAGATAGAAGTTTTATGCATTAAGGCGTTGAGGCCTGATTTGCTATGTTGCGCTGACGACAACACCACTCAGGAAAGAGACATGAAAAAAATCATATTCAGCGCACTGCTTGCGGTCGCGCACATTAGCAGCATCGTGACGGCACACGCAGAAGAGAAACCCAGGGTAGTGAATATCGGTTTTCAGAAAGCCAACATTTTTGCCTTACTGAAATACCGGGGCACGCTCGACAGTGAATTCAAAAAGCAGGGGATTGCCGTGCACTGGGTGGAATTTCCGGCGGGACCGCAAATGCTGGAAGGGCTCAACATAGGCAGCATCGATCTGGCCGCAACGGGCGATGCGCCGCCAACTTTTGCGCAAGCCGCGCAGGCTGACCTGGTTTATCTGGGCCATTCACCGGCAAATCCACAAACCGAAGCCATAGTGGTGCCTGCGGATTCGACGATAAAAAGTGTCAAGGATTTAAAAGGCAAGCGCGTCGCCCTGAACAAGGGATCGGATGTGAATTATCTTCTGGTATCAGCCCTTGAGCAGGCGGGGCTAAAATACAAGGATATCACGCCGGTTTATCTTCCTCCTGCTGATGCGCGAGCGGCTTTCCAGCGAGGCGCTGTAGATGCATGGGTCATCTGGGACCCTTACCTGGCGGAAGTAGAAACCACCGCCGGCGCGCGGCTGCTTAAAAATGCCGAGGGGCTGGTACCGCACTACACCTTTTATCTGGCCAGCCGCAAATTTGCGGAAGGTCATCCAGACGAGGCCAAAGAGGTTCTTTCAGAGCTGCAAAAGCTGAGCAGCTGGGCCAATAAAAACCAGGGCGAAGCCGCGAAAATTCTGTCTGGCTCGACTGGCCTGCCCGAACCTATCTGGCAGCGCGCGCTGGCAAGAATGCCCTTAGGGGCCGAGCGCATGACGCCGGATGTTTTCAAAGAGCAGCAGGCACTGGCAGATAAATTTACACAAATCGGTTTATTGCCGGTGAAGGTCGATGTCCGCAGCGCGACATGGTCGCTGGATAAAAAGTAACGGGTGAATGTGTTAAAGGGCCTGGCGGGTAGACCGGTAGGCCTTTTGTATTGGTGGGGGATACATTTCGTAGCGCGTAATTTTTTGGGGAGCGGCTCGCACTTCGCGTACGCAAGGCGTGAACAGGTGAGTGGGGAATCTGAATCGCTGATAGTGTGGGCGGGTGTTATTCATGGCCAGCGGTAATGGCGATGCGCACCGATTGGATTTCTTGCTTTTTTACAAATAGCTTCAGATCCATTTGGACGTAAGACCAGGGGCCTTTGGCTTGTGATGTGTAGTAATCATTACTACAATTCTCGCCATAATGAAAAGGGACTTTTCATGGGTTTTACGCTTTATGTTCATAACGTTTTGACAGAGTGTTTAAAAAAACGCGTCTGACAGACAGCGTCTTGTGTTACGCAGCAGGTGACGTTATTACTGGCGTGTTTGAGGCTGACTTAGGCGGTGGCGTTATTAAAAAGCGTCTTGCTCTTCACCAAGGCAAGCGTGGCGGCGTGCGAACGGTCATCTTCTTCAGACAAGGCACCAACCTGGTTTATTACGATGGATGGGTTAAAAACTTGTCGAGGAAATATGCCAGGGAAATCGATGAAGATCAGCTGGATACCTACAGGGATGTGGCAAGAATGTTTTTCCGTGCAAATAGTGAAGTGATGAGCCTGCTCGTCAGAAGCGGAATGGTCAGAGAGGTTAAATGTAATGAAAACTGAACCCGCCGAATTGAGTGAACTACTTGAAGATGCGAAAGCGTTTCACGCGTTAGGACTGGCAACAGATGAAGAAGTGGAGTCCATAGCAAAGCGCGCAAAAAATCGTGAACTCCGTGCCCGTATTGCATCAGTAAAGCCCATGACAGCAACTGAAATCAAAGACGTGCGCATGCGTTGGGGAATGTCGCAATCGCTTGTGGCGCTCTCATTTGGCATGACGGTCGATAGCGTATCGAAATGGGAGCGAGGTGAAATCACACCGAGCCCACCGGTGATGCGGATGCTACAACTCCTTCGCGATAACGGCCCTGAACTCTTTACCTCTAAGCATCAAGGTATCTAGACGCCGAACCCCGTTCGGGGCTTCTCATCCCCCTCGGCGGAGAATATGTAAAAAAAAAGCCTGAACGTGAGTTCAGGCTCTTCTTTGAAGATGGCGGTGAGAGGGGGATTCACTCGCTGCGCTCGCCCTGCGGGTGGCCTGACGGCCATGCAAAACGGCGGGCCGTTTTGTCGAACCCCGGTCGGGGCTTCTCATCCCCCTCGGCGGAGAATATGTAAAAAAAAGCCTGAACGTGAGTTCAGGCTCTTCTTTGAAGATGGCGGTGAGAGGGGGATTCGAACCCCCGATACGTTGCCGTATACACACTTTCCAGGCGTGCTCCTTCAGCCACTCGGACACCTCACCGCAAATTGTTGCTGACCGCGCTGGGTCAACGGGGCGCTACTATAGGGAGTCGGCCTGAAACGGTCAAGCACTATTTTTCTCTTTTTTTCTATTCGCTTAAGCTCTGAACGAATCGCGTTAAGGCTGCGCAAATCGCGGTTTTTTGGCGCCAAAAACGCGATATTGCACAGCGTAACAGAAGGGGGAGATTCGCTGGGTTGCCTGAGCTTACGGCGCGCTTTTTACGCGGTTGGCAAAACTCTTGCGCAGCTTTTGCAGTTTGGGGGGAATCACCGCCATGCAGTAACCGTTGCGCTGACCGGCGCCTTCCCAGTAATCCTGATGATAACCTTCAGCGGGATACCAGGCTTTTAACGGTTCAATGGTGGTCACAACAGGCTCAGCATGATCCTGTTGGGCACGCGCGATGGCCGCTTTGGCTTCGGCTTCCTGCTCCGGCGTCTCAACAAAAATCGCGGAACGATACTGTGTACCGATGTCATTGCCCTGACGATTGAGCTGGGTCGGATCGTGGGTCGCAAAGCTGATGTCCAGCAAATCGCCATAGCTGATCTTTTCAGCATCAAAACCAATACGAATGGCTTCGGCATGACCGGTTGCGCCGCTGCACACCTGCTCGTAGGTGGGATTAGGGCGCGCACCGCCGGTATAACCACTTTCCACTGACTCAACGCCGATCACATCTTTAAAGACCGCTTCTGTACACCAGAAACAGCCGCCTGCGATCACTGCATATTGGATAGCCATAAAATTACTCCTGTCTGGTCTGAAGGAAAGAGGTGGGGATGAGATCGATCGTTTTCAACGTCACACAAGGCATTTCAGGCCGTTGCCAGGTTTTAGCGGGGTGATGGCATGGTGTGAGACGAATGATTTAGCGTAGCAGGGATCGATCGCCCGCGCCTGGCGGGCAGCCTGAAGGCGCGGCAGGTTAATGTTTCCTTAATATAAGGAAGCGATACTGCATAAAACATCACTGGAGAGATCGATGAAAACCCCCACCGTATCCGTCAGTTCTGTTCCGTCTCGCAGCCTCAGCGAATATCTTGCCGTGCTTATTGCCGTCGGCACAGTGATTGCGTTTCTGGTCTGCTGGTTCAACGGCTAAATCACGCAGTAGCAAAGTTTACCCTGGCGCGGCAGCCTGAACGATCTGGGCGATTTTCCAGCAGGAATTGTCCGCCATGGAGCTGGACAATCCGGCTGACAATGCTCAACCCCAGGCCAATGCCGCCGTAGCCGGTATCCATGCGTACAAAGGCTTTACTGAGTTCACCGCGCATACTTTCATCAATGCCGTTCCCTTCATCCTCAATGATGAGCGACAGCCCGGCTGTTGCCTCAATGCGCACCGTAATGTTTCCGCCCGATGGACTGTAGCGATGAGCATTCTCTACCAGGTTACGCAGTAGCATTCTCAGCAAGATGGCATCGCCCTTCACCCGGAACATGTCCTCGACCTCCAGGGTCAGAGTCTGCTCGCGCGTCTCCAGCATTGCACTCAACTCAGCCTCCATCGGCAGGATGACTTCCTCTACTATCTCAACATTCTGATAACTGCCAGAGGTGAACTGCTGACCTGCACGCGTGAGTTGCAACAGTTGAGAGACATTGCCAGACATCTGATCAAGCCGCTGTAATAACGGTTGTGTATCGACGGCCTGGTTGCGCTGTAACAGTTCAAGATGTAAACGCAGCCCAGCGAGCGGCGTACGCAGTTCATGAGCAACATCGGCAGTAAAGAGGCGTTCGCGTTCAAGACTGGCGGTCAACCGCGCAACAAGTCGGTTAATGGACTGCGTGACGGCATCAATCTCCTGAACGGAGCCTTCAAAGATAATCGGCTCGAGGTTCACCTCACTCCGGCTTTCCAGCTCATGCTGCAGTTGATAAAGCGGGCGAGTGATCCATCTTACCGCCTGATAGCACAGCAGTAGCGTCAGGCTAATCATGACCAGGCTGGGCAGCGCCAGGCTCAGGATGGCTTCACGGACCTCTTTATCCACGTGCTTATCCATGTTGCGGTTAAGCAGGTTGGCTTCCACCAAAAACTGCACCTGCTCTTTACTCTCATGCCAGAGCCAGGCCACGCTGATCAACTGAAAAAACAGCATGATCATGCCAATCGTGAGCATCAGCCGGAAACGCATGGTATTGCCAGAACGGTAGGGATTCATTCGGGTGATGACTCGTTTTCTGCGCGCGGCTGAGATAAGGCATAGCCAAAACCGCGAACCGTTCGGATCGTGGCTTTGCCCACCTTGTCGCGCAGGTTATGAATATGGACTTCCAGCGTATTGGTGGAGGGCTCATTATCAAAGTTGTAGATGTCCTGATACAGCAACTCACGGTGAACCGGATGGCCTGCTTTCAACATCAACCGGGACAGAATGGAAAACTCTTTGGGCGTCAGGTCGAGCAGCACGTCATCCAGATGAATCTGGCGGTGGGTCATATCCAGTGACAGATTACCCACTTCGAGGCGGGAATCGCCCTGGTTGACGTGACGCCTGATCAGCGCGCGAATCCGTGCCAGCAACTCATCCAGCGCAAAAGGCTTAATCAAATAGTCATCAGCGCCGGCATCGAGTCCGGCTATGCGCTCTTCAATGGTATCGCGTGCGGTCAGGATTAAAACGGGCTGCATCTGCTTTTGACGACGCAGGCGTTGCAGTAAATGCAGGCCGTCTTCGTCCGGCAGGCCGATATCCAGCAGCACCAGGCTGTAAAGTCCGCTGGCAAGATGGGCTTCGGCAGAACGGACCGTTGAAACACCATCGCACACGTAGCCTGCACCTTCCAGCGCCAGTACCAGCCCCTGAAGTAGGAGGGCATCGTCTTCAACAATCAATATTTTCATAAGTTCTGAAACCCTTTACGAATCGGCGCTGGCAGTGAGAAAGGCAGATAAAGCGTGTTTGAGTCCCCATCGCGGGGGTGAACAGGACAAGCGCCCCGGCTATTGTGACCGAAAGCAACGTAAACGCCTATTGCGTCAGGGAATCTCACCCTGTTAATCGATGGCAAACGACGCGTAACCTTTACCGAATGCCGCGATAACGCTGAGAGACTGCCTGACGCAATGCCACATTCAGACGAATGGCAACGCCGTATGACGAAAACCTTGCCAGGGCAATAAAGCTGTCGCGATATAGCAAAACATAAAATGCCGCATTGCCAAAAGGACGTAATCAGTAATAGGAGAAAGCGACGCCCAAAAAATGATTTCATACGGAAAGGAATTATTAATCCGGGACGGATGAAAAGTCATTAATTACTATTATCGCCGATTAAAAAGCGTTCATGAAACCAACAAAATACCGCCCATCCGTGTACGCGCGAATGAGTTGACAATAATTTTAAACAGTCTGCTGATTAAAGATTAAGAAAACCTTAAACAGGGCCATTTATTACACTTTTATTTCACTGTTGAGCGCTTGATAAAAAGACGGTATGCGCTCAGGGATCGGTCCGGGCCAGTCCAGGGCATTGGAAAGCGAGACGGCTGGCACAGGAAATGCATATTCCTGGCAGAACGAAATTTAGCGACTACACTTTATGGGGCGACAATAGCAGCCAGCGGATTTATCAGCATCAAAACACATTTGTTTTTTGAAAAAGGGTTGTTGAATTGCAGGGTTTTACCACGCAGTCTCCTTACTTCACATGGCCTTGAGCCAACCTCTTGCTGAAACGTCCTCTGCTGTGATGTCCTGATGATGAACCTATTTACAGGAGAAGACACGTGACCCAGATGGCAGATAGTGATGCCTCATTTCCGTCATTGAGCGGCGGTCTGTATGCCTTCTTTTTTGATGTCGATGGCACGCTGGCAGCGATTCAGTCCCAGCCCGATGCTGTATTCATTCCAGAAAATGTCGTCGCAGAACTGCAACGGCTCTCATCGTTATGCCATGGCGCACTGGCGCTGGTTTCTGGCCGACCTGTCGAACAACTGGATGCGCTGGCGGCGCCTCTGCGGGCACCGGCAGCAGGCGTGCATGGTGCTGAACGGCGCGATGCGACAGGCGAACTGCATCGGGTGACTTTGCCAGATGATGTTGAACGTCCGCTCAAACGCCTGCTTGAGGAGGCGATGGAGCAGTGGCCGGGTACGCAGTTGGAAGCTAAAGGCATGGCTTTCGCGCTTCATTACCGTCGCGCGCCGCAGCACGAACAGGATGTTATGCAACTGGCTCAGGCTGCGGTGGCGCGTTTTAACGGTCTTGCGCTGCAACCCGGCAAATGCGTTGTAGAAATCAAACCCACCGGGATTGATAAAGGCGCAGCCGTCCATAAATTTATGCAGGAAGCCCCATTCTCAGGCCGTATCCCGGTGTTTATCGGGGATGACCTGACCGATGAGAAAGGATTCGCTGCGGTGAATGCCCTGCAGGGAATCTCTATAAAAGTGGGGGAAGGCCCCAGTCAGGCGCATTATCGTTTACATGACGTTACGGATGTCTATGCCTGGCTTGAAACAACACGATTACAATTAGAGCAAGACAACATTGGTAAGGAGTGTAGGTTATGAGTCGTTTAGTGGTTGTATCTAACCGTATCGCCATGCCAAATGGGAACAAAACCGGTGCTGGCGGCCTGGCCGTCGGCATTCTGGACGCGCTGAAGAGCACGGGCGGACTCTGGTTTGGCTGGAACGGTGAGATCAGTGAGTTTTCAGGTGAAGAAGAAAATCCGGTATCGGTAATGGAACATGACGGTATTGAATATGCCTCTTTCCCTCTGAGCCAGAACGAATACGATCTTTACTACTGCCAGTTTTCAAACACCGTTATCTGGCCCGCCTTTCACTACCGGTTAGACTTAGTTCAGTTCCAGCGCGAAGCCTGGGAAGGCTACTGTGAGGTCAATGATGCGGTCGCGCAGCGATTAAAGCCGCTGATTAAGCCGGATGACATTCTGTGGATCCACGATTACCACTTTTTACCTTTCGCCGCTGCATTGCGTCGGGCTGGCATTAACAACCGTATCGGCTTCTTCCTGCATATTCCTTTCCCTACGCCGGAAATTTTCAACGCGCTGCCTCCTCATAAGGAACTGCTGGAGATGCTGTGCGAATACGATCTGCTAGGCTTCCAGACAGAATCAGATCGTGTGGCTTTCCTCGATAGTGTCAGCCAGTTGACCCAGTTGCAGAATAAGGGTGACAAGAAACACCGCGCCTATGGCAATACCTTTATGACCGAGGTCTACCCGATAGGGATTGAACCCGACAGCATTAAAGAGATGGCTGAAGGGCCGTTGCCACCGAAGATGGCCGCGATGAAAAAAGAGCTGGGCGATGCCCGCAACATCATCGCCTGTGAGCGTCTGGACTACTCCAAGGGGTTACCAGAACGTTTCCTGGCTTATGAGGCGCTGCTGGAAAACTTCCCTCAGCATCACGGCAAAATTCGCTATTCCCAGATTGCGCCCACGTCACGCGGTGATGTGCAGGCTTACCAGGATATTCGTCATCAGCTTGAAACGGAAGCAGGGCGCATTAACGGTAAATACGGGACACTGGGCTGGACGCCGCTGTACTACCTTAACCAGCACTTTGACCGTCGTCTGTTGATGAAAATCTTCCGTCTGACCGACGTGGGGCTGGTGACGCCGTTACGTGATGGGATGAACCTGGTTGCGAAAGAGTATGTTGCGGCACAGGACCCGGATGATCCGGGCGTACTGGTACTGTCCCGCTTTGCCGGTGCGGCGAATGAGCTGACCTCGGCATTGATCGTGAATCCCTATGACCGGGATGAGGTGGCCGCTGCGCTGGACAAGGCCATTACTATGCCGCGCACGGAAAGAATTTCTCGCTATAACGATATGATGGCCGTTCTGCGTAAGAACGACATCACCGCATGGCGCGAAAGCTTCCTACGCGATCTCGAAAAGATTGCGCCACGTAGCGCCGATCATGGAATGGCGAATAAAGTGGCCACATTTCCAAAACTCGCCTGATGCCGCAGCAAGCCAGGGATGGCTTGCTGTTTGTCGTATTTGACCCTCGCTTGCCGTCTGCAAACTCTCCTTATGTTTTGATCAGTTACCCTTAACTCAAAGGCGGTCCTGTACCGCTGCAGGACACTATTCCGGCACTTTTGCAGTCAAAATGACCCATTAAAATGTCAAAACACTATTTTTACCTGGTTAAGCTAAAGTTTTGGCGATCCGGGCCGATACTCTTAGTGCACAAAACTATCTTGCCTGCAATTCATTCACGTTATTAATGTAACTCCTTGTTACATCGACGATCACCCTCTAAACACCTTGCTGTCACCCTTTACAACGGATTGCCAGAACGCGCCTAATCCCCATCGCCTGCCGGACATGGCTGTTGCCCCTTACTCTGCAGTAAAACGCTAACTGACTAATTTAAAAACAAATAATTGTTTCTGCTGGCAGCACATTCCACTGCTTTTATGGTTTTGAATGGTTCTAAATAGGGTACAAATTGCATTCGTGAACATAAACCTGACCTCAACGGTCTGATTTGGCTTTTGCGGCCGTTTTGTTGCTAATTAAGTCCTGGTTAGGACAAATCCCTACAAAAAAAACGTAATTTCGCTCAAAAAACACACAGTCAAAATGTGATCATAAAGTATTTCTGAAGAAAAAAGGCTCAAAAGTGTGACCTGTGTCACACTTTATCCAAAATTTCACTGAACTGTCGTTGTATGTGAGGATCAGACGATATAGATTTGCCTTGTTTTCGGATTAGTCTTAAAAAATGTATGAAGGCCTCACGGAAGAAGGTTGAAGACTTAAGAATAAGGTGGACTGAAAAAATTGACTTCTGACCCAAAACACAGGGTCGTAAAAAGAAGCAGCACTCAGAACCATTTGCCTTTTATGTTTAATTATTTTTGCCATCTTTAGATTTACCAACCAGCAGCTCGATACGCAGAGATGTTATCTGCGGTAAGTTACGTCGCGTCTCTCAGGATGGAAAAATGGGTACATCTGAATTACTAAAACATATTTACGATATCAACTTGTCATATTTACTGCTCGCGCAGCGATTAATTAACCAGGAAAAAGCTTCGGCAATGTTTCGCCTCGGGATTGATGAAAAGATGGCAGATGCGTTGTCAGAATTAACCTTACCTGAAATGGTAAAATTAGCTGAGACCAATCAACTTGTGTGTCAGTTTCGTTTTACCGATAGCACCGTTATTAATCGCCTGACGCAGGAATCTCGCGTGGATGATTTGCAACAGATCCACACCGGGATTTTGTTATCCAGCCGTTTATTACGCAGCGCGTCTAAAGACGCCGCGCCTACTAAAAAGAGGGCGGTATAATGGGTGAAAAAAGTATTGTTCAGGAAGCGCGCGATATTCAGCTCGCCATGGAGCTGATTACCCTGGGTGCGCGGTTACAAATGCTGGAAAGCGAAACGCAGCTGAGCCGCGGTCGCCTGATTAAACTGTATAAAGAGTTGCGTGGTAGTCCACCACCTAAAGGCATGTTGCCTTTCTCTACTGACTGGTTCATGACGTGGGAACAAAATATTCATGCTTCCATGTTCTGTAACGCCTGGACTTTCTTACTGAAAACCGGTTTGAGCAAAGGTATTGATGCGGTAATCAAAGCCTACCGCCTCTATCTTGAGCAGTGCCCGCAATCGGACGAGGGCCCGCTGTTGGCGCTGACACGCGCCTGGACCCTGGTGCGATTCGTCGAAAGCGGTATGCTGGAATTATCGGATTGTAAAAGCTGCAACGGCAGCTTTATTAATCATGCACATCAGCCTGTTGGCAGCTTTGTCTGCAGCCTGTGCCAGCCACCATCACGTGCCGTAAAAAGACGTAAACTTTCTGCAGATACTGCCGATATCTTTCCACAACTGCTGGATGAACAGGTTAAACACGCCGTTTAAATTTGTTCGCAATGTGGAAGTCATCCAGCAGCGGTTAATCCCGCTGCTTTTTTTTTGCCTCCACGTGGTGAACATCACCTGGGTTTCTGGCTTAACGTCGACCAACACGTTACGGACGTAAGGATTTTTTGTGCTGATAATTTTAGGTTACATCGTTGTATTAGGTTCCGTGTTGGGCGGATACGCTTTAGTGGGCGGCCATCTTGGCGCGCTTTACCAGCCTGCAGAACTGCTGATGATCGCCGGGGCGGGCGTCGGTGCGTTTCTGGTGGGCAACAACGGTAAATCGATCAAGAAGACCCTGAAGGCCCTGCCGCTCCTGTTTCGTGGCTCGAAATACAACAAAGCGGTCTATATGGATTTGATGGCGCTGCTGTATCGCCTGATGGCGAAATCACGCCAGCAAGGCATGTTGTCACTGGAGCGCGATATTGAAGATCCCGCTCAGAGCGAAATTTTTGCTAATTATCCCCGCATCTTAGCCGATAAACAGTTAGTAGATTTCATCACTGACTATTTACGCCTTATGGTCAGTGGCAACATGAATGCCTTCGAAATCGAAGCATTGATGGATGAAGAGATTGAAACCTACGAACACGAGTGTGAAGTTCCTGCGCAAAGTATCGCAGCAGTGGGCGATGGCCTGCCGGCTTTCGGTATCGTCGCCGCGGTGATGGGCGTAGTGCATGCCCTGGCGTCAGCCGACCGCCCAGCCGCAGAGTTAGGTGCGCTGGTTGCCCATGCAATGGTGGGAACCTTCCTCGGGATTTTACTGGCATACGGTTTTATTTCGCCGCTGGCGTCAGTGTTACGTCAGAAATGTGCAGAAACAACCAAGATGATGCAGTGCGTAAAAGTGACGCTGCTTTCAAGCCTGAACGGCTATGCGCCACAAATCGCCGTCGAGTTTGGCCGTAAAACGCTTTACTCCGCCGAGCGTCCTTCGTTCAGTGAACTGGAAGAGCACGTACGCAACGCGAAGAACCCGGCTAAACAGACTTCGGATCAGACCTCATGAAACATGGCAATCGCCCAATTGTGCTGATTAGAAAGCGCAAACATAAGAAACATGAAGGAGGGCATGGTTCATGGAAAATCGCTTATGCCGACTTCATGACGGCGATGATGGCATTTTTTATGGTGATGTGGCTGCTGTCGATCGCCAGCCCACAGCAGTTGATTCAGATAGCGGAATATTTTCAGACGCCCTTAAAAGTGGCGCTGACGGGTGGACAACGCAGCAGCGACAGCAGCAGCCCTATCCCGGGTGGCGGTGACGACCCAACGAAGAAAGAGGGTGAAGTTAAGAAGGTTGTGGATATGGATGCGCAGAAACGCAAGCTGGATGAGATTCGCCTCAACCGGTTACGTGAAAAGCTCGACCAGCTGATTGAAGCCGACCCGCGCCTGAAAGCACTGCGTCCGCATTTGATCATCAACATGGTGGAAGAGGGGCTGCGTATTCAGATTATCGACAGTCAGAATCGCCCAATGTTTAAAACCGGCAGCGCAGAAGTTGAACCTTATATGCGCGACATTTTGCGCGCGATTGCCCCGGTTCTGAACGACATCCCAAACCGAATCAGTATCGCGGGGCATACGGATGATATTCAGTACGCCGGTGGTGATAAAGGCTACAGCAACTGGGAGCTCTCTGCTGACCGCGCCAATGCGTCACGTCGGGAACTGGTGATTGGCGGGCTGGATGGTGGAAAGATTCTTCGTATTGTCGGCATGGCTGACACGATGAAACTGAAAAACCGCGGGGGGGATGATGCCGTGAACCGCCGTATTAGTTTGCTGGTGTTGAACCACGATACCGAAGCCGCCATTGAAAAAGAGAATGCTGAAAGTGATGCCGTGCAGGTTAGCGATCCGGCTGCGTTTGAGAAAATTACCGAACCTTCAGCCTCCATCGGTACAGCAGCAGATAAAGCGGGTGCAGTGAAAACCGCAACCTCAGCACGGTCCGCCTCGGCAGGCGGTGCGATGAAAACGACAGCGTCTTCGCCGTCCGCCCCGGCGAACGGCACAGTGAAAACAGGCACTTCCACGCAGCCCGCGTCTTCAGCGGGTGCGGTGAAAACAGCAACGTCCGCACAACCAGCGTCTTCGACTGGTGCGGTAACAACCGTATCTCCCGCGCCGTCAGCCTTATCGACGGGTACGGTGATAACAGTAACCTCTGCACCGCCAGCGTCATCGGCTGGTGCGGTTAAAACAACCTCCGCGCCGTCAGCTTCGTCGGCTGGTGCGGTCACTACAGCAGCCCCCTCACAGCAGAGGTGATTCCCGTGAGCATGGACATCAGCGATTTTTACCAGACGTTTTTTGATGAAGCCGATGAGCTGTTAGCGGATATGGAGCAACACCTGTTGGGACTCGATCCCCAGGAACCTGACTCTGAACAGCTTAACGCCATCTTCCGCGCCGCCCACTCCATTAAAGGCGGGGCAGGAACCTTTGGTTTTACGGTTTTACAGGAAACAACCCATATCCTGGAAAACATTCTGGATGGTGCTCGTCGCGGCGAAATGCAGCTCAGCACCGACATCATCAATCTGTTTTTGGAAACTAAAGATATTATGCAGGAACAGCTCGATGCTTATAAAACCGCGCAAGAGCCTAACGCGGAAAGCTTCAAGTATATCTGTGAAGCATTACGCCAGCTGGCGTTAGAGGCTAAAGGTCTGCCGGTTGAAGCGCCGGTGGTGGTTGCCCTTGATGCACCGGTCAGTCAGGCAGAGTCCGCGCAAGCAGGCGCCGACGGCGTTCATCTGCAACTGGTCGATCTGAAAGAAAAAGACATTGATTTGATGCTGGAAGAGCTGGGTAACCTCGGCACAATCAGCGATGTCAAGAAAGGCAGCAACTCGCTTGAGTGCCACATTACGGGCGTTGGCAAAGACGATATCGTCGCCGTGCTCTGTTTTGTGATTGATGAATCCCAGATTCGCTTCCCGGAGGCGGGCGACGCAGCCCCAGCCGAGACAGCGCGCGCCGCTGAGCCTGAGGTGGCCGAAGTACAGACCGCGACCGTTACCGAATTGCCCGTTGCCGCAGCCAAACGCGAAAGCAAGCGCGTTGCCGCACCGGCGAAGACCAGCGAATCCAGCAGCATCCGTGTTGCCGTTGAGAAGGTCGATCAGCTGATTAACCTGGTGGGTGAGCTGGTGATCACGCAGTCAATGCTGGCACAGCGCTCTGGCGAACTGGATCCGGTGGCGCACGGCGAGCTGCTGAACAGCATGGGCCAGCTGGAGCGTAATGCGCGTGACCTGCAAGAGTCGGTGATGTCGATTCGTATGATGCCGATGGAATACGTATTCAGCCGCTTCCCGCGTCTGGTTCGCGATCTGGCCAGTAAACTGGGCAAAGAAGTTGAACTGACCTTACTCGGCAGCTCGACCGAACTGGATAAGAGCCTGATTGAACGCATTATCGATCCGTTAACGCACCTGGTGCGTAACAGCCTGGACCACGGCATTGAATCGCCTGATAAGCGTATTGCCGCAGGAAAAGTCGCGACGGGCAACCTGACGCTGTCCGCAGAACATCAGGGCGGCAACATCTGTATCGAAGTCTCCGATGACGGTGCGGGCCTCAACCGTGAGCGTATTCTTGCTAAAGCACTGTCATCCGGTCTACCGGTTCATGAAAACATGAGCGACGAAGAAGTCGGCATGTTGATTTTCGCGCCAGGCTTCTCCACCGCAGAACAGGTCACGGATGTGTCCGGCCGCGGCGTGGGCATGGACGTTGTGAAACGGAATATCCAGGAAATGGGTGGTCATGTCGAAATTGCCTCTAAACAGGGCAAAGGCACCACAATCCGTATCCTGCTGCCGCTGACGCTGGCCATCCTTGATGGCATGTCTGTACGCGTCGCGGATGAAGTCTTTATTCTGCCGCTGAATGCGGTGATGGAATCATTGCAGCCTCGCGCAGAAGAGTTGAAACCGCTGGCGGGTGGCGAATGTGTTCTGGAAGTCCGTGGCGAATATCTGCCGCTGGTTGAACTGTGGAACGTCTTTGATGTGAAAGATGCCAAAACAGAAGCGACACAGGGCATCGTGGTCATTTTGCAAAGCGCGGGCAAACGCTACGCCCTGTTGGTAGACCAGTTAATTGGTCAGCATCAGGTTGTTGTTAAAAACCTGGAAAGCAACTATCGCAAAGTACCAGGGATTTCAGCCGCCACCATCCTCGGCGATGGCAGCGTGGCGCTGATTGTTGACGTTTCGGCGTTGCAGTCACTTAACCGTGAAAAACGTGTGGCCGGCGCTGCCGCCTGATTGATAACGAAAGGGTAAATAACATGAGTGGAATGGCAACCGTGACAAAAATTGCTGGCGAAACCGTGGGCCAGGAGTTCCTGGTGTTCACGCTGGGTGATGAAGAGTACGGCATCGATATTCTTAAGGTTCAGGAAATTCGTGGTTACGATCAGGTAACCCGCATTGCCAACACGCCGGATTTTATTCGCGGCGTAACGAACCTGCGTGGCGTGATTGTGCCTATCATCGATCTGCGTGTGAAATTTGCACAGGCAGACGTTGAGTACAATGAGAATACGGTCGTAATCGTTCTTAATCTGGAAAACCGCGTCGTCGGTATCGTGGTTGATGGCGTGTCCGACGTGCTGTCGTTGACGCAGGAACAGATCCGTCCTTCACCTGAGTTTGCCGTGACAATGTCCACCGAGTACCTCACCGGTCTGGGTGCACTCGGCGACCGCATGTTGATTCTGGTTGACATCGAGAAGCTGCTGAGCAGCGAAGAGATGGCGCTGGTCGACAACCTGCGTACGGCATAATCCTTCTTCACGGGTCAGCCCAGGCTGGCCCGTGAGGTTCTGTGTCTTGTGTACAGCCTGAATCAGTGTGATCCGCTTACGCCACGCATCGCTTCCATCTCTCATTTTGCCCCTGTTGTCTGTGACCTGAACCACTAAAAAACACCCTCAGCTGATATCAATAATTACAAAAGCCCTAATTGCCGCTTTTTTACTGAAGCTGACTAAACCCTCTCTCTTTCCCGCCGATACAGCCCCTGCACTTTACTTTTTATGCTCGGGGAAAAAGATGTTAAAACGAATAAAAGTCGTGACCAGTATTATCGCGGTACTGATGCTTTTCGGTGCCATGCAGCTGCTGTCAGGCAGCCTGTTCTGGTCAGCGCTGAATAATGATAAAGAGGCCTTTGCGCTGTCACAAATTTCCACCCGGAACGTTGCGGCGATGACCGATGCCTATATGGCGCTGAACCAGTCTCGTACCACCCTCAACCGCGCAATGTTGCGCCTGCAAACCAGCCTGGCGTCTCAAATGAACGGCGGCCAGCTGGACAGCCTGACAGAGAAAGCCGTTAACGAGGCGAATAAAGGTGAGCAGTACCTGGCAGAATTTAACGCGATTCCGGAAACGCCGGGCGCAGATACGGAAATGCGCGATCGACTGCAAAACGATTTTAAGGCCTATCTGACCGGTCTGCGCGGCATGATCGCCAGCCTGAAAGCGAAAGATCTGGAAGGCATGTTTAAACAAAATATTGAACAGAAGCAGCAGGCGATGCAGGCCACCTATTCCGCATGGCGCCTGAAGCAAAGCGAACTGTCCGCACACGGCGCAGAGCAGAATCAACAGGCCTTCACGCAGATGATGTGGATGCTCGGCATGGTGGGCGTGCTGGTGATTGTGGTTATTCTGGGCTGCTGGTTTGGACTGCGTCAGCTCTTGATTCAACCGCTTCAACGCCTGCTGGTGGATATTCGCACCATTGCTTCTGGTGACCTGACGCAACCCATTCTGGTGGAAGGCCGCAATGAGATGAGCCAACTGGCCGCCGGTATCCACGAGATGCAGCATTCGTTGGTATCGACCGTGGGTGAGGTTCGCAGCGGGTGTGATGCCATTTTTACCGGCGCCAGTGAAATCGCGGCCGGGAATAACGATCTGTCTGCGCGTACGGAAGAGCAGGCAGCTTCGCTTGAACAAACGGCAGCCAGCATGGAGCAGTTAACGGCGACGGTAAAACAGAACGCAGATAACGCACGTCAGGCTTCTCAACTGGCACAAACCGCATCCGAAACCGCGCTGCAGGGCGGTAAAGTGGTGGATGGCGTGGTGACCACCATGCAGGAAATTGCCGGCAGTTCGAAGAAAATAGCAGACATTATCAGCGTTATCGACGGCATTGCTTTCCAGACCAATATTCTGGCGCTTAACGCTGCCGTAGAAGCGGCGCGTGCTGGTGAGCAGGGCCGTGGCTTTGCCGTGGTGGCGGGTGAAGTCCGCAGTCTGGCACAGCGCAGTGCTCAGGCAGCAAAAGAGATCAAAGGGTTAATCGAAGATTCAGTGGCGCGCGTTAACAGCGGCTCGCTTCAGGTTGAAAGCGCGGGCAGCACTATGAATAACATCGTGGGCGCGGTAACACGCGTGACCGATATCATGGGCGAAATCGCTTCTGCATCTGACGAGCAAAGTCGCGGCATCGATCAGGTGGGCCAGGCCGTAACAGAAATGGATCGTGTGACACAGCAGAACGCCTCGCTGGTCGAAGAGTCAGCCGCCGCGGCCGCCGCGCTGGAGCAACAGGCCAGCGCCCTGTCCCAGGCCGTATCCGTCTTTAAAATCTCGCGCGTTTAAGTTTTCCCAACCTCTTTTTACGGCCAGTGTGAACCTGTCTTCACGCTGGCCGTAAAGTTCCGTACGTCCGGGCCGATAAACAGAATCGAATTGCTAATGAATGAGGTTTCTATGTTTAGTCGAGTACGTGTTGTCTCCGGTCTTCTCTGTGTATTGGCACTGTTCGCGCTACTGCAAATTTTTTCGGGTGGCGTGTTCTATAAGACGGTGACAGAAGATAAAGAAAATTTTGCCTATAACCAACGTCTGAGTACGCTTCAACGCGCCATGGGCACCTCTTGGGTCGCACTGGTACAGGCGCGAAATACCTTAAACCGCGCCGGGATCCGTTATTTGCAGGATGGGCAAATGGCCGGCTCAGGTGCCACCGTTAAAGAGCTGGTGGCGCTGGCAGATAGTGAATTAAAGCGTGCGGAAGAAGGCTATGCCATGTTCAATGCCAATCTTTCTGAGAAAGGCAAAAGTGCAGAAAACGTACTGACACTGCAGGCAAACTATAAGCAATTCCATGACGGACTCGCGGAACTGATCGTATTTCTTGGCAACGGTAACTTTAAAGGGTTTGTAGACCAGCCGACGCAGAGCTATCAGGACAAATTCCAGAAAGACTACGATGCCTGGCTTAACTACAACCTTCAACTCAGTCAGCAGGGCGTGGATGCCAACAATGCCGCCTATCAACGCATGATTATGCTGGTTGTAGGGACGCTGTTGGTCACGCTGTTGGTGATTGTGCTGGTCTGGAACCTGATGCGCAGCCTGCTTATTCGACCGCTCAAAGAGAGCATTGAACATATTCAGCACATCGCAGGCGGCGATCTCACGCAGCCCATCAACATTAGCGTACGTAATGAAATTGGCGATCTGCTGACCTCGCTGCAGGACATGCAACGTTCTCTGGTGCGCACCGTCAGCACCGTGCGAGACGGCGCAGATGCAATTTATACCGGGGCCAGCGAAATCGCCGTCGGTAATAACGATCTTTCTTCCCGAACCGAACAGCAGGCGGCATCGCTGGAGCAAACGGCGGCCAGCATGGAAGAACTTACCGCGACCGTAAAACAAAATGCGGAAAATGCCCGTCAGGCTTCAAAGCTGGCGCTGAATGCCTCTGAAACCGCGCAGCAGGGCGGCAAAGTCGTTGATGGCGTGGTCACGACCATGAAAGAAATTGCCGGCAGCTCACGGAAAATTGCGGACATTATCAGCGTCATTGATGGTATCGCTTTCCAGACCAACATCCTGGCGTTGAACGCAGCGGTTGAAGCCGCGCGAGCTGGCGAACAGGGACGAGGCTTTGCCGTGGTAGCCGGTGAGGTTCGTAACCTTGCCCAGCGCAGCGCACAGGCGGCAAAAGAGATTAAAGGCCTGATTGAAGACTCCGTTGGTCGCGTTAACACCGGCTCAGTGCTGGTTGAAAGCGCGGGCGATACCATGAATGAGATCGTCAGTGCGGTGACGCGCGTGACCGACATCATGGGTGAAATTGCTTCTGCGTCGGACGAACAGAGCCGTGGTATCGACCAGGTCGGTCAGGCGGTGACTGAGATGGATCGCGTAACACAACAGAACGCCTCGCTGGTGGAAGAGTCTGCTGCAGCCGCCGCGGCGCTGGAAGATCAGGCCAGTAACTTAAAACAAGCGGTTTCTGCCTTCAATATTGGTAAAGAAATTGTCACGCAGGCCGTTAACAAGACTACGGCGGCAAAAAATTTACGTTTAGAAAGTCCGTCAGAAGGCATTCGCCAGCCATCACCGCGCGGTGATGAGAACTGGGAAACCTTTTAATTGCCTGGATGGCCCAGCCGCTGAGACGCGGTTGGGCGTAGCAGCAGATGTTCAACAGGTTTAGTTCAGGCCAGGTGCAAAGATGAAGAAATCGACGTTATTAGATCAACCGGAAGCGACGACGCTGCTGTCACAAATGGTGCAGCGTCTGCCCCTGTCCGATACCCATTTTCGCCGTATCAGCCAGCTCATCTATCAGCGTGCGGGTATCGTGCTGGCCGATCACAAGCGCGAGATGGTTTACAACCGTCTGGTTCGTCGTCTGCGCACGCTGAATATCGATGATTTTGGTCGCTATCTGGCCCTGCTGGAAAATGATCCAAACAGTGCTGAGTGGCAGGCGTTTATTAATGCGTTAACCACTAACCTGACAGCGTTTTTCCGCGAGGCGCATCATTTTCCAATCCTTGCGGAGCATGCACGTAAACGTCAGGGAAATTTTAGCGTCTGGAGTACGGCAGCGTCCACCGGCGAAGAACCTTACTCTATCGCGATTACGTTGGCTGAAACCTTAGGCATGGGACCGGGTAAATTCCAGGTACATGCCAGCGATATAGATACCCAGGTTTTGGAGAAAGCCGTGGCGGGCGTTTACCGTCAGGAAGAGCTGCGTACGCTGTCGCCCGCGCAGTTACAGCGTTTCTTTTTACGCGGTACAGGTCCACATGCTGGCATGGTTCGTGTCCGTTCCGAACTGGCGAACATGGTGAACTATACCCAGCTTAACCTGCTGGCAAATGACTGGGCCTTACCGGGACCGTTCGATGCGATCTTCTGCCGCAACGTAATGATCTATTTCGATAAAGAAACACAAGAAAAAATTCTACGTCGTTTTGTTCCTCTGCTTAAGCCCGGCGGCATTCTCTTTGCCGGACACTCAGAGAACTTCAGCCAGATTAGTAAAGAGTTTTGGCTGCGTGGGCAAACCGTGTATGGACTGACGAAGGAAAGATGATGAGCAAAATTACCGTGATGTGCGTAGATGACTCTGCGCTGATGCGGCAACTGATGACCGAAATCATCAACAGTCATCCTGATATGGAAATGGTGGCTACGGCCCCGGATCCGTTAGTGGCACGCGATCTGATTAAACAGTTTAATCCGCAGGTGTTAACGCTGGATGTTGAAATGCCGCGCATGGACGGCCTGGACTTTCTTGAAAAACTGATGCGTTTACGGCCCATGCCCGTGGTCATGGTGTCATCCCTGACGGGACAGGGCTCAGAAATCACGCTGCGCGCGCTGGAGTTAGGTGCGATCGATTTCGTGACGAAGCCGCAGCTAGGCATTCGTGAAGGCATGCTGGCCTATAGCCAGATGATTGGCGACAAAATTCGCGCGGCGGCCCGGGCGCGCCTGCATGTTCGTAACGTTATGCCCGCGCCGGTCACGCTGAAAGCCGGCCCGTTGCTGAGTAGTGAAAAGTTGATTGCCATTGGTTCATCAACCGGCGGCACAGAGGCGATTCGCCACGTTTTACAGCCGTTACCGGCCACCAGTCCGGCACTGCTGATTACGCAACATATGCCACCGGGCTTTACCCGATCTTTTGCCGAGCGGCTGAACAAGCTGTGCCAGATCACGGTGAAAGAAGCGGAAGATGGCGAGCGTATTCTTCCCGGCCATGCCTACATCGCGCCTGGCGCAATGCACATGGAACTGGGGCGCAGCGGGGCGAACTACGTGGTGAAGCTGAATGAAGGCCCCCCGGTTAACCGGCATAAACCTTCAGTGGATGTCTTGTTTAAATCGGTTGCGATTAACGCCGGGCGTAATGCCGTCGGCGTCATCCTGACCGGTATGGGTAACGATGGGGCAGCAGGCATGCTGGAAATGCATCGTGCCGGCGCCTGGACCATCGCGCAAAATGAAGCTAGTTGTGTCGTTTTTGGCATGCCACGCGAGGCGATAGCCAGCGGTGGCGTGAGCGAAGTAGTAGATTTAAGCAACATCAGCCAGCACATGCTGGCGAAAATTAGCGCCGGACAGGCATTGCGTATATAACCAGGCCCGTCCTGCCGGGCGAGATAACACAGGAGTAGATATGGCTGATAAAAACATGCGCTTTTTAGTAGTGGACGACTTCAATACGATGCGTCGTATTGTACGTAACCTGCTGAAAGAGCTTGGTTTCAATAACGTAGAAGAAGCGGAAGACGGCGTTGATGCGCTAGGCAAGCTGAAAGCAGGTGGTTTCGATTTCGTTATCTCTGACTGGAACATGCCAAATATGGATGGCCTGCAACTGCTGCAGACTATTCGTGCCGATGCTGCAATGGCGAGCCTGCCAGTTTTAATGGTGACGGCAGAAGCGAAGAAAGAAAACATTATTGCTGCCGCTCAGGCGGGTGCAAGCGGCTATGTAGTCAAGCCGTTTACTGCAGCCACGCTTGAAGAAAAGCTGGGCAAAATTTTTGAAAAACTGGGTATGTAAGGAGATGTGATGAGCGACCTTCCGAAATCAGCTGAGCAAGCCGCGGCACACGATATCATTTCCCGCATCGGTTCACTGACCCGCATGCTGCGTGACAGTCTGCGTGAGCTGGGGCTGGATCAGGCCATTGCAGAAGCTGCTGAAGCCATTCCTGACGCCCGCGACCGTCTGGACTATGTAGTGCAAAAGACCGCTCAGGCGGCGGACAGGGCGCTGAACAGCGTCGAAGCAGCGCAACCGCACCAGGACAAAATGGAAGCGGGCGCGATTGCGCTGAAAGGACGCTGGGATGCGTGGTTTGAAAATCCAATTGAACTTGCCGACGCGCGCGAGCTGGTGACGGATACGCGTGAGTATTTAGGGGAAGTGCCTACGCACACCTCTTTTACTAACAAGCAGTTGCTCGACATCATGATGGCGCAGGATTTCCAGGACCTTACTGGTCAGGTCATCAAGCGCATGATGGATGTGATCCAGGAAATCGAGCGCCAGCTGTTGATGGTGCTGCTGGAAAACATGCCAGAAGTGAGCGCCGAGAAACGTCAGGTTGGCACCACGCTGCTTAACGGACCTCAGGTCAATGCCGCTGCGCCAGGCGTCGTGGCGAATCAGGACCAGGTTGATGACCTGCTGGACAGCCTGGGTTTCTAACCGCGAGTCTGTCTGGTCATCGCCGATCCGTTAACGGTTGGCGATTGCCGCCCCTTCTAAGATGGCCTGTTTCTGACAGGCCACTTCTCTTTTCTCTTTTGCCATCCGTGAAAGAGCGCGCATTTTTCACGTTTTATCCACGCTTTAACCAAACCCAAATTTGGCATTCTATGCTCAGAATTCCTGCCAACCGAGGTTTGTGGTGTCAGAAAATAGCGACGAAGAAAAAACAGAATCGCCCACGGCCCACCGACTTGAGAAAGCACGTGAAGAAGGCCAGATTCCGCGTTCGCGCGAGTTGACCTCATTACTGATGCTGTTAGCCGGCATCATGATTTTATGGGTCGGCGGTGCCATGATGGCCCACCGGCTGGCCGCGATGGTGTCAACCGGATTACGATTTGACCATGCCATGGTGACCGATGACAAAATCATCATTGCGCATGTGGGCAATCTGATTATGCAGGCCATTGCGGCGCTGCTCCCGCTGCTGGGCGGGCTGGTTCTGGTCGCGATTGCCTCGCCAATGCTGCTGGGCGGCGTAGTGATCAGTGGAAAATCCATTAAGGTCGATTTTGGCAAACTGAACCCGCTGTCTGGTTTAAAGCGTATGTTTGCCGCTCAGGCCTGGACCGAACTGTTTAAAGGCATCCTGAAGACTATTCTGGTCGGGTGTGTTGCAGGCTGGTACGTCTGGAGCCACTGGCCCGATATGCTGCGTCTGATTGCCGAATCACCGACAACGGCACTGATTCACGGCATGGATATGATTGCCATCTGCTGCTCGCTGGTCATGCTCGGGTTGATCCCCATGGTGGGCTATGACGTTTTCTGGCAACTTTACAGCCATTTTAAAAAGCTGCGCATGTCGCGTCAGGAAATTCGTGATGAACACAAACAGCAAGAGGGTGATCCGCACGTGAAAGGGCGCATCCGCCAGCAGATGCGCGCAGCCGCCCGACGTCGCATGATGGCCGATGTTCCCAAAGCCGATGTTATCGTCACCAACCCAACGCACTACTCGGTTGCCTTGCAATATAACGAGAAAAAGATGAGCGCGCCGAAGGTCATCGCCAAGGGCGCAGGGGATATTGCCTTACGCATTCGTGAACTGGGCGCGGAACACCGTATCCCGGTTCTGGAAGCGCCGCCACTGGCGCGTGCGCTGTACCGACATACTGAAATTGGACAACACATTCCGGGTGCGCTGTATGGCGCCGTCGCGGAAGTGCTGGCCTGGGTCTGGCAGCTACGTCGCTGGAAGCGCGAAGGTGGCCTGATCCCGGTAAAACCTAAAGACCTGCCGGTCCCGGCAGAGATGGACTTTGCAGGAGAGAACACAAACGATGGCTAATCTGGCCGCTAAATTACGCCTACCGGGCAACTTCAAAGATATGCAGTGGCAGGTGCTTGCTGGCCCGGTACTGATCATCATGATTTTATCGATGATGGTTCTGCCGTTACCGCCATTCATCCTTGATCTGTTGTTCACCTTCAACATCGCCTTGTCGATCATGGTGCTGCTGGTGGCGATGTTTACCCAGCGCACGCTGGAGTTTGCGGCGTTTCCAACCATCCTGCTGTTTTCGACCTTGCTGCGCCTGGCGCTTAACGTTGCCTCAACCCGTATCATTTTACTGGACGGCCACACCGGGGCCGCCGCCGCCGGACGGGTGGTGGAAGCCTTTGGCCACTTCCTGGTCGGGGGCAACTTTGCCATCGGTATTGTGGTGTTTATCATCCTGGTGATTATCAACTTTATGGTTATCACCAAAGGTGCCGGCCGTATCGCTGAAGTGGGCGCGCGCTTTGTTCTTGACGGGATGCCCGGTAAGCAGATGGCCATCGACGCCGACCTGAATGCCGGTCTGATCGGTGAAGATGAAGCGAAACGCCGCCGTGCTGAAGTCACCCAGGAAGCCGACTTCTACGGTTCAATGGACGGTGCCAGTAAGTTCGTACGTGGTGATGCCATCGCCGGCATTTTGATCATGGTAATCAACGTGATTGGCGGGCTGTTGGTCGGTATCGTGCAGCACAGCATGGATGCAGGACATGCGGCAGAAACCTATACGTTGCTGACTATCGGTGATGGTCTGGTTGCTCAGATCCCGGCGCTGGTTATCTCGACTGCGGCGGGTGTTATTGTGACGCGCGTGGCAACCGATCAGGACGTCGGCGAGCAGATGGTTGGCCAGCTGTTTAAAGATCCTCGCGTACTGATGCTGAGCGGCGGCGTAATAGGTTTGCTGGGCCTGGTGCCGGGCATGCCGAACTTCGTTTTCCTGCTGTTTACGGCGGCCTTACTGGGGCTGGCATGGTGGTTACGCGGCCGCGAAATGCAGCCGAAAAAGAGTGTCGAATCACCCAGCAGCCTCACCAAATCTATGGAAACACCCGCATCGGCCGAGGCGTCCTGGACCGATGTACAACTGGAAGATACCCTGGGAATGGAAGTGGGCTATCGCCTCATTCCGATGGTCGATCATAATCAAAACGGTGAACTGCTGGGGCGTATCCGCAGTATCCGTAAGAAGGTGGCGCAGGACGTCGGCTTCCTGCCACCGGTGGTGCATATCCGTGACAATATGGAATTACCACCGGCCCGCTATCGCATTTTGATGAAGGGCGTAGAAATTGGCAGTGGTGACGCGTATCCGGGGCGCTGGATGGCGATTAACCCCGGCACCGCAGCGGGCACCTTGCCGGGTGAAGCCACCGTCGATCCGGCGTTTGGCCTGGCGGCCGTGTGGATTGATGGCGCGCTGAAAGAGCAGGCCCAGATCCAGGGCTTTACCGTGGTCGAAGCCAGTACGGTGGTGGCAACCCATCTTAATCATCTGATTGGTCAGTATGCCAGCGAGCTGTTTGGTCGCCAGGAGGCGCAACAGCTGCTGGATCGCGTCTCGTCTGAAATGCCTAAACTGACTGAAGATCTGGTGCCGGGCGTTATTACCCTGACAACCCTGCATAAAGTGCTGCAAAACCTGCTGGTGGAGCGCGTCTCTATTCGCGACATGCGCACCATCATTGAAACGCTGGCAGAGCACGCGCCGGTTCAAAGCGATCCGCAGGAGTTGACCAGCGTGGTGCGTGTCGCGTTGGGTCGTGCAATCACCCAACAATGGTTCCCGGGCAACGGTGAAGTTCAGGTTATTGGCCTGGATGCTACGCTGGAACGCCTGTTACTGCAGGCTCTGCAGGGCGGTGGTGGGCTGGAGCCGGGGCTTGCCGATCGTCTGCTGGCCCAGACGCAGGAAGCCTTACAGCGTCAGGAGATGATGGGCGCGCCGCCGGTCTTACTGGTAAACCATCCATTACGTGCGTTACTGGCGCGCTTCCTGCGTCGCAACATGCCGCAGCTGGTGGTGCTGTCCAACATGGAATTAAGCGACAATCGTCAGATTCGCATGACCGCCACCATCGGAGGCAAACAATGAGATCGATGATGCTGTTTGCACTGCTCCTGCCGCTGTCTGCCCTGGCCGCTGACGGCGCCTGGAGCGCCAGCGCGGCAGGCCCGCTGATGGCCAATCGCGGTAGCTGGCAATCCTCACAGCCCTTAACGCCGCCGGGCGACGTAAAAGGGGCAATGACCGTGGTGAACTGGCGCTATCAGCTCACCCGGCCTGCGCCATCGGGCCTGCAGGTCCGGCTTTGTGCGGCGCAGCGCTGTACCGAACTGGACGGTGCCAACGGCGCGACGCGGGGTCTGACCGGCGTGACCGCGGATGAAACATTGCATATGGTGTTTGGTTTCGCTGGAAGCGGCAGTTTACCGCCCGGGCTGAAAGTGGTCAGCACAGACGTGACGGTTAATTACCAGTAAGCCTGATTATTCCATTATTAAGACAGACCGGCAGCGATCGTGCAGGCGTGCACGATCGCTGCCGGTCTGCATAATGAAGGCAGGTTACGTCATTTTCGCATTAAATCAGTCTGTGCTTCGCAGCAGAAAACGAGAGATCAACCCGCCAGCCACACCGCCCGCCATCGGCACCAGCCAGAACACCCACAGCTGCTGCAAGGCCCAGGTTCCCTGGAACAGCGCCATCGCCGTACTGCGCGCCGGGTTTACCGACGTATTGGTCACGGGGATGCTAATTAAATGAATAAGCGTTAAGGCCAGGCCAATGGCGATGGGCGCGAAACCCGCGGGCGCGCGTTTATCGGTCGCCCCCTGAATAATGATCAGGAAAAAGGCGCTGAGTACCAGTTCAGTGACCACTGCTGCACAAAGGCTGTAGCCCCCGGGGGAGTGTTCGCCAAAGCCGTTAGCCGCGAACCCGCTGGTGGTGGAATCAAAATCAGACTGACCACTTGCAATCACATACAGCACGGCCGCCGCCGCGATACCGCCCGCGACCTGCATAATGATATAGGGCAAAATGGCCTGATATCCGATACGGCCGCCCGCCCATAAACCCAGCGTGACGGCAGGATTAAAATGGCCGCCCGAAAGATGACCCACAGCAAAAGCCATCGTCAGCACGGCAAGGCCGAAAGCCAGAGCCACTCCGGCAAAGCCAATCCCGGTTTGCGGAAAGGTTGCCGCCAGCAGGGCGCTTCCACAACCCGCCAATACTAACCAGAATGTCCCGATGAATTCGGCAAACGCTTTTTTAATCATCAACTTAGTTTCCTTTCTCGTTAACAGGTCAAGACCTGATGAAATGCGGGCTTATAGTAGAGCGCGCGCATCAGAAAGGAATAACCCCATGATCTTACGCAGATAAACAGGACATTATGGCTGCATGGGCCAGTTTGTCCGTTGCTATGCATCATGATGTCTGGTTTTCAGGCGATAGCGGGCCGATTCATATCGTGGGCAGAGCAGGCAGCGAAAACAGCGGTCGCGGAAATCATGACGCGGCGGCGGGGAAGGCAGGGAAGGCAGGCGCCGGGCCACGGTGGGCACTCAGCGCCTGAAGAGGTTACATGCGATCGACGGTTTTGATACCCAGCGTGTCCAGCCCCAGTTTCAGGGTTTTGGCGGTCAGGGCAGCAATCTGTAACCGGCTCTGACGGGTCGCTTCATCTTCGGCCGCCAGAATCGGGCAATGCTCGTAGAAGCCGGAGAACAGGCCAGCCACGTCATAGAGGTACGCACACATAACATGCGGCGTGCCGTCACGGGCAACCTGAGTAATGACTTCTTCAAACTGCAGTAGGCGTGTAGCCAGCAGGGCTTCACGATCGTCCGTCAGGGTGATGTCGGCCTGAATCGCGTCGGCTTCAATACCGGCCTTACGGAATACCGACAGGACACGCGTGTAAGCGTACTGCATATAAGGCGCGGTGTTACCTTCAAACGCCAGCATGTTGTCCCAGTCAAAGATATAATCCGTGGTGCGGCTCTTTGACAGATCGGCATATTTTACAGCGCTGACGCCGACGACTTCCGCAAGTGCACGCCGCTCTTCTTCGCTCATCTCCGGGTTTTTTTCGCTGACCAGCGAGTAAGCACGATCGTAAGCTTCATCCAGTAGATCCGAAAGTTTGATGGTGCCGCCGCTGCGGGTCTTAAACGGACGACCGTCTTTACCCAGCATCATGCCAAATGCATGGTGCTCAAGCGGCACAGATTCAGGCACATAACCGGCTTTACGCACGATGGTCCACGCCTGCTGTAAATGCTGATGCTGGCGCGAGTCGATGTAGTAAATCACCCGATCGGCATGCAGCGTTTCGTAGCGGTATTTGGCACAGGCAATATCGGTAGTGGTGTAAAGATAGCCGCCGTCTTTCTTCTGAATGATGACGCCCATAGGCTCACCTTCTTTATTCTGGTATTCATCCAGAAAGACCACGGTCGCACCTTCGCTCTCTACGGCTAACCCTTTCGCTTTCAGGTCGGCAACAATCCCCGGCAGCATGTCGTTGTAAAGGCTCTCGCCCATGACATCTTTGCGGGTCAGCGTGACGTTAAGGCGGTCATAGATATGCTGGTTCTGGCTCATGGTGATATCAACCAGCTTTTTCCACATCTGACGGCAGTAGTCATCGCCGCCTTGTAACTTCACCACGTAGCGACGTGCGCGCTCAGCAAATTCCGGATCTTCATCGTAGGTGCGCTTGGCTTCACGGTAAAACCCTTCTAAGTCAGCCAGCGCCATTTCGGCATGGTTTTCGTTCTGCTGTTTCTCAAGGAAAGCTATCAGCATACCGAACTGCGTTCCCCAGTCGCCAACGTGGTTGGCACGGATGACGTTATGGCCCAGAAACGCCAGAGTGCGGACAGCGGCATCACCAATAATGGTGGAGCGGACGTGGCCGACGTGCATTTCTTTCGCGACGTTCGGGGCAGAGTAATCTACGACGATAGTCTGAGGTTCAACGCGGGCGACGCCGAGTCGCGGATGCTGCAGGGCATTCCTGGCATGTTCTGCCAGCCAGCCACGATCGAGAAAGATGTTAATAAACCCGGGTCCGGCAATCTCAACCTTGCTGGCAATACCGGTAAGATCCAGATGTTGAATAACAGTTTCAGCTAATTGTCGCGGCGCCTGGCCCAGTTTTTTAGCCACGGCCATGATGCCGTTTGCCTGATAATCACCAAACTGAACTTTGGCCGACTGGCGAACCTGAGGTTCGCAATCGGAGGGAGCACCAGCCAGCACCATAGCCTGACTGACTTTTGCGGAAAGAAGCGCCTGAATATTCACCGGGTTACCTTACATATGCTAAGAAAAGCACGCTGACAGCGCAGCGCGCTTCATCCTCATTCTGCCGGAGGCGATAACCAGAGTCATCACCAGGCAGAACGGAAAAAAATGAGGGGAAAAGTATACGTGAATTGTCAGCTTGAGTCAGTAACTGGATAAACGCGGAGAAACAGAGCTGAGGATGTTTCCCAAAGGATTAGCGGCGGCGCGCGCGGCGCGCATTTTTAACGCTTTTGTCTTCTCGCACCTTCCAGTGGCGCGCAAGGGCAAATCCCATCAGTGCGATCAATGTTGCCACTACGATGAGCATAGTCATAAAAACTTTCCTTATAATGGTATTGATGCAAATTTATAAGAAAGGTGACGCGGCTGCAATCATGTTGGCGGTAAATGGGAATTGTCTTATTGTATTAATTAACATCAATTTAAACAGGTGGTTAGGTGGTTTTTGTCAACTTAAGGGTGGATCTAAAAAGAAGATAAGTCTGAATTGAAAGCGTAATTTATCTGCTTTAATGGAAAAGAATCACGTAAATAAGATGAATCTCACCATTATGTCGTTTAGGATTTAATGCTAACAATGAGTTACGATATTTAAGTCTGTAAATTTTAGAGGGGCAGAGGCAACCGTGAGCACCACCTTTCCATCAGAACTGGACGATTTACGCGAAGATTTGGCCGCTTTCGAACAACGGTTACAAAGTTTTTCACAGCGACTCGGATTAGATAATGCCGGACTCGATGTCGATCATGTCGCGGTTCGCTGTCACCAGAACACCACCGCCGAACGTTGGCAGCAGGGTCTGGCGAAAATGGGACAGCAATTTTCGGCAGCGATGATCAATGGTCGTCCTGTCTGCCTGTTCAAACTGCATCAGCCGCTCCAGATTGCCGGCTGGCATATCGACGTGGTGGAGTTACCCTGGCCCGGCGAGAAACGCTATCGCCATGAAGGCTGGGAGCATGTGGAAGTGGTATTAAGGGGCGAGCCAGAAACGCTTGGGATGCGGGCAATGGCGTTGCTGTCCGACCATGCACTGTCCCAACCCGGTATTTCGTTCAAGACCAGCTCGCCAAAAGGGGAAAATGAACGTTTGCCTAATCCTACCCTCGCAGTAACCGACGGGGAAACCACGATAAAGTTTCACCCGTGGAGCCTGGAAGAGATCGTGGCCAGTGAGCAGTCTTAACCCAGGGCGTCAACCGCGCGTTTAAGCCGCTTTGCCGCTTCTTCCAGCAGCGCGCGTGGGCAACCGAAGTTGATACGCACGAAACGGTCATCGCCAAAATCGCGACCCGGTGAGAAACCCAGCCCGTACTTTTCAAAATAGAGTGCCGGGCTGGTAACCGGCAATGCGCTGGCATCAATCCAGCCGAGATAGCTGCCTTCTGGTGACACCATCGAGAGTCCGGGGAGCGCATTGACCTGTTCAACCAGCCAGTCACGATTCCCGCGCAGATAGTCCAGCTGTGCATCAAGCCAGTCATCATTGTCGCGCCAGGCAACCTCTGCGGCCACCAGTGCCAGAATATCAACCGAGGGAACGATGCCCTGGCGGACGGCGTTGAAACGTTCACGCAGTACCGGGTCAGGGATGATGGCGACGGATGCGCCCAGGCCGGCGATGTTAAAGGTTTTCGAGGGCGAAAGCAGCGTGACGCTGCGCCGCGCGGCATCGTCGCTCAGGGAGGCGAACGGGATGTGTTGCAGGCCCTGTGTTAACAGCAGGTCGCAATGGATTTCGTCAGAACAGACAATCAGGTCGTGCTGCTGGGCAAACGCCAGTTGGGCCTCCAGCTCTTCCCGGCGATAAACCGTACCGCCAGGATTCTGGGGATTGCACAGCATCAACAGCTTTTTGTCCTGCATTTTCCCTTCGGCCGCGCTCAGGTCCATGACCCAGCGCCCGTTCTGTAATATTAATGGCAGACTCAGCTGGTCGCGTTCCGCCAGTTTAGCGGCAGAGCGAAAAGGGGGATAAATCGGCAAGGGTGCCACGGTACCTTGCGGTGGCTGAGTAAAGGCGCGGACCGACAGATTTAAGCCGCAGACAACGCCGGGCAAGACAACAACCCATTCGGGATCGACCTGCCAGTGATAACGTGATGCACAGCGAGCGATAAGGGCCGCAATCAACCCCTGGGGCTTATCGCCATAGCCGAAAACGCCGTGGTCAACGCGGGCTTTAATGGCTTCAATGATACGCTCAGGCGATCGGAAATCCGTATCGGCGACCCACAGTGGCAGAATATCCTGACCCGCATATTTGTGCCATTTAAGACTATCACTGTGACGGCGGTCTATCCGTTGGTCAAAATTGAATGTCATAGTTAGTTTTCCACGTAAACTGTTCTAAGGGATAAGCGTACCTGACGAATTTGGCGTGAACAGGAAGCCATGTAAAGGAGAAGACAATGACGACACTGGAAATTTGTTGCTATGGGGTGGATTGTGCATTAACCGCCCAGCAGGCGGGAGCCGATCGCATAGAGCTTTGCGCCGCGCCGCGTGAAGGCGGGCTGACGCCTTCTGCAGGCATGCTGGAGGTCGCCCGTCGTGACATTTCAGTTCCGGTGCATCCTATTGTTCGCCCTCGCGGTGGCGACTTTTGCTATTCCAGCCGTGAATTTGAAACGATGAAGTCAGACGTGGCGCGTATCCGTGAGCTGGGTTTTCCCGGCATCGTTCTGGGCATGCTGGATGAAGATGCCAATATCCATGCCAGTCAGATGCGACAAATCATGGCCCTGTGCGACGGGATGGCGGTGACTTTTCACCGCGCCTTCGATCTGTGCCATCGGCCCAAGCGTTCGCTTGATGTGCTGACGGATTTTGGCGTCAGGCGCATCCTGACATCTGGCCAGCAACAAAGCGCGGAAAACGGAATTGCATTATTGAGGGAACTTAATGAATACAGCGCAGGTCCAATCATTATGGCCGGTGCTGGCGTTCGCCTCAGCAACCTGCAAAAGTTTCTGGATGCGGATATTCGCGAGGTACACAGCTCGGCCAGCCACCTTGTGGCATCCCCGATGCGCTACCGTAAAGTGGGTGTTTCCATGTGTTCCGAAGCCGAAATTGATGAGTTCAGCCGCAATTGCGTCGATGGCGATGTCGTTGAGGCAATGAAAAGTGTGATGCAAATGAATACCGCCCGGGTGGCCTGACTCATGACCAGTTTTGCCGCGCAGCACGCCGATTGATGACGTGATGTTTGCAAGTACCAAACCCCAGTAAATTTGCTGGGGTATTTTTTGCCCAAAATTCCTTCAGCGCCCTTTATCGTCGTGCCCGCGAGGCTGAATTCAGTCGCTGCTGGCGCTGAGAGAAGAATTCCACTTTCCATCATCCGTCGGTTCCTGCTATTTAGGGTAAACCGTTTACGACATTGACGTCCGAGGTGCACACCATGCGATGCGTTCTGCTGTTCGCTGTGATTACGTTATTCTCCTTTCCCACCGCATGGGCCGCAGCCTCATGTCAGCCATACAGTAAAGCGGTGACCAACAGCAATAACTGGATCCTGCTGGGCGGCAGTGCCAAAGGTCAGGTGCGTCAGGTGATCGCCGGCGAGTTTGGTAAAGACGTCAACTCACAGAAACGGGTACTGGGGCAGTTTGATCGCTGTGGCGATCTGCTGGTGGCGGACATCAGCTATGACAAAAATGAGCGTAACGTCATCCTAAGCATGGAACAGCACCTGGTTCGGGTTCAGGACGGCTGGGTTGCGGAATATGCCTATCTGGTTAAAGTCATCAAGCAGGGCAGTGAAGTGGTGGTCGATAACCGTCAGGGCACCATTCAGTGGCAGAAGGGCAAAAACGGCAACATCATCAGCGCATCGGATAAATTTATCAGCATGGGTAAAGACGGGTTTACGGATACGACTTACCGTTATGATAAACGTTTCCACTTACTAAAAAGTATTGCGCGAGGTACCGATCCCGTCAGCAACGGGGAATACCGTTATGAGTGGAATCCACAAGGCCTGGTCACCCGTTCGACCTCTGCCCGCCGCAAAGATACCTACACCTATGATAACCAGTGGCGGGAACGGCGCCTGAATGGCACCGCAACGACAGACGTCAGCACATTGCGCACCGTGGATGAATGCCAGTTCTGGGATGAGAAGGGCAACTGCACGCTGAGTTATCTGAATGAAACGGAAGTGTTCGAGAAAGGGACGATTCAACGCCACCTCAGCGCAGTCTATAAATACCAGTACTGGGATAAACCCGCTGAGGTGACGGAATAGCCGTTATTTTACCGTTTGACTGAACGCATCCAGCCCCAGCAGCGCATGGGCAATTTGCTCCGGTGCCAGGTTGGGGTTAAGGTTTTTCAGCGTATCGCCTTCACTGTTTGCCAGTGCGCCTATTTTCACCAGATTTTCCCAGCTTTCGCCCTCCAGATGCATCTCTTTCAGGGTGGTGGGCATCTTGATCGAGCGATAGAAACGGATGTAGCGTGCGATCTCCTCGTCCGGACGCTGCTCCAGCACCATCTGGGTTAAGGTACCGTAGGCCACTTTCTCGCCGTGGGTGAGATGATGGATATCGCCTTCAATAGCAGTAAAACCATTGTGAATGGCGTGCGCAGCTGCCAGGCCGGCATTTTCGAATCCCAGGCCCGACAGCAAGGTATTCGCTTCCACCACCGCTTCCACCGCCGGCGTCACGCGTTTTTCCGAAACGGCAACATAGGCACTGTAACCCCAGGTCAGCAGGGTTTCCTCACAGGCACGGGCGATGGCCAGCCCGGCAATGGTCGGATCGCCATTGACCATCGATTTGGCATGGCTGCGGGCTACCGCCTGGGCTTCCACCCAGGTTGCGAGGCCATCCGCAATGCCCGAGGCAAACAGGCGGGCAGGCGCAGCGGCACAGACGGCGGTATCCACCAGCACCAGATCGGGGTTCTTATTGTAGAAGCGGTAGCTCTCAAACACGCCGCTGTCAGAATAGATAACGGAGAGTGCGCTACAGGGCGCATCGGTAGAGGCAATCGTGGGAACGATCACCACCGGTTGTTGGATCTCATCAGCCACTGCCTTAACGGTATCCAGCGTTTTACCGCCGCCCAGCCCGATGACCACGTTGCAGTTCTGCTGTTGCGCCTGCTGGCTCAACCGGGTGATTTCATTACTGGACGCCTCGCCGTTGAACTGCTGGCGCACCACGTTCACGCCCGCCTTTGTGAGCGTGGCCTGAGCCCGTTCACCGATCAGTCCCCAGACGACATCGTCCGCGACCACAAAAGCCTGAGTACCCAGTTCGGTGACGTAGCTCCCCAGTTCATCGAGTACGCCTGCACCTTGCACATATTTGCGCGGTGACGAGAAAATAAATTTCATAAACGTTGCTCCTGATTGCATAAATCATGGCCGTGACCGGCCCGTTGATAAAGCCCTTAAAAGGGTAGCAGCTAATGGGGTTTTGCTGGCTGTACAGACAAAAAACCGCTTGTTATTGTGAGCGGATGTTTACCGGGGATACGCTTATGACGGCTTCGTTGCTCTCTTTCCTGCTGGCTATTATTATTTTGACCCTGACGCCGGGCTTTGATACGGCGTTGATCCTGCGATCGGCCGCCGCACAGGGCTGGCAGCGTGCCAGTGCCACGGCGCTGGGCGTGGCAACCGGCTGTTTGCTCTGGGGCATTGCGGTAGGGCTGGGATTAGGCGCGCTGCTGCTGGCGTCGGAGATGGCTTATAACCTGCTGAAGTGGGCTGGCGCCGCTTACCTCCTCTATCTGGGCATTAAGCTGCTGTGGCATCCGCGCGCCCAAAACGTGTCAATGCATGCCGAGGCCGCGGCTCAGCAACGTCATCTTGCCTGCTTCACGCGTGGATTATTGGGGAATCTGCTGAATCCCAAGGTGGGCGTTTTCTATGTGACTTTTTTGCCCCAGTTCATTCCGCAGGGCGCCTCTGTCCCGATCTGGTGCAGCCTGATGGCGTTGACGCACATGCTGGTGGGGTTGGCCTGGAGCACGGTGCTGATCGGCAGCAGCCACTATTTTGCTGAGCAGTTAAAACGGCCACGAATAGTCAAAATCATGGACCGTTTAACGGGCTGCGTCTTTATTGGTTTTGCGGCGAAACTGGCGCTGTCTCGCCGCTGAGGATCAGGGTTTGGTGGCAACCAGAACGGCGCGCAGCGGTGCGGGATAACCTTCAACGGTTTTGCTGCTGTCGTCGGGATCCAGAAACTCGGCCAGTGATTCACTGGTCATCCAACTGGTACGACGTTGCTCTTCCGTCGAGGTCAGGGCAAAGTCGACAATGCGCACGTTAACAAAGCCACACTTCTCCAGCCAGCTTTTCAGCGCCTCGGCAGAGGGAATAAAATAGACGTTGCGCATCTGCGCATAGCGTTCGCCCGGCACCAGCACCTGGTTCACATCGCCTTCGATCACCAGCGTTTCCAGTACCAGCTCGCCGCCGCTGACCAGCTGATTTTTTAGCTGAAGGAGGTGGTCAAGGGGGGAACGGCGATGATACAGCACGCCCATCGAAAAGACCGTGTCGAACGCCTGGAGCGCCGGCAGTTGTTCAATGCCCAGCGGCAGTAAATGGGCGCGACGGTCATCATTCAACAGCTTACGCACGGCTTCGAACTGGCATAAAAACAGCTGCATGGGATCGATACCCACAACCAGATGCGCACCCGCACCGATCATCCGCCACATGTGATAGCCGCTGCCGCAGCCGACATCCAGCACGGTTCGTCCGGCCAGCGAGGAAATATGAGGCAGCACGCGCTCCCATTTCCAGTCAGAACGCCATTCGGTGTTAATCTCCGTTCCGTACAGGGAATAAGGGCCTTTGCGCCACGGCATCAAATTGCGTAGTAGTTTCTCAATGCCCTGACGATGACGATCGCTGATGTCATCCCGATCGGCGCTTACGCTGTTCAGCAGGTCCAGCCGCTGGGGTTCCAGCAGCGGTAAGTATTCCAGCGACTTGTACCAGTCACGGAAGTGCCCGTGCAGATTCTCCCGCTGCCAGTCGCTAATCTGTGCAGGCAGCACGTCAAGCCATTTTGCCAGGGGGCCAACGGCGATTTGCTGATAAAAACGGCCAAAGTCGATCATTTTAATGCCACCAACGAACCAAAATTAAAGCACTGAAACCATAATTCAGCGTGCGAAAAGCCCGCCTGCTTAAGACGAGCCTTATGCGCTTCCACACTGTCGGTCAGCATGACGTTTTCCAGCATGCTGCGCTTCTGGCTAATCTCCAGTTCGCTGTAGCCGTTGGCGCGCTTAAAATCATGATGCATGTTAAACAGCAGTTCGCCGACGTCACGATCTTCAAAGCTGAACTTCTCCGAGAGAACCAGGGCTCCGCCGGGATTCAGCCCCTGCCAGATTTTACTGAGCAGCGTAAGACGGGCAGGCGGCTCAAGAAACTGCAGGGTGAAATTGAGCACCACCAGAGAGGCATTCTCAATCTCAATGTCACAGATATCCGCTTCCACCACGGTAACCGGCGTGTCGGCGCGAAAGGCATCGATATGGCGGCGGCAGCGTTCGACCATGGCCGGAGAGTTGTCTACGGCGATAATCTGGCAGCCTGGCACGTGAATATTACGACGCACCGAAAGTGTGGCGGCACCGAGTGAGCAGCCCAGGTCAAACACCTGGCTGTTGGGCTGGACGAAGCGTTCTGCCAGCATGCCAATCATCGAAATGATATTGGAATAGCCGGGCACCGAGCGCTGAATCATGTCGGGAAACACTTCAGCGACACGTTCGTCAAAGGTCCAGTCGCCCAGTTTTTCAATGGGCGCAGAAAAGAGTTGATCGCGATCAGACATATCGAAAATCCGAAGAGACGGCGGAAAGGGCGCTATTCTGGCAGAAACTGCCGCGGCCTGCACCCTTTAAGCCGCAACATTAATGCAGGCTGAGCACCAGTTGCCAGGGGAGATAGATGAGGTTAAAAATCACCATTCCACTCAGGCCAAACAAGGTCAGCATCATGCCGTATTTGCGTCCACTCATCACGTCTTTACGCAGGCCATAAGCATGCAAAAAACGGCCAACAAAAAACACGATGCCCGTCAGGTGAACCATCCAGACATCCGCCCCGTTCATCTCAAGCGTGATCACCAGCAGCAGTGCCAGGGGAATGGTTTCAACGGCATTGCCATGAATGCGGATGGCCCTGTTCAGGTCGTGATGACCGCCATCCCCAAAAGCAACGTGATGTTGACGCCGAAAGCGGACGACATTGAGGGTGAACTTCATTATCAGTAACGCACCGATAACCACATATAACGCGCTAATCATCATTGTTTCCTTTTTTATTCATATCACCAGAGGGGGCGAGGCTGCCCATCGCTATCAGAATAGCGAATCCTGTTGCGGCCAGTCAGGTCCGGGACCGATGCTGGCATCAATTTTTTGTAATGCCGGCCAGAGCGCCTGCACCAGCGGAAACACCTGTCCCATATCGGGCGTGTGGATAAACACCAGAGGGTCACTTTGCGTGTGCCATTCGGCCAGCTTGGCCAGCCAGATTTGAAACAGTGGCAGGCTTTCTTCCAGGTTGTCGCTGCCGACAAAACGGATCATGGGGCGCGACCCGGTTAACAGTGCATGCGGCGGAACGCGAGGCTTTTGCTGGCGGGCGTGAAGTGCCGCCGGGCTTTGCGAGGTTGAGGCATGAACCGGACGGCTGTCCAGCACCACACGATTGACGCCGCGCTGCAGCAGGCCGCGATTCAGCGCGCGCTCAGCCTCGCCTTTGGCAAAAAAGGCGGCATGGCGGACTTCGACGGCGTAGGAGAAATGGGTGGGCAGGCTGTCCAGAAAGCGCCAGAGATCGTTCAGTTGCGCAGGGGAAAAGCTGGCGGGCAGCTGTAGCCAGTACTGACCCATGCGGTCGGCGAGCGGTGCCATCAGGCGAAAAAAATCCGTTACTAAGTCGTCGGTATTTTGCAGGGCGGCCTGATGGCTGATGCTGCTGGGAAATTTAAAACAGAAACGAAACTGGTCATGGGTCATATCCCGCCAGCGCAGGACCGTTTCCGCATCAGGCAGCGCATACAATGTGGTATTGCCTTCCACCGTGCCGAAATAACGCGCATAGTCAGCCAGGGTTTCGATTCCCCATCGCTTCCAGTGCGCGTGATGCCATTGTGGCAAACCAATACGAAGTGTCACGCCTGATTCCCGCCTTTGAGTGTGATGGTAATTATCCTGTAACGCAGTATATTGACGCAAACAGGTGAAAAGCGAACAGGAAATGCCGCGCTTTAACGTGGCTCCACTTATCCTGTTTGCCTTTTTCCATTATAATAGCGGCCTTTTTTGCGACAGCACCCCACAAGGTGACGCGGCCTGGTGCTGTCAGCTGCAGCGGCGAAGTTAAAAGGATAGTGTTATGCGTACAGAGTATTGTGGACAGCTCAATCTGTCTCATGTAGGTCAGCAAGTCACGCTTTGCGGCTGGGTCAACCGTCGTCGCGATCTGGGAAGCCTGATTTTTATCGATATGCGTGACCGTGAAGGCATCGCACAGGTTTTTTTCGATGCCGATCATCAAGACGCTTTCCAACTGGCATCTGAACTGCGTAACGAATTCTGTATCCAGATTACCGGCACTGTGCGTGCCCGTGACGAAAAAAACAGAAACAGCGACATGGCCACGGGGGACGTAGAAGTCTTTGCCCACGCGCTGAACATCATCAATCGTGCTGAACCGCTGCCTCTGGATTCTAACCAGACCAACAGCGAAGAAGCACGTCTGAAGTACCGTTATCTGGATCTGCGCCGCCCTGAAATGGTTGAGCGCTTAAAGACTCGCGCTAAGATCACCAGCTTTGTCCGTCGTTTTATGGATGACGCTGGCTTCCTGGATATCGAAACGCCGATGCTGACGAAAGCCACCCCGGAAGGCGCGCGCGATTACCTGGTGCCGAGCCGCGTGCACAAAGGCAAATTTTATGCGCTGCCTCAGTCACCGCAGCTGTTTAAACAGTTGCTCATGATGTCGGGTTTCGATCGCTATTATCAGATTGTTAAATGTTTCCGTGATGAAGACCTACGCGCAGACCGTCAGCCCGAATTTACGCAGATCGATGTGGAAACTTCCTTCCTGACCGCACCTCAGGTGCGTGAAATTATGGAGCGCATGATTCGCGAACTCTGGCAGAGCGTGAAGGGCGTGGATCTGGGTGAGTTTCCGCAGATGACCTTTGCCGAAGCCATGCATCGCTACGGTTCAGACAAACCCGACCTGCGTAATCCCATGGAGCTGGTGGACGTGGGTGATCTGCTGAAAACCGTTGAGTTCCAGGTGTTTTCTGGCCCGGCTAACGACGAGAAAGGCCGTGTTGCCGCGCTGCGTGTGCCCGGCGGCGCGCAGCTGAGCCGTAAGCAGATTGATGAATACGGCAAATTTGTTGAGATTTACGGTGCCAAAGGCCTGGCCTGGATGAAGGTAAACGAACGTGCGAAGGGCCTGGAGGGCGTACAGAGCCCGGTGGCGAAATTCCTTAATGCCGATATCGTTGAAACCCTTCTCAGCCGCACGAGCGCGCAGGATGGGGATATCATCTTCTTTGGTGCCGACCGTGCCAAAGTGGTGGCCGATGCGCTGGGCGCACTGCGCCTGAAAGTGGGACGTGACCTGCAAATCACCGACGACAAAGCCTGGGCGCCGCTGTGGGTTGTCGACTTCCCGATGTTTGAAGAAGATGACGAAGGTGGGCTGGCTGCCATGCACCATCCGTTTACGGCACCGAAAGAGATGAGTGCGGAACAGCTGGCAGCCGATCCGACCCAGGCCGTAGCGAATGCTTACGACATGGTGATCAACGGTTATGAAGTCGGCGGCGGATCTGTGCGTATCCACAACGGTAACATGCAGCAGACCGTGTTTAGCATTCTGGGCATTGAAGAGCATGAACAGCGTGAGAAGTTCGGCTTCCTGCTGGATGCACTGAAGTACGGCACGCCGCCGCATGCAGGCCTGGCGTTTGGTCTGGATCGCCTGACGATGCTGTTAACCGGTACCGACAATATTCGTGACGTTATCGCGTTCCCGAAAACCACGGCAGCGGCCTGCATGATGACGGAAGCGCCAAGCGAAGCGAATCCGGCGTCACTGCTTGAGTTAGGCATTCAGGTCGTCAAGAAAGACAAGTCTGAGACGAAGTAATGCCGTATAAACATCCGGTTTCTGTGTTAGTGGTGATTGTGGCGCAGGACAGTGGCCGGGTGTTAATGCTGCAGCGCCGTGACGACCCGGATTTCTGGCAATCGGTCACCGGCAGCCTGGAAGCGGATGAGTGTCCGCTGCAGGCGGCCGAGCGAGAAGTCGGTGAGGAGCTGGGGATTGATGTAAAGGCCGAGCAGCTAACGATTGAAGACTGTCAGCGTGAAATCGACTTTGAGATTTTCCCGCACTATCGTCATCGTTATGCGCCGGGCACGACGCACAACCGTGAACACTGGTTCAGGCTGGCCTTGCCTACAGAGCGTGATCTGCTGCTCACCGAGCATCTTGCCGCGCGCTGGCTCGATCCCGCCGCCGCCGCTGCCCTCACGAAATCCTGGAGTAATCGCCAGGCGATTGAAGAATTTATCTGAATGCTCGCCGCTGCGCGTTTTTCCCGTGGCGAAGGCATTAGGTTTTATGAATCGGGTGGGTTTTCAATGAACGCACCGAACAATATCGACAGTCAGGCGTAATCGGCGCCGCGAGGGTGTCCACCGCCAGCGCACCGCAACGGATCGTACTTCTGTATGTGGGAATTGCGGGCACGGCCGCAGGACACGTTCGCACGTAAGATAGCCTGCACCCAGTAAAAGATCGGAGAAAATGCAACATGGCTGGACACAGTAAATGGGCGAATACCAAGCACCGTAAGGCCGCTCAGGACGCCAAGCGCGGTAAAATCTTTACGAAGATCATTCGTGAGCTGGTCACGGCTGCCAAACTGGGCGGCGGCGATCCGGGCTCCAACCCGCGCCTGCGTGCGGCAATGGATAAAGCGCTGTCTAATAACATGACGCGCGATACCATGAACCGTGCCATTGCACGCGGCGTAGGCGGCGAAGATGACTCCAATATGGAAACGATCATTTATGAAGGTTACGGTCCGGGCGGATCGGCCATCATGATTGAGTGCCTGAGCGACAACCGCAACCGTACCGTGGGCGAAGTGCGTCACGCCTTCACCAAAACGGGCGGCAACCTGGGTACCGATGGCTCCGTCGCCTATCTGTTCAGCAAAAAAGGCGTAATCTCCTTCGCACCCGGTCATGACGAAGATGCGGTGATGGAAGCGGCGCTGGAAGCGGGCGCAGAAGACGTGGTCGGTTACGATGACGGCGCGATTGACGTGTTTACCGCATGGGAAGAGATGGGCACGGTGCGCGATGCGCTGGAAGCGGCGGGCTTTAAAGCCGACTCCGCGGAAGTGGCCATGATCCCCTCGACCAAAGCCGAAATGGATGCGGAAACCGCGCCTAAACTGCTGCGCCTGATCGATATGCTGGAAGACTGTGACGACGTGCAGGAGGTTTACCATAACGGCGAAATCTCCGACGAGGTGGCGGAAACGCTTTAATGCTGTACCGCTACACGCTCAGGCTGGAGACGCGTCATGTCGATTATTTTAGGGATTGACCCTGGCTCACGCGTGACCGGTTATGGGGTGATTCGTCAGACTGGCCGCCAGCTCACTTATCTGGGCAGCGGCTGTATTCGTACCAACACAACAGAGTTACCTGCGCGTCTGAAGCTGATCTATGCCGGAGTATGCGAAATCATTACGCAGTTCTCGCCGGATTTTTTTGCTATCGAGCAGGTGTTTATGGCGAAGAATGCCGATTCTGCCCTGAAACTGGGGCAGGCGCGGGGGGCCGCGATTGTGGCGGCGGTTAACCATGATCTGCCGGTGTTTGAATATGCCGCGCGCCAGGTCAAGCAAACGGTCGTTGGCACCGGTGGCGCAGAAAAAAGTCAGGTGCAACACATGGTGAAATCGCTGCTGAAACTGGCGGCGAATCCCCAGGCCGATGCCGCCGATGCGCTGGCTATCGCCATCACGCACTGTCACGTGGCCCAAAACGCGGCGCGCATGAGTGACAGCAAGCTGGTGCTGACCCGCGGCCGGTTGCGTCAGAGTTAACAACCCTTACGTCGTCATCGCTATCAGGCTGGATATTCATCCAGCCTTTTTTATGGTATAAATTCCGCCACATACTTTGGATAAGGAAGGCTTCAGGTGATTGGTCGTTTACGGGGCATTATTCTGGAAAAGCAGCCACCGCTGGTGCTGCTGGAGGCGCACGGTGTCGGCTATGAAGTCCATATGCCAATGACCTGTTTTTATGAGCTGCCCGATCTTAATCACGAGGCGGTGATCTTTACTCAGTTTGTGGTGCGCGAAGATGCACAGTTGCTGTTTGGCTTTAACAGCAAGCAGGAACGAGCACTGTTCCGCGAGTTGATTAAAGTCAATGGCGTTGGGCCTAAGCTGGCGCTGGCCATTCTGTCGGGCATGTCGGCACAGCAGTTTGTGACGGCGGTTGAAAAGGAAGAGATCGCCGCGCTGGTTAAACTGCCGGGCGTGGGCAAGAAAACCGCTGAACGTCTGGTGGTGGAAATGAAAGACCGCTTTAAAGGCATGCATGGCGATCTGTTTGGCGGCGATTCAGCCTTTACGCTGACCACGCCGGGCCCTGAGCCAGAGACCAACGATGCAGAATCGGAAGCGGTTGCAGCGCTGGTGTCGCTGGGGTATAAACCGCAGGAAGCGAGCCGCATGATCAGCAAAGTTGGCCGTCCTGACGCGGATTGCGAAACGTTGATCCGTGAAGCGCTCCGCGCCGCTATTTGAGGTAATTCATGATTGAAGCCGATCGCCTGATCTCCGCTGCCAGCATTAACGAAGAAGAGGGCCTCGACCGCGCCATTCGTCCAAAGATGCTGACCGAATATGTGGGCCAGCCGCAGGTGCGTGAGCAGATGGAAATTTTCATCAAGGCGGCACAACTGCGTGGTGATGCGCTGGATCATTTATTGATTTTTGGCCCTCCCGGGCTGGGCAAAACGACGCTGGCCAACATTGTGGCCAACGAGATGGGCGTTAATCTGCGCACGACATCCGGCCCGGTGCTGGAAAAAGCGGGCGACCTGGCCGCGATGCTGACCAACCTCGAACCTCACGATGTGCTGTTCATTGATGAAATCCATCGTCTTTCACCGGTCGTGGAAGAGGTACTTTATCCGGCTATGGAAGACTATCAGCTGGATATTATGATTGGTGAAGGCCCGGCTGCGCGTTCCATCAAACTGGATCTGCCGCCCTTTACGCTGATTGGCGCCACCACGCGGGCAGGCTCGCTGACGTCACCCCTGCGCGATCGCTTCGGCATCGTGCAGCGTCTGGAGTTTTATCAGGTAAAAGATTTACAGCACATTGTGGGACGCAGCGCCGCCTGCCTTGGTCTGGCACTCAGTGAAGAAGCCGCCCTGGAAATCGCCCGCCGGTCACGCGGAACGCCACGTATTGCCAATCGCCTGTTACGTCGGGTAAGGGATTTTGCTGAGGTGCGCGCGAACGGTGTACTGAGCGGTGATGTCTCGGTGACGGCGCTGGATATGCTGAACGTGGACAGCGAAGGCTTCGATTATATGGATCGAAAACTGTTGCTGGCCATTATCGATAAATTCACCGGTGGGCCGGTCGGGCTGGACAACCTGGCGGCAGCGATTGGCGAAGAGCGGGAAACCATCGAAGACGTGATTGAGCCGTTTTTAATTCAGCAGGGCTTTATTCAGCGCACGCCGCGCGGCCGGATGGCCACGCAGCATGCCTATCGCCACTTTGGTATCACCAAAGAAGCCTGATCACAGCGCCGGTTTGCGCACCATGCTGAAGAGAAAAAGGATGGCGGCGCACAGCACGACGGAAGGGCCGGCGGGCGTGTCATAAAACGCCGAGAAGGTTAAGCCGCCGGTCACGGCAATCACGCCAATCAGTACGGCCACCGCCGCCATCATTTCGGGTGAACGCGCAAAGCGCCTGGCGGTGGCAGCCGGAATGATCAGCAGCGATGTGATGATCAGCGCACCAACAAACTTCATCGCCACACCAATCGTCAGTGCGGTTACCAGCATCAGCATCAGCCGGGTGCGTTGAATATTCACGCCGTCAACCTGTGCCAGTTCAGGGCTGATTGTCATCGACAGCAGTGCGCGCCACTGCCAGGCCATAACGGCCAGCACGAATATCACACCTGCAGCCATGGCCCAGAGATCGCTGGGCGTTACCGCCAGCAAATCGCCAAACAGGTAGGCCATCAAATCCACCCGGACGTTCGACATCAGGCTTACCACGACCAGTCCGAGCGAAAGCGCACTGTGCGCCATGATGCCCAGCAGTGTATCTATCGCCAGATGCGGGCGACGCTCAAGCCAGACCAGACCCAGTGCCAGACAGACCGTGACCAGGATCACGGCATAGTAAGGGTTGACGTTGAGCAGCAAACCAAAGGCGACGCCGAGCAGTGAGGCATGCGCCAGCGTGTCGCCGAAATACGACATCTTGCGCCAGACGACAAAAGAGCCCAGGGGGCCCGCCGCCAGCGCCAGCATCACGCCGCCCAGCCAGCCCGGAAGCAGTAATTCAATCATAATGGACCCGGTCCTTTGCGTAATACGATACGTCCCTGAAGGTCGTGACGGTGATTATGGTGATGACGATAGATAGCCAGTTCCTGCGCACCGCGCGGGCCGAACATGGCAATGAATTCGGGATGCTGCGACACCGCCTCAGGCGTACCTGAACAGCAAATGTGATGGTTAAGGCACAGCACCTCATCCGTTTTCGCCATGACTAAATGCAAATCATGGGAAACCATGAGCACGGCGCAGTTCAGCTCGTGTCGCAGTTGATTGATCAGATCGTAAAGCGCGACCTGCCCGTTGACATCCACACCCTGCGTCGGTTCATCAAGCACCAGCAACTGAGGCTGATTGAGCAAGGCGCGAGCCAGTAACACGCGCTGCGTTTCGCCGCCCGACAGTTTCTGCAACGGCGAGGTCAACAGGTGACCCGCCTGAACGCGTTTCAGGGCAGGCAAAATATCCTGATTGCGCGCACCGCGCGACAGGCGCATAAAACGTTCGACCGTGACCGGCAGCGTGGGATCGATATGCAGCTTCTGTGGCACGTAGCCGATGCGTAAGCCCGCACTGCGACTGACCCGACCGGAGGAGGGCGCAAGGAGGCCAAGCACCACCCGGACCAGCGTCGATTTGCCCGCGCCGTTAGGACCGAGCAGGGTTAAAATTTTACCAGGATGGAGTTCCAGACTCACGCCAGATAAGACCTGACGTTGATCAAAACTGATGGATACGTTTTCAAGTGTGACAAGTGATGGCATAAGATTTACAGGTTGCACAGAATTTCGAATGTTATAATATCACATCCAATCTATTGATGACGAAGGAATGACGCATTATGTTACATAATAAAAAAGGGGGCTTTTTGACCCTGACGGCGATGGCTTTCGCCACCTCTGCTGCCTTGCCCGCTCACGCCGATATTGTGGCCTCCATTAAGCCCGTTGGGTTTATCGCCTCGGCCATTGCTGACGGCGTCACACCCGTGGAGGTTTTGCTGCCGGATGGCGCATCCGAACACGATTATGCCCTGCGCCCCTCTGATGTAAAACGCTTACAAAACGCGGACTTAGTTGTTTGGGTTGGCCCTGAAATGGAAGCCTTCATGACGAAATCTGCGGCGTCTCTGCCGGAAAAAAAGAATCTTGAGATCGTGCAAATTTCCGGCGTAAAACCCTTGCTACTGCGTGGAGGTGAAGACGATGATCATCACGACCATGATGACGCAGAGCACGATCATGATGAAGCGCATCATCACCATCATGGTGAGTTTAATATGCACTTGTGGATGTCACCAGAGATAGCGAAAAAAACCGCGGTTGCAATCCACGGAAAATTATTGGAACTTATGCCGCAGGATAAAGCCAAACTTGACGCCAACCTGCAGCATTTTGAGGCAGAATTAGCGGACACAGATAAGCGCATTATCTCACAGCTTGCCCACGTTAAAGATAAAGGGTATTTCGTTTTTCACGACGCTTACACGTACTTTGAAAAACACTACGGTCTCTCGCCCACCGGGCATTTTACCGTTAACCCTGAGATTCAGCCGGGTGCACAGCGCTTACATCAAATTCGAACACAGTTGGTTGAGAAAAAGGCCGTTTGCGTCTTTGCTGAGCCACAATTCAGGCCGGCGGTCATCGATGCTGTTGCCCGTGGAACCCAGGTGCGCAAAGGCACGCTTGATCCGCTGGGTACAGACATCAGCTTAGGAAAAGACAGCTATGTGAAATTCCTCTCACAGCTGTCGAGCCAGTATGAGACCTGCCTGAAAGGAGCATAGAGGAATAGTTCAACGTGCAGCAGATAGCCCGCTCTGTCGCCCTCGCATTTAATAATTTGCCGCGCCCCCACCGCGTTATGCTGGGATCGTTAACCGTAGTGACTCTGGCCGTCGCCGTCTGGCGGCCTTACGTCTACCATCCCAGTAATGATGTGACGCCCATCGTCAAAACCATCGAACTGGACAAAAACGAATTTCGTACACTGCTTCCCGAAGCCAGTGAACCCATCGACCAAAGTACCCCAGAGCCGGATGAAGAACTCCCTGCAGATGATGTCGATCAGGACGTCGCCGACAGTGCCGGCACGCATGAATACACGGTTTCTTCTGGCGATACCCTGAGCAGTGCACTTAATCAGTACGGCATTGATATGGGGGACATTAACGCCCTGGTCTCCAGCGATCGCGATCTGCGGAATTTGCAGGTCGGGCAGCAGCTCAGCTGGACATTAAACGATGACGGCGCGCTGAACACCTTTAGCTGGGAAATTTCGCGTCGTGAAACCCGCACCTATACGCGCACGGATAGCGGCGGCTTCAAAATGCAGTCGCAGATGCAGCAGGGCGAATGGCGCAACAGCGTGATGCAGGGTGAGATACATGGCAGCTTTGCCGCCAGTGCCCGTCGGGCCGGTTTAACCAGTGGCGAAGCCAGCAGCGTGATCAAAGCGATGCAGTGGCAGATGGATTTCCGTAAGCTGCGGGCAGGCGATAAGTTTAGCGTGCTGATGTCGCGTGAAATGATGGACGGCAAGAGCGCACAAAGCCAGTTGCTGGGGGTGCGTTTGCGCAGTGGCGGTAAAGATTATTACGCCTTCCGTGCTGATGACGGCAAGTTCTATGACCGCAGCGGCGCAGGACTGGCGCGCGGCTTTATGCGCTTCCCCACCGTCAAACAGTATCGGGTGTCCTCTAACTTTAATCCCCGCCGCCTTAATCCTGTGACGGGTCGCATTGCGCCGCACAAAGGCGTTGATTTCGCCTTACCGATCGGTACGCCTGTGCTGGCGGTCGGTGATGGTGAGGTCGTGGTGGCGAAAAACGGCGGCGCCGCCGGAAACTATGTGGCTATCCGGCATGGTCGTCAGTACATGACGCGCTACATGCACCTGAAGAAAGTGTTGGTGAAGCCAGGTGAAAAAGTGAAGCGCGGCGACCGCATTGCGCTGTCAGGCAACACAGGCCGTTCTACTGGCCCGCACCTGCACTTTGAGATCTGGATTAATAACCAGGCGGTCAATCCCTTAACGGCTAAGCTACCGCGTATGGAAGGCCTGACCGGTAAAGAACGGACGCAGTACCTTACCCAGGTGAAAGGCTGGTTACCTCAGCTGGGGCTAAAGTAAGTTTTTCGCTAAAATCGACGGCATTGCCGTCGATTTTTTTATCTCTGGCGCAGGATGATTGCAAATTTACTCGTCGCCACTATCATTAGCCCGTCATTGATTGAGGCGAGTGCATGGAAACCCGTAAAAAAAATAACAGCGAATTTATTCCCGTTTTTGAACGATCTTTTTTAAAGCCTAAATACTGGGGCAGCTGGTTGGGTATTGGTGCACTGGCAGGCATCGCCCTGATGCCCGCCACCGTGCGCGATCCGCTTCTGGGGCGGCTGGGCAAAATGGCCGGAAAGCTGGCGAAAGGCGCGCGTCGTCGTGCGCTGATTAATCTCTATTATTGCCTGCCTGAATTAAGCGAATCTCAACGCGATGCGATCGTTGATCAGATGTTTGCCACTGCGCCACAGGCGATGGCCATGATGGCTGAGTTGGGGATGCGCGATCCGGCACAAATTCGTCAGCGCGTTGAGTGGCACGGTCGGGAAATTATTGACCAGTTGCAGGCCGACAAGCAGAACGTTATTTTTCTGGTACCGCATGGCTGGGCTGTCGATATTCCTGCTATGCTGCTGGCCTCAGAGGGCCAAAAGATGGCAGCCATGTTCCACAATCAGAGCGATCCGCTGGTGGACTATGTCTGGAACCGTGTCCGTCGCCGCTTTGGTGGCCGTATGCATGCGCGCAATGATGGCATCAAGCCGTTTATCAGTTCGGTTCGTCAGGGCTACTGGGGCTATTATCTGCCTGACCAGGATCACGGTCCGGAGCACAGCGAGTTTGTCGATTTCTTTGCGACCTACAAAGCCACTTTGCCCGCGGTGGGGCGACTAATGAAAGTCTGCCGTGCCCGCGTTGTACCACTGTTTCCGGTCTATAACGGTGAAAGTCACAAACTGGAAATTTATGTTCGCCCTCCCATGGACGACTTACTTGACGCGGATGACCGCCAACTGGCGCGCAGGATGAATGAGGAGGTGGAGGTGTTTGTGCGTCCGCATCCGGAACAATATACCTGGATACTCAAGCTGCTGAAAACTCGCAAAGAAGGTGATATCGAACCCTACTCGCGCGACGAGCTTTATCCACGTAAATAATCATCAGGCCGCATTGCGGCCTGAAAGCTTCAGAGAGGCGTTACTTTGGCGTGACGTTTACGTTCACGCAGGAACATCAGCACCAGCCCAAACCACATCACGCCGCTGATAAAGTTGATCAGGCTAAACCAGATGACCCCACCGTTGAAATAGAAGTGCTTCGCTAACTCAATGCCGATAGCCAGGGTCAGAATACTGACCATGCCCAGCATGGCCGCCACGCTGCCTTTTCCTTCATCACTGGCATACAGTGTCAGACGATAAAGTCCTGCATTGACCATGCCGCCGCCAAAGGCATACAAACTCAGTCCCGCTGTGATAAAGAGATAGCTGTGCGCGTCAATCAGGGTAGCTGACAGGGCAAGGCTCAGGCCCAGCAGTATCGGCCATGCCGCAAATTTTACTGGCTGCTCTATCGGCATGCGGCCTACCACCTTACTCAACGTCACATTGCCCGCAATCATCGCCAGAAAAACCGGAAGCTGGAGCAGGGCATACTGCATGCGGGAAAGGCCCTCATCGCGCATTAAAATCACGGGTGACAAGGCAACCCAGGTCAGAATGGGAATGAATACCAGCCCGATAGCAAAGGAGCCATACATCACCTGGCGATCTTTCAAAAGACGGCCGTAATTACGTGCGAGCACGGGCAGCGCAACAGACTGAGTGCGATCGCCTGCGGTTTCAGGCATCACCCGCCATAAAACGAGAAAAGCCACGGCGCTACAGGCGGCAAACAGCCAAAACATACTGCGCCAGCTGCCTACCGTTAGCCAGGCTGCACCCGCCAGCGGTCCGGCGAGCGGGGCGAGCAGGGCCACATTCGCCATGAGTGCCATGATCCGCACCGCTAAGGCTTCTTCAAACGCTTCCTGAATGGCGGCATAGCCCACCGCGCCGATGAAGCACAGACTGATGCCCTGCACAAAACGCAGGCTGACAAACTGCTGAATATCACTTACCCAGGTTGTGAGAATGCAGGCGGACGCAAAAAAGAGAATGCCGAATAGCAACACGGGCCTGCGGCCATATTTATCCGACAGCGGGCCGAGTAACCACTGGAGCACGACGCCGCCCAGTAAGTAGGCCGTCAGAGAGGTTGATACCCATTCTGCGCCAACGTTGAACTCGGCGGTGACCAGTAACATGCCTGGTTGGATCATGTCGTGCGCAATATAGGTTGCAAACTCGTAGAGCACCATAGCCAGTGGGAACAGCATTATGCGCCCCGTAAGCTGGCTGATGGGTCGATAACGGGCCATCTGGCCTCCTTGTGGAAAAACAAAAACGCGACTGCAGGGCAGTCGCGTTTCCAATGGTAATACAGGTGATGGGAAAAAGGCGGAATTAATCGACGCGCAGCACACGACCTGTGTTGGTTGTTCCGGTTGCGCCCATCACGTCACCCTGGGTGACCACGACAAGGTCACCCGACAGCAGAAAGCCTTTATCACGCAGCAGATTAACCGCGTCGTGCGCGTTTGCTACGCCCTCATTATTGCTGTCGAAGAATACCGGCGTTACGCCACGGAACAGCGCCGTAATGTTCAGCGTGCGCTCGTGGCGCGACATGGCAAAAATCGGCAGGCCAGAGGTGATGCGCGAGGTCATCAACGGCGTACGGCCTGATTCCGTCATCGTAATAATGGCGGTCACGCCCTGCAGATGGTTGGCCGTGTACATGGCTGACATCGCGATGGCTTCTTCGATGTTGTCAAACTGCACGTCAAGGCGGTGTTTAGAGACGTTCACGCTGGGGATTTTTTCTGCACCCAGACACACTTTTGCCATCGCCGCGACCGTTTCAGCCGGGTACTGGCCTGCGGCGGTTTCAGCAGAGAGCATCACGGCATCTGTGCCGTCCAGCACGGCGTTGGCAACGTCCATGACTTCAGCGCGGGTGGGCATTGGATTGGTAATCATGGATTCCATCATCTGGGTTGCCGTGATGATGGTACGGTTAAGCTGACGGGCGCGGCGGATAAGCGCCTTCTGAATACCCACCAGTTCCGGATCGCCGATTTCAACGCCAAGATCGCCGCGGGCCACCATGACCACGTCTGAGGCCAGAATGATGTCGTCCATCGCCTCCTGCGAGGCAACGGCTTCAGCACGTTCAACCTTCGCCACCATCAGCGCATCACAGCCTGCGTCGCGCGCCAGACGGCGCGCATAGTGCATGTCTTCACCACAGCGCGGGAAAGAAACGGCCAGGTAATCCACATTGATTTTGGCTGCGGTGATGATGTCTGCTTTGTCTTTTTCGGTCAGGGCTTCGGCTGATAACCCGCCGCCCAGTTTGTTGATCCCTTTATTGTTGGAGAGCGGGCCGCCTACCGTAACTTCAGTAAAAACTTTTACGCCCTGAACTTCCAGCACCTTTAACTGTACGCGACCATCATCCAGCAACAGAATATCGCCAGGCACCACGTCTTCAGGCAGACCTTTATAATCGATGCCCACGCGCTCTTTGTCGCCTTCGCCTTTACCCATCGCCGCGTCCAGCAGGAAACGATCGCCGACGTTCAGGAACACTTTGCCTTCTTTGAAGGTCGAGACACGGATCTTAGGGCCTTGCAAATCGCCCAGAATGGCAACATGACGTCCCAGTTTTGCGGCAATCTGACGGACTTTATCAGCACGCAACTGATGATCTTCAGCCGTGCCGTGGGAAAAGTTAAGACGCACGACGTTGGCGCCAGCTGCAATGATTTTTTCGAGGTTGTTGTCGCGGTCAGTGGCTGGGCCGAGGGTAGTTACGATTTTGGTTCTTCTTAAACGTCGAGACATAGGGATTCCTTTGGAGTTTGGAACTGAGCTGAATCGTTACATTTTAAGGTGTTAGCCCATCAGATACTGCTTACCACACAGAGGTATTATTATACATTCGAGTGTGTCAGAACTGTGGCACTGCGCCATAACCCTGTCGAGAAAGGGCGATTTTGTTAGATACAATACTGAGACTCATCAAGGAAGTCATCCCCCTCACGGCATTAGCGAAAGCTTAATTGACCAGGCGCATATGATGTCACTTTTCCGATCGCTTTTACGCGGTATCGGGAAAATGAACCCAGGGCACAGAGATCAGACGCTATCGTTATCGGCAATGGCGGGTTTGTCGTAACGAGATGACTTTAGCGCCTCTTTTACCCGCTTCAGGTTCTGCCTGAAAGCGGGCCCCCGTTCCAGGGTAAAACCGGTCGCCAGCAGGTCGATCACGGTGAGTTGAGCCAGCCTGGACACCATCGGCAGATAGATATCGGTATCCTCGGGCACATCGACGAGCAGCGCCAGCGAGGCTTCATGGGCAAGTGGCGATCCGGCTGAGGTAATGGCGATAACGGTCGAGCCGTTGGCCTTTGCCATCTGCGCTAGCTCAACCATGTTGCGGGTACGGCCGGTATGAGAGATCAAAACAAACACCTCTTTGTCGCGGCTGTTGATACAGCTCATTCGCTGCATCACCACATCATCTGACCAGATAACCGGCAGGTTGAAGCGTAAAAACTTGTTGAAGGCGTCGTGTGCCACCACAGCGGAGGCACCTAAACCAAAAAAAGTGATTTTATCGGTATGCGTCAGATGGCTCACGGCCTGCTGCAGCGCGGCAAGATCGAGATGCTCCCGCACCCGCTGAAGCCCGGCCAGGGCAGAATCGAATATTTTCTCACTGTAACGCTCAACGCTGTCATCTTCCTGCACGTCCCGACTGAGCCAGTTAGGGGACTTGACCAGCGCCTGAGCAAGTTGAAGCTTGAAGTCGGGAAAACCCGCCGTGCCAAGATGGCGGCAAAACCGGTTGACGGTGGGCTCACTCACTTCCGCCGCCCGTGCCAGCGTAGCAATACTGGAATGTATCGCCTGCTCCGGAGAAGCAAGGATATGTTGTGCCACTTTACGCTCTGACTTACTGAGCGCACTCATCTGCACCCGAATTTTATCCAACATAGTCCTGACCTGATAAGCGTGGAATATCTGTTAATATGAATAATTACTGTTGTTACAGGAAATTAACGGAGAATATACCCCGCCTGACCGAGGTGGGCGCAAGGTCTGATAAGTCTGCGGCCCTTTTTTTTGCGATAATCAGGCCCGTACTGGATTTTAGCCAGACAATATTTGACACAGAAAAATAACTGAAAGCGCACGTGTCAACATACCCCAGACGCTAATTGGGTGCAGAGTTAGCGTCGTGACGCCGCAGGCTGGTTTACCTGGCCTGGGGAAAAAAGTACATTGTGCTGAAAGAAAATGACAACTTGGACCCGGTGCTCAGGACGCAACGCCACCGGGACAATCCTGCAACGAGGAGAGGAAAATGGCGGTAACACAAATAGCCCAGGCATGCGATCTGGTAATTTTCGGCGCCAAAGGCGATCTCGCCCGTCGTAAACTGTTGCCCTCGCTGTATCAGTTAGAGAAAGCGGGCCAGATTCATGAAGAAACCCGCATCATCGGCGTGGGCCGTGCCGAGTGGGATAAAGCCGAATACACCAAAGTGGTGCGTGAGGCGTTAGAAACCTTCATGAAGGAAAAGATCGATGAAGCACTCTGGGACAAGCTCAGCAACCGTCTCGATTTCTGTAACCTTGATGTAAACGATACGTCGCACTTCCCACGCCTGGGTAAGATGCTGGACCAGAAAAGCCGTACCACCATTAACTATTTTGCCATGCCGCCCAGCACCTTCGGTGCGATCTGTCAGGGACTGGGCACGGCAAAGCTGAACGCTAAACCCGCGCGTGTTGTCATGGAAAAACCGCTCGGTACCTCGCTGGAAACCTCAAAAGAAATTAACGACAGCGTGGGTGAGTACTTTGATGAGAGTCAGGTTTTCCGTATTGACCACTATCTGGGCAAAGAAACGGTTCTTAACCTGTTAGCGCTGCGCTTTGCTAATGCCATTTTTGTTAATAACTGGGATAACCGCACGATCGATCACGTGCAGATTACCGTGGCGGAAGAAGTGGGTATTGAAGGACGCTGGGGCTACTTTGATAAAGCGGGCCAGATGCGCGATATGATTCAGAACCATCTGTTACAGGTTCTGACGATGATCGCCATGTCACCGCCTTCCGATCTCAGCGCCGACAGTATTCGTGATGAAAAAGTGAAAGTACTGCGCTCGCTGCGTCCTATCGATCAAACCAACGTCCGCGAGAAAACGGTGCGTGGTCAGTACACCTCTGGCTTCGTTCAGGGCAAGAAAGTGCCAGGTTATCTGGAAGAAGAGGGTGCCAATAAGACCAGCGCCACCGAAACCTTTGTGGCTATTCGCGTGGACATCGATAACTGGCGTTGGGCAGGCGTACCGTTCTACCTGCGTACCGGTAAACGTCTTCCGACCAAATGCTCAGAAGTCGTGGTGTATTTCAAAAACCCGGAGATGAACCTGTTTAAGGATTCCTACTCCCAGTTGCCGCAGAACAAACTCACTATTCGTTTGCAGCCTGATGAAGGCGTGGATATTGAGATCCTGAATAAAGTGCCGGGTCTTGATCACAAACACAAACTGCAAACCACCAAGCTGGATCTGAGCTACTCAGAAACCTTCAATCAGTCTCATCTGGCCGATGCCTATGAGCGCTTATTGCTGGAATCCATGCGCGGTATTCAGGCGCTGTTTGTGCGTCGCGATGAAGTGGAAGCGGCATGGACCTATGTGGATTCCATCATCGATGCCTGGGCAGCCGACGGCGACTCATCCAAGCCTTATCAGGCGGGAACATGGGGGCCGGTGGCCTCTGTGGCAATGATTACCCGTGATGGCCGCTCCTGGAACGAATTTGAATAACCACCCAGCCCGCCGCGAGCGGGCTTTTTTTTGCACCAACTCTCAAAAATGAACTGCCGTTTTAAAAATCCTTCCCGGTCATAGACGGGCAAACGGCGGATCCTGTATGGTAGTAGCGCTGTTAACCGGGCTGGCCTGGCGATGTCCTCGCCGTGCTGCTCCCAATGTTATCCATCAGGGGACGTGATGAAAAACTGGAAAACGAGTGCCGAACAGATTCTGAAAACCGGACCGGTCGTACCGGTGATTGTGGTTAACAAGCTGGAACATGCCGTTCCCATGGCTCAGGCCCTGGTCGCCGGTGGCGTCAAGGTACTTGAGGTCACGTTGCGCACCCCTGTGGCGATGGATGCCCTGCGCGCCATCATTAAAAACGTACCTGACGCCATTGTGGGAGCCGGCACTGTGCTTAACACCCAACAGCTGCAGGAAGTCACGCAGGCGGGTGCCCAGTTCGTCATTAGCCCGGGGATTACCGAGTCTCTGCTTAAGGCCGCCGTTGAAGGCCCGATTCCGCTGATTCCCGGCATTAGCACCGTGTCAGAATTGATGACCGGCATGGACTATGGTTTGCGGGAATTCAAGTTTTTCCCTGCGGAAGCGAACGGTGGAGTAAAAGCGTTGCAGGCCATCGGCGGGCCTTTCCCTCAGGTACGCTTCTGCCCGACGGGCGGTATCTCACCGGCAAATTACCGCGACTATCTGGCTCTCAAAAGCGTGCTCTGTATCGGCGGTTCCTGGCTGGTGCCAAACGATGCACTGGAAGTGGGCGACTGGCAGCGAATCACGCAACTGGCGCGCGACGCTGTCGCTGGCGCGGAGTAATCTCCGGCGGGAAGTCAAACGCGAGCGGTGAGTCACTGACTCACCGCAATGGCACTATCCCTGAACGCTGACAGCCGCCGCGCTGGCAACGGCACGCGCAACGGCTTCTTCAGTTGTATCCGCACAGGCCAGGGCAACACCTAAACGGCGCTGACCGTCGATTTCAGGTTTGCCAAACAGGCGCAGCTGCAAACCTGAACCCAATGCCGCCTCCACATTGACGAACTGCACGTTCTGACTGGTCAACTGCGGCAGGATAACGGCTGACGCGGAAGGACCATACTGGCGAACGGTGCCAATCGGCAGGCCAAGGAACGCACGCACATGAAGCGCGAATTCAGACAGATCTTGTGAAATCAGCGTCACCATACCGGTATCGTGCGGGCGAGGGGAGACTTCGCTGAACACCACTTCGTCGCCGCAGACAAACAGCTCTACGCCAAACAGCCCATAGCCACCCAGCGCTTTCACCACGGTTTCCGCAATGTGCTGCGCACGCTGCAGCGCCAGCTCACTCATTTGCTGAGGTTGCCATGATTCACGGTAATCCCCGTCTTCCTGGCGATGACCAATGGGGGCACAGAAATGAATGCCGTCAACGGCACTGATCGTTAACAGGGTGATTTCAAAATCAAACTTCACCACGCCTTCCACGATAACGCGCCCGGCACCCGCACGGCCGCCCTGCTGCGCATAGTCCCAGGCTTTTTCCAGCTGGCTGGCATCCCGGATAAAGCTCTGACCTTTACCTGAAGAGCTCATCACTGGCTTCACGATGCACGGAAAACCAATTTCGGCGGCGGCAGACACGAAATTATCTTTGCTGTCGGCAAAACGGTAGTGGGAAGTGGGAAGCGCGAGCTCTTCTGCTGCCAGACGGCGAATGCCCTCGCGGTTCATGGTCAGGCGCGCCGCGCGGGCGGTCGGCACGACGTGCTGGCCTTGCTGCTCCAGCTCCAGGAGTTTTTCAGTCGCAATAGCTTCAATTTCGGGTACGACGAAGTGAGGCTTTTCCTGCGCAATCACTGCGGCCAGCGCGTCACCATCCAGCATATTAATCACGTGGCTGCGATGAGCAACATGCATGGCAGGTGCATCAGCGTAGCGGTCAACGGCAATCACTTCCACACCCAGGCGCTGACATTCCAGCGCAACTTCTTTCCCCAGCTCACCGGAGCCCAACAGCATTACGCGCGTTGCACCAGGGCGCAGCGCAGTTCCAAGAGTCGTCATAAATTCCCCTAAAATCGAAGCAGTCAAAATGCGCGCGCAGTATATACGAAAACGTTTGCGTTCTCACCCTTCAGCTTGTTTGCCTGGGTTTGCGCTACTTTTCCTGCTCTGACGTTTCCTGACATCTTTTTGGTAATGATGTTGTTTCTGAATGGTAAAGGGAGATGATGATGAATAACTGGCTGCAACAGATTCAATCGGTACTGGCTAAAAAAAGCAGCGAGGGTAAATCCAGCGGAGGATTAAGCGATATGCTGGCGCCGGGGGCTTTAGGCGGGCTGGCAGCCATGCTGGTGGCCAGTAAGTCATCCCGAAAGTTGTTAACGAAATATGGCGGTCAGGCTTTGATTATCGGCGGCGGGGCCGCGGCGGGTGCCGTGCTGTGGAACAAATATAAGCAGCGGGTACGCGAAACGCATCAAAACGATCCCGGCTTTGGTGAGTTGCAAACGCCAGTGGATCAGCGGGCGGAGCGGCTGGTGACCGCGCTGGTTTTTGCTGCTAAAAGCGATGGCCATATTGACGATCGGGAACGCGCGGCGATTGAGCATAATATTCACGAGGCTGGCTATGGTCAGGATGCCGAAAAACTCATCCAGCAGGCCATGCAGCGACCGCTGGACCCCGAGTGGCTCGCGGCGGACGTCAAAAATGAAGAAGAGGCGCTTGAACTCTATTTTCTGAGCTGCGCCGCCATTGATGTGGACCACTTCATGGAGCGCAGCTATCTTTCCGCCCTGGGCGATGCGCTAAAAATCCCGCAGGATGTGCGTGACGGCATTCAGCAGGATATCCTGCAGCAGAAAGCGGGCTAACCGCACAGGGCCAGCGATATGGCCCTGCACAACCTCACATTACCGTCACTTTACTTGGCATCTCTTTACATTAGTGCCACGCTTAGTGTTCATTACATTCAGCGGGACGGATGACATGAAAGCACCGAGCGCAAAAAAAATCCCTTACGAATTATCGCTGCATGGCGAAACGCGCATCGACAATTATTACTGGCTACGTGACGACAGGCGTGAAAACAACGAGGTGCTGGACTATTTACGCGCTGAGAACAATTACGGCCAGAAAATCATGGGCTCACAACAGCCCTTACAGAATCGCATTCTGCATGAGATTATCGATCGCCTGCCGCCGCAGGACCACTCAGTACCCTATGTGAAAAATGGTTATCGCTATCAAAGCCGGTATGAAAGCGGCAATGAATATGCCGCCTATTACCGACAGCCCGCTGACAGCGATGAGAGCGACCCGTGGACACTGCTGCTGGATGCGAATCAGCGCGCATCACACAGTGATTTTTATACTATGGGCGCACTGCACATCAGCCCGGATAACCGGGTGCTGGCAGTGGCAGAGGACTTCCTTTCCCGGCGGCAGTACGGCATTCGTTTTCGCAATCTGGACAGTGGGAGTTGGTATCCGGAAGTGCTTAACGATGCCTCGTCCAGCTTTGCGTGGGCGAATGATTCACGCACCCTCTATTACGTTCGTAAACATCCGCAAACCCTGTTGCCTTATCAGCTATGGCGGCATGAGTTGGGTACGCCCCAGCACGACGATCGGCTCGTGTACGAAGAAAAAGACGATACCTATCACCTCAGCATTCATAAAACCACGTCGAAACAGTTCATCCTGATCGTGCTATACAGCACCAGCAGCAGCGAGATTCAGCTGATCGATGCGGATTTCCCGGACGCCCTTCCGCAGGTTTTTTTGCCCCGGCGGCGCGATCATGAATACAGTCTTGATCATTATGATCACACGTTCTTCATCCGCTCGAATCGCGAGGGTAAAAATTTCGGACTCTACCGTAGCCATTATCTGGATGAAGCGCGCTGGCAAACCGTGATCCCCGCGCGCGACCATATCGTAATGGAGGATTTCCAGCTTTTTCGTGACTGGCTGGTGGTAGAGGAGCGCCAGCGTGGGCTGACCAGCCTGCGGCAAATCAACTGGGAGACGGGAGAAACCAGCGGCATTGCGTTTGACGATCCCACTTACGTTACCTGGCTGGCTTACAATCCTACGCCGCGCACCAGTAAGCTGCGCTATGGCTATTCGTCCATGACCACGCCCGCCACGCTGTTTGAACTGGATATGGATACGGGGGAACGTCGCATCTTAAAACAAAGTGCGGTCAAAGACTTCAATCCGGATGAGTACAAAAGCGAGCACCATTGGATCACCGTTTCTGACGGCACAGAAGTGCCGGTCTCGCTGGTGTACCACCGCACCCATTTTCAGAAAGGGCAGAACCCCATGCTGGTGTATGGCTATGGCGCCTATGGCAGTAGCATGGACGCTGACTTTAGCGTCAGTCGGCTCAGCCTGCTGGACCGCGGGTTCATCTATGCGCTGGTGCATGTGCGAGGCGGCGGGGAGATGGGGCAGCAGTGGTATGACGGTGGCCGCCTGCTCAATAAGATGAACAGCTTCACCGATTTTATCGACGTGACAAACGGGCTCGTGGCGCGTGGATTCGGGCACCCGGACCGGCTCTATGCGATGGGAGGAAGTGCAGGGGGATTGCTGATGGGCGCAGTCATGAATCTGGCGCCCACGCGCTATCACGGTGTGGTTGCGCAGGTGCCTTTTGTTGATGTGCTCACCACGATGCTTGATGAGTCTATTCCACTGACGACCGGGGAATATGACGAGTGGGGTAATCCGAATGACGCGGAGTACTATCGCTATATCCGGCAATACAGCCCATATGACAACGTTGCGGCGAAAACCTGCCCCCACCTGCTGGTGACAACCGGCCTGCATGATTCACAGGTACAATACTGGGAACCGGCAAAATGGGTGGCTAAGCTGCGTGAATATAAAACCGATGATAACCTGCTGCTGCTCTGCACCGATATGGACTCGGGGCATGGCGGTAAGTCTGGGCGCTACAAGGCCTATGAAGGCGTTGCCCTGGAGCTCACCTTCATCATCGCCCTTGCTCAGGGCAGTTTGCCTCCGGCCGCGCTTACGGAAGCTGACTAAGACACTTGCGCAGCGCCTGCCGTAACGGTGGGCGCAAATCTTTCACGTTATCCAGCATCCATTTCAGGTAACCCGGATCTTTTCGGGCCACCACGGCCAGCGCCTGACCACGATATTTACCAAACGGCAGCACATCATCACGCTGCGCGGCAGGCTGCGAGCGCAGACTCATTTCGTCCGCACGCCAGCCGGACAGTTCCATAATTCGAATGAGCAGCGCGGCCGTCACGTAGCAGTCGTACAGCGCCCGGTGAGCATGCAAATCCGCTGGCGGCGTCACATCCAGCTTGAGGCTGTGCCGAAGCGCCTGATTACCGTATTTAATGCCGGGCCATAGCTGACGAGCCAGCGTCATGGTACAGATCCACTCGCCGTGCATTTCCGGCAACATCCGACGGTCAAAGCTGGCGTTGTGGGCCACGTAAAAGGGACTGCCGTGGTAGCGCAGGATGGCCTCTTCAATGGGCGGTTTGCCCATCACCATGGCTTCACTTATGCGGTGCACGGCCATGGCCTGACGACTGATGGGGCGATCGGGTGAGACAAGATCGCTCATTGGATTGACGATTTGGCCGTCGATCACATCTACCGATGCAACCTCAACCACGCCGCCCTGCAGTCCGCAGGTTTCCGTATCGATAACGCGTAGCATCATTATTTCTGTTTAGGCTCGTAGGGCAGGCGTGACAGGTTGAGAGAGGCCTGGCGGTAATGCATTAAACGCTGACGAAACCAGTCCCGCAGGGCTTCAGGTTGTTCGTTGGCGACCATTTCTGCCACGACAGGCATGTTGTAGCGCTCTTTAAAAGCAACGCCTGCTGCAGCCAGATCGACATTGACTTTGTCTTTCTCTTCCTGCGACAGCAAGGCAAGGTTGTGACTCATGATATTCTCCCGATAAGCGTGACCAAAAGTAATGTTTTCCTCCTCCTGGCGCAAGGGACAGGATAGCATTGCTGGCCTCGACAGTTAAATTTCAGCGGCGTATTCTTGCGCCACGTTCGTGGGCTTTGCCGCCGTTAACAGGATGAAGTGATGAAAAAAACCGTGATTTCACGTGGGGTGCTGGCTCTGATCGCCACCGGCACAGTGGTGTTTAGTCAGTTTGCACTGGCGCACGCCCACTTAGCGTCGTCGGTGCCGGCAGCCAACGCGGCGGTAACGCCTGCGCCGCAACACATTACGCTGAGCTTCACCGAAGACGTTGAAGCCGCATTCAGTGGCGTTGACGTCATGAATGCACAGCATAAAGCCGTGGGTGAAAAGGCCCGGCTGGATGGCAAGCAGCACGACCGCCTGCGGGTTGATTTTGCCCAGCCGCTGGTGCAGGGCGCTTATCAGGTAAACTGGCACGTGCTGTCCGTTGACGGGCACAAAACGCACGGAAGCTATACCTTCACCGTGAAATAAAACTGTGACCCTGTTGTGGCTGGTGCTGCGCACACTGCATTTCACGGCATTAATGTTGTTGGTTGGCAGTGCCTTTTACAGCAGGTTGCTGGCACCGGTTGCCTTTCGAACCTCGCTGGCCGCGCGATTATTTCCGCTAATGAAGTGGAGTACATGGCTGGCCCTGCTGTCGGCACTGGCGATGCTGGCCACACAAAATGTGTTGATGAGTGGTGACTGGCACAATTTGTCAGAGACGGCTGTGTGGCTGGCGGTATTCACAACCCGCTGGGGGGCCGTATGGCAATGGCAGCTCCTCTTTTCGCTGTGTAGCGTGGCTGCGATTGTCATGCGTGACCGCCCCCGTCAGCAGGTTTGGCTGTTAACTGGCCTGCTACAGACTGGCTGTCTGGCGCTAACGGGCCATGCCGCCATGCGCGAGGGTATCGCCGGGCTCTTGCAACAAAGTAACCAGGCCTTACATCTCCTCGCCGCCGCCTTTTGGGCGGGCGGGTTAGTGCCTGTGTTGGTGTTGATGCGCATGGCGCGTAACATCGAATACCGGACAGCCGCAATCCGCACCATGATGCGTTTTTCCCGTTATGGTCACGTTGCCGTCGCCTTAACGATAATTACCGGTGTCGTTAACAGCCTGCTGATTGCCGGGGCGCCAGCAAACTGGCATCTCAACGATTATGTTGTACTGTTGTTGTGCAAAGCAGGGCTGGTCATGCTTATGGTGCTGATTGCGCTCTGGAATCGTTACTGGCTGGTGCCGCGCTTTCACATTGCGGGCCTTGCCGCACAACGACTGTTTATTCGCATGACCCAGCTGGAAATTGTGCTGGCATGCGGCGTAGTGGGGTTGGTCAGCGTGTTTGCTACGTTGTCACCAACCTGAATGATGAAAACCCCATAAAGGTAAGTTATGTTGCTGAAGAAAGCGATCCCCACACTGCTGTTATTAACGCTGGCTGGTCAGGCAGCAGCGGCACAAATCATCACCGTCAGCCGTTTCGAAATTGGTAAAGACAAGTGGCCGTTTAATCGTGAAGAGGTGATGCTGACCTGTGAGAAAGATGGATCGCTGTTTGCCATCAATCCCAGCACGCTGATGCAGTACCCGCTTAATGAGAACGCGGAGGCTCAGGTCAATGCTAAGCGGGTGAAGGCACAGCCCATCAGCGTGATTCAGGCGCCGGATAAAGCGCATCCGGATCGTATGATGAGTCTGCAACCTGTCGTGGATCGTGCACAGGCGCTGTGCACAAAATAAGACGATGCAGGCAAGCGTGCGCAAATTTGTCTTACGGGTCACAAACCTGTCGGGTTTATGGTCTGAGCCGCGGCGCTGGCTGGAAAATCTGGCGCTTTGTCCTACGCTTTAGAAGCAAGGCGAAAGCCTCTATTAATGCCAACTTTTAGCGCACGGCTCCTTGAGAGCCATTTCCCTGGACCGAATACAGGAATCGTGTTCGGTCTTTTTTTGCCTTTCAACGCTCACCATGACGGCCCAGACAGCGGGGATGGTGTTCACCTGGCCGCACGCTACTGGCCCGGCTCACGCAACAGGATGGCAGAAACGAAACCGGCGCGATCGCGTTTCTCCCTCCTGTGCGAAAGGGCGTTTACACCCGGAACGCTTCTACCATACCGCGCAGCGCGTGTGCCTGCTCAGAAAGGGATTGTGAAGCGGACGATGATTCCTCAACCAGTGCGGCGTTGTTCTGAGTAACGCTGTCCATCTGGCCCACGGCGACGCTCACCTGAGAAATCCCCTGCATCTGTTCGGAAGAGGCCAGCGAGATCTCATCCATAGCCGTTGCCAGTTCACCCACCATGTTAACGATTTTCAAGATACTTTGACCGGTTCCACTCGCGACGGTTACGCCGGTTTCAACCTGCTGCACGGCCTGTTCAATCAAGGTTTTAATTTCCTTCGCGGCGGTAGCACTCCGCTGGGCCAGATTTCTGACTTCGCCAGCCACCACGGCAAACCCGCGCCCTTGTTCACCGGCACGCGCGGCCTCAACGGCAGCATTGAGCGCCAGAATGTTGGTCTGAAAAGCAATGCCTTCAATCACGCCGGTTATATCACGAATCTTCGCAGCACTGTCTGAAATGTCTTTCATGGTTGCCGACATCCGTTGCATATCTGCTTCGCCGCGTTGAGCCAGATTGGCCGTTTCGCGAGCTGATGTGGCTGTATGCTGTGCCCCGGAGGCATTACTCTTCACCGTCGCGGTTAACTGTTCCATGCTGGCAGCGGTTTCCTGAAGCGCGGCAGCCTGCTCTTCGGTACGGGACGATAATTCGGTATTTCCTTGCGCGATTTCATCGGCAGCAAGCGCAACGTTAGCTGAAGAATCTTTGATTTCGACAACCAGGCCGCGAAGTTTAGCCTGCATTCCGTCAAGGGATGCCAGCAGACTTGACGTATCCTTAGGACGCAGGTGCACCGCCGAGGTCAGATCGCCGTTAGCAATGGCCGCCGCAATGAGTTGGGCCTGAGCAGGCTCGCCCCCTAACTGGCGCATCAGTAAACGGGTAATCATCCATCCGGTGGCGACAGAAAAAACGATGGAAAGCAGGCCCAGGATAACCAAAACGAGTGTTGAGGTTCGGGTTGAACGATTATTCTCTTCCACTGCGTTGCGACTGTTATTCAACTGAACGTTGGTCATTTCACCAAGTGAACTGAGTAACGTACGCTGAGCAGGACGCACCGTCACCATCAGATAATTTGTGGCTTCCTGAGGACGGTTATCCAGGCCAAGCTGACCGGCTTTTTCCAGACCGGAAATCACCTGCGCTTCATTGGCCTGAAGTTTTTCCAGCGCAGCACGTCCGGCGGGCGTGGAATCCGTACGCATGATTGTTTCAAGCGCTTCGCGATTTTTTAAGTAAGCTGCTTTTTGCAGTTTCAGCCTCTCCCATTCTGGCTGCATGGTTTTTACATCGCTGAGAAGCGCGAGGTTTCTCGCGGCAATCGCCATGTCTCTCAGTTCATCTCGCATATCAACGGCGAGCTGATATTTTCGCATCTTAACATTGACCGCATCATCCATACCGGTGCTGGCGGAATGCAGTGCTTTAAAAGAAATAGTAATACAGATAATAAAAAGCAGAATTAACAGGCCAAAACCGATTGCCAGACGCGTGGAGATTTTCATCTTAGAATTCCTGAAAGTTAAGTTCAGGGTTCTTATCGGCAAAGGACGTGTAAAAAATTAATAAAATAGACATATTTTTGAAACAGTAAATTCCGCAAGCAGGGTGAAAGTTTCCAGAGTAATGGTCCTTTAAAAGGACTTATAAGTTCAATTAATCAATTGAGTGCAGGTAATCAGGAGAGGGTAATTGATATTTAAAATGCTTTTAGTAAACACAGCAGCGCGCTGGCGCGATATATGAACGGCGAGGGCAGCACTGCCTGACCTTGATTTGAAATAAGTCTTGTCATTTTCCTAATGTGTGGCGTTTTTCCTAAATGCACAGATAAGACGACACGTTCACCCGTCCCCAATAAATATAGCGTCCTGCTGCAGGGTGTTAGCCAGATTCACTCTCACGCAAGGCACCTGTGATTCGAACGGGCGATTATATTACACCTGAGAAGCGCTCTGGCGCATTGATGAAGCGTACTGACATCTCTGATCACTCAACCCGTGCGTCGTAGATGGTAGTTAACCTGATAATCGTGGGTGTTTCTGTACATCACGGCGTAGTTGATAAAAGAGCCCGTATTGCTGTATGAAAGCGAGTCGACTCTGAGTAGGAGGGTTTTTTCAGCGATATCCATCAGGTGCGACAGGCGCTTATCGGATAAAACCGGTCTTAATGACTCATAATTGCCCTCTAAAACAATGCCACACTCCTGCTCGATATAGTCAAATTTAGATTTTTCCAAATGGGCCAGGCTAAGGTCAGGGAATATTTTCACTGGCATATAACTTTCTTCGAGCATCAGCAGCTTTTCATCAACATAACGTAACCGACGTGAGAAAAAGAGGCGTTCACCACTGTTTATGCGTAACTGATCGGCTATGGCGGGAGGGGCGGCGATTAACTCGAACGCCAGTACCTTACTGATCACCTCTTTTCCCTGCAGACGTAAGACTTCTGCCAGCCCGGTGAGCGAACTGGTTTCATGACTGATATCCTTTGCGGACACGTAGGTTCCGCTGCCATGCCGTCGCTCCAGCAACCCCTCTCTGACCAGTAAATCTATTGCCTTACGCAAGGTCATTCTCGCCACGCCAAACTCTGTGGCGAGCACTTTTTCAGCCGGAATAGCACTCCCGACCGCGACAAAGGGCGAATTTAGCCGGAGACGCAGTTTGTCAGCGATAAATTTATAGATCACTTTTGTACCTCCTGAGAGGGAGACATAACCGTCAACAGGCCTTGCATAAAGTTAATGCGTGCAGGGGGATAAATAAATAGATTTTTTATTTCCTATAGCCGCGCTGTGAGATGTCTAGTTATTGCCATGAAAATAGACGTCATGATGAAAATTAAAACCATGAGGGCGCTCACGAAGTCGTTAATGTCCCACTCTGCCAGAGGCGTGACTGCCTTATTTTGGCTGCGTTTACATTGACTTTAACGATGTATCCTTAGAATCGTTACGTGAGGAACTTAAATGCTCAGTCAAATACAGCGCTTTGGCGGCGCCATGTTTACGCCGGTATTATTATTTCCCTTCGCCGGTATCATCGTTGGTCTTTCCATTATGTTACGCAACCCTTTATTTGTAGGGGAAGCATTAACGCATCCAGAGAGTTTATTTAATCAAATTGTCTTCATTATTGAAGAGGGCGGATGGACGGTTTTTAGAAACATGCCGTTAATATTCGCGGTTGGCCTCCCGGTGGGGTTGGCAAAACAGGCTCAGGGGCGAGCATGTCTGGCCGTTGTCGTCAGTTTTTTAACCTGGAATTATTTAATTAATGCCATGGGCAGCACCTGGGGCGATTTTTTTGCCGTCGATTTTTCCAAAGGAACAGAAGCCGGAAGCGGACTGGCCATGATCGCGGGGATAAAAACACTGGATACCAGCATCATCGGTGCCATCGTCATTGCCGGTCTGGTGACGGCTCTACACAATCGTTATTTTGAAAAACCGCTTCCGGTTTTTCTGGGTATTTTTCAGGGCTCATCTTTTGTCGTCATTGTTGCCTTCTTAGCGATGATCCCCTGTGCCTGGTTAACGCTGTTTGGCTGGCCCAAAATTCAAATGGGCATCGAGTCGCTTCAACAGTTTTTACGCGATGCGGGCGCGGTTGGCGTGTGGGTTTATACCTTTCTGGAACGTATCCTGATCCCGACAGGACTGCACCACTTTATTTATGGGCCTTTTATCTTTGGCCCGGCAGTGGTTGAAGGCGGCATCCAGGTTTACTGGGCAGAGCATCTGCAGGCCTTCAGCCAGAGTACGCAACCACTCAAACAACTGTTTCCTCAGGGCGGTTTCGCGCTTCATGGCAATGCAAAAGTCTTCGGCGCAGTGGGGATTGCGTTGGCGCTCTATTCGACAGCCTCAGCGCGTCACCGGGTCAAAGTCGCAGGGTTGTTAATTCCGGCCACGTTGACAGCCGTTCTGGTCGGCATCACTGAACCCCTGGAGTTTACCTTCCTGTTTATTTCGCCTCTGCTGTTTGCGGTGCACGCTGTGCTGGCCGCCAGCATGGCGACAGCAATGTATATGTGCGGCGTGGTAGGGAACTACGGTGGCGGCTTACTGGACCAGTTTCTGCCGCAAAACTGGATCCCAATGTTCCCTAACCATGCCGGCATGATCTTTACCCAAATCGGTATAGGCCTGGTTTTCACGGGGCTCTACTTCGTGGTTTTTCACCAACTCATCCTGCGGCTGAACCTGAAAACACCCGGTCGGGAGGACAGTGACGTCAGGCTTTACAACAAGGCCGACTATCGGGCAGCGCGAGCAGCGCCAGCTTCCCCGGGCGGGCATAACCCGCAACGCGATCAGGCTTGGGGTTTTCTGAATGCGCTGGGTGGGGCCAGCAATATAGCCAGCATCAACAACTGCGCCACGCGCCTGCGCATAACACTGCTCGATGAGGCCAAAACGCAGAACGATGCCGCGTTTATGGCGCTGGGCGCCCACGGTGTCGTCCGGCGTGGCAACAGTATTCAGGTCATTGTGGGCTTACAGGTCCCCCAGGTGCGCGAGCAACTTGAAAGCCAAATGAAAGACCCGGCCCGGTCTGAAGCAACACTTACCATGGAGAAACCTTTATGAAGACATTCTCAGTTTTAATTGCGGGCGGCGGTAGCACCTTTACGCCGGGTATTGTGCTAATGCTCCTGGCGAACCGGCACCGCTTTCCTTTACGCCAGCTGAAGTTTTACGACAATGACGCGGCCCGTCAGGAAACCATTGCCCGGGCCTGTAAGATTATCTTGCAGGAACAGGCACCTGACATTGTGTTCAGCTATACCACCGATCCGCAGGAAGCATTCAGTGACGTCGATTTTGTCATGGCGCATATTCGGGTGGGTAAATATCCCATGCGTGAGCAAGATGAAAAAATCCCCTTGCGTCATGGTGTTCTGGGCCAGGAAACCTGTGGGCCGGGTGGTATTGCCTATGGCATGCGCTCAATCGGCGGTGTCCTTGAGCTTGTCGATTATATGCAACAGTACTCACCCGACGCCTGGATGCTGAATTATTCCAACCCGGCCGCCATCGTGGCTGAGGCAACGCGACGCCTGCGACCTGAGGCTAAAATCCTGAATATTTGTGACATGCCGATTGGTATTGAAAGTCGGATGGCAAAAATTGTCGGTCTGCAAGATCGCAAGCAAATGCGGGTGCGCTACTACGGGCTCAATCATTTTGGCTGGTGGACCGCTGTTGAAGATTTGAAGGGGAATGATTTAATGCCACAGCTGCGTGAGTACGTGGCAAAGTACGGCTATGTTCCGCCCTCTGGATCGTCATCAGTGGAGTCCAGCTGGAAGGATACTTTCCTGAAGGCGCGCGATGTGCAAGCGCTGGATCCCCAGACGTTGCCCAATACCTATCTGAAATATTATTTGTTCCCAGATTATGTGGTCGCGCATTCCAACCCTGAACGCACCCGCGCTAATGAGGTCATGGAGCATCGTGAAAAGCAGGTGTTCAGCGCCTGCAGGGCAATCACCGATGCCGGGCATTCATCCGCCGGGGAGTTGGAGATAGACGAACATGCTTCCTATATTGTCGATCTGGCGACCGCGATCGCCTTCAATACCCAGGAGCGTATGCTGCTCATTGTGCCTAATCAGGGCGCTATCCCCAACTTTGATGCGGACGCTATGGTGGAAATTCCCTGTCTGGTGGGGCGCAACGGTGCGGAACCTCTTCAGGTTGGCGACATTCCGACTTTCCAGAAGGGGTTAATGAGTCAGCAGGTTGCGGTCGAAAAGCTCGTGGTGGAGGCATGGGAACAGCGCTCCCGGCACACGTTATGGCAGGCCATTACCTTATCTAAAACGGTACCAAGTGCCGCCGTTGCAAAAGCTATTCTCGACGATCTTATCGAGGCAAATAAAGCCTTCTGGCCGCCGTTGAGCTAGAGCGCCCGTCAGCCAGCCTGGGTTCGCGTTCAGGCTGGCTGTCTTTAGCGCAGACAGGGCAAACCAGGAGAATCGAATGCCGTGAGGGATAACTCTGTGGATCGCGCGCGAGAGTCGTCAATATTCTAGTGTGCACTGCCGCGTCATGCCTCTCCACCGTTGCGCGTGCTTGATTTTCAGCGCGCATCCCGCCACATTAGCGCCTCGTATCCTGACGCTTGCAAAGGAGATGATCGTGTCGACTGTAACCCCACTGACCTTACTGAAGCGTATTGATGAACGCTACCGATCGCTCACCGGACATGGGCTTTACTGTCCTCATGATATCGATGACCGTTATCAGTGGCTGCATGAACAGGCGCCGTACAGCATTCTTGCCCACAGTACCGCAGCCGATCCCGTGTTTGTCTATGCCAATCGTTGTGCTCTGAACTGCTTCAAATACAGTGCGGAAGAGATACGGCAACTGCCGTCACGACTCAGTGCCGGGCCTTTCGACAGGGAAGCACGACAGCGCCTGCTGGATATTGTCAGACGCGATGGCATTGCCACCGGCTACAGCGGACCGCGTGTCGATAAGCAGGGCAAAAGCTTCATTATCTACGATGGCGAAGTCTGGCAGTCAGACGGACGCGATGAGGCGGGATGGGGCCAGGCCGCACTGTTCTGGCCCAGCCCCCGTCACGCGTTGGCAGCGTTCTGATCGGCGCGACGACGCCTTTCTGCCGTGTGCTGACAGGCTTATACCCGAAACGCTTCTACCATGCCGCGTAATGCGTGCGCCTGTTCAGAAAGGGACTGAGAAGCAGAGGATGACTCTTCAACCAGCGCCGCGTTGTTCTGGGTGACGCTGTCCATCTGGCTGACGGCGACGCTCACCTGAGAAATGCCCTGCATTTGTTCGGAGGAGGCCAGTGAGATCTCATCCATCGCGCTGGCCAGGTCGCCGACCATGCTGACGATTTTGAGGATGCTTTCACCTGTACCGTTGGCGACTTTGACGCCGCTGCCAACCTGTTCAACCGCTTGCTCAATCAGCGACTTAATCTCTTTTGCTGCGGTCGCGCTGCGCTGGGCCAGGGTGCGGACTTCACCTGCGACAACGGCAAAACCCCGGCCCTGTTCGCCAGCACGCGCGGCCTCTACCGCGGCATTGAGGGCCAGGATATTGGTCTGGAAGGCGATGCCCTCAATAACGCCGGTGATATCGCGAATTTTAGACGCGCTCAGCGAAATGTCGTTCATGGTTTCCGACATCCGGTGTACGTCGCTTTCGCCACTGCGCGCCAGCACGGCGGTCTCACGGGCAGTTGACGCAGTGCTTTGCGCACCGGCGGCGTTACTTTTCACCGTGGCGGTGAGCTGTTCCATGCTGGCTGCGGTTTCCTGCAGGGCGGCGGCCTGCTGTTCGGTCCGGGAGGACAGCTCCGTGTTCCCCTGGGCGATCTCTTCCGCTGCCAGCGCAACGTTACCCGAGGTCTGTTTGATCTCTGACACCAGAGCACGCAGTTTAGCCTGCATACCATCCAGTGAAGCCAGCAGGCTGGTGGAATCATTACGGCGGAGCGTGACGCTGGCGGTCAAATCGCCCGAGGCAATCGCGGCCGCCAGTTCCTGGGCCTGGGCAGGCTCACCGCCCAACTGGCGCATTAACACCCGGGTGATGACATAGCCGGTGGCGAGGGAGAACAGCACGGAAAGCACGGATAAAAACACCAGCGTCAAGGACGCCCGGCTGGTTGCCACGCTGTTAACTTCCACCGCGTTGCGGCTGTTATGCATGAGAATTTCTGTGGTTTTGTTTAGCGCATCCAGCATATTGCGTTGCAAGGGGCGCAAGGTCTCCATGAGATAACGCGTCGCTTCATCTCGCTCATTCTTCAGCCCCAGTTGCCCGGCAGCTTCGAAAGCGCTCATCACCGTGCCTTCCAGTTCTTTAATGTGGTTTAAGGCAGCCTGTTCTTCAGCCGTGGACTGGCTTTGCATGATCACCTCAAGCGTTTCACGGTTTTCCGCGAACAGTTTTTTTTGCGCTTCAAGACGCTCCCATTCAGGCTGCATTTCCTTAACGTCGCTCAACAAGGCCAGATTTCGCACGGCTATCGCCAAATCCCTGAGTTCGCCGCGCATATCAAGAATCAACTGGTACTTCCGCATTTTGACATTCACGACCTCATCCATTCCGGTTTTAGCGTTATGCAGCGAGTTAAGTGAGACAGAGGTGCAGATAATGGAAAGCAAAATTAACAAACCGAAACCGGTTGCAAGACGAGTGGAGATTTTCATAAATATGTTCCCGATGGATTGCTGTTTTGTTCTCTATCGGCACGCGTCAGGAAAATGATTAACAAAAAGGCCAAAATTTACATAAGTATCGTTAATATTATTATTTTGAATTTAAAAAATGATCTTAATCAATAGATGACGATATTTTTGTTATGTCTTGAATATCGTAAGGTAATGGCCGAAAAATATGCAATGGGTTGATGTATTGAGTCAGGTTGAGGGGGCGTTTTTTATTAAATCATAAATTTAAATGGTGGTTGCCACTAACCCGGATCGACGGGCAGCGAAGGGCAGACATGACCTCGTAGCGGGCCTGGATCTGCGCTCGCCACTCTGTTGCTCATCAGTGATCCCGTCACGCTACCCAACAGATCAAACTCTGAAGTGACGGCGTTGGGTAAGGTGTGCCTGTGCGACGAACACAGCGCGTATACGTCCGATAAATATGTGATCGGGGTAACAATCTTGACATGAATTTTAAGTTTATCAGACAGTTCATTACGCCAGTTTCTTCACTATAGCGACTCCATTCACAGCATGGGAAAGCACAATGAGGAAACCGTTAGCAGTGGCCTGGTTGTTTTTGATCATTTCATTCGGCGCAACGGCGCAAAGTCTGACGCACAGCAGGGCCGATCCCACCCATTATGCGGGATTAAAGACGCACAGCAGCATCGCAGATACGCCGGAATCACCGGATGAGCATGTAAGAGAGAGGCAGCACGACGTGGGTAAAGCATTGTGAAGTAAAAAAATGGCTCGCCAGTGCGAGCCATCTTTTCATCAGCGTGCAGGCCTGGGTGCCAGAAACTTCTTGCCCAGTTTTATTCCCGGTTTTTCCACACAGTTAAACAGTAATGATGCCAGCGCGTAGGTCACCGGAATCGATACGGCACAAACAATCAAAAAACGCGTCAGATCATTTTGATACTCAATGTCCGTTTGATTGAGCAACAGCGCAATGGCCGGGATCACGATCAGCAGATGCAGCAAGTAGACCGAAAACGACACATCGCCCAACCATGTACTCAGACGGTTGTTTAACACCTTACGCGGAATGCGGATCAGTTTTGCCATCAGGCTGCTTTCCTGATACTGCCAGAGCACGGCCGCCATACCGATAATCATTAAGGCTTCCAGCATCACCTGCAGCTTAATGGCACCCAGCCCAATCAGCACGCTTACGGCCGGTCCGGCAAGGGCAAACAGCACGTACAGCAGGGATTTACGGCGTACCGCTTCAGCCAGCAGCATGCCTGAAATAAACATATTCAGTTTAATCAGAATCATTGACGGCATTTCAAAGGCTTCATAGTAGTCGGGCAGCAGGTAACGGCCTGCGCAACTCAGCGCCATCATGCTTAGCAGGGCGGTCGCGTAACCGAAGCGCATCACCGCCAGCATCATAAACGGAAACAGCAGATAGAACTGCATTTCCAGCCCAATGCTCCAGTCGGGCAGCGTGGTATTGAATCCATAGGCGGGCAGCACGCCAAACAGGAATGACAGATGCGTCAGCACGTTCATGAACGACTGATCCGCATAGCGTGAAGATTCTGTTGCGGTCCCGGAATAAAACTGGGCAATGGTATCGCGCATCTCACCAAACCAGGGGCCATAGATCAGGGCAACCGCCAGCAGCAGATAATAAAGCGGGGCAATGCGGAAAAAACGGCGTAACCAGAATTTTTTAATGGTTTCCGCGCGTTGCCAGGGCTCCTTGTGCTGGCGTTCCACATAGTTTTTTGCCATCAGATAGCCCGAAAGCAGGATAAAGAGATCCACGCCAATGCCGGGTGAGGAGATCAAGGTAATATGGCAATGGATAAGCAGACTTATGTGTCCCAGCAGTACCCAAAGAGAAGCGATGCCGCGTAACCCCTCCAGTTCCGTGGACCAACCTCGTGTCGCAGACATGGTAAAACCCCGTTAATCAGTTAGTTATACTTGCACTAAGGCGGTAACTAAGCCCTAACGTGGTGGTTAAGTCCACCCGTTGAGAAAAAAGTGAGAGGATTCTGACGCTGTGGTTAATAATTAATCGGCGAGATAATGCGCTCGCTGATTATTTATGGCGGTTCAAACGGGAGCACGCAAGATGAATAAGCACGGCAATACATTGTTGATCACCGGTGGGGGAACGGGCATTGGGCGCTCACTGGCGCATCGCTGGCATGACGCCGGGAACAAGGTGATTATTACCGGGCGTCGTCAGGACGCGCTGGACGAAGCGGCGGCCGGACGAGAAGGCATAGCGACCTGGGTTTTAGATGTCACCGATGCGGATGACGTCAGTCACGCCATTCCTCTGCTGCTCCAGACGTATCCGCACCTGAATGTTTTAGTCAACAATGCTGGCGTCTTTAGCCCTGAGGACATCACTTCACGCCGCGACCTGAGCGATGTTGTGAGAATGACCGAAACCAATTTTATTGCGCCCGTCAGGCTCACTGATGCGCTAATCGATCACCTGAGCGCTCAGCCCGCTGCGGCTATTATTAACGTGTCGTCCGGGCTGGCATTTGTCCCTTTCCCTGCGTCGCCGACCTACAGCGCCACTAAAGCGGCACTTCACTCCTATACCGCAGCCCTTCGGCCGCTGTTAAAAGGGAAGGTTGAGGTGATTGAGATTATCCCGCCACAGGTGCAAACCGAGTTAGCGCCCGGGCAGTCTCAGGATCCTGACAGCATGCCGCTTGATGCCTTCGCCGATGAGGTTATGACGTTATTGCACAGCGGCACAACGCCCACCGAAGTCTGTGTGGAACGCGTGCGCTACTTTCGCGAGGCCGAAGCGAAAGGGCAGTTTGATGAGGCATTGCAGATGCTGGTGCAATACAGCTAAGCCCCGGCCAGGCGCGAGGCGACAACGCGAGCGACGATTATGCTGTTCCACTGATTTCGTGCAGCCAGTCTGTGAGATCGCGCTCAAGCGTTCCTGCCTTTGCGACCTCAGGCGAGAACAGGCAATACTCTGAGCCATCTTCCACAAACCCCATTGGTGCGGCCAGTATGCCGCTTTGAATATCATCTTTAACGAGCGGCCAGGGTCCTATGGCTACGCCGATCCCGGCTACCGCCGCCTGCAGGCTAAAATAAAAATGTTCGAAACACTGCTGCACGTTAACGGGAGCCGGTATCTGCATCGCCGTCGCCCAGACCTGCCACGCCTCCGGGCGGCTTCTGGAGAGCAGTAAAGGCGCGTCCGGATTCAAACCCGGACGCTCGCTGTCGAACCAGGCCGTGACGCGATCGGGGCGGCAGACCGGTCCCACCTTTTCCCTGAACAAGTGTTCGATATGGCAGGGCGATACGTGAGTAAAATCATTGCGGCGCAGTGCAAAATCAATCCCCTGATCAAACGAGAATGCGCCACTGGCCGCGACCAGATGGATCTCATTTTTACCGAAGCGCGCCTCAAAATCGCCCCAGCGTGGAATCAGCCAGCGCATTAATAACGTGGGCTCACATGACAGCACGCGCTGGCGCGTTCCCGCGCGTAAGCGGTTTACGCTGCGGGAGATCATGGCGAAGCCGTGACTGACCGCGTCAGCCAGCTGTTCGCCTGCTTCTGTCAGACAGACTTTCCGGTTACGACGCGCAAACAGCGCAACACCTAAATCCTCTTCAAGTACGCGCACCGCCCGGCTGACAGCACCGGGCGTGAGATGCAGTTCGTCTGCTGCACGGGCAAAGCTTTCGAAACGCGCCGCCGCTTCAAAACAGCGCAGCGCCATTAACGAGGGCAGGCGGTTGCCTGGTAAAGGTGAGTTTAACTCACCGTTTGGCGCAGAAATCATCGTTATATCTCGCGTTTTTTCACCATTAATATCAATCAAACCGAGAAGGGTTGGATATTTATATTACCAGGGGGTCAGTAACGTGGACTATATCATTCGGGAAGAAATACCGTCTGTAGAAACCTATCGCCACATCAGAGTGAGCGCAGGATTAAGTGACAAAACGGAACAGGCCGCAAAGACGGGGTTAAGAAACGGTTTGTACAGCGTGGTGGTTTGCCATCAGGACGCGCCGGTTGGCATGGGAAGAGTGATTGGCGACGGAGGCTGCTTTTTTGTCATTACCGATATTGCTGTGCTGCCACAACATCATAAAAAGGGGGTGGGCGATCGTATTATGACGGCGTTAATGGCCTGGATAGCGCGCCATGCGCCGCCCTCCGCCTACATCAGTTTGATTGCCAGTCATGGCTCGCCGGGTTTTTATGCCCGTTATGGTTTCGAACCGGCATTGCTGCCAGAACGTGCGGGCATGTTTTTGCGAATCCAGGGATAAAGATGAAAAAGGGGACGTCAGCGTCCCCCTGTTATCAGGCCAGTTTCAGAATGATCATGCCCAGCAATAACAGCACAAGCCCCACCCAGCCCTTGAGGTTGAGCCGCTGACCAAACAGTATCCATCCTGCTGCCACGGTCGCGACGATACCAAAGCCGCCCCACAGGGCGTAAGCAACCGACAGATCGATGCCTTTAACCGCCTGAGACAGCGCGCTAAACGCCAGCAGCACGCAGGCCAGAGACAGCATTCCCGGGAGGATTTTTTTAAAGCCGTTGCTGTACTTAAGCAAAATATTTGCGGCTATCTCCAGCAGGACCGCCAGTGCCAGCCAGGCAAAATGGATCACATCAGGCAGGATCATGTTCTGCCTCCTTCACCTCACCGCTGCCGACTTTAATGAGCAGAATGCCCGTCATCAGCGTGATCAAACCGCAGATTTTCATTAACGACAGGGTTTCATCAAAAAGCTGCACGCTAAATAAGGTGATCAGCAGAATGCCAATGCCCTCCCAGAGCGCGTAAGCCACACCCAGCGCAATGCGCTTGATGGCGAAACTCAAAAAAAAATAAGAACAGGCAATCATCCCCAGCATGACCACATAACCCAGCTGACTCTGATTCAGGCTGGACCATTTCATGGTCAGGGTACCTATAATTTCCGTAACAATAGCGAGTACTAATAATCCCCAGGCGCGCATGGGTTTTCTCCATCAATCGACGTCATGATTTACCGTGATGCGTAACGCAACGGCAGAAAAGAAGTTGGCTGGCAGAAAGGGGACTAAAGGGCGCTGCGCCAGTGCTGATCGACGGCGTTAACGCTGACAGGTGCGAGGGTAAAAAGGGGGTTAAAAAGAGTAATGAACATCCTGCTCATAATTAAACAATGCATCCACGTTGTTGCTTCTCTTCAGTGGACGGGGAAAGCCTCCGGTAATGAACACAGTAGCGTTATATCATTAAAACCGCCCCAGGCACAGCCTGTTTGTTCGGGTTTTTGACAAATATCAGGTCAATATTGCTGGGGTTTAGGCACGGTTGCGTTTCGGCAAAAAAAAGCCGGACAGCAGTCCGGCTTTGATGTCGTAGAAAACCTTACGCTGGGCGCGCGGGTTCCGTACGAACGGGCGCTTCGCCCGCCACATAGTAGTCAGCCGTGCTGCGTGGCAGAGCATCAAGTCCACGAATGCAGTCGGCAATTTTTTCACCGATCATAATGGTGGTCGCATTCAGGTTACCGGTGATGATCAGCGGCATAATTGAGGCATCGACAACGCGTAATCCCTGGAGTCCGTGAACGCGGCCTTCACCGTCAACGACCGACATCTCGTCATTGCCCATTTTACAGGTGCCGCAGGGATGATAGGCCGTTTCGCCATGATTACGGACAAACTCATCCAGTTCTTCATCGGTCTGGCATTCAATGCCCGGACTGATTTCACGTCCGCGGTATTTATCCAGGGCCGGCTGATTAATGATCTCACGCGTAATGCGGATGGCATCGCGGAATTCGTGCCAGTCCTGCTCATGTGACATATAGTTGAACAGGATCGCAGGATGGCGACGTGGATCGCGCGATTTCAGGCGCACATGACCCCGGCTCGGCGACCGCATAGAGCCAACATGACACTGGAAACCGTGCGCATCTACCGCATTTGACCCGTTATAGTTAATCGCGACCGGCAGAAAATGGTACTGAATATTCGGCCAGCTAAACTCTTCGCGGCTGCGAATAAATCCGCCTGCCTCAAACTGGTTGCTTGCCCCGACGCCGGTGCCGTTAAACAGCCATTCCGCGCCAATCTTAGGCTGGTTCCACCATTTCAACGCCGGATAGAGCGAGACCGGCTCTTTGCACTCGTACTGCAGGTACATTTCCAGGTGATCCTGCAGATTTTCACCCACGCCTGGCAGGTCATGTACCACCGGAATATCGAACTGGTTCAGCAACTCGGCTGAACCCACGCCGGAACGCTGCAGGATCTGAGGGGAGGCAATGGCCCCTGCACACAGCAAGACTTCGCGGCGGGCGTGAACCGTATGCAGCGTATTGCTGTCGCCGATCAGGTACTCGACACCTATTGCACGCTTGCCTTCAAACAAAATGCGATCGGTCGTGGCATGCGTAACGATTTTCAGGTTGGCACGATTTTTCGCCCTGTCCAGATAGCCGCGCGCGGTGCTTGAACGACGACCTTCAGGCGTGACAAAGCGGTCCATTGGACCAAAGCCTTCCTGCTGATAGCCGTTAAGGTCATCGGTACGCGGATAGCCAGCCTGAACGCCTGCCTGAATCATCGCCTCAAACAGAACGTTATTGCCTTTCTTCGGCGTGGTCACGCTGACCGGACCCTCTCCGCCGTGGTAATCGTTGGCGCCCGTATCACGGGTTTCTGATTTACGGTAGTAGGGCAGACAGTCCAGGTAGCTCCAGTTTTCCAGACCGGGCATGGTCGCCCAGTTGTCCAGATCCATGGCGTTACCGCGGATGTAACACATGCCGTTGATCAGTGATGAACCGCCCAGGCCTTTGCCTCGGCCACACTCCATCCGGCGGTTGTTCATGTAAGGCTCAGGTTCCGTTTCGTAGGCCCAGTTATAACGTTTTCCCTGTAAAGGGTAAGCCAGTGCCGCAGGCATCTGGGTTCGGAAATCAAAACGATAGTCGGGGCCGCCCGCTTCCAGCAGTAAGACATTCACATTGCTGTCTTCGGTCAGTCGGGTAGCCAGGACATTCCCTGCGGATCCGGCTCCAATGATAATGTAATCAAATTCCATTCGTCGCTCCTCAGGTAGGGGGATTAAAATACAGACTGAAAACGCGTCAGTTCTACCTGAACCGACTTCACCTGGGTGTAATTTTGCAGCGTCATCAGGCCGTTTTCACGTCCCACGCCAGAGTGCTTATAGCCACCAACCGGCATTTCGGCGGCAGATTCACCCCAGGTGTTAATCCAGCAAATACCGGCTTCAATCTGATGGATCACGCGGTGCGCGCGGTTAAGGTCTTGCGTGACCAGGCCGGCAGCCAGACCGAATTCGGTGTCATTGGCCCGACGTATCACTTCGTCTTCAGAGGTGTAGCTCAGAATTGACATCACAGGACCAAAGATTTCCTCACGGACAATCTTCATCTCGTCACGGCAGTCGCTGAATACGGTGGGTTCAACCCAGGCGCCCTGATCAAAGCCTTCGCCCGTTAAGTGTTTTCCGCCACACAGCAGACGTGCGCCTTCTTCAACGCCAGAGGCGATAAAGCGCATGACGTTGTCGCGGTGGCTAAAGCTGACCAACGGGCCAAAGTTAGTCTCAGGATCGCGCAGGTCGCCCGCTTTGATGCGCGCAACGCGCTCAAGAATTTTGGCTTCAAACGCCGACTGCAGCCCGGCGGGAATAAACACGCGCGTGCCGTTAGTACATACCTGGCCTGAACTGTAAAAGTTAGCCATCATGGCGATATCCGCGGCGAGATCGAGATCGGCATCATCAAAGATGATCAGCGGTGACTTACCGCCCAGCTCCATCGTAACGTCTTTCAGCGTAGAACCGGCCGCGTTCGCCATTACCTTCTTACCACTGACGACGCCGCCGGTGAACGAGACTTTATCAATGCCAGGATGTTCGGTCAGCAGCTGGCCGGTCACCGCGCCGGTTCCCGGTAGCACGTTGAACACGCCATCCGGCACGCCCGCTTCCGTGTAGATTTCAGCCAGTTTCAGGGCCGTCAGTGGCGTGACTTCACTGGGCTTGAAGATCATGGCGTTGCCGGCGGCCAGAGCAGGCGCTGACTTCCACAGCGCGATCTGGATCGGATAGTTCCAGGCACCGATGCCCGCAACAACGCCCAGCGGTTCGCGGCGGGTATAAACAAACGAGGTATCACGCAGCGGAATTTGCTGGCCTTCCAGCGCAGGGATCAGCCCAGCGTAATATTCCAGTACGTCGGCACCGGTCACGATGTCCACGCTGGAGGTTTCACTGAACGGCTTACCGGTATCAAGCATTTCCAGCTCAGCCAGCTCATCATTGCGCTCGCGCAGGATATCAACCGCACGACGCAGAATGCGTGAACGTTCCATTGCGGTCATCGCTGCCCAGATCTTTTGTCCTTTTCTGGCAGCGGCGACGGCACGATCGACATCCTCGCGTCCGGCGATCTGAACATCAGCCAGAACCTCACCGTTGACCGGATTGATGCTCTGGAAGGTTTCTCCAGAGGTGGCGGCAACGTAGGTACCATTGATGTAGAGTTGTTGCTCGTTGAATCGGGACATAATTTCTCCTGGTTCCGTTACTCGTGTTCGCCAGCTAACTGCTGACGAATGAATTGGGTGGTTAGTGTTCGGGCGGTGGCGGCGTCAAACGGCTTGCCACTCAACGCGGCGCGTAACCACAGACCATCGATCATGGCCGCCAGCCCGTACGCGGCAAGACGGGCCTTTTCCTTTGGTAACTGGCGGCGAAATTCAACCGCTAAAGAGGAAAACAACCGCCGGTGGCTGACCCGTTCCAGACGTTTGAGCTGCGGCTGATGCATGCTGCTCGACCAGAAATCAAGCCAGGCTTTCATTACCGCACGTTCGATCTGACTTTCGTCGAAGTTGCCGTCAACGATAGCGCGCAGCCGCACCTCTGCTGAGGCCTCTGTCAGGGACGCCAGTCGACTCGCGACCGCCTCACGTAGCTGACGCGTCACATCGCGCATGGTGGCTTCCAGCAGGCCGTTCTTATCCTTGAAGTAATGACTGATGATGCCCGTTGAAACCCCTGCGCGCCGTGCAATCTGGGCAATGGTGGCATCATTAATACCCACCTCATTAATTGTTCCCAGCGTTGCATCGATCAGCTGCCGACGTCGTATTGGCTGCATCCCTACCTTTGGCATGACTCTCACTCCAGCCTGAAACCGAACCCCTATTTAAACTTTTTTTGATTGGATGTTCAATATAAATAGAATCCTTGTTAGGATGATGTGTCCTAAAAGTTGAGTAAGTGAAGCGGTAAGTGTGGCAGATTTGCTAGTTTTGACCAGAATGTAACAGCAGGAAACGAAGCGTAAAAACACACGACGCCGGGACGCCGGATTATCCAAACAGGATGATCCCTTGCAAAATTTACACGCCAACAACCAGAGGTAAACGATGACGAGTCCACCTAGTAGTGAAAAAGACAGAATCAATCCTGTAGTGTTTTATACATCGGCGGGATTGATTCTGACCTTTTCACTCATCACCATTTTGTTCAGTAACGAAGCCGCAGGCTGGATCCTCAAGGCAGTCAACTGGGTATCTTCCGCGTTCGGCTGGTATTACATGCTGGCGGCCACGCTCTACATTGTGTTTGTGATTTACATGGCCTGTTCCCGTTTCGGCTCAATCAAGCTGGGGCCGGAGCAGTCAAAGCCAGAGTTTAGTGTACTGAGCTGGTCGGCGATGCTGTTTGCTGCCGGTATCGGTATCGACCTGATGTTTTTCTCGGTAGCCGAACCTGTTTCGCAATATATGCAGCCGCCGGAAGGTGCAGGGCAGACCATGGAGGCGGCCCGCCAGGCGATGGTCTGGACGCTGTTTCATTACGGCTTAACCGGGTGGTCAATGTATGCCCTGATGGGGATTGCGCTCGGCTACTTCAGCTACCGGTATAATCTGCCGCTCACCATTCGTTCGGCGCTGTATCCCATTTTTGGCAAGCGCATCAACGGGCCGATTGGGCACACGGTTGATATCGCCGCCGTTATCGGCACGATTTTCGGTATCGCCACCACGCTTGGCATCGGTGTTGTGCAGCTCAATTACGGGCTGAAAGTGTTGTTTGATATTCCGGAAGGGTTAACTGCCCAGACCGCGCTGATCGTTTTATCGGTGGTTATAGCCACCATTTCAGTGACCTCCGGTGTGGACAAAGGTATCCGTATTCTGTCGGAACTGAATGTCGCCCTGGCGCTCTGCCTGATTCTGTTTGTTCTGTTTGCAGGCAACACCAGTTTCCTGCTGAATGCGCTGGTGCTTAACGTGGGAGACTACATCAACCGCTTTATGGGCATGACGCTGAACACCTTTGCCTTTGACCGGCCAACGCAGTGGATGAACAGCTGGACGCTGTTTTTCTGGGCCTGGTGGGTTGCCTGGTCGCCGTTCGTCGGCCTGTTCCTGGCGCGTATCTCTCGCGGCCGTACCATCCGTGAATTCGTTCTGGGTACGCTGGTGATTCCTTTTACCTTTACGCTGCTGTGGCTGTCCGTATTCGGTAACGCGGCCCTGTATGAAATTATTCACGGCGACGCCGGTTTTGCACAGGAAGTCATGACGCACGCCGAACGTGGCTTCTACAGCCTGCTGGCGCAGTATCCGGCGTTTAAGCTGAGCGCATCTGTCGCCACCATTACCGGCATGTTGTTCTACGTCACCTCAGCGGATTCCGGATCGCTGGTGTTAGGTAACTTCACCTCAAAGTTGAAAGACATTAACAGTGATGCCCCCAACTGGCTGCGTATTTTCTGGTCGGTAGCCATCGGCGTCCTGACGTTAAGTATGCTGATGACCAACGGCATTACCGCGCTGCAAAACACGACGGTTATCATGGGGCTGCCATTTAGCTTCGTGATCTTCTTTGTGATGGCGGGGTTGTATAAATCACTTAAGGTTGAAGATTACCGCCGCGCCAGTGCTTCACGGGAAACTGCACCCTATCTGGCCCATGCGACCGATCGTCTGACCTGGAAAAAACGCCTGTCGCGCCTGATGAACTATCCTGGCTCGCGTTACACGCTGAAGATGATGGAAGAAACTCTCTTCCCCGCCATGCAGGAAGTGGCGAAAGAGCTGGAGCTGCGCGGAGCTAAGGTTACGCTGGACAGGGTTGCGGCCAATGACGAACATCCCCTGGGTTATCTGGACCTGCGGGTGCAGTTGGGCGAGGAGCAGGATTTCCTCTATCAGGTCTGGCCTCAGCAGTACTCTATACCGGGCTTTACCTACCGCGCGCGTAGCGGAAAATCGACCTATTACCGGCTGGAAACCTTCCTGCTGGAAGGCAGTCAGGGCAATGACCTGATGGACTACAGCAAAGAACAGGTGATTATTGATATCCTCGATCAATACGAACGCCATCTTAACTTTATCCATCTTCATCGTGAGGCACCGGGAAACAGTATTACCTTCCCTAACGCCTGAGTCAGCAGCCCGTAAGCCAGGTGGTTTACGGGCTTTTTTTATAGTCGGAATTGTCCCGACCTAAACCGTGACAAAATCAACTATGGTTAACTCTGACAGGACACCGACCAAAGGGGTAGACAGGGAGTCGTATGCGAAAAATACTCAGAACATTTCTGCCGCTTTATACCACGACGCTGTTAATGCTGCTGGGTTCGGGCCTGCTGACCACCTATGTGTCACTTCGCCTGGCGCATGAAGCGGTAAACGGTGCCCTAATCGGCGCGATTATTGCCGCCTATTACATTGGCCTGGTGATTGGTGGAAAAGTGGGACACAACCTGATTGCCCGCGTCGGCCATATTCGCGCTTACGTCGCCTGCGCCGGGATTATCACCGCCTCGGTAATAGGGCACGGGCTGACGGACTTTATACCGCTGTGGGTTTTCCTGCGTTTGATTATCGGCCTGTGCATGATGTGTCAGTACATGGTGCTGGAGAGTTGGCTCAATGACCAGGCGGAATCTTCCCAGCGCGGCCTGATTTTTGGCTTCTATATGGTGGCGACCTACCTTGGCTTAAGCAGCGGTCAGGTGGTGCTGACGCTGCAAAGCGGGTTTGGTATTAACACGCTCCTGATCGTGGCGCTCTGCTTTGCGCTTTGTCTGGTGCCCATTGCGCTGACGACGCGCACGCACGTCCGGCCCATGTCGCCTGCACCGATGGAGCTGGGCTATTTCATTCGCACCATTCCTAAGTTGCTCAGTACCACCCTGTTAACCGGCATGGTGGTCGGCGCGTTCTATGGTCTGGCGCCGGTCTATGCAAGTAGCAAAGGGTTCAGTGACGCGCAGACCGGTATCTTTATGAGCCTGACCATCTTCGCCGGACTCGTCTCGCAGTTTCCGCTCAGCTGGCTGTCCGATCGCTATGACCGTCAGCGGCTGCTGTTTTATATCTCACTAGTTTTAATGCTGGCCTGTTTGCCGCTGGTCTTGCTGCCAAATCTACCCTTTAACTGGGTACTGGGTATCGCGTTTGTCGCCAGCATGGTGCAGTTTGCGCTTTATCCTTTACAGGTTGCCCTGGCTAACGATCAGGTGGCTGCTGAGCAGCGCGTTTCCCTGACGGCCTGTCTGCTGATGGCATTTGGCATCGGGGCCAGCATCGGTCCCTTACTGGTGGGTACATTGATGCAGCCCTTCGGCAGCAACCTGCTCTATCTGTTCTTCACCCTGTGTACGCTGCTGATTGCCGCACTGAGCTTCATGAAAACGCCTCAGCCGTTACCCACCACTGAAGTACCCCTGCCGCACGTGGTGTTGCCAGACAGCCTGGCGACGTCGCCCTTAGGCGCGGCGCTTAATCCGGTGCTCGAAGACGAGGCGATTCAGGCGGCGATGGTCAACAGTGATGAGATAAACGAGGACGAGGAAGGCGGTGAAGATGATGGCGGGGACGAGAATGATGACGACCCTGGCACGAATAAGACGCTGAATCAGTCATCTCCGCCCCGATGAACAACGGCCCTGAACGTGCCGCTGGCACGATGAAAATCCTCGACAAGGTGCGCGGGTTTTGTCACGCTGAAAGCCGAAATCGCCGAGGAAGATGCCATGCTGGAACTGCGCCCTAACTGTGAACGCTGTGATATTGATTTGCCTGCGGCATCCCACGATGCGCGCATCTGTTCGTTCGAGTGCACGTTTTGCGCCGCCTGCGCTGAGCAGCACCTTAAAGGGCGGTGTCCGAACTGTGGCGGTGAACTGGTCCGGCGTCCTGTCCGGCCTGCCGCTAAACTGCTGACGCACCCGGCCAAAACGCGTCCCGCCTGAGGTCATGACATCAGAACGCCGGCTTCTGCCGGCGTTCTTCCATTCTCATTACCGCCTGTCTTGCCTGCTAACCTCAACGAATCATCCCCTTTGCAAGGTGAAAATGGGATGATTTCGTGACAGTGTCACAAAAGGCGAGTGGGGCAGTTACCGGAACAGCCTGCCGTCGCGTACCAGCTCGCGGGGATAGCTGTTTTTAATACGGCTGCCAACACGTTTAGCCAGCCCGAGCGGCTGATCCTGATAGGTCACTATCATTTCATCCCGCGTGGGGGCGCTTTCAGGATAAATATCGCGACCGCGATACCACTCTTCGGCTTCAGCTTCGTTTAGCGCAAACGTCTGGTCGGGGCGCGGGGAGGCAAGGGCAATGACGGCCTCGTGTTGCCAGCGATAGCCTTTTGCAAAGGTTTCGGCCAGCTTCAGGCCAATCCGCGAGAAACGGACCTTACCTAACAGCGGTGTCACACCGGCCGGGAACAGCCAGATCTCCTTATCGCGCTGCCAGAGCTGAAGGTTGTCATCCCACTGAATCGCCACCTGCGCCGCCGACTGTACAATCTCGCTTTCCAGTTTGCGACTGACGTGGCTGAACGGCAGCTTACCCACTTTATAGGTCGGTTCAGGTAGCCGTGTGACAGAGGCCGTTTTACGCAAGCAGGCGACAAAGAACCCTTCGCTGTCGAACAGGTGCGGGAAAACGTGAAGATAACCTTCAGGCGTCGCGGCCCGCTCCGCCCCGGCAAATAACCCATTCAACGGGGCGATTTCAACGGCGTCCGGATAGCGCGCCAGCAGCCAGGCGACAACCTGTTGGTTCTCAATCTGATTAAGCGTACAGGTAGAGTAAACCATCGTACCGCCGGGCTTGAGGGCGTGGAACGCGCTTTCGATAAGGTCGCGCTGAGTCTGCGCGATAGTCTGCGTGCTGGTCAGCGACCAGTTTTTCAGGGCATCAGCATCTTTACGCATGACGCCTTCACCCGAGCAGGGCGCGTCCAGCAAAATGGCATCAAACTGTTCCGGCAGCGCAGGCCCAAAGACGCGGGCATCAAAGTGGGTCAGGGCGCTGTTGGTTACGCCGCAACGGGTTATGTTGGCATGAAGCACTTTGACCCGGCTGGCGGAAAACTCGTTGGCCAGAATGACGCCCCGGTTGTGCATGCAGGCGGCAATCTGGGTGGTCTTGGAGCCGGGGGCAGCAGCCATATCCATGACGCTCATGGCATCGGGCTGGGCCGCAAACAGTGCTGTCACCGGCAGCATTGAGCTGGCTTCCTGGATATAAAACAGGCCGCTCAGATGCTCCGCAACGCTGCCCAGCGGCAGGCTTTCGTCCTCGCGATTTATCCAGAATCCTTCCGCACACCAGGGAACCGGCGTCAACTGCCAGCCGTAATGCGCGGTTTGTGTCAGAAAGTCACTAACGCCGATCTTTAAGGTGTTAACGCGCAGGCTGCGACGTAATGGCTGCAGGCTGATGTCAATAAACTGCTGCAGGTCAGTATCATCGGGCAAGCTCTGGCGTATCAGATCGAGGAATTCGGCAGGGAAGCGTGAGGCGGAGTCGGACACGGATAAGTTCTCTTTGAGGCAAAGGCGGCAGTGTAGCACGCCAAAAGAAAACGGGCAGCCTGGGCTGCCCGTATGGCTTAAGGTTGATTCGGGTCGGGGATCGCCGTTCCCCAGTTACGCCAGTCTTTAGGCGGTTCATCCTGCAGCAGGAAGTGTTTGTTTGACGTTGCCTGAGGTGCCAGCGGCACGGTCGGCGGCGTAGCAAACTGAATACCGCCACGGATAAACTGCTGGAAGGTGCCGGTTTTCACCACGCCGCCAATCAGGCCAAAGTCCAGGTTATAGCCCGAGGCCAGCCAGAACACCGAATTGTTGCGGACCAGGTGCTGGTATTTCTTACTGATACGCAGCGCGATTTGTACGCGGTCTGCCATATTCCCCAGCGATGTACCGGTCACCGTGCCCACTTCTACCCCGCGGAACAGCACCGGCGTACCCAGCGACAGGGAACCCGCTTCGGTCGCATCCACATAGATGTTCAGGCCGTTAAGGTAACGTGAATCCGTGATGGTGCTTTCCTGCAGCTCAAAGGTGCGCGCGCCACGGCCTTTACCCGGATCGACGTTGACATAAGGCTGGAGGATCGTTTCCAGATGATTTACACCTGCGGCAGAAATTTCTGGCGATACCACCGAGAAACGGCTGTCGACGCGGGCAAAACTCTGCACATATTCAGGGTAGAGTACGGCCTTCGCCACCACCTGATTGTTGTCATCGCTCAGCGACAGCGACTCGATTTGTCCCACGTTGATACCGAGATAACGAATGGGCATGCCGGCGGACAGCTTGCTGGCGTCATAGGTATGTAACGTAATCTGGCTGCCCACGGCCCGTGCAGCCGTTTCAGACGGATAAAGCACGCGCTTCGCGCCTTTATCAATTTTCGCGCCCGTCAGGTTGTCGAAGCTAATGGCGCCTTTCAACGCCCGGTTTAGCGGCGAGGCCTGCACGGTTAACCCACTGCCGTTAAGCTGAACGCGTGCGCCGCCTTCTGCCCAGAACACACTTTCAGCAGAGAGCAGTTTGCGGTATTCCGGTTTGATGTGGACCGCGATATCAAACGCATCAGCGCGCGGGGTGACTTGCGTAATTTCACCGACCTGGAATTTACGATAGAGCACAATTGAGCCGGCCTGAACGTCTGGCAGGCTTTTCGCCGTCAGCATCAGCGTGGTGGATGGGCCATCGCCGGTAATGCCTTCTTCCGCGCGTTCAGCATCGGCAAAGAGGGGATAGGCCGTCTTAGGTGCGCCTTGTTTACCCGGCTCCAGACGAATACCGCCATCGACCCACTCGCGGGCGCTGGCGCCCAGCACCTGCATGCCATCCAGGCCGAATTTCACGTCAAGGCGACTGTTCACAATGAATTTACTGTCGCCGTGGACCAGTTGGCGCTGGTCAGGATTGACCGCGACAACAAAATTAACGCCGTTTGCATCCAGATCCCGGGAAATTACCTGACCAATTTTTAGTCCGTGCAACATCAGGGGTTGGCCGGCATCGATGCCGTAGCTTTCGGGGGCGCTCAGTTTCACGGTGAGAACATTGGGTTGCTGCAGCAGCGTTTTATTGGGTGCGACCACCGTAAAATGCTGCTGCGGTGCACCATCGCCAGGCACCAGCTCAAAGGTGTTACCGGTCAGCAGGCTGCTCAGGCTGGTATCCGTGAGGCTGAGTTTGGGGCTGCGCATCTCAATACGCGTGCCTTCACGCATCAGTCCCACGACTGAGGGATCGATCGTCATCTCACCGGTCACTTTACCGCCATCCTGCAGGTTCAGCTTGGTCAGGGTGCCGACTTCTAAGCCCTGATACATCAGCGGTGTACGGTTGGCTGAGAGATTATCCCCGCTGGGCAGATCCAGCGATATCAGCACGCCCCGCTGGCTGTGAGCCAGGTCGGGATAGAGCTGATAGTTCTGATCGGTTTTGGCGGCTTCCGCGCCCTCAGGCGAGTCAAAGGCGATAGCGCCGTTGACTAAGGCTGACAGGCTTTCTAGCTGTACTCTGGCCCCGCTCAGGCTGACGTCTGCATTCATTCCTGACACATTCCAGAAGCGGCTGCTGGTTTTCACCAGGTTCACGAAGCGCCGCTCAATCAGGACGTCAATCGACACGCCGTTGTTCTGATTGTTAATGCTGTAATCGTAGACACGGCCCACCGGGATTTTGCGGTAATACACTAACGAGCCAGTGTTCAACGAGCCGAGGTCGGATGAATGCAGGTGAATCATGAGCTCACCGGTATTCACGCGGTATTTCGGTTGGGTATCCAGCGCGGTAAAGGTGTCACTTTCTTTACCATCGCCTGGCATCATGCCGATGTAGTTCCCCCCCACCAGCGCATCCAGACCGGAAACCCCCGCCAGTGAGGCTTTTGGCGTGACCAGCCAGAACTGCGTATTTTCACGCAGCGCATCGCGCATGTCGCTCTTAATGCTGGCCTTGATCTGAATCTTTTTGTAGTCGTCGCTAAGATTGATGCCCTGCACAGTACCGACTTCCACGCCCTGATAGCGGATAGGCGTGCGGCCGGGCACGATGCCATCGGCCGTCTGGAAATTGATGGTGATGGTCGTGCCGCGCTCTTGAAAATTGGTCCAAAGCAGCCAGCCCGCAATCAGCATTGCGATAATGGGCAGAAGCCAAAAAGGTGAAATTTTACGCTTGTTGCGCAGCGTAGCATTAGTCGGTGTAGTCGGCGTTTCCTGTTGCATGTGCATCCCAGAGCAGGCGGCTATCCAGCCACTCAACGGCCATAATGGTCAGGATCACTGCCGCGCCAAAATAAAACGCAGCGGGTCCCATGGTAAAAGCCAGTAGTTGATCGCGATTGACCAACGACATGGTTAGTGAAATGACAAACAGATCCAGCATAGACCAGCGTCCAACCCAGGTCACAAAACGTAGCAGACGAATGCGGGTTTTCAGGCCCTGTTCGCAGCGGAAATGGATACTGAGCAGCAGCGCCAGCATCACCAGTACTTTGGTGAAGGGAACCAGAATACTGGCGATAAACACCACGGCTGCGACGGGCACGTTACCGGATGCCAGAGACAGGATGCCGGAGAAGATCGTGTCTTCACGGCGCGATCCGTTCAGGTACACCACCGAAATCGGCAACAGATTGGCGGGAATCAGCAGCACAATTGACGCGATAAGGGCGGCCCAGGACTTTTGTAAGCTGTGGCGGCGCCGAAAATCAAGCGGCGTATGACAGCGCGCGCAGCGGCCGCGGGCGTCAGGAATATCGGTGTAGTGGCAGTTAAGGCAGACCTGAAGATCGTCACGCCGCGTCACCTGGTGCGACTGGGGATAAAAGTGCTCCCAAAGCTGCTCCATGTTCAGATGAATCAACGTAATGACGCTCAGCACGGTTAGCGCCACATAGGCGACCAGCCCATAGCCTAATTCGAGGTCGGCGTAATCCTGGACTTTTATGGAGGCGACGGCGATGCCAATCAAAAAAATATCCAGCATCACCCACTCTTTGAGCTTATCGAGCATCAGCAGCACCGGGCGCAGATTCATCCCTAAACGCTCACCCAGGGCCAGATAGCCAATGCCTGCCACCAGCGTCACCGGCGCGCCGATAGTACAGAACGCCACCATCGAGGCGGTCAGGACATTGCCCTGTAGCGTCATCTGAACGATACCTTCCAGTACGCTGGCGTCAATGCGCATGCCCAGCAGGCGAATGTCGATAAGCGGCATGCTAAAAGCAAAAGGCATCAGCACCAGCATCGTGGCCGCCATCGCCAGCAGACGTGTCATTGACCAGTCGCGGCCGCTCACAATTTGCGCGTTGCAGCGGGGACAGTGGGCTGACTGATACGATTTCACATCTGGTAAGGAAAAAAGGGTATCGCATTGCGGACAACGCTGATAACGTGCCTGAGGCAATGTCTGGCTGATAGCGTGAATTTTCATAAATTAGTGCATGTTTCGCTTATTGTGATTAACGCAAAGGGTCAGTAAGACATCGCCTGGGTACCTGTCTCGGGTATCACGCTTCGATCCACAGAATGTTAAGGTTATAGTAACTAACGCTATGATTCACCTTATGGCTATGGATTTTTAGTGCTTATTTTTAACAAGCGGAGTGGTTAGCCGCTCGGATGTCACTGGTAACGGTTGAATAATGAACAAAACTGCCTTTTACGCCGATTTAGATCGCGATATGCGCGCCTTACTGGCGGGAGAAACGGCGTTCCTCGCTGCAATGGGTAATTTTAGCGCGCTGTTGTATGAACGTCTCGAAGGCGTGAACTGGGCAGGTTTCTACCTGCTAACGGAAGCCGATACGCTGGTTCTGGGCCCGTTCCAGGGGAAAATCGCCTGCGTGCGCATTCCCGTGGGCAAAGGGGTTTGCGGCACCGCACTGGCGCAACAACAGGTGCAGCGTGTTGATGATGTCCATGCTTTCCCTGGCCATATCGCCTGCGATGCCGCCAGTAATGCAGAAATTGTGATTCCTCTGAAAATAAACGGTCAGGTTGTCGGCGTACTGGATATCGACAGTGTGGAATACAATCGCTTTGATAGTGAAGATGAAAAAGGGCTGGTCGCCTTGACTAACGGGCTTTGCGACGTGCTCGCGAACAGTGACTTAGAAAAATATTTGCAGCTGACGCGTAGCTAATCGACTGGATTGCATGGCATTTGGCGATGTTGTCATTATAATGTCGCCTGTTCATGCCTGCTCTGGTCGGCAAACCCGTAGTAATCAGGAAATTTCATGGAAAATCAACCTAAGTTGAATAGCAGTAAAGAAGTCATTAGCTTTCTGGCGGAGCGCTTTCCGCACTGCTTTAGCGCTGAAGGCGAAGCGCGTCCGCTCAAAATCGGTATCTTTCAGGATCTGGTAGAGCGCGTTCAGGGCGAAATGAACCTGAGCAAGACGCAGTTGCGTTCGGCCTTGCGTCTTTATACCTCTAGCTGGCGCTATTTGTACGGTATCAAAGCGGGTGCCACCCGTGTGGATCTCGATGGAAACCCCTGTGGTGTTCTTGATGAGCAGCACGTGGAACATGCCCGTAAGCAACTCGAAGATGCCAAGGCGCGTGTTCAGGCACAGCGCGACCAGCAGCGAGCCGCTCGTCGCGAAGCCGGTGAAGGCGAAGAGGGTGCCAGCGCACCACGTCGCCCACGCAAGCCTGCTCCGCGTAAACCGGCAGAAGGTGAGGCCGCGCGTAAGCCGCGTCCACAGTCTGCTGAGCGTCCTACTGCATCGCAGAATCGCAAACCGGCACCACGCCCGGAGCAGCAGGCTAAACCCATCACTGATACCTCAACTTTGCAACCCGGCCAGAGTATTAAAGTTAAAGCAGGCAAAAGTGCGATGGACGCAACCGTTCTGGAAGTGTCGAAAGACGGCGTCCGGGTACAGCTCGCTTCCGGCATGGCAATGATTGTGCGCGCAGAACATTTGCAGTTCTGAAACGGAGGCTGACCCCGGCATGAACACCCTTTTAAAAGTTGGATTGATTGCGGGCCTGCTGTTGTCAGGCCCTTCCTTTGCGGCCGAGAACATTACACGTGCCGATCAAATTCCACAGCTGCATGAAGATCCGCAGGATGCGACGGTAAGCGAGCGCGTGACGTCGCGTTTTACCCGTTCTCACTATCGTCAGTTCGATCTTGACGGCGCCTTCTCGGCCAAGATTTTTGACCGCTATCTCAATATGCTCGACTACAGCCACAACGTGTTGCTGGCGTCGGACGTTGCACAGTTTGCCAGCAAGAAGACCCAACTGGGTGATGAGCTGCGTAGCGGTAAGCTGGATATTTTTTACGATCTTTATAATCTGGCGCAAAAACGCCGCTTTGAGCGCTATCAGTATGCGCTTACGGTGCTGGCGCGTCCGATGAACTTTACCGGCAATGACACCATCGATATTGACCGTTCTAAAGCGCCCTGGCCGAAAGACCAGAGTGAGTTGAATGCGCTGTGGGACGCCAAGGTCAAATACGATGAGCTGAGCCTTAAACTCGCCGGTAAAGACGAAAAAGAAATCCGTGAAGTGCTGACCAAACGTTATAACTTTGCCATCCGTCGTCTGGCGCAAAGCAACAGTGAAGATGTATTCCAGCTGGCAATGAACGCTTTTGCCCACGAAATCGATCCGCATACCAACTACCTTTCACCGCGTAATACGGAGCAGTTCAACACCGAAATGAGCCTGTCGCTCGAAGGGATTGGTGCCGTGTTGCAGATGGATGATGACTATACCGTTATCAACTCTATGGTGGCCGGTGGTCCGGCGGCGAAAAGTAAAGCGATCACCGTTGGCGACCGCATCGTCGGCGTCGGTGAGCCTGGCAAGCCAATGGAAGACGTTATCGGCTGGCGCCTGGATGATGTGGTCGCCAAAATCAAAGGGCCGAAAGGCAGCAAGGTTCGCCTTGAGATTCTGCCTGCTGGCAAAGGCACTAAGACCCGTATTGTGACCTTAACGCGTGAGAAAATCCGTCTGGAAGATCGCGCGGTTAAAATGAGCATTCACACTGTCGGTAAAGAAAAAGTCGGCGTGCTCGATATTCCTGGCTTCTACGTTGGCCTGACCGATGATGTCAAAGTGCAGTTGCAGAAGCTGCAAAAGCAGAACGTTGACAGCATCGTCATCGATCTGCGCACCAACGGCGGCGGCGCACTGACCGAGGCGGTTTCGCTTTCTGGCTTGTTTATTCCAAGTGGCCCGGTTGTTCAGGTCCGTGATAACAATGGCCACGTGCGTCAGGATAGCGACAACGACGGCATTGTTTATTACAAAGGCCCGCTGGTGGTGCTGGTTGACCGCTTCAGTGCTTCTGCATCAGAAATTTTTGCAGCGGCAATGCAGGATTATGGTCGTGCGCTGATCGTCGGCGAGCCCACCTTTGGTAAAGGCACCGTTCAACAGTACCGGTCACTGAACCGCATTTACGATCAGATGCTGCGTCCGGAATGGCCTGCGCTGGGTTCGGTGCAGTATACGATTCAGAAGTTTTATCGTATCAATGGCGGCAGTACGCAGCGCAAAGGCGTGACGCCGGACCTGTTGATGCCAACCGGTGTTGAAGCGGCGGAAACGGGCGAGAAGTTCGAGGACAATGCGTTACCGTGGGACAGCATTACGGCCGCGACCTACACCCGCACAGGTGATGTCAAGGCGCTGGCGCCACAGCTGACCAAAGAGCACGATGAGCGCATCGCTAAGGATCGCGAGTTCCAGTACATCATGAAGGACATCGCCCGCTTTAACGCCATGAAAGACAAGCGCAACATTGTGTCGCTCAATCTTGCCCAGCGCGAGAAAGAGAACCACGAGGAAGATGCGCTACGTCTGGAACGCATTAACGCGCGCTATCAGGCTGAAGGTAAAAAGCCGCTGAAGAGCCTTGATGATTTGCCGAAAGACTATAAAGAGCCCGATCCTTATCTGGATGAAACGGTAAAAATTGCCAATGACCTGGCGCAGCTGGAGAAATCCTCACCTGAGGCACCGGCAGCCAAAACCAACTAACGGCATAACCCGGGTTATCCAAAGCACCGCCCAGCGCGGTGCTTTTTTTTATCATTAATTTGGCAGTGATAAGCGTCGTTAATGTGTTCGTCTGAGCGGTTTCCGACAGGTTGCGCGAAAGGTTGTGTCATATTGTAAAGTTATGTCTTTTTAGACACTTAAACGTTAAGGTCGCTTGAAAACCCGCACAATGCTCATAGGATATGTATCCGCGCATGAGCGCATGAACTACTGAGGAAGATTAACCGTTATGATGCGTATTGCTCTTTTCCTGCTGACCAACCTGGCTGTGATGTTGGTATTCGGGCTGATTCTCAGTCTGACAGGAATCCAGTCAAGCAGTGTTCAGGGCCTGATGATAATGGCAGGCTTGTTTGGCTTCGGCGGTGCGTTTGTCTCACTGCTGATGTCGAAGTGGATGGCGCTACGTTCAGTTGGCGGTGAAGTGATTGAGCAACCGCGCAACGAAACCGAGCGCTGGTTAATTGACACGATTGGCCGACAGGCACAGCAGGTCGGTATTGCTATGCCCCAGGTCGCTATCTATCACGCGCCGGATATCAACGCGTTTGCAACCGGTGCGCGCCGTAATGCCTCGCTGGTGGCGGTTTCTACTGGCCTGCTACAAAACATGAGTCGTGATGAAGCGGAGGCGGTGCTGGCGCACGAGGTGGCGCACATTGCGAATGGCGACATGATCACCATGACGCTGATTCAGGGTGTGGTGAACACCTTTGTTATCTTTGTGTCGCGTATCCTGGCACAGATTGCGGCGGGCTTTATGTCCGGCAACCGTGATGGCGAGGAGAGCAGCAACGGAAATCCGCTGGTCTACTTTGCTGTCTCGATGGTGCTTGAACTGGTATTCGGTATTCTGGCCAGCATCATCACGATGTGGTTTTCACGTCATCGTGAATTCCATGCCGATGCCGGCTCGGCCAAACTGGTGGGGCGCGAAAAAATGATTGCGGCTTTGCAGCGTCTGAAAACCAGCTATGAGCCGCAGGAACCCAGCAGCATGATGGCGTTTTGTATTAACGGAAAAGGAAAATCATTTAGCGAACTCTTTATGTCGCATCCACCGTTAGATAAACGTATCGAAGCGCTGCGCAGCGGTGAATACCTGAAGTAACCCTCACGAAAAAGGCGACGGCAACGTCGCCTTTTTTATCGCTGAACTCAGGCTTTCATTCGTGACAGGCTGAGAAGGGCGGCGACGGTAGAGAATCCTCCCGCTAATAACAGCGAGGCATGGGTTCCACCATTTCCCATCAGATTGAACATCAGCGCGACCAGCGCCGCGCCGCTGCTCTGGCCCAGTAATCGCGCCGTGCCTAACATACCGCTGGCACCGCCGCTGCGGTTGCGCGGCGCAGCAGTGACGATTGTATGGTTGTTTGGCGACTGAAACAGGCCAAAACCGGCTCCGCACAGCATCATGCGCCAGATAATATCCATGTCGTCAGGTTGGGCAGGCAGCCGGGCCAGCAGGAACAGCCCGCTGGCAAACAGTGCCAGACCAATGCCGCCGAGCAGACCGGCATGGACTCGCTCAATCAAACGGCCCGCAAGGGGTGAAAGCAGCATGGTAGCAAGAGGCCATGGCGTCAGCAGCAGCCCTGTTGCGACTTCATCGCGACCCAGTACGCTTTGCAGATAAAAAGGCAGAGAGACCATCGCCAGCATTTGTGCACAGAAAGAGCAGACAGAAGTGCAGATCGACAGTGCGAAAATGGGAATACGCAGCAAGTCAACCGGCAACAGCGGCACCTCCATCCTTAACTGACGACGGATAAAGAAATAACCGACCAGGATGATCACCACAATTTCGCTGGCGATCAGCCAGTGGGGCTGTCCCTGCGCAAATCCCCCCAGAGCCGAAATCAACAGCCCGAAAAAAAGCGCATTCATCACCGCACTGGTGATATCGAACTTCTGGGTTTTTGCCCGTTGTGGGTTATCGGGCAGATAACGCAACGCCAACCAGAGTGTCACTGCACCCAGCGGCAGGTTAATCAGAAATAACCAACGCCAGCTGGCAACAGAAAGAATGGCTGCCGCGACGGTGGGACCGGCAGCGGTTGAGATCGCCACCAGCAGTGCATTGATGGCAATGCCCCGACCCAGATAGCGAGGAGGATAGATAATGCGTATCAGCGCTGTATTAACGCTCATGACCGCAGCACCGCCAAGCCCCTGCAAGACACGCGCAACGGTCAGCATCGTCAGCGTGGATGACAGCGCGCAGAACACCGATGTCGCGGCAAAGACCACCAGGCCGAACTGATAAACGCGGCGGTATCCAACGATATCGCCCAAAAAGGACAGCGACAGCAGTGAAGCCACAATCGCGATCTGATAGGCGTTAATGACCCAGACCGACTGGGCCGGGCTGGCCTGCAGCTCACGTGAAATGGTTGGGAGAGCCACATTGGCAATTGAGCCGTCTAACACCGCCATGATGAGGCCAATGGCGATTGTCAGAATAGCCCAGTACCGTTGTGGCACAGGAAGTCCGCCGTCAGAAGAAGAGAGTGACATAGAGGCTAATATTAAAGAGTGTGAATATCATCATGCTAATCAATTGGCGGACAAAATGCACCGCGCCGGAATGAAAAATATATTTTACAGATGTTACAGACCTTGAAAGTTTGCCGGAGCGAGGCGCCGCAATCTATACTGCAACCCTGTTCCGTTTTTTTTGAAACACGTATTCAAGGTGAGCAATGGTTCCTGATTCAAAGGACAAACAACCTGATTCTGTCTCTTCGGTGCAAAAGGTGTTTGGCATTTTGCAGGCCTTAAGCGAAGAGCGCGATCACGGTATTACCGAACTGGCTCAGCGGCTGATGATGTCTAAAAGCACCGTTTACCGTTTCCTGCAAACCATGAAATCACTGGGTTATGTCGCCCAGGAAGGGGAAAGCGAAAAATACTCACTGACGTTAAAACTGTTTGAGGTGGGATCGAAAGCGCTGCAGAACATTGACCTGATCCGCAGTGCCGATGTGCAGATGCGTGAACTGTCCCGGTTAACCAAAGAAACGATCCATCTGGGCGCGCTGGACGAGGACAGTATTGTCTATGTCCATAAGATCGATTCGCTGTATAACCTGCGCATGTCGTCACGTATTGGCCGCCGCAATCCGCTGCACTCAACCGCGCTGGGTAAAGTGTTACTGGCGTGGCGCAGTCGGGAAGACATTAACGACATTTTGCAGCGGATAACCTTTACCATTAATACCGCGAATACGCTTTCTGACGCCGGCGCGCTTATTGACGTCCTGAGTCAGGTCAGGATGCAGGGTTATGGTGAGGATAATGAAGAGCAGGAAGAGGGCGTTTGCTGCATCGCCGTGCCCATTTTCGATCGTTTCGGCGTGGCCGTCGCGGGGCTGAGTATCTCTTTTCCTACGCTGCGCTTCCCGGCATCGAACAAGCACACTTACGTGGCAATGCTGCATGAGGCGGGACGCCGTCTTTCCGCTGAGCTTGGTTACCACGATTACCCTTTAAACTGAAAAAGCGGGCCGTGGCCCGCTTCAGTGCGATCAGTTATCAATCACGTCGCCACTCTTTTTCAACAGCGGGCAGTCGGTAACGCCCACGACGCCGCTGTCGGTGTGCAGATATTGTGCCGTGATCATGCCCCGTGCGGTCAGGTAGTTACACTTCAGGCCCAGACCTGCGGCATTCTTGTTACTTCCGGCCAGCACGCCATATCCGGTAAACAGCATGGCCAGCCAGATGATTCCCACAACAACAATTGCCCGAATGAACAGTTTCATTGTATCTCCTTATGATACCCAACGCAGTGTTCCAGTGACTGCTGCTTAACATGATGTACAGGGGCAGCATGCCTCGCTTTTAAAAGGGATGCGATCAGAGATAACTGAAAGAAGCAGATTGATACACATCATTTACGTCACCATTATCTTTTACTGCGCCACAGGGTAGAATGGCGGGTCGTCCCCTTTATTGTGATTTCACCTGGTATCTTGAGGCAGTTATGAATGAGTTAGCCGCTAATGCGGGTCCTGTGGTCAGCTTTGGCGTGATGGGAATCGTGCTGATTGTGGCATTGATGCTATGGTTCTATGTTAACCGCGCCAGCGTTCGGGCAAATGAACAGATTGCGTTGCTGGCGTCACTGTTAGAAGAGCAAAAGAAACAAAACGCGCTGCTTAAGCGGCTGATCGAGAAGCAAACGGGTGCCGCCGAGCAAAAAGCGGAAGAGCAGGCGGAAAGCAATGATTTTATTCGCCTGATCCCGGAACGTTAAATCCTGCATGGAGGCCGGATGGCCTGGAAAAATCCCTGGTATGACAGCAGTAAACCCCATCATACGCCGGAGGGGTTTCGCAACCCTGAACCTGATATGCGCCAACAGGGTGACCTGAAGCGCTGGCGTAAGGAACGTAAAGCGCAGGGATTACCGCATCCGCCTCAGCAGGGCTATGATGGTTTTAGGGCGCAGTGGTGGCAACCCGTCGACCTGAGCGGTGACGACGATCGCATCTGGTGGCTGGGCCATGCTGCGCTGCTGTTGCGGCTGAATCAACGCTATATTCTGATTGACCCCGCACTTTCCCGGCGGGCATCACCATTGCCGTTTCTGGGGCCGGAACGCAAAACTCCTTCGCCGCTGACGATCGACCAGTTGCCACATCTGGATTACGTGCTGATCTCCCACAGCCATTACGATCATCTGGATAAGCCGACCATCAAGCAGATCGTACGCCACTTTCCAGAGGCGGTTTTTGTGGTTCCGCTGGGTCTGGCTGACTGGTGTCAACGCCGTGGCGTGAAGCAGGTACATCAGCTTGACTGGTGGCAGCAGAAAGCCTTCGAGGGTATTCAGTTTCATGCGGTTCCGGCCCGCCACTGGAGTATGCGCACGTTAACTGACCGCAACCGGTCATTGTGGTGCGGCTGGGTCATCCACACCGCGTCGCTGCGCTTTTGGTTCTCGGGGGACAGTGGCTACACTGAAAACCTTCATGCCATTGCCGCGCGTCTCGGGCCGTTTAATCTTGCCGCGCTGCCCGTCGGTGCCTATGAACCCCGCTGGTTTATGGCGGGGCAACATATGAATCCTCAAGATGCGGTGTCGCTCTGGCATGCAATAGGGCAGCCTCTCACGATCCCTGTCCATTGGGGCGTCTTTGAACTTGCTGATGAATCGCTCGATGCGCCCCCGGCAGAATTGCTGCGGGTCTTACAACAACGTGGGGAAGCAAGCAGGCATTTTACGCCCTGGCAGATAGGCGAGAGCCGCAGCCTGAGCTATATCGACCAGGCGTAGTCCGAGGTAATAACCTTTCCTTCTGACGCCACGGGATTCTGGCTGAAATCAATATTCCTTCACGGCCCCCGGCAGGCGTAATTCAAAAAACGCCTGCATGCAAGCTGTAAGTGATTGCGTTAACGCTCAACTTATGATTTTACTGGAAATAAAATTTATATTTGTACGAAATAGAATTTATTGTACAAGCCTGCTGCAATAGTTTGCCCGCGCTTCACTTATCGGCTCCTTTATTTGGTGCAACTTTGCCATATTAGTGCAATGTTATTTTTTTAATGTTATCCCTCTGGCTGGACGGCCTAGACGGCGTCAGATATCACCCTGTCTGGGCAGAAAAGCATTATATTATAGGGTTGTTGTGACTATTAGTGGCGTTCAGTACACAGGCTTATGTACCAGAAAGTACATTCTCTGGGAGCTGTCTTGCAAATATGTGAAAAGCGCCGACCGTGTTTATAAAAATGGCTTGCCATTATTTAGCGGATATGTGATAACAATTCGTGGGTTAAACGAGGTACAGTTCTGTTTATGTATGGCATCTTCAGTAAAGAAGTTACGAGTAAAGACGTTGACGTTGAATACCGCTTCCTTGCCGAACTTTAATCAGTGCCTCATTCAGTAATGTCTCTGTTTTATCTGTAGGTTAGCCTCCGGGCAAAATAAACACTTTAAGGAATTAGTAAAATGGCAAAGATTAAAGGTCAGGTTAAGTGGTTCAACGAATCTAAAGGCTTCGGTTTTATCACTCCAGCTGACGGTAGCAAAGATGTATTCGTACACTTCTCTGCTATTCAGGGCAACGGCTTCAAAACGCTGGCCGAAGGCCAAAACGTTGAGTTCGAAATCCAGGACGGCCAGAAAGGCCCAGCAGCGGTTAACGTTACTGCTATCTGATTTCGCCTCAGACGGGTGCCATGCACCACAGTCTCAGATATTAAAGCCTTGGCCAACTGGCCGAGGCTTTTTTTACGCTTTCGCTATTGTTTCCCGTCAAGTACACTTCCGCGCGTTAATCTTTGCAGGAGCGCCTGATGTCTTTGAACTGCCCACTTTGTCACTTCCCCCTGACCCTGACTGACCGCAGCTGGCGCTGTGAAAATCGCCATCAGTTCGATCAGGCGAAAGAGGGCTACGTCAATTTGCTGCCCGTTCAACATAAAGGTTCACGTGAACCGGGCGACAGTGCAGACATGATGCAGGCGCGACGTGCGTTTCTGCAGGCCGGTCACTACCAGCCTTTGCGGGACAACGTGGTTGCCGTCCTTAACCAGCATCTGAACCAACCGGCTGCGCAGATTCTGGATATCGGCTGTGGAGAAGGCTACTACACGGGCGCACTGGCCAGCGAGCTCGCGCCTGAGGGCCAGGTTTATGGTCTGGATGTGGCGAAGATGGCCGTCAGGCTGGCGGCAAAGCGTTACGCCCAGGTTTTATTTTGCGTGGCATCAAGCCACCGCCTGCCGTTTGGTGATGCTTCGCTGGATGCGGTGGTCCGCATTTATGCGCCCTGTAACGAGACTGAGCTCAGCCGGGTCATTAAACCGGGAGGCTTTTTACTCACGGTCACGCCCGGGCCTCATCATCTTCAGCAGCTTAAGGCGCTGATATACCGCGACGTTCAACTCCACGCCTCGGAAGAGAAAAGCTACCAGGGATTTCGTCAACTCGCCCAGCATCGTTTAACGTATCCAATGGCGTTGAGCGGGCAGTCTGCCACCACCTTGTTGCAGATGACGCCCTTTGCCTGGCGCGCGCGACCTGATGTGTGGCAGAGCTTAGCGGAAAGTACGCAGTTTCCCTGCGACGCAGACTTTATGATCACCCTGTGGCAACGCGATTAGCGTGCCTCCACCAGGGTCTGGTAAATGCGTTCCAGATCGTCAAGCTGTTGCACGGCGATAAGCAACCGCCGCTGCTCAAGCTGCATCACCAAAATACCGTCCTCGGAAAGATTGATGCTCTGTATCTGTGGATACGTTGTCCATCTGCCGGCATAAAACAGCCCCTGACTTTTCATCAGCAATTTGGGGCGGCGCACCCAGAAAAGCCAGAACGATAAAAAGCACAGCACCATCAAAAGCGTGGTCGTGAGTTTCGGCCCCTGATGGGTCAGATTGTTCCACAACAGAATGAGCAGTAAGCCAATAAAAATCAGGCTGTCTGCTTTGTGTTGGCGTTGGAGCGGGACACGTAAAAGCGCAGGGCCATGACGACGTGGTAGCACGGCTTCAACGTAAATAGCCAATAACAGAAGGGCAGCGATGCAGAGGGCGATGACGATGTCGGTCAATGACATTCTTCTTCCTTTACTGATTAAAGCCGGGCGTGAGTCACGCGACCACAATCTGAAAACATCGGGAGCCGCAGCTCCCGATGTGATGCCGGTTACAGCCCGAGCAAACCAATCCAGTAGCCAAAAATACCGATAGCAAAAAAGCCCACAATGATCCACAGGGCATTGACCTTACGGCGCAGCAGCCACATACAGGCGAAGGTCAGCAGGAGCGGTACGATCCCCGGCATCAGCTGATCCAGAATCGACTGCACGGTTGTCACCGTGGTTTTTCCGGTTTGATCGGTGATGCGTGAAACCACCAACGGAATGTTGACGTGCGTCCACTTATTGACCAGCGCCCCCATGACAAACAGGCCGAGTATGGATGCCCCCTCGGTCAGTTTTTGCAGGAAGCCACCGCCCATATCGCTGACGATATCAATCCCCTTGCGGTAACCATAAGCGACGCCGTAATAACGGGTTAACAGACGCGCCAGGTTAAACAGGATAAAGAACAGCAGCGGACCGAGCAGACTGCCGCTCATTGCAATCCCCGCGCCTAATGCCGCAAATACGGGACGAACGGTTCCCCAGAAAATCGGGTCACCTACGCCAGCCAGCGGGCCCATCAGGCCCACTTTGATGCCGTTGATGGCACCGTCATCAATCGCGGCACCGTTGGCGCGCTGCTCTTCCATGGCCATCGTCACGCCCAGCACAGGCGCGGCGACGTATGGATGTGTATTAAAAAACTCCAGATGGCGTTTGATCGCCTGCTTACGATCGTCATTATTTTCAGGATAAAGACGGCGAATGACCGGCACCATTGAGAAACAGAACCCCAGCGCCTGCATACGTTCAAAGTTCCAGGAGCCCTGAAACAGGTTTGAGCGTAAAAACACAGCGCGTACGTCACCCGGCGTCAGTTTCTTTTCGACTTTTGTTATATCAACCATGTTGTCACCTGTTCCTTAATCGAGTTCGTTGTCGAGGTCGTTAGCTGACGGCGATGCCGCAGGCGCACCGGCTGCGCGGTTATATTTCGGGCTGAGCTGGATATAGAGCACCGCCATCACCACGCCAATCACGCCCAGTGCCACCAGGTTAAAGCTGGTAAACGCGGCAGTAACGAAACCCAGATAGAAGAACGGCATCAGGTAGCCTGCGCGCATCATGTTGATGACCATGGCATAACCCACCACCACGATCATGCCACCCGCGATGTTCAGGCCGTTGGTGACCACCTCCGGAATAGAGCTGAGCAGGGAGTGAACCGCATCCGTTCCTACCGAGATAGCCACAATCAGCGCCGGAATCGCGATGCGCATGGCCTGAAGCAGTAAGGCGGAAACGTGGATCCATGAGATGGCCGTGAGGTTGCCTTTCTCTGCCGCTTTGTCAGCGGCATGCTGGAAGGCTACGGTCAGCGTACGCACGATGATCGTCAGCACCTGACCGGCTGCCGCCAGCGGGATGGCCAGGGCGATACCGGCACCGACGCTCTGTCCACCGGCAATAACCAGAATGGTGGAGATAATCGAGGCCAGCGCAGCGTCCGGGGCAACTGCAGCACCGATGTTCATCCAGCCCAGCGCAATCATCTCCAGCGTACCGCCGATGATGATGCCCGTTTTCATATCACCCAGCACAATGCCAATCAGCGTACAGGCGACTAACGGACGGTGAAACTGGAACTCATCCAGGATCGAACCCATCCCGGCAATACAGGCAATGATAAAGATTAATACAATTTGAAGTGTGGTTATTTCCATCATACTGCTTGTCCTCTACAGGATAGAAAAAGACGGCTGGCGCGTTATGCGCTCACCTTTGCCACCAGATCCATCATTTTTAGTTTTGGGTCGCCCGAAACTTTACGCACCTCAAGTTCGATGTTGCGCGCGTTAAGCTGGCGAAATGCGGCGATATCTTTTTCATCGACCGAGACGGCATTGTTGACCTGGGTTTTACCCTGGCGAAAAGCCATGCCGCCAATGTTAACGCTCTTGATATCAACCCCTTGCTCAACAATCCGCAGGACATCCGTCGGGTTGGTAAACAGCAGCATGACCCGATCCCGGGCATATTTGGGGTTATTCCAGACGCGCACCATCTTATCGACGCCCACCACATGCGCGGTGACGCCCGGCGGTGCCACCTGGGTTAACAGCGTTTTGCGCACGTTGTCGTTGGCCACTTCGTCGCTGACAACGATGATGCGGCTGACGTTGGTTTCCTTGGTCCAGCGTGTAGCGACCTGCCCATGAATCAGGCGGTCGTCGATGCGCGCCAGGCAAATATTCATATGGTCGTCGGGGGTGAGAGGGCGACTGGCATGCGGGGCGCTGGCCGGGGCGGCAACCGCTGCGGGTTTTTCTTCAGGTTGTGCTTTTAAGGCTCTGACGCCTTCGCGACCGGTTTCTACCGCAATGGCCACCAGCTCGTCAAAAGAGGGGTTATCATCCCGCGCCATCAGGGTTTCCACCAACATGGGAATGTTTACCCCGGCGACCACCTCAAAATGTGTTTTATCAACGACCAGCCGGCTGGCTGCATTGAAAGGGCTGCCGCCCCAGGTATCAACCAGAAAAAGCACGCCCTGTGAGGTGTCCAGTTCTGTCAGTCTTGCCTGATATTTCTCAATCAGCGTGTCCGCGTTTTCTCCCGGGACAAAATCAATCCATCCCACATTTTCCTGTTCGCCTAAAAGCATCTCTGCCGTTTTTAGCAGCTGCTCCGCTGCCCAGCCGTGTGTACCAATTACAAGAGCAATGGTCACGTGCTACCTCCGTTCGCTTGTTAGTTCCTCAGAATCTGAGGAACCGTTAAGAATTATCGCGTTAACAATATCCAAATCTTGTTAATGTGATTTAACCTGACTTCAACATTGCAGGGATAACTAACTCACTACGTGATGCCGGATTTATTTTAGTGTCCGAAAAAATAAATTTTGTGACATTGGTTGGTTATTTGCAGCATGAAAGAGGGAAGTTGAGTTTTTATGTCACTCAATGCCGTCTGGCGAAAATGTAAAAACAGGAAAATTTTTTGACCTCGTTGTACGAACTGATACATTAGCGATCTGTTTATTATTCAGGAGTAGCGGGCAGCAGCCCACCCTTATGGATCGTCACCGACGTTGCTTAACCTTGTCTTTGCGCTCTTCAGCGCGCCAATTTACGCCAGACCGCGTTTTCTCTGCTTTTCCGGGCTTCTCTCTGTCACGTCCTTCGACGCGGGCATGCGTTAGCGTAATCACATCCTTTTTCTGGAGTCACTAATGGAATTTCTGTTCGACCCCTCAATTTGGGCGGGATTGCTCACGCTCATCGTGCTGGAAATCGTACTCGGCATTGATAACCTGGTCTTTATTGCCATTCTTGCGGATAAGTTGCCTCCTAAGCAGCGTGATAAAGCGCGATTAATTGGTCTTTCTCTGGCACTGGTGATGCGCCTGGGGCTGTTGTCACTTATCTCCTGGATGGTAACCCTGACACGCCCTCTGTTCAGCGTGGGGGATTTTAGCTTTGCCGGACGCGATCTGATTTTGCTGGCGGGCGGGATATTCCTGTTGTTTAAGGCCACCATGGAACTGCATGAGCGGCTGGAAAACCGTCAGCTGGAAAACAGCGGTAACCGTAGCTACGCCAGCTTTTGGGCGGTGGTGACCCAGATTGTCATACTGGATGCGGTATTCTCACTGGATGCCGTGATAACGGCGGTAGGGATGGTGAATAACCTGCCGGTCATGATGACTGCGGTCGTGATTGCGATGGTGGTGATGCTGCTGGCTTCCAAGCCGCTAACCAAATTCGTTAACGCGCATCCTACTGTTGTGGTGCTGTGTCTGAGTTTCCTGTTGATGATCGGCCTGTCACTGGTGGCTGAAGGCTTTGGCTTTCATATTCCGAAAGGCTATCTGTATGCGGCGATTGGTTTCTCGATTCTTATCGAGTTGTTCAATCAGATTGCCCGTCGCAACTTCATTCGTCACCAGTCCCATCGTCCGATGCGTGAGCGCACCGCCGAGGCCATTCTGCGGTTGATGGGGGGACGTAACCGGGTGCAGAGCGCACCTGCGAGCACTGAAGAGCAGGCGATTGCCGTCGCGATGCCGCAGGAAGCGTTTAAAGATGAAGAGCGCTACATGATTAACGGCGTACTGACGCTGGCGTCACGTTCCATCCGCAGCATTATGACACCGCGCGGCGATATCTCGTGGGTGGATGCCAACCGTCCTGTAGATGAAATTCGTATTCAACTTCTGGATACGCCGCACAGCCTGTTCCCGGTGTGTCGGGGGGAACTGGATGAGATCATCGGCGTGGTCAGGGCCAAAGAGCTGCTGGTGGCGCTGGATCACGGCGTTGACGTCGCGACCTTTGCCGCCAGCACACCGACGATTATTGTGCCGGAAACGCTTGACCCAATTAACCTGCTCGGCGTGCTGCGTCGTGCCAAAGGTAGCTTCGTGATCGTGACTAACGAGTTTGGTGTGGTGCAGGGCTTAATTACGCCGCTGGACGTGCTGGAAGCGATTGCCGGTGAATTCCCGGATGAAGATGAAACGCCGGATATCATCATGGATGGCGACGGCTGGTTAGTAAAAGGCGGCACTGACCTGCATTCTCTGCAGCAGCTTCTGGACTTCCATGAGCTGGTGAAGCCGGAGGAAGATCATGCTTCGCTGGCTGGCTTGTTGATTGCGCAAAAAGGGCAGTTACCTAAGCCCGGCGACGTGATCGATATCGAACCGCTGCACTTCCAGATTATTGACGCGACGGAGTACCGCATTGATCTGGTCCGGGTAACCAAAGATCAGCGTGACGACGACGAAGAAGAAGGTTAAGGCCACGCCTGAAGATAAAACGCATCACGGAGTGATGCGTTTTTTTTGCGCGGAATAACGCGATGGCACACTTTTATCGCATTACAGGCCGAGGGTAAGCTGGTGCTGACGCAACCATTCCGGGAAGTCCTCCAGCGGCATGGGGCGGGCAAAGTAATAGCCCTGTAAATGTTCCACGCCCCGATCCCTCAGATAGTGGGCCTGTTCCTCGGTTTCAACGCCTTCCGCAACCAGACTGATGTTCAGGCGCTGTGCCAGAGAAATCACCATATCCGTCACGATGGCGTTGATGGCATCTGTGCCAATTGACGCGGTAAAAATTTTATCCAGCTTTAACACGTCCGGCTGCAAATCTTTCAGGTAGGACAACGAGCTGTGCCCGGTGCCGAAATCATCAATCGCCAGACGCACCCCAATGTCGTGCAGTTGAGAAATTACGGCCTGATCGACGACGGGCAGCGCATCACGTTCGGTTAATTCAACAACCAGCGTGGGAACGGGCTCGGCGGGCCACCAAAGCGTTTGCAGGTCTTCCAGAATGGCGCGGTCGCGGAAGTGGCTGGCAGCCACGTTAATGGCAATGTGAAAATGAGGGCTATGCGGAAGGTCGGGTAAGGCTTCGACAACGCGGTTCAGTACAAAGCGGGTTAACGGCTTAATCAGGTTCTGACGCTCAACAAGAGGGATAAAGACGTCAGGCGGAATCCAGCCCTGCCGAGGATTGTGCCAACGCAACAGTAGCTCAATGCCTTCACACTCAGACGTACGAGCATTGATCAACGGCTGGCAGTAAACCATAAACTCCCTGGCCGTAATGCCGTAACTAATCTGCCAGCTCAGACTCATACGATTGGCGGTCGCCAGCCAGACCACGTAGCCAATCAGTAAACTCAGCATCAGCGCCAGCGGCAACTGCGAGGGTAAAGATTCCAGCGCCAGGCGGGAAGGTGACGGACCATAGAGCGTCACGGTGTAAGGATAACGCAGTGAGGCCTCGGTATAGGTGACTTCATCTTCAGAAGGCTGCGTGGACTCAATCAACGGATTACCGTATTCCAGGCTTTTACCGTTGACGTTAAAAATGGCCCGTTCAACCCAGGGCGCCTGCGGCTCCAGCAGGTAGCTGCTCATTAATTCAATATTAATGGCCTGAAGAATGCCAGAACGATTATCCAGCGTCGTTGGCGTCCACAGTAATAAAACGGGTGAACCTTTAAGCAGATACTCATCCGTGGATAACACCATGCGCCGATCGTTAAGGGCCAGTTCGGGGTAGGTCTGACTAAATGAGATGTCCCGGGTGCCAAAAATACTGGAACAGTAGAGCGTGTCCCCATCGACCAACAGAACAGCGCGCACCGTTTGTAGTGACGAAATCTTTTCAATTAATGGAAAACGGGCATCCTGGCAGGGCATACCCACCAGGCCCAGCATGTTGTTCGCTGAGACGTCGAGAGGTGAAAACATGCGATCGAAACGCGTGATCGCCGTGTCGGCAAAGCTGATTGCTCGCTTTTGAATACGTGATTTTTCTTCAAAATAGCGAAAAGCCAGCGTTAATGTAAGAACAATCGAAGCAATCACCAGCGCAATAAGCAATCGCTTACGTCTGTATTGTCCAACATATTGCTGGGCCATGAACATCAAGAATCACCTTCCCAAAACCAGAAAATAGATATAGCTGGGTTGTTATCGGCACGGCCCGAAGCAAATTTAGGACCTGAGCGTAAAATGAAAGGTCATAAAAAAAGGAGAGCGACCCGAAGGTCGCTTTAACATTGTTAATATTTATAGCAGGCAGGGCTGACTAATGCACTGGTTAAAAAGCAGAAAGTTAGAAACAAATCTCAAAAAATATTAGTCACACTGAACTTTTATCGCCAGTCCGCCGCGGGAGGTCTCGCGATATTTGGCATTCATGTCTTTTCCTGTCTCGTACATGGTTTCAATGACCTTATCCAGCGAAACGCGTGGCTCGCTGGTGCGGCGCAGGGCCATACGTGCAGCGTTGATGGCCTTCACGGAGGCAATGGCATTGCGTTCAATGCAGGGCACCTGGACCTGACCCGCCACGGGATCGCACGTCAGACCCAGATTGTGCTCCATGCCGATCTCCGCAGCGACACAGACCTGCTCTGGACTGGCACCTAACAGTTCCGCCAGACCGGCTGCAGCCATAGAACAGGCAACGCCCACTTCGCCCTGACAGCCCACTTCGGCACCGGAGATAGAGGCATTCATTTTATAAAGAATGCCGATCGCGCCGGAGGCGAGAAAATAGCGAATAAAGATATCGGGCGTGACCGGTTCGATAAAGTGGTCGTAGTAGGCCAGCACGGCTGGCACGATGCCGCAGGCACCGTTGGTTGGTGCGGTGACCACGCGCCCCCCGGCGGCATTCTCTTCATTTACCGCCAGAGCAAACATGTTAATCCAGTCAATAACGACCATGGGATCGTTAGAGTGCTTGGCAGAGGAGATCAGCAGGCGGCGCAGTGACGCGGCGCGGCGCGGCACGCGCAAGGGACCGGGCAGCACGCCTTCGGTATTCAGGCCGCGATCGATACAGGCCTGCATGGTTTGCCAGATTGTTGCGAAATAGGCGTTAATGTCGTCACGCGAATGCAGTGCCAGTTCATTTTTCATCACCAGCCCTGACAGGGAAAGCCCGGTTTCACGGCAGTGCGACAACAACTCTTTTGCCGAGTGGAAAGGCCAGGGAACCGAAACTTCATCCAGCGCAGACTGACCAAAATGCTCTTCATCGACAATGAAGCCGCCGCCAACGGAGTAATAGGTCTTTGACAACACCAGCAGATCGCCCGAAAACGCCAGCAGGCGCAGGCCATTTTCATGCAGAGAAAGGTTCTCGCTGCGGAAGACCATGCCGCCTTCGCGAGGAAAATCGACTTCATGCGCGCCTTTCGCAACCAGCAGACGTTCCCGCTGCTGCACGTCTTTGATAAAGGCAGGAATGGAATCAATGTCTACGCTGTCAGGTGACTCACCCGCCAGGCCCATGATGATAGCGATATCGGTATGGTGACCTTTACCGGTCAATGACAGGGAACCATAGACATCGACGGCGATGCGTGTCACCTCATGCAGTTTGCCCTGTTCAGACAACAGATCCACAAACTGCTTACCCGCTTTCATCGGACCGACCGTATGAGAACTGGATGGGCCAATGCCCACTTTAAACATGTCAAAAACCGAAATCATGGGTGACACTCCTCACAAAAAAAACTTACCCTGCCGTGGCAGTTTATGGCGCTAATAGTAAACGGCGAAGCAGGATGAACGCGCTGCTTTTCGCATGAAATAAACTAATTAAAACCACGAAAAAAAATTATAGTGTGAGATCGCGCGGAAGCCCGTAAACAGGGTTAAAAATGAAAGCTGCGTCAACTAAAACGCAATTTGCTGACTCAGTGAACGAATAATACCTGCTGTCATGCCCCAGACCAGGTAATCCTGATAGCGCGACAGCCACACAGGATGGCGAATACCGGCGCGGTAGTAGTCAAGCTCTGCGTAGCGGCTGAGGCGCAACGCTTCGGTCAGGGGCATTTCAAAAGTACTCACCACTTCATCGGGGTTGATGCGCAGCGCGAGGCGGTCCGGGATGATGCCTAACACAGGCGTGACCTGAAATCCTGTGCTGCTGGTCACCGCAGGCAGGCAGCCCAAAACCTCCACCTGAGCGGGTGAAATGCCCACCTCTTCCTGCGCTTCCCGCAAAGCGGTAGCGACCAGCGAACCATCTTCGGGGTCCTGCATGCCACCGGGAAAAGCCACCTGACCGGCGTGCTTACGCAGCCCGTGTGAACGCTGGGTCAGCAGAAGACCGGGCTGCTGACGTGCAACAATGGGAATTAACACCGCCGCATGGCGCCCAGAAAGCGGCTGCGTAGGTTGCTGAGGGGGCTGCAGCAGAAAGCGGGTGCGGAAATCCGCCAGGGTCAACGCCATTCAGGCCCCTTTTTCCAGCGCGGGCAAAATGCGGCTGACCTTATCCAGGGTTTCCTGATATTCCGATTCCAGCTCGCTGTCGGCCACTAAACCGCCGCCAGCCGAACAGTAGAGGTGATGATCTTCGGCAATCAACGTACGAATCGTAATACTGGTGTCCATACGACCACACACACTCAGATATCCGATGCTGCCACACCAGGCGTTACGGCGTTGCGGTTCCAGTTCATCGATAATTTCCATTGCACGAATTTTCGGCGCACCCGTGATCGAACCGCCGGGAAAGCAGGCGCGTAACAGATCGCAGGCCTGCAGATTTTCGGGCAGCGTGGCGCGAACGGTGCTGACCAGATGATGCACTGCCGGAAAGGGTTCCACCACAAACAGTTCGGGTACGCTTACGGAACCGGCCACGGCGACCCGGCCTATATCATTACGCAGCAGATCGACAATCATCAGATTCTCTGCCCGGTCTTTGGCGGACGTCCGCAGACTTTCGGCCTGGGCGGCGTCCCGCAGCGGATCGCTGTCACGCGGGCGCGTACCTTTAATCGGGCGGGTCGTAATGACGTGTTGATCCAGCGCCATAAAGCGCTCGGGGGAAAGGCTGAGAATGGCGCTCTCCGGCAGGCGTAAAAAAGCGCTGAAAGGCGCGCGATTAGCCTGATTCAGCAAGCAGAACGCACGCCATTCGTCACCCTGATAACCGGCCTTGAAGCGCTGTGACAGGTTGACCTGATAGCAGTCACCCGCCTGGATATAGGCCTGGACCTTGCGAAAACGTTCCGCGTAGTCATCAACGCTGAGGTTAGCGGACCATTCGCTGGTCAGTGAAAACGGCGCGCTTTCGCGTGTGGGCCAGCCTTCCAGCCAACTGAGCCGCTGCGCAACATCCTCTACAGCAACCAGGGTCAATGTCTGACGATGATGATCGGCAATTAACGCCCAGTTGTAGATGCCCACCGCCATATCCGGCGTCTGCAGATCGGCGGTGGCGATCTGAGGTAACTGCTCAAAGCGCCGTCCCAGGTCATAGCCAAACAGCCCCAGCGCGCCGCCCACAAAGGGTAAATCCGGATGGCGTGTTGGGGAGATGCCCAACGCGTTGCAGTAGTGCTGCACGAGAGAGAGAGGATCGTCCTCACTGTTTTCATGGCCATGTGCATGGCGAATTTCTGTTATCCTGCCACGCGTCGTCAGTGTGGTAAGGGGATCGGCGGTCAGGATATCAAAACGGTTATCGCTGTGATCGGCGTGCCCTGACGACAGCAGCATCGCCCATGGCAGATGCGCAATACGGGAAAAATAGTGCGTAAGGGCGTCAGGAGAATAACGTAGGTTATGAGTTTGAACGTTCATTGAGCACAAAATCTGACATCAGAAATGCCGTTAGACTGACATATTTTTTCCTGACTGGCACCTGTTTGTTCCCCATGAAATAATGGCAGCCCTAAAGCAGGAGTGAAACATGATTACAGGATTACCCGCACTTTCACACGACCAGCAGCAACGCGCGGTAGAACGCATTCAACAGTTAATGGCAGAGGGCATGTCCAGCGGCGAGGCGATAACCCTGGTGGCGCAGGAAATTCGTGAAAGTCACACCGGAGAACTGATTCGGGCGCGCTTCGAAGATGAAGACGACGAAGGCTGACGCCCGGAACCGGGGTTAACGCGCGGCGATAATTTTTATTTCGACTTTATACTTCGGATTCATTAAGGCTGCCTGAACCGTGCAGCGCACTGGGGCATTGCCGGGTGAAACCCAGGCGTCCCAGGCGCGGTTCATTGCCGCAAAATCAGCTTTATCGACCAGAAAAATGGTGGCATCCAGGATTTTGCTTTTGTCACTGCCCACGCGTGTAAGCAGGGCGTCAATCACCGCCAGCGCATTGGCGGTTTGCGCTTCGGCATCCGCATCAAGGTTTTCAGGCACGCTGGTATAATAAATCGTGTCGTTATGAACAACCGCTTCGGACATACGATGTTCGGGATCAATGCGCGTAATGCTCATCATCTTCTCCTTATTTTTTTGGACGCCTAGCCTGACATATTCCCGATGCCATTGTCATCCATTGCAAACGCCTGCGGGCGTCGGTCGCGCATCGTGGCCGGAAAAATGGTATAAAACGTCGCTTATCAGTTCAGGACTCCTAGGAAGAAGGCATGGCGAATACGCAATATCTGTTTTGGGTGATGTTTGGCGCACTGGCGCTGCTGTCTGTGGTGGTGTCAACTTTTGTGGGCATGTCGCGTACGGCCAGACAGGGGTTTATCACGCTGGCGGTTTTATGGGTGATCCTGGCGGCGGGTGCGCTTTATATCAGTCATTAGCGGCATTCCCTGCATCCAGCTAGCATAATGGAGACGCCCGCGTCAGCCATTTCCTTAAGGCGGGAAAGACTGACATAATATACAGTGTTTTTTGCCGGAATTGAGAGGATACGTGGCAGACGATTTTGCATCAGATGGCGCGCTGGCAAAGCGTATTACGGGGTTCAAACCGCGTGAAGCACAGCGTGAAATGGCCCAGGCTGTCACCGAGGCCGTGCAGAGCAGCGGTGAGCTGGTTGTTGAAGCGGGCACGGGGACGGGCAAGACCTATGCCTACCTGGCACCGGCGTTACGCGCCAATAAAAAAGTGATTGTGTCCACGGGCTCAAAAGCCCTGCAGGATCAGCTTTATGCTCGCGATTTGCCCACCATTGCTAACGCGCTAAAATTTACCGGTAAAACGGCGCTGCTTAAAGGGCGATCTAACTACCTGTGCCTGGAGCGGATGGATCAGCAGTCTGCCACCGGCGGCGATCTGAGCGTTCAGTCGCTTACCGACCTGGTGACGCTGCGCGCCTGGGCCTCACACACCGTCGACGGCGATATCAGCGCCTGTGCAGACGTGACGGAAGACAGTCCGATATGGCCGCTGGTGACCAGTACCAACGACAACTGTCTGGGAAGCGATTGCCCGCAGTATAAAGCGTGTTTTGTCGTCAAAGCGCGCAAGAAGGCTATGGATGCCGATGTGGTCGTCGTCAATCATCATCTTTTTCTTGCCGATCTGGTGGTGAAAGAGGGGGGCTTCGGTGAGCTGATCCCTGAAGCGGACGTCATGATTTTTGACGAAGCCCATCAGTTACCGGATATCGCCAGCCAGTATTTCGGTCAGCAGATCTCCAGCCGTCAGTTAGCCGATCTGGCGAAAGACATCATTATTGCCTATCGCACCGAAGTGCGTGACGTTCAGCAACTGCAAAAATCGGCCGACAGGCTGGCTCAGTGCGCTCAGGATTTTCGGCTGGCGCTGGGCGAACCCGGCTATCGCGGAAATCTGCGGGACTTGCTCAGTGATAACAACATCATGCGCATGTTCACGCTGCTCGATGATGCCCTGGAACTCTGCTATGACGTCATTAAACTCTCACTCGGGCGTTCTGCGCTGCTTGATGCGGCCTTTGAACGCGCAGCGCTTTACCGTACGCGACTGAAGCGCATACGATCCATCAGCGAACCGGGATTCAGTTACTGGTATGAATGCACATCGCGTCACTTTGTGCTGGCGCTAACGCCGTTATCCGTGGCCGAACGCTTCCGGGAAATGATGGATGACCGCAAAGCGGCATGGATTTTCACCTCAGCGACCCTGGCCGTCGATGAAAAGATGGACCATTTTGCCGATCGGTTAGGCGTGAGCAAGGCGAAGAGTTTGATTCTCAGCAGTCCGTTTGACTACTCACAGCAGGCATTACTGTGCGTTCCCCGCAATCTGCCGGAACCGAATCGTCCCGGTGGCGCACGCCAGCTGGCTAAAATGATGAAGCCCTTGATCGATGCAAACAAAGGCCGCTGCTTCTTCTTATGTACCTCACATCTGATGATGCGTGAGCTGGCGGCCGAGTTCCGCGCCTCCATGACGTTGCCGGTGTTGGTGCAGGGCGAAACCAGTAAAGGGCAACTGCTGAAACAGTTTATCGAAAAGGGCAATGCTCTGCTGGTGGCTACCAGCAGCTTCTGGGAAGGGGTGGACGTACGTGGCGATGCGCTGTCGCTGGTCATCATCGACAAGCTGCCGTTTACCTCACCGGAGGATCCGCTGTTAAAAGCCCGCATGGAAGACTGCCGTTTGCGGGGAGGCGATCCCTTCAGTGACGTGCAACTGCCCGACGCCGTGATTACGTTGAAACAGGGCGTTGGCCGTTTGATTCGCGATACTGACGATCGTGGCGTGCTGGTGATTTGCGACCAGCGTCTGGTATCCCGGCCTTATGGCGCGCTGTTTCTTAACAGCCTGCCGCCCACTCCACGCACGCGGGATATCGCGCAGGCTATTGCCTTTATTCGTCAGCAACCTGACGCGTAATTTTATGCTAAGATGCGCGCCGTTTTTGAATCCTCTGAGGTCGTTATGTCGGTCCGAATTTTAGCGCTGGATACAGCGACAGAAGCCTGTTCTGCAGCCCTGCTCAACGGGCAGCAGATTGATGCACGCTTTGAGATCGCGCCGCGCGATCACACCCAACGAATTTTACCCTTAGTGGCAGAACTGCTGCAGTCTCAGCAGTTGGAACTAACACAACTTGATGCGCTGGCATTTGGCCGCGGTCCGGGCAGCTTCACCGGCGTGCGTATTGGTATCGGGATCGCTCAGGGGTTGGCACTGGGCGCGGCGTTGCCCATGGCGGGGATCTCTACGCTGGCCACGCTGGCGCAGGGTGCCTGGCGGCTGCACGGTGCCACGCGGGTATTAACCGCGATAGATGCCCGTATGGGCGAAGTCTACTGGGCCGAGTATCAGCGTGATGAGCAGGGTCACTGGCAGGGTGAAGCGAGCGAGAGCGTACTGTCGCCCGCCGCGGCCTTGACGCGGATGCAGGCGCTGGAGGGCGAATGGTTTACTGCCGGAACCGGCTGGCAGGCCTGGCCAGATCTGCAGCAGGGCCATGCCCTTCAGCTGGTTAACAGCCATGTGGAACTGCCTGCGGCAGAAGATATGTTGCCGCTGGCCGTCGCCGCTTTGCAGCAGGGCGCGACGGTATTGCCTGAAAACGCAGAACCCACCTATCTGAGAAACGAGGTGGCCTGGAAAAAACTGCCTGGACGCTGAAACGTGACGCAACTTATTGTTATCGGAGCACTCTAAACAGCAACTTTCAGGAGAATACCCATGTCAATTCGTCGTCACGGTGTTGCCGGTCTGCTACTGGCCTGCGCCCTGGTTTTAAGTGGTTGTGTTTCAGTGCCGGATAATATTAAGGGCAATTCCGCCATGCCCCAGCAGGACTTATTGCGGGTGATGAAAGATCCGGCCATCTATGTCGGTCAGGAATCGCGCTTTGGCGGCAAGGTGGTTAACGTGTTCAACCGTAACGGCAAAACCCGGCTGGAAATAGCAACGCAGCCGCTGGATGAGGGCGCGCGTCCCGTACTAGGCGCCAGCTCTGTGGGTCGCATCTATGCCGACATTCCCGGCTTTGTCGATCCGACGGATGTCAAAGATCAGTACGTTACGGTGCTCGGTACGATTAAGGGCACGGAGCAGGGCAAAATTGGCGAGGCCACCTATCAGTTTGTGGTCATCGACGTTCGTGGCTATCAGCGCTGGCATCTGACGCGCCAGATTGTTGCGCCTCCGCAGCCCATTGACCCGTGGATTTGGTATGGCCCGACGCGCCATCGTGGGGGCTACTGGGGACCCAACCCGTACTGGGGAATGTATAACAGCGGGCCCGCACAGGTTGAAACTATCCTGACACAGTAAGCATTACCTGTTTATTCAGCCCGGTAGCGGTGCTCGCTGCCGGGCTTTTTATTTGTATTGTCTGCAAAGACGAAATTTAGTGATGGACTTCGCAACCTCAACATGACAAGAAGAGCAAACTGGTACAATCAGTTAAAATATTGTTAACAAATGCGATTGTCGAGGCGGCGATGAGTACACAACAAGATTATCGGGGTGAATCCTTGAATAAGGTTTGGCTAAAACGCTACCCGGCAGACGTCCCTGCCGAAATTAATGCTGATCGTTACCGCTCTCTGGTTGATCTGTTTGAGCAGGCCGTTGCCCGTTACGCCGGGCAACCTGCTTTTTACAACATGGGTCAAAAAATGACCTATCGCCAACTGGACGAAAAAAGTCGGGCCTTTGCCGCCTATCTGCAACATGAGTTGAAACTGAAACAGGGCGACCGTGTTGCCCTGATGATGCCTAATCTGCTGCAATATCCGGTTGCGCTCTTTGGCGTTTTGCGGGCCGGAATGGTCGTGGTCAACGTCAACCCACTCTATACGCCGCGCGAATTAAAACACCAACTTAATGACAGCGGTGCCAGCGCGATCGTTATTGTCTCTAACTTTGCGCATACGTTAGAAAAAGTCGTCAGCGAGACCGCGATCAAACACGTTGTTCTGACCCGCATGGGCGACCAGCTTGCACCGGTCAAAGCCACCCTTGTGAACTTTGTGGTGAAGTATGTGAAGCGACTGGTACCAAAGTACCATTTGCCGGGTGCGATAGCGTTTCGCCACGTACTGGAAGCCGGAGAGAAAATGCCGTATCAGCGCCCGGATGTCAGTAATGAGGATCTGGCGTTTCTGCAATACACGGGCGGCACGACAGGCGTGGCGAAAGGTGCCATGCTGACGCACCGGAATATGCAGGCAAACCTTGAACAGACGAAAGCCACCTACGGCAAGCTGTTACGGGATGGCAAGGAGTGCGTTGTCACAGCGTTACCGCTTTACCATATCTTTGCGCTGACCGTTAACGGCTTGCTGTTTGTTGAGCTGGGTGGGCAGAATCTGCTGATCACCAATCCGCGTGATATTCCCGGTTTTGTTAAAGAGATCGCCAAATATCCGTTTACCGCCATTACCGGCGTGAATACGTTGTTCAACGCGCTGCTTAATGACGATGGCTTTACCAAACTCGATTTTTCTACCCTGCGCCTCTCTGCCGGGGGCGGGATGGCGGTACAAAAGGCAGTCGCTGAGCGCTGGGAAAAACTCACCGGCCACTATTTACTGGAAGGCTACGGTCTGACCGAGTGCTCTCCGCTGGTCTCCGTCAATCCTTATGACATCAGCTGCCACACGGGCAGTATTGGCTTACCGGTGCCCTCAACGGACGTGATCATTCTGGATGAAAACGGCAATGAAGTGCCAACCGGAGAGCCCGGCGAATTGTGTATCCGGGGTCCGCAGGTGATGCATGGCTACTGGCAGCATCCGGAGGCCACGGCAGAAGTCCTGAAAAATGGCTGGCTCCACAGCGGGGATATTGTTACCGTTGACCACGAAGGATTTATCCGTATCGTGGACCGCAAAAAGGATATGATTCTGGTGTCAGGTTTCAACGTCTATCCGAATGAAATTGAAGACGTTCTGATGCAGCATCCCAAAGTGCGCGAAGCGGCTGCGATTGGCGTGCCCAGCGAACTGTCGGGCGAGGCGGTGAAGGTCTGTGTGGTGAAGAAAGATCCCTCGCTGACCAAAGAAGAGCTGCTCGATCACTGTCGTCGTCAGCTCACCGGCTACAAAGTGCCGAAAATCGTTGAGTTCCGCGATGAACTACCCAAAACGAATGTAGGAAAAATTCTGCGTCGTGAACTGCGCGACGAGGTGAAAACCCACACGGGTTGATTCACCGTCAGGATTCAGGTTGAACGCCGGCTCTGTCCGGCGTTTTTATTGCTTTTAACATGGAGCACCGCACGTTGTCGGCTGCGGTGAAAACTGAACGTGAACTATTCCCTGATCGATAACGATGATCGCCTGGCCGAGGTGTGCAACAAAGCACGCCAGCATACGGCCGTCGCCCTGGATACGGAATTTGTCCGTACCCGTACCTACTATCCACAGCTGGGACTGATTCAGCTGTTTGATGGCGAACAGCTGGTGTTGATCGATCCGTTACCTGTGCGTGACTGGTCACCGTTTATCGAACTGTTAACGGATACCCGCGTCACGAAATTTTTGCACGCGGGCGGCGAAGATTTGGAAGTCTTCCTGCACCGTTTTGCGGTACTGCCACAGCCGATGATTGATACACAGATTCTGGCGGCCTTTAGCGGTCAACCGCTTTCCTGGGGATTTGCCTCCATGGTGGCGCACTTTACCCAGGTCGAATTAGATAAGAGTGAGGCGCGCACGGACTGGCTGGCGCGTCCGCTGACGGAACGGCAGTGCCAGTATGCCGCTGCCGACGTGCATTACCTGTTGCCGATTGCTCATCAACTCATGCAACAGGTTGAGCAGGCAGGGAACATGGCGGCGGCGCTGAGCGAATGTGAAAACCTGTGCCAGCGTCGGCTGGATAGCTTAGCGCCGGAAGATGCCTGGCGCGATATCACCAATGCCTGGCAGCTGCGTCCGCGCCAGCTGGCGGCGCTGCAACGCCTGGCGGCCTGGCGGCTCAAGGTTGCCCGAGAAAAAGACATGGCAGTGAATTTTGTGGTGCGGGAAGAGAACCTGTGGAAAGTCGCCCGTTTCATGCCGGGCTCGCAGGGTGAGTTAGATCACCTGGGCTTATCTGGCCATGAGATTCGTTTTCACGGCAGGGCGATGCTGGCGCAGGTCGCAGACGCAGCCGGACTGGCTGAAAGCGAGCTGCCGCCGCCGTTAAGCAATCTGGTCGATCATGTGAACTATAAGCGGGCGTTTAAAGCGATCAAAGCACTGGTGCAGCAGGTAAGTGAGCAGAGCGGGTTTAGTCAGGAGCTGCTGGCATCGCGCCGACAGATCAATCAGGTACTGAGTCAGCACTGGGGGCTGAAGCCACAAAACCGCGAACCTGAACTGTTATCAGGGTGGCGAGGCGACGTGCTGAAACCCGGCATTATGACCATCCTTGCCGAGATGTAAGAAATTTCCCCTGCCAGTACAGCGCAGGGGAAAATCAGGAAACGGTCGACGTCATTTAGGCACGTCTTCCGTTTCAGGTAGCGTGACGTTCAGTTCCAGAATGGAGATATCATCCCCTTTCTGGTCGAGTTGAACCGTCACCATGTCCGGATCAATCTTCACGTACTTGCAAATCACTTCGAGAATGTCACGCTTAAGTTGCGGAAGATAGTGGGGCTCACTGTCGCCCCTTCTCCGTTCTGCCACAATAATCTGTAGCCTTTCCTTGGCTATGTTGGCAGTGTTCTTCTTCCGGGATAAAAAGAAATCAAGTAATGCCATGGTTTATCCCCCGAACAGGCGTTTCAGGAAACCCTTCTTCTCTTCTTCAATAAAGCGGAAGGGGCGACTTTCACCGAGTAACCGGTCAACGGTATCGGCATAGGCTTTACCAGCATCAGACTCACCATCGAGAATTACCGGCTCACCCTGGTTAGAGGCACGAAGAACCGACTGGTCTTCCGGGATGACGCCGACCAGAGGAATACGCAGGATTTCCAGAACATCTTCCATGCTCAGCATATCGCCACGATTAACGCGGCCAGGATTGTAACGGGTCAGCAGCAGATGCTCTTTAACCGGTTCCTGACTGGTTTCCGCACGGCGGGATTTGGAAGAAATAATACCGAGAATACGGTCAGAGTCGCGTACAGAGGAAACTTCCGGGTTCGTGGTGATGATGGCTTCGTCGGCAAAATAGAGCGCCATTAACGCACCGGTTTCGATGCCGGCCGGCGAGTCACAAACGATGAAGTCAAACGCCATCTCTGCCAGATCGTTCAGCACCTTCTCAACACCTTCGCGGGTAAGGGCGTCTTTGTCGCGGGTCTGTGAGGCAGGCAGAATATAAAGTTGTTCTGTGCGCTTATCACGAATCAATGCCTGGTTCAGCGTGGCATCACCCTGAATGACATTAACAAAATCATAAACCACACGGCGTTCGCAGCCCATGATTAAATCAAGGTTACGCAGGCCGATATCAAAGTCGATGACAACCGTTTTTTTGCCTTTCTGCGCTAAACCGGTGGCGATGGCCGCGCTTGACGTGGTCTTACCAACGCCCCCTTTACCGGATGTAACTACAATAATGCGTGCCATAAATGTTGATTTCCTTAACGAAAGAAAAGGGGCCTAATTAAGTGTCTGGATAGTCAGCGCGCCGTCCTGAAGGCAGAGGCGTGCCGCTTTAGCAAAAAACGCTTCGGGGATTTGATCCATGATCCAGTACTCCCCGGCGATAGAAACCAACTCTGCTGCCAGGTTGGTGCAAAAAATCTGGCAATCTCTGTCACCGCTGGCACCCGCCAGCGCGCGGCCGCGCATCATGCCATAGATATGAATATTGCCATCGGCAACCAGTTCCGCGCCGGCGCTGACGCTGCTGGTGACAATCAAATCCGCATTGCGGGCATAGATTTGCTGACCAGAACGCACCGGCGTGTTAACGATGCGTGTTTTCGCCACCAGCGCTTCCGTCGCAACGGGTTTTGACTCCGGCTCCGGCGCTTCGCGCTTGTGGCTCTCTTTACCTTCGGCCAGCACCGGAAGACCGACGCGAGCGATCATTTTTTTCAGCGCCTCGTCTTTGCATCCACTGACGCCGACGATACGGAGCCCCGTTGCGCTGACGGCCTGCTGCATCTGTTTCCAGTTTACGGCCGCATCAAGGGCCGCAACATTCAGCACCACGGGTGCGTTTTTCAGGAAATCTGGAGCCTGGTCAATTTTGTCCTGTAGCGCTTTGCGGATCACCTCTGGCTCATGGTGATGCAAATGAACAACGGACAAGGTAAAACTGCTTCCCTTAAATTCGATTGGCGATTGCGGCATCTGTCCCGACTCAGTCCTGTTTTACTACCCTGTGCTAAGCGATCATAAAAGCATCGTTAAAGCGCGATCGGCGAATATTCGAAGTACTGCAAGCATGTTATAGTTACCGCTATATTCAAACAAGCCTCACGGCTGGTTAATTCGAGTAAAAAATATGTTTTGTGTGATCTACAGAAGTCCCGTCCGCGACCAGACTTATCTCTACGTTGAAAAAAAAGACGATTTTTCGCGCGTTCCTGAGGCCCTGCTGAAAGGCTTTGGTAAGCCTCAGTTAGCGATGGTGGTGAACCTGGCCCAGCGCGACAAACTGGCCAATGCGGACATCAATAAAGTGAAGCAGGGGTTAAGCGAGCAGGGATATTATTTGCAAATTCCACCACCCATCGAAAGTTTGTTAAAAACGCATCTCGAACTGGATAGAAAAGATTAACTCGGATTGTTCCTTTAATATAAATTTTGCAGGGCCGTCATCAGCAAATTTATATTCCCGTGAGGCTGAATAATAATTGCACAGTCGCGCCGCTGCGGCGCGCTGTTTGCAACCTGACCGGTCAGATGAAGGCGGCGACGCACAAATAGCCTGGCTGACTTATTGACAATTCTCGCGCATCTGTCAGGTTTATGCATCTCAGTGATAGCTGGCAGGCTGGCTTTAGGTGTCGTCTGTCAGTAACGTCAATCCGCCGACATGACTGGCATTTCGGCACTCTAAGCAGGGGATTAGCATGTATCAGCATCGTAACTGGCAAGGCGCTTTGTTAGATTATCCCGTGAGCAAAGTGGTTTGCGTGGGCAGCAACTATGCGAAACACATCAAAGAAATGGGCAGTGCGACACCGACCGAGCCGGTTATTTTTATTAAGCCGCAAACGGCCTTGTGCGATCTGCGCCAGCCTTTATCTGTTCCCGATGCGTTTGGTGAAGTGCACCACGAAGTTGAGCTGGCCGTACTGATAGGCACCACCCTGAAGCAGGCTTCAGAAGCGCACGTGGCGCAAGCGATCGCCGGTTACGGTGTGGCGCTGGATTTAACCCTGCGTGACCTGCAGGCAGGCTTAAAAAAAGCCGGGCAGCCGTGGGAAAAAGCGAAAGCCTTTGATAACGCCTGTCCGGTCTCGGGATTTATTCCGGTCGCTGAGTTCTCAGGCGACCCGCAGAATACCGAGCTGAAGCTGGTGGTCAACGGTGAGGTTCGCCAGCAGGGCAACACCGCCGATATGATCCACAAAATTCTGCCGCTGATTGCACATATGAGTCAGTATTTTACCCTGCATGCGGGTGATGTCATCCTGACCGGCACGCCTGAAGGCGTGGGGCCGATGCGCTCGGGCGATACGCTTGAGGTTTCTGTTGCGGGCCACGGCATCAGCACGCGGGTACTCTAAAACTTGCATCATCGCGTCAATATCTTTATAAGGTGCGGTTTAGGCTAAATCTGGACAATCATCATGACTGAAACCCCTTTCTGGCAACATAAACGCCTGGCACAAATGAGCGATGAGGAATGGGAATCCTTGTGTGATGGTTGTGGCCAGTGCTGCCTGAACAAATTACAGGACGCCGATACGGATGAAATCTATTTCACCAACGTCGCCTGTAACCAGCTCAATATAAAGACCTGTCAGTGTCGCAATTACGAACGTCGGTTTGAATTTGAAGAAGACTGTATCAAGCTGACGCGCGAAAACTTGACCACCTTCAACTGGCTGCCCCGTACCTGCGCCTACCGGCTGTTGGGCGAGGGGAAGCCGCTCCCGGCCTGGCATCCGCTGCGCGCGGGCTCCAAAACCGAGATGCATGCTCAACGTATTTCGGTGCGTTATATTGCGGTGCGGGAAAGCGAAGTGCGTGACTGGGAAGATCACATTATTGATCGGCCGGATCGTAACGGCTGATGCACATACATTAAAGGCTGCCAGTGGCAGCCTTTTTAACGTTAGCGGCCAAATAAATCCCGGCGCTTAGGTTTTAACGGCTGCGCGATCAGAACCAAAATGCCGACCAACAGATAGGCAGCGAAAACACCGATCATCCACTGTGGCATGCTGAGCGACAGGAATTCCCACCCACGATCTGAACAGTCTCCGCTGGCGACGAACACCGACGGTAGCCATTTATCCAGCGGCAGCCACGTTGGAAAACGGGCCGCGAAATCACAGGTCACAAAAGGATTGGGATGCAGCAGGATCATCGTGTGTTCGTAAGACAGCCGCAGGCCTTCCCAGGCGCTGTAGATCCAGACCAGAATGGCCACCAGCCGCAACGGTGAACGTGGTAGAAGAAACCCGATAAGCCCTGCAGCCACTACGCCAAACAGCGCACAGCGCACATAAATACACATTACACAGGGTTTGAAGCCCAAACCATACTGGAACCACAACGCCGTAAGCTCCAAGGCCAGTGCAGAAAGGGCCAGTAATAACCAGGCCCCGCGACCACGCGAACATTGGTTTAAATATCGCAACATATTGCATTCCCTGTAAACGTTAATGCCCCGCAGTGTAAACCAAAAGTCGCTGCGCGCCATCCTGCGTTGGGTAAAAATTATGTACAAACATGACCTGGCACTGATCCAGATTAATGACTTAACAAAAATTCTGATAACCGCGTGATATTGATGTTCTTTTGCGCGTCAAATCCCGCAAGCAAGGGAACCGCGTGGTGGCAATGCGCCCGCCCAAAACGCTGAGGTAAGGCTGGCGTAAATACGGCCGTAATGATCGCGGTAATCTGTCTTAATTTTGTGCTAAACCGCGCTTTTAATCGTTGTGCAGTCTGTATCCGCTATAGGGCGTCTGGTATGATGAGTCCCCATTACGATCCAGAAAGCAATGAGAACACACAGTTATGGTTATTAAGGCGCAGAGTCCAGCCGGATTTGCTGAAGAGTATATAATTGAAAGCATCTGGAACAGCCGTTTTCCGCCTGGATCCATTCTTCCTGCTGAACGTGAGCTTTCTGAACTGATTGGTGTAACACGTACCACATTGCGCGAAGTGCTGCAGCGTCTGGCGCGTGACGGCTGGCTGACGATTCAGCACGGCAAACCTACTCGCGTGAATAATTTTTGGGAAACCTCGGGTCTTAATATTCTTGAAACCCTGGCGCGTCTCGATCATGACAGCGTACCCGCCCTGATCGATAACCTGTTATCTGTCCGAACCAATATTTCTTCGATCTTTATCAGTCGCGCCTTACGCCATTATCCAGAGAAGGCACGCGAGGTGCTGGAAGCCGTAAACAGTGCTGAAGACCAGGTAGACAGCTATACCGAACTGGATTACCGGGTGTTTCGCGGGCTGGCGTTCGCATCAGGCAACCCAATTTATGGCCTGATCCTGAATGGGCTGAAAGGGCTTTACACCCGCGTTGGACGCCACTACTTTTCTAACCCGGAAGCGCGTAAGGTGGCACGCGATTTTTATCAAACGCTGCTCAACCTGTGTGACAAAGAGCCTACCCAGGACGAAATCGTTGAATGTGTCCGTCGCTATGGTCGTCAGAGTGGCGATATCTGGCATTCGATGCAAAAAACGCTGCCGGACGATTTAGGCAGCAAACGTTAATAAAAAACCGGACATGGCGTCCGGTTTTTTTTATTCCGCATTCCGCTTAAAGCGGGGCGTTACGCGGTGGATTACGGTCCAGTAGCTCAACGCTCCCGTCTTCGTTTTGCTGTTCCAGAATAACGTCAAATCCCCATAGTCGTCGCACGTGTTTAAGCACTTCCCGGCGGCTTTTGTCCAGCGGCGCACGGCTCTGCGGGACATAGCGCAGCGTCAGGGAACGATCGCCACGCAGGTCAACGTTGTAAACCTGAATGTTGGGCTCCAGGTTACTCAGGTTGTACTGAGCGGAGAGCTGCTGACGAATCGCACGGTAGCCCGCCTCATCGTGGATGGCAGCGATCTCCAGAAAGTTATTACGATCGTCATCCAGCACGGTAAACAGGCGGAAATCGCGCATAACCTTTGGCGACAGGAACTGACTGATAAAACTTTCATCCTTGAATTCACGCATCGCGAAATGCAGGGTTTTTAGCCAGTCAGAACCGGCAATATCCGGGAACCAGTAGCGATCTTCTTCGGTTGGCGACTGGCAAATGCGCTTGATGTCCTGGAACATCGCAAAACCTAATGCATAGGGGTTGATCCCGCTATACCACTGGCTGTTATACGGTGGCTGATAGATGACGTTGGTATGGCTGTGGAGAAACTCCATCATGAAGCGCTCGGACACTTTGCCTTCATCGTACAGGTGGTTAAGGATGGTGTAGTGCCAGAAGGTGGCCCAGCCTTCATTCATGACCTGGGTTTGTTTCTGGGGATAGAAATACTGGCTCACCTTACGCACTATGCGCAGAATCTCCCGCTGCCAGGATTCGAGCAGGGGCGCGTTCTTTTCCATAAAGTAGAGCAGGTTTTCCTGCGGCTCTGAAGGGTAACGCGCGGCCTCAACCAGCGTGGCTTCTTTCTCTTTGCGCGGCAGCGTACGCCAGAGCGTGTTCACCTGACTCTGCAGATACTCTTCACGGCTTTTTTGCCGCGCTTTCTCTTCCTGCAATGAAATTTTCTGGGGACGCTTGTAGCGATCAACACCGTAGTTCATCAACGCGTGGCAGGAATCAAGCAGGCGTTCCACTTCTTCAACCCCGTAACGCTCCTCGCAGTCAGAAATATAATTCTTTGCAAACAACAGATAATCCACGATGGAGCTGGCATCGGTCCAGCTACGAAACAGGTAATTATTCTTGAAGAAGGAGTTGTGCCCGTAGCAGGCGTGCGCCATCACCAGCGCCTGCATGGTCATCGTGTTCTCTTCCATCAGATAGGCGATGCAGGGATTGGAATTGATCACGATTTCGTAAGCCAGGCCCTGCTGGCCGTGCTTATAGCGCTGCTCGGTCTCAATAAATTTTTTGCCAAAAGACCAGTGCGAGTAGTTGATGGGCATCCCTACGCTTGAGTAGGCGTCCATCATTTGCTCTGAGGTGATCACTTCTATTTGGTGCGGGTAGGTATCCAGACCGTAGTGTTTGGCTACGCGGTCGATTTCAGCGAGATAGACATCGAGCAGGTCGAAGGTCCAGTCGGGTCCATCGCTGATGCGTTTGCTGTCCATGAGTGAATCGTCAAAGATTGTTGTCATAGCGCACCTCTGTTTTGGCGAACGGACTCACGCGGTGGGGTTGCCCGTTGCGATTTATTTAAGGCTCTTCCTGAGAAAGGGAACCCAAAAAAACTGAGTGAACATATCAATGATAGTTCACTGTCGCTTATCCGATCCGGGAACTCAAACGAATTCTTTGGCAGAAAAATCATTTCAGGTTTAAGGGGTTGGGATTAAATAGCTCTACCGACTACATTGCAGGTATTTATTAGCACAATATTCTGGAATTGGGCCAAAAGGCGCGCTTTGAATGATTCTCCTGAAAGTGGTGGAATTAACTATAGACAATGTCATTTATGCCTGCTTTTTTTACTATTGGCGCATAACTCTCTGAATTTAAGTGGGTGAAATGATTTTAGTTACCTGCGGATGAAAAAAGAGGTGAAATAGTTGAATTGTTTAGAGGATGTTTCCACTTTGTGATCACACTGAATGTAAACCATTGCACAGTGGATTATGCTTTTTAATTTCGCGGGGGACTTATGCACGTAGTGATTCTTGGGAGTGGCGTAGTAGGGGTAACGAGCGCATGGTATCTGGCGCGTGCCGGACACCAGGTCACCGTGATCGATCGTCAGCCTCAGCCTGCGATGGAAACCAGTGCCGCCAATGCCGGGCAAATCTCCCCCGGTTATGCTGCCCCTTGGGCGGCGCCGGGCGTGCCGCTTAAAGCGATGAAGTGGATGTTTCAGCGCCATGCGCCGCTGGCTATCCGTCTGGACGGCAGTCGCTTCCAGCTCGAATGGATGTGGAACATGCTGCGCAATTGCGATATGCGTCACTACCAGCAAAACAAAAGCCGTATGGTCCGCCTGGCCGAATACAGCCGTGACTGTCTCAAAGCGTTGCGTGCGGAAACCGGCATCGCCTATGAAGGTCGTCAGGGCGGCACGCTGCAGCTGTTTCGAACCCAGCAGCAGTTCGACAGCGCCAGCAAAGATATTGCGGTGCTACGCGAGGCCGGTGTGCCCTATGAATTGCTGGAGGCGCACCAGCTGGCCAGCGTGGAACCGGCACTGGCAGCAACACAGCATAAACTTACTGGCGGCTTGCGCCTGCCTAACGATGAAACCGGCGATTGCCAGCTTTTCACGCAGCGTCTGGCCAAAATGGCTGAAGAGGCTGGCGTTGTCTTCCGGTTTAATACGCCGATCGATCAGCTCCTGCGTGATGGTAATCGTATTTATGGGGTGAAGTGCGGTGAGGAAGTGATCAAAGGTGACAGCTATGTGGTTGCGCTGGGATCCTACTCAACCTCATTGATGAAAAACATCGTCGATATTCCTGTTTACCCGCTCAAAGGCTATTCCCTGACCATACCGGTGACCAATCCCGATGCCGCCCCGGTTTCAACGATCCTCGATGAAACCTATAAAGTGGCGGTGACACGCTTCGATAACCGTATTCGCGTCGGCGGTATGGCGGAGATTGTGGGTTTTAACACCAAACTGCTGGAGGCGCGTCGCGAAACGCTGGAGATGGTGGTCACAGATCTTTATCCTGAGGGAGGAGATGTCAGTCAGGCCAGCTTCTGGACCGGTCTGCGTCCCATGACGCCAGACGGGACGCCGGTAGTCGGTGCCACGCCGCTTTCGAATCTTTTCCTGAATACCGGGCACGGCACCTTGGGATGGACAATGGCGTGCGGCTCCGGTCAGTTACTGGCTGACGTCATATCCGGTACCTCATCCGCGATAGCCGCGGACGATCTTACCGTCTTTCGTTATTTACCCGGTTTTGCGGCGACCCGATCGCCGCTTCATAACGTTAACGCAGTACGTTAAGCCTTCAGGGAGAGGAATATGTCACGTCCAATTGTCGCGACCATCGATCAACAGGCGTTGCGACATAATCTGGCGATTGTGCGCCGGGCGGCCCCGACGTCACGCGTCTGGTCAGTGGTGAAAGCCAACGCTTACGGTCACGGCATCGCCCGCGTATGGGAAAGCCTGTCCGCCACGGATGGTTTCGCGCTACTCAACATGGAAGAGGCCATTTTGCTGCGCGAGCAGGGCTGGAAGAAGCCGATATTGCTGCTTGAAGGCTTTTTTCACCCTGACGATCTGGCATTGATTGATCGCTACCGGCTGACGACCAGCGTGCACAGCAACTGGCAAATTCACGCCCTGGCAAACGCCACGCTCTCTGCGCCCGTTGATCTCTATCTCAAGATCAACAGCGGCATGAACCGGCTGGGGTTTCGTCCTGAACAGGTCAACGGAATCTGGCATAAGCTGCGTGCGCTCGAAAATGTCGGAGACATTACCCTGATGGCGCACTTTGCCGATGCGGAAAATCCTGACGGAATCGTCGAGCCGCTTAAACGCATCGCACAGGCTACGGAAGGGCTGGACAGTCCGGTGTCATTATCCAATTCGGCCTGCACGTTGTGGCATCCTGAAGCGCATTACGACTGGGTACGTCCGGGCATCATCTTGTATGGCGCTTCGCCAAGCGGGAACTGGCAGGATATCGCCAGCAGCGGACTAAAACCGGTCATGACGCTGAGCAGCGAGATTATCGGCGTACAGCAGCTGCAGGCCGGTGATGGCGTCGGCTATGGCTATCGCTATCATGCAACCCAGCCGCAGCGTATCGGCGTGGTTGCCTGCGGTTATGCGGACGGCTATCCACGTCATGCGCCGACAGGAACCCCGGTTGCCGTTGACGGGATAATGACGCAGGTTGTCGGCGCGGTTTCGATGGATATGATAACGGTGGATCTCACGCCGTGCCCGCAGGCTGGCATTGGCTCGTCCGTGGAGTTATGGGGGGAAAATGTCAAAATCGATCAGGTGGCGAAAGCAGCCGGAACGGTGGGCTATGAGCTGATGTGCGCGCTGGCCCCACGCGTTCCGGTTAAAATCAGTTAACGGCGGTAATCCGGCTTTGCATTTTCTTACTGCAGCGCCAGGCCAGGAAGGCCAGCGCTGCGCCCAGCAGCATCATCAACGTTAATGACAGTTTCTCCGCTACCGGCAGAGCCACCACGATCAGGCTACCTGCTGCGCCTCCCGCCATCTGGATAAATCCCTGCAGCGCCGAGGCCACGCCTGCCTGCTGCTGATAGGGTTCCAGCGCATAGCTGGTGGCTGGCCCAACGGTGAAAGCCAGCCCGGCTACGGCGACCGCCACCGGGAACATATACAGCGCCCAATGGAACTGCAGGCTGTCAGGCAACAAGGTCATTCCCGCCACGAGCAGAACGGCACCCGTCAACATGGTGATAAAACCGATGGCAAGGCAAAACGGTCGGCCCGCTTTGCGAATCGCTTTATTCACCACCACGCTGACCAGCATGATCCAAAAACCATTTGCACCAAAGGCAAACGAGAAGGCCAGAGGCGAAAGTCCCCCTTCGGTCATTAATACCTGCGGGGCCAGCGAGACATAGGTCAGCACCATCCCCAGCGCGCCGGCATTGGCAAAGGCAAACGCCAAAAAGCGCGGCTGGCGAAGAATCGCGGCGTACTGGTTTACCGGAAGGCCCTTCACGCGCAGCGTATCCGCCGGACGCGTTTCAGGCAGCCAGATGATGACCATCAGCATCACGACTGCCGCATAGGCACACAGGAACCAGAACGGCGCGCGCCAGTCGAAGGCGCTGGCCAGAATGCCACCCAGCAACGGCGCCAGAGCAGGCACAATATTCAGTGCCCCGTTCAGGAAGCCGTAAGCCCGGGCAGCGTCATCACCACTGAGTCGGTCACGCACGCCGCTAAAAGCCACCACCGCGCTGCAGCAGACCGCGCAGCCCTGAACCAGTCGGGCAATTAAAAATAGCGGGAAAGTGGTCGCCGTCGCGGCAATGACGCTGCCGGCGATGTACAGCGCCAGGCCCAATAAGGCGACGGGCTTACGGCCATAGTTGTCCACCAGCGGGCCACTGACCAACTGTCCCAGCCCCATAATCAGTAAGAAAAGCGGGATCGTGGTTTGTACCAGGGCGACGGGCGTCGATAAGCCTTCAGCAATCTGCGGCAGCGTGGGTAAATAGAGATCAATGCCTAAAGGTGCCAGCAGCACCAGGCTCAATAGCAATAAGGTATATTTTTGCATAGCAACCAGAGGGTAAACGTTCGATAAAGCGAGGAAAGAGGGTAATGATTAACAGCGAAAAAGGAAAGCAAATTACCTGGAGAAATGGCGATGCCTGCTGAAACAGGCATCGCATGCTAAATCAGTAGGCGCCGTCGCGGCGGAAAACTACACCGGCCGTTTTAAACAGGATGGCGATGTCTGTCCATAACGCCCAGTTTTTAACATACCAGGAGTCGAAATAGACGCGGGTGTCGTAATCAATATCGTTACGTCCGCTGACCTGCCATAGCCCAGTCATACCCGGTTTCGCCATCAGGTAGTAATCCACATCGCCGGCGTAGCGCTCAAGCTCAGCCTCAATCACCGGACGCGGCCCCACCAGGCTCATCTCCCCGCGGATCACGTTCCACAGCTGCGGCAGCTCATCCAGGCTGGTTTTACGCAGGAAGCCGCCGATGCGGGTAATACGCGGATCCTTCTTGAGCTTAAAGTCTTTGTCCCATTCCCGACGCGCTTCTTCACTGGTTGCCAGCAAGCTTTCCAGCACCTCTTTGGAATTGGTCACCATTGAGCGGAACTTCAGACACTTGAACTTTCTGCCATCCTGCCCGATACGTTCGTGACCATAGATGGCATTGCCCCCATCACGCTTGACCATATAGCAGAGCAGGGCAAAGACCGGCGCCAGGAACAGCAGCAGTAACGACGCCACAACAATATCGAAACTGCGCTTCAGGAAACGTGACGAATGCTTTGCCAGGTTATTACTGACGCGCAAAATCATCACTTCATGGCTAAAGATAAACGACATATCCGTGCCGTAAAGCGGGACGCCACGCAGGGTTGGGATCACCGACACTGACCGGCAGTTCATTTTTGACAGAAACTTCAACCAGCGATCGCGCTCCGGCTGCTGCTCGTACTCCATCGCGACAATAAACTGCACGTTGTCGCGATCGATGGTGCTCCAGTTAATATCGTTGGCAGAAATGACCGGTACGCCATTCACGCTCTGCTGCAGCGGCGCATCTTCTACTGAAATAAATGCCTGAACGTTATATCCCAAAATTTCTTCACTTTGTAAGGCCGCATAGGCTTCGGTAGCGTTACGGCCAGAGCCAATAATGATGGTTTCTTTTTGCCACTGACCGGCTTTATTAATGGCACTTTTAACGCCTGCACGCAGCAGCGGCAGCAGCAGCAGGGCATAGCTCCAGCTGAACACCCACACCATGCGGGAGAAGTCCCATTTAGAAAACGCGATTAATGCCAGATCGAGCAGGGAGAAAACAACCAGTGTTTTCACAATTTCTTTCAGTTCGAACCAAAAGGGTTTGCGGTAGGTGTAGTGACGCAGGCGCATCCAAAACCAGCCGGTACATAATACCGACATAATAAACTGCGCAATAAAACGGTTTTCAATTTGATGCGGCGGAATAAACGCATCCAAATCTCCCCAAATACCCTGCACGGTAGCGGCAGAGAGAAACAGCGCCAGGTTCAGCGCAATAAGGTCTGAAAAACTCAGTGCAAACTTTACCAGAATATTCTTACGAAGACCGCTCCATGAGCGACTCGCATTGTTTATTACCATTGTACTTGCCATAAAACCTGCTCTCTTAATTAAGTAAAAGATGGCCTGACCAGAATCAAGTACGCGTTCAGGGGTTAACGACTGAAAACCCGAAACCGGGATGTTTTCAGTTTGTTACAGTCATTAGAGCCATTGATGCTACAAATAAACCGTTACTAAGCGTGATTTGAGTCACGTAAAATTGCAGCACTGAAAGAGAGTATGCAGGAGATATTTGACGGAGTTAATACGGAAGAATTCTTAAAAAACCAGGTGAAAATTGCGCAGAATGGGCTTAAATGGCTGATTTGGAAAATAATATTTTAAAAGTATAACCTATAAGCCGTGCGGCCAGGGCCACTTTTTAGGAATTACCGCCAAATCAATGACTGGCGGTAATACTCAGGCTCAGGCCGGTTCTTTTAATACCCACCGGTCTTGCTGCTTATCGTAGTGGGCGATATGTAAAATGACCTCTTTATCGTCGATCCATGCCGGAACGCTGGTGTCGTGATCCCAGCCGTCGAGCTGATAGCTCAGTCCGGGGTTGGTGTGGCAGGGAATACTCACTGTCAGCGGTTTTTCGCTGCTGAATTCTGCATCGACAATTTCGTAGCGACCAATTTTAACCACGTGACCCATGGATAACTCCCGTTTTCACTGAATGTTATAAAAGCGTAGTGCAATTCAGCCCATTTAACGCGCCAGCGAAGTAAGATTATTCTTTGTCTTCACTTGGGCGCACACCAATTTTCACAATCTGATTATCTTCTTTTTCCGCCACGGTCCAGGTCAGTTGATTCCATTCAACCTGATCGCCCACGACGGGCGTGCCACCCAGCATGCCAAGCATCAGCTGCCCGAGCGATTGTTGAGCATTGGTCTGTTCGTCCAGTTCAAGGCCGTAAATTTGCGCCACGTCGTTCAGGCGCGCGTCGGCATCCAGAATAAAGTCACCAAAGAAACGCTGATCCAGCGCGACGGGCGGCGACTGACTGAACATTTTTCCTAGCGCAGGCAGGTCACGCTCGCGTCCAATCACGCAGATAACGTCGTTTTCTTTTAATCGTGTCGCCCCGTTGGGATGCATCAGCACATTATCCCGAAACAGGGCAGCAATGCGGGTTTCACGCGGCATCTGTAAATCACGCAGCGCAGCGCCCACGCACCATTTGTCGGCACTGAGCTGGTAAACAAACTGCTCCCAGGGATTTTCCGGGTGGATATCTAACCCAATTCGGCTGACAGGCGATGCCGTGGGCGGTACCACCACTTTGGCTTTTTTTGCCGCATAGCCCAGAGAGGTGCCCTGCAGCATCAGGGAGACCAGCACGACAAAGAAGGCGATGTTGAAATAGAGTGATGCGTTTTCAAGTCCGGCCATCATCGGGAATACCGCCAGGATGATCGGAACCGCGCCCCGCAGGCCTACCCAGCTGATAAAAATCCGTTCACGGCCTGTAAAACCGCGGAAGGGCAACAGGCCGATAAACACGGAGAGGGGGCGCGCAACCAAAATCAACCACAGGGAGAGGATCATTGCCGGAACCGCAATATGCCAGAGATCGGAAGGTGTGACCAACAGGCCCAGCACGATAAACATCCCTATCTGACTGAGCCACGCCATACCGTCAAAGGTTTGCAGAATGCCAAATCGGTTACGGATGGGGCTGTTACCCAGTAAAAAGCCGCACAGATACACGGCCAGAATGCCGCTGCCTTCCAGCACCGTTGTCAGGGCGAACACCAGAATCCCGCCGCTGAGTGCCAACAAGGGATACAGGCCGGGTGCCAGGTTGATGCGGTTTATGAGCTGCTGCAGGGCCCAGCCGCCGCCCAGTCCAAGTACGATGCCCAGGCCGAACTGTTGGATGAGATGCACGAGAAACATCCAGTCAAGACCGGTTTTGCCCTGCTCGATCATTTCAATCAGCGTGATGGTCAGAAATACGGCCATGGGATCGTTGCTGCCTGACTCAATTTCCAGCGTTGAGCTGACGCGTTCGTTCAGGCCTTTATCCCCAAGCAGTGAAAAAACGGCTGCCGCATCGGTAGAGCCAATAATGGCACCGATCAGAAAGCCCTGCATCATATCCAGCCTGAAGAGCCAGGCCGCGGCCACGCCGGTCAGGCCAGCCGTAATCATTACGCCTACCGTTGCCAGTGACAGGGCCGGCCCCAGCGCCACCTTGAAGGAGCTGGCTTTGGTACGCATCCCACCGTCCAGCAGGATAATCGCCAGAGCAAGGTTAGAGATAAGGTAAGCGGCGGGATAGTTATCGAAGGCGATGCCGCCAATGCCATCCACGCCGGCCAGCATGCCCAGTGCCAGAAATATCACCAGAATAGGAATGCCAAGACGGGATGAAAAAGAGCTGAGTAAGATACTCGACGCAACCAGCACGGAGCCAATAATAAAAAGACTATAAACAATAGTGTGGTTCAAACGCGGTCTCCTGAGATTCGGCAGTCAATGTCAGCTAATGTGTAGAAACATCCATGCTATCTCTGCAAGATAATGTTTTATCAATGAGTTGTCATGGTCATTTTGCAATTTATATCAATTGCTAATGCCTTGGTTAATCCGGTTAAACGATATTAATAGAGGAGTTGGAGGAGTTGTTGCAGGAAAGGCCATGTTTTAACAGGTTATTACGCAAAAAAAAGCCGACAGAGCGTCGGCTTGATGTGTCAGGCTTCCATCGCCTGCTTGTGAAACAGTTCACGGAAGACCGGATAGATATCCTCCGGCTCGCGAATGTGCTGGATCGCAAAGTTATCAAATACAGACTGCAGATGTTCATATTCGCGCCACAGTGTCTGATGCGCGCGACGCGTGATTTCAATGTAGGTGTAGTAACGGACGACCGGTAAAATGTTCTTTGCCAGAATCTCATGGCACAGGGGGGAATCGTCGGCCCAGTTGTCGCCATCGGAGGCCTGCGCGGCATAGATATTCCACTGAGCCGGATCGTAACGCTCTTTCACCACGTCATCCATGAGCTTAAGGGCACTCGACACGATAGTGCCGCCGGTTTCCTGTGAGTAGAAAAACTCCTGCTCATCAACTTCTTTCGCCTGAGTATGGTGGCGAATGTAGACCACCTCGACATTTTTATAGGTTCGACTCAGGAACAGATAGAGCAAAATATAAAAACGTTTTGCCATGTCCTTGGTGGCCTGGTCCATTGAACCCGAAACGTCCATCAGACAGAACATCACGGCCTGGCTGGACGGCTCAGGGCGTTTTTCAAAATTTTTATAGCGTAAATCAAACGTATCAATGAAGGGCACCCGATCGATACGTGCTCGCAGCTCGGCAATTTCTTTGCGTAAGCGCTCCTCTTCGAGCAACTGAGCCGGTTCAGATTTTTCAACCGTCGTCAGCGCATCCTCAAGCTCATGCAACTGGCGGCGCTTACCTGCGGTCATCGCCGTACGGCGCGCCAGCGAGTTCTGTAGCGAGCGTACCACGCTGATGTTGGCCGGTACGCCATTAGACGTAAAACCGGCGCGGTGGGTTTTATACTCATTCAGCTGGCGATGCTGGTTTTTACGCAGGTTGGGCAGGGCCAGGTCTTCAAACAGCAGGTCCAGATATTCGTCTTTAGAAATCTGAAAAACAAACTCATCCTGACCTTCACCGTCCTGACCGGCGTTGCCCTGGCCTGAACCGCTGCCACCGCCGCCCTGCGGCCGCTCCACGCGGTCATTTTGCACAAAGTGGTCGTTGCCGGGATGGACGCGATGGCGCTGCCCGCCGCGTCCCTGATGGAAAATCGGTTCGTTGATGTCATCAATCGGAATAGAAACGGATTCGCCACTGCTGACGTCGGTGACCGAGCGTTTGTTAATGGCCTCGGAGATCGACTGCTTAATCTGAGACTTGTAACGACGCAAGAAGCGCTGGCGGTTGACCGCGCTCTTGTTTTTACCGTTTAGTCGGCGATCGATAAAATAGGCCATGATGTTCCCCCAAACTACATTGCAAGCAGGCCGGGTTGTCCCGACCTTAAGAGACCGGTGCTATCCCGCACCGGTTTGCTTACAGACTCTGATCAGGACGATTTACGCACGCGCAGATACCATTCACACAGCAGGCGAACCTGTTTGCGGGTATAGCCTTTTTCCATCATGCGATCGACAAAATCATCGTGTTTCTTCTGCTCATCCGTAGAGGTTTTCGTGTTAAACGAAATAACCGGCAACAGCTCCTCGGTATTCGAGAACATTTTTTTCTCAATCACCGTACGCAGTTTCTCATAACTGGTCCAGTTTGGATTGCGACCGTTATTGTGCGCACGCGCACGCAGCACAAAATTGACAATTTCATTACGGAAGTCTTTAGGATTACTAATCCCGGCAGGCTTCTCGATTTTCTCCAGTTCCGCATTGAGCGACTCGCGGTCAAAAAGCTGTCCGGTGTCAGGGTCACGATATTCCTGATCCTGGATCCAGAAGTCGGCATAGGTAACATAGCGATCGAAAATATTCTGACCATATTCGGAATAGGATTCCAGATAAGCCGTCTGAATCTCTTTGCCAATAAACTCAGCGTATTTCGGAATTAAATAACCTTTAAGGTGCTCAAGGTATTTTTCCGCCTGCTCCTGTGGGAACTGCTCGCGTTCAATTTGCTGCTCCAGCACATAAAACAGGTGAACAGGGTTGGCTGCCACTTCAGTGTGATCGAAGTTGAAGACGCGGGACAGAATCTTAAAGGCGAAACGGGTTGACAGCCCGTTCATCCCTTCGTCGACGCCGGCGTAATCATGATACTCCTGCCAGGACTTCGCCTTAGGATCGGTATCTTTCAGGCTTTCACCGTCATACACACGCATTTTTGAGTAGATACTGGAGTTATCCGGGTCTTTAAGTCGCGAAAGGATAGAGAATCTCGCCAGCGTTTCCAGGGTGCCTGGTGCGCAAGGCGCGGTAGACAGCTCACTGTGGTTCAGCAGCTTCTCATAAATCTTGATCTCCTCGGACACGCGCAGGCAGTAAGGCACCTTAACAATATACACACGGTCAAGGAACGCCTCGTTGTTTTTGTTGTTGCGGAACGTCACCCACTCCGATTCGTTCGAGTGGGCCAAAATGATACCGTTAAACGGCAGGGCGGAAATGCCTTCTGTACCGTTGTAGTTACCTTCCTGGGTGGCGGTCAACAGGGGATGTAGCACTTTAATCGGTGCTTTAAACATCTCCACAAATTCCATGATGCCCTGGTTAGCCCGGCACAGCGCGCCCGAGTAGCCGTAAGCATCGGGATCGTTCTGCGCATGGTTTTCCAGTTTACGAATGTCCACCTTACCGACCAGTGCGGAGATATCCTGGTTGTTTTCGTCGCCCGGCTCTGTTTTAGCAATAGCTAACTGCTCCAGAATCGACGGCCACACTTTCACCACTTTAAAGCGGGTGATATCCCCGCCGAAATCATGGAGGCGTTTAGCCGCCCATGGCGACATAATGGTGCCAAGGTAGCGGCGCGGCACGCCGTACTCTTTCTCCAGAATATTGGCGTCTTCCTGAGGATTGAACAGGCACAGTGGATGATCGTTGACCGGGCTCCGTTCGCCATCGGCGCTCAACACATAGATAGGAACGCGTTGCATCAGGGATTTGAGACGTTCCGCCAGCGAGGATTTACCGCCCCCGACCGGACCCAGCAGATAGAGAATTTGTTTCTTCTCTTCAAGGCCTTGTGCCGCGTGTTTCAAATAAGAGACGATCTGTTCAATCGCTTCTTCCATACCATAAAACTCTTCGAACGCCGGGTAACGGCCCATTACCCGGTTAGAAAAGATTCTGGAAAGACGTGGCTCCTGAGCGGTGTCCACCATCACGGGTTCACCGATTGCCATTAACAGTCGCTCTGCGGCGTTGGCGTATGCACTGCGATCCTGTTTACAGATTGTCAGAAATTCCTGCAGTGTGAACTCTTCGTCCTTGGCAGCTTCATAACGCTGACGATAATGATCGAATATATTCATAGCGATGCCCGTCCTTTCGTTTTTAGCACAGGTAAAGGAGCAATAATCAGTGCTCGTACAGCTCCCGGAAGATATTATCTGTTAGTACAGCAACCCTTATGCCAACCTGATCATTGTTATCGGGATGCACAACATTTATGACGACACTCTTGCAACAAAACCTCGGGTATTAAGTTTAACTGTAGAAGGCATTCAGAAAATTTCATCATAGATTTTTGATTAGTGAGCCACATATCAATAACAAAATCATTTTGTTGCGAAACCTTTTTGACAGGGTAATGGCGAATTTGTGATGCCTCCAACCCGGTTATGCCACATTCCGCCATAAATGCGGTAGATGATTTTCATATAAGGTTAATTCAGTCTGTAAAAAGCGTTAGACTGTATGAGTGATTGTTATATTTATGGAATGAATAAATTGTGAACCAATTCAAACTTAACACGCTTATCGCGCTTATCCCTTGTTATTTTCTGGGGCATTCAGTACAGGCCGCGCCTTTATCGCTTGGCGCATCAGTGATTTATGCCCAGTCGCCTTACCGGGGTGGGCAGGACCGCTATTTGCCGGTGCCCATCATCAATTATGAAGGAGAAAACTTCTGGTTTAACACGCTGCAGGGCGGCTATTACCTGTGGAAAGACCCGCAGGATCAGCTGTCTCTGACCCTGCTCGGCTCGCCCCAGGAGTATGACCCCGGTGATAACGATCTGGGGGATATGAAAGGGCTGGATAAGCGCCGTATGACGCTGATGGGCGGGGCAACCTACCGACATACTGCAGACTGGGGGATTATCCGTACCTCACTGCTGGGCGACCTGCTCAACAACAGCAACGGGATCATCTGGGACCTGACCTATCTCTACCGCTTCAACTTCGGTGACTTTACCCTGACACCGGGCATCGGGGCGATGTGGAACAGCGCGAACCAAAACCGCTACTACTATGGTGTTTCCGGCAATGAGAGCGATCGCACCGGCATCAGCCGCTACCATCCTGATGACAGCTGGTCGCCCTATGCTGAGCTGAACGCCAGCTACAGTATTACGCCGCAGTGGAATGCCAACCTGTCCGGTCGCTATACGCGTTTTGCCAGTGAAATCAAAGACAGCCCTATGGTCGATAAAAGTGGGCAGTTCACAATCTGGACCGGTGTCAGTTACAGCTTCTGATTTGCACCCTAAGAGGGCAGGCGTTGCCCTCTGATCGTTTGTCTGCTCTACAACAGTGCAGGAGAGTCAAATGGCACAACGTCTCGATGTTGCGGGTCACCAGGGCATCCCGGCTATTGGCCTCGGAACCTGGTACATGGGCGAGGACAGCGCTCGCCGTCAGCAGGAAGTCACAGCGCTTCAGGCGGGTCTGGATGCAGGCCTGAAAATTATCGATACGGCAGAAATGTATGCCGATGGCAGAGCGGAAGAGGTGGTCGGCGAGGCATTAAAAGGGCGCCGCGATAGCGCGCTGCTGGTATCGAAAGTCTACCCATGGAATGCCGGTGAAGATGATGCGATAGCGGCCTGCGAAGCCAGCCTGCGCCGTTTGCAAACCGACCGTATTGATCTCTATCTGCTGCACTGGCGCGGCAGCGTCCCGTTGGAAGAGACGATTCGCGCCATGCAAAGGCTTCAACAGCAGGGGAAGATTGTTCACTGGGGCGTTTCAAATTTTGACAGCGATGATATGGACGAGCTCTGGGCCGAACCCGGGGGCGAAGCATGTGCGACGAATCAGGTCCTTTACCATCTCGCCTCTCGCGGTATTGAGTACGACCTGTTACCGCAGTGTCAGCAGCGTGCTGTGCCGATCATGGCATACTGTCCGTTGGCACAGGCAGGGCGGCTGCGCCGCCATTTGTTCTCTGAGCCCACGCTGGTCGCTTTGGCTCAGCAGAAAGGCGTGACGGTTGCACAGCTGCTTCTGGCGTGGGTAATCCGCGCTCCCGGCGTGATGGCTATTCCTAAAGCCAGTTCCCTTCAGCACGTCCGGGAAAATGCCGCGGCACTGGATATCACCCTGAGTGATGAGGCGTGTTTCCTGATCGACAAGGCTTTCCCGCCACCGCGGCATAAAATGCCCCTGGACGTGGTGTGAATTAAGCGTTAATTCACTTTCCCTTTCAGGCGGATCGTGGTGGCCAGCCGGGCCGGTTTTTCGCCCGCGCTGCGTAACGGCTTGCTGATTCGCGCCGTTTCCACGCACACCATGGTTTTATACCCTTCGTTGGGCATGTCCGTCATACTGCAGGAGAGTTCGACGCCGGGGTTCCACGTGACAACGTCACTATGATGGTGGTGATAGACTTCAATCTGGCGCTTTCCAGCCTGATCGTTAATCACCGAACAGTCATTGGCCGAGGTGAAAATACGGTCAACCCGGGTGGTAAAGCGCTGTTTGCCGTCGCCCGTGCCTGGCTGATTGTCGTTAACCTTGTCGATATAGTGCTCACCCAGACCCGACACCTCTACGTCGTTGATATCCGCCACGTTAAAGTAGCTGTGCAGGGCGGCGGTGGACGTGTAGTCGCCATAGGCTTCCAGTTCGATCTCACAGTGCTGCCCCAGGCGGAAACGGGCGATTAACGTGAATTCATGTGGCCACAGCTTTAGGGTTTGCGGATTACTTTCCAGCACCAGCGTCAAGATAACGCCATCTTCGTTTTCGTCATGGGCGGACAGCGTCCACGACTGGTTACGGGCAAAACCGTGTGCGGGTTCACCTGCGGGGCCAAACCAGGGCCAGCAAATGGGAATGCCGCCTCGAATCGCTTTGCCTGGTGAGAAGGGGCTTTTGTCACTTAGCCACAGGACAGGTTTCTCCCCGCTGGGCTGCCAGGCGATGAGATGCGCGCCCTGTAACGTGATAGCTGCGCGCACGCGGGGATGACTGACGACGATAGTCGGAAGTTCGCCCACCTGACGCTGTGACAGGTAAGGCGTAATCTGTTTAATGACGGGAAGAGAAAAAAGTTTGTCTTGCATGCCCGACTCCTTACGAAAGGGATCAAAAAAAGGGTGACCGAAGTCACCCTTATTCTCTAGTGTCTGGCTGCCTTATTTAGCAGAAACCAGCGCAATCAGGTCGAGAACTTTGTTTGAATAACCGGTTTCGTTATCGTACCAGGAAACCAGTTTAACGAAGTTGTCATTCAGCGCGATACCCGCTTTCGCATCAAATACTGAAGTCAGCACTTCGCCGTTGAAGTCGGTAGAAACCACGTCGTCTTCAACGTAGCCCAGCACGTCTTTCATTTCGCCTTCTGCTGCTGCTTTGATCGCTGCACAGATTTCTTTGTAAGATGCGGCTTTTTCCAGACGAACGGTCAGGTCAACAACAGAAACGTTTGGCGTCGGAACGCGGAACGCCATACCTGTCAGCTTGCCATTCAGTTCTGGCAGCACTTTACCTACGGCTTTGGCCGCACCGGTAGATGAAGGGATGATGTTCTGAGACGCGCCACGACCGCCACGCCAGTCTTTGTGAGACGGGCCATCAACGGTTTTCTGCGTTGCAGTCGTTGCGTGAACGGTGGTCATCAGACCTTCCACGATACCGAACTTGTCATTGATCACTTTAGCCAGTGGTGCCAGGCAGTTAGTGGTACAAGAGGCGTTAGACACGATGTCCTGGCCCTGGTATTTGTCGAAGTTTGCACCACGAACAAACATTGGGGTGTCATCTTTAGACGGACCGGTCAGAACGACTTTCTTAGCACCCGCAGTGATGTGCTTACGTGCCGTTTCGTCGGTCAGGAAGATACCGGTTGCTTCAGCAACAACGTCAACGCCGACTTCATCCCACTTCAGGTTAGCCGGATCTCTCTCAGCAGTAACGCGGATTTTCTTACCGTTAACAACCAGAGCGCCGTCCTGTACTTCAACGGTGCCGTCGAAGCGGCCGTGAGTAGAGTCGTACTTCAGCATGTACGCCATGTAATCAGCGTCCAGCAGGTCGTTGATAGCAACGATTTCGATGTCAGAGCGCTGTTGAGCAGCACGGAAAACGATGCGACCGATACGGCCAAAACCGTTGATACCTACTTTGATAGTCATATATTCCACCAGCTAGTTGTTAGTGAATAAAAGGTTGGCTGTAAAATTACAAAAACCTTACCAGGCGTCAAGCGGAATCGTGTCAATTGTTGCGACAGGTCAATCCACCAGACAGGAATTATTGGGGCCGCAACCGCTTGCGCTCAGCGGTAAACGGCGTGCTCTGTTGAATCCTTCGCCGAATATATAGGGATATACCAGAGAAAAGGTGATCGAGTTCACAAATCCACCTTGTGAGATACTGACTGAAGGGTTGAGCACAAAAAAAGACCCGATTAATGTTGATCGTTTGTTAGAATACTAGTCGATTTTTACAGAATGACATCCCGGAATTGCTCAAATGCCTAAAGAAACCGCACCCGAAGCAAAAATTGCCCAACTGACTGAGATGCAACGCTATGTGACTCAACAGCGAGGAACGGAGCCGCCTTACAGCGGTGCCCTGCTGCATAACAAGCAGGAAGGGATTTATCACTGCCTGGTCTGCAATGCGCCGTTGTTTTTGTCTGATACCAAGTACGATTCAGGTTGTGGCTGGCCGAGTTTTTATCAGCCGGTAAGCGATGAGGCCATTCGCTATCTGGAAGATAATTCCCATGGTATGCAGCGCATCGAAATCCGCTGTGGCAGCTGTGATGCGCACCTGGGGCATGTTTTCCCGGATGGCCCCCAGCCGACAGGCGAGCGTTACTGCGTCAATTCTGCCTCGCTGAACTTTACAGATCAGCAAGGTGAGGAGACCCAAGGATAATCATGAAACAGCAACTTGAAGCCATGCTTGAAGCCCTGACGCCTGAAATTTATGAGCGTCTTGTTGTGGCCGTTGAAACCGGAAAATGGCCGGACGGTGTAGCGCTTACCCAGCAGCAGCGTGATAACAGCCTGCAACTGGTGATGATGTGGCAGGCACGTCATAACGATGCACCTCAGCATATGACCATCGGAAAAGACGGTGAGATGGTCACCAAATCGAAAAGGCAGCTGAAAGAAGAGTTTGGTATCGAACCAGACGTCACGCGTATCAACCTGCATTAAGTCTGATAAGGTGCTTCTGTCAGGGTGCTGACAGAAGCGTTTAGCGTGGATGACGGGCTGGCACGCTGCCAGCCCGGAGCACGTCAGACAATGACCGCACCCTGGGCGGCCATCTGGGCCAGTGCGATGTCGCTGTCTTCAGGATTCAAATTCACCCCGCGGCAGCCTTCGGCGACCACGTCCACCTGATAGCCCAGTTCCAGTGCATCCAGAACGCTGTATTTCACACAGTAATCGGTTGCCAGCCCCAGCATAACCAGATGGCTGATGCCGCGTTCACGCAACCAGCTGTCCAGCTCCGTTTTACGGCGATGGCCGTTATCAAAAAAAGCGCTGTAGCTGTCGACATCCTGATCCTGGCCCTTGTGAAAAACAGCATCAAACAGGCTGCGATCGAGACCAGGATGAAAATCAGCGCCCGCCGAATGCTGAACACCATGATCGGGCCACCAGATTTGAGGCAAACCGTTGAGCTCACCCAGGGTATAAACCGGCTCGCCCGAGACAGAAGCAAAGCTGCCATGATTGGCCGGGTGCCAGTCCTGCAAGGCCACTACGCATTCGCCTTTCTCATGAAAGGCACGGGCATAGCGATTTGCTACCGCGACGGTGTGATCGCCTTCTCTCACGGCCATTGGGCCGCCGGGGCAGAAGTCGTTCTGAATATCGATAATGATCAGTGCCCGTTTCATTCCCGTTTGCTCCGTTTTAGTCTTCTGTCAGTTCGCCACGCAGGTTTTGCTGCATTTTGGCACGGATTTGCTCGCTTGAAAGATCCTGACTTAACAGATAGTGAAGTTTGGTCAGGGCCGCTTCTACCGTCAGATCAAAACCGCTGATCACGCCTGCATGCTCCAACGCATTGCCCGTCGCGTAGCCGCCCATGTTAACTTTGCCGGAAATACACTGCGTCAGGTTAACGACCACAATGCCGCGCTCGCTGGCCTGCTGCAGTTCAGAGAGAAACTCAGCGTTCTGCGGCGCATTACCCACGCCATAAGAGCGCAGAATAAGGGCTTTAACCGGCTGGCGCAGGAAGTTGCGCACCACATCGGCGGAAATACCGGGGTAAATGGTAACCACGCCAATAGGCTGTGGCGTAATGGTATGAACGATGAGTTCACCTTTCCCCTGTGGCGCGGGTGGCGTGTTCAGACGACGAATGTGGATGCCGGCTTCCAGCAGCGCAGAAAGGTTGGGTGAGGCAAAGGCATTAAACCCGTCAGCATGCGCTTTTGTGGTGCGGTTACCGCGATAGAGCGTGTTATTGAAAAACAGCGTCACTTCATTAACCGGATAGTTAGCGGCGACATAGAGTGAATTCAGCAGGTTTTGCTGACCGTCCGAGCGCAGTTCTGCCAGGGGGATTTGCGAGCCGGTTACGATGACAGGCTTGGCCAGGTTCTCCAACATAAACGACAGGGCGGAGGCGGTAAAAGCCATGGTATCTGTGCCATGCAGAATCACAAAACCGTCGTAGCGATCGTAATTACGCCGGATATCTTCGGCAATTGACTGCCAGTCCTGAGGCGTCATATCGGACGAGTCGATCAGGGGCTGATATTCGTGAATCGTAAAGTCAGGCATTTCCGGGCGATGGAATTCCGGCATTTTTGCCAGCTCTTGCTGCAGGTGACCTGAAACCGGAATATAACCTTGAGCGGAACGTTGCATACCGATAGTACCGCCCGTATAGGCAACGTAAATGTTTTTCTTTTGCATAGGTGTACTCAGACTTGCCGTAAAACGCGCAGTATAAGGGCAATGGCAGGGAAAAGCAGCCCGACCAGCGGTCGGGCTGAGAGGTTTATCGCACTTCGCCGCAGGTCAGGCAGAAGGCATAGCGGTTTTGTGGATCGTTAAGATGGTCGAACAGGCCAGGCTGACGTCGCATTGCACTCATTACGTCGAACATCGGCGCAGGCAGCCAGGCTTTGATCGGGTCAGGCAGAACAGCCTGCACGGAGGCATTCATTTGATTTAGCATCAAATCAATAAAGCCGGGATCTTCCTGGTACCAGTCAAGCTGCGGCTGGGAAACCTTCGCCAGTTCAGCGGCTTTTTTCACTGCGTCATCAAAATCCCCCAGCGCATCGACCAGGCCATTAGCTTTCGCATCACTGCCGGTCCACACATGTCCCTGGGCGATGGCGTCAATTTGCTCCGGCGTTTTGTGACGCGAGGCGGCAACCAGACCAACAAAGTTGTGATAGCCGTTTTCGATGGTCAACTGCATAAGCTGTTGAACCTCGGGGGGCAGCGCCTTAGTGCTGGCGACGTCCGCCAGAGGCGATGTCGCCACGCCGTCCGTGTGCACACCAATACTGGCCAGACTGTTCTCCAGGGTATTAATTACGCCGAAGATGCCAATAGAGCCGGTCAGGGTACTCGGGCTGGCGATGATGTAGCTGGCTGGCGTTGAAATCCAGTATCCACCGGATGCCGCCATGCCGCCCATTGACACCACTATCGGTTTCCCGGCCGCTTTCGCTGCAGCCAGTTCGGCACGGATGGCCTCCGAGGCCGTCACGCTACCGCCCGGGCTGTTGACCCGAAGAATGATCGCTTTGATTTTCGGATCCAGGCGTGCATCACGAATCTGCGCCGCCGTGGTATCGCCACCGACGTTGCCCGGCGTTTCATCGCCATCCATGATGGCGCCGCTGGCCATGATCACGGCAATATTACCTTTCTGCTGAGTGGCGTCCGGTTTCACGTTGTAGTCATAAATACTGACGCTGCGATAATCGCTACTCTGCTTATCGAAACCAAAGGTCTTGATTAACATCTGATCGGCATCGGCCCGTGAACCCAGAACGTCGACCAGTTTGTTATCCAGCGCGTATTGACCCGTATCACCTTTAACGGCCTGCAGGCCGGCGATAATGGCCGTTGCACCAGGGAACAGCTGCTCAGGCGTAATCTGACGGTTAGCCGATACGGTGTTCAGGTAATTTTGCCAGAGTTGGCCAACCCAACGGGTATCCGCATCGCGCGCTGCAGGTGACATATCGTCGCGCAGGAAAGGCTCAACGGCAGACTTATAGGTTCCAACACGGAAGACGTGTGAATTGACTTTCAGCTTTTCAAGCAGCGTTTTGTAGTACAACCCGTTGGTGGCGAAACCATGCAGGTCAACCGTACCCTGAGGCGAGAGATAGATTTTTGTTGCATAGCTTGCAAGGTAGTACTGAGCCTGGCTGTAGCTGTCGCCCAACGCATAAATCGGCTTACCGCTTTCCCTGAATTCGCGCAGCGCTTTGCCCACATACTGCAGCGAGGGCTGATCGCCACCGGCAAAGTCACGCAGGTCCAGCACCATGCCTTTGATATTACTGTCATCCTTTGCCTGACGGATCGCATCGACCACGTCAAACAGGGAGTTTTCCTGCAGTCGGTCGCTGCTGGTGCCTAACAGTTGACGGCCAATTTTGCTCAGGCGATTACTGACGGAAGGCTTATCGACCAGCACACCGGTCAGGTCAACTTTTAACGCACCTTGCTGTATGGGAGCAGAATGACTGCCTGAACCACTGACCTGAAGCCAGATCCCGACACACACGACAATTAAAAAAATCAGGAATAAATTAAGAATTAATTCCCTGATAAAGTTCAGCACTCGCCAGATCCCGCGGAACAGGCCAGCAATTATTCGCCACAATGTGCGCATCACACTCTCCATATTGATATAACCGGAAATCGCCGCTTAGCGGTCCAGGTCTCCGTTGACGACCTCATCCTAAAGAGCGGCGAAACAAAAGTCAGCAGGAAATCACCCAGGACTGTTACAAAAAATCCACCTGTGCCAGGATTACGCATGCTTTTACCCCACTGGAGAAAAACATGGATGCACTTGAATTACTGGTTAATCGCCGTTCGGCTTCCCGTCTGGCGGATCCGGCTCCCGGCGGCGAGGCGCTGGATAACATTCTGCGCGCAGCCATGCGCGCGCCCGATCACGGCACCTTACAACCGTGGCGCTTTATCATAGTTGAAAACAGTGGACGCGATCGCTTAAGCCAGCTTCTGGAAAAGGCGGCACGTGACAATCAACTGGATGATAAGGCCATCAATAAAGCCAGCCAGGCTCCGTATCGTGCCCCAATGATCATTACGGTTGTGGCCCATTGTGAACTGAACCACAAGGTGCCACGCTGGGAGCAAATTGCATCTGCAAGCTGTGCCGTGATGGCTATGCAAATGGCCGCGGTCGCACAGGGGTTTAATGGTATCTGGCGAAGTGGGGCCTGGACTGACGATCCCCAGGTACGCGAGGCCTTTGGCTGCCGTGAGCAGGACGCGATTGTGGGCTTTCTCTATTTAGGCACGCCCCAGCTGAAATCCAACACCACCGTGATACATCCCGACACTGCGCCGTTCGTGCGCTATTTCTGATCGCCCCTGAGCGGGTTTGCGCGGTTATTGTGCGAACAGTTCAGCATTGAACCCGGCGCGCTTATCAGCCGCGCGCCGCCAGGCTACCATAGCGCTGCTTCATCTGGCAGCGCATACTCTCTTCCAGCCTGTGCGCATGATGTAACCGTTCTTTGGACTGAGGCGCAGGCATCATGTTGCCGACTGTTTGTTGACCGGTAGTGCGTTGTCATCATTGTTGTTTGCTGACGTTAAGGATTACCCGATTTAATGCGTTTGTTTATTGCAGAGAAACCCAGCCTTGGACGGGCCATTGCCGATGTACTGCCTAAACCGCACCGGCGTGGTGAGGGCTTTATCGCCTGCGGCAATGACCAGATAGTCACCTGGTGCGTGGGGCATTTACTGGAGCAGGCGCAGCCTGATGTGTACGACAGCCGCTATGCGCGCTGGTCGCTGGTCGATCTGCCGATTATTCCTGAAAAATGGCGTTTGCAGCCGCGTCCTTCGGTGGCAAAACAACTCAAAGTGGTGGAAGGCTTACTGGCCCAGGCCGATGAAGTGGTGCACGCCGGCGACCCGGACAGGGAAGGCCAGCTGCTTGTGGATGAAGTGCTGGATTACCTTCAGCTTCCCGCTGAGAAACGCAGTAAAGTGCAGCGCTGTCTGATTAACGATCTTAACCCACAGGCTGTGGAGCGGGCTATCAACCGGCTGCGTGAGAATCGCGAATTTATTCCCCTCTGCGTGTCCGCGCTGGCGCGAGCACGTGCCGACTGGCTTTACGGTATTAATATGACCCGCGCCTGGACGCTGCTGGGCCGGAATGCGGGCTATGATGGCGTGTTGTCCGTTGGACGCGTACAAACGCCGGTGTTGGGGCTGGTGGTGCGACGGGATGAAGAGATCGCGAATTTCGTCCCAAAGGATTACTTTGAAGTGAAAGCGCACATCGTCACGCCGGATGAGAGCCGGTTTACCGCGAACTGGATCCCCAGTGAAGCCTGTGAACCCTGGCAGGATGAAGAAGGTCGCCTGCTGAAACGCTCACTGGCGGAACATGTGGTGGCGCGCATCAGCGGTCAGCCCGCTATCGTTACCGCCTACAGTGACAAGCGAGAAAACGACATTGCGCCGTTGCCGTTTTCACTCTCCAGCCTGCAAATCGAGGCGGCAAAGCGCTTTGGTTTGAGTGCGCAGGCGGTGCTGGACATCTGCCAGCGGTTATATGAAACCCACAAGCTGATCACCTATCCACGTTCTGATAGCCGCTACTTACCCGATGAGCATTTTGCCGGCCGTCATGCGGTGCTCAATGCGATCCAGTCCCATCAATCCGGTCTTACTCCACCAGCAGACTTTGATGCAGATCGAAAAAATCGCTGTTGGGATGACAAAAAAGTGGATGCGCACCACGCCATTATTCCTACCGCGCGCGCCAGCGCAGTGAAACTTAATGAAAACGAACAGCAGATTTATGGACTGGTTGCGCGTCAGTATTTGATGCAATTTTGTCCGGATGCCGTGTTCCGCAAATGCACCATCGATCTGGATATCGCGGGCGGTAAATTTGTGGCTAAAGCGCGCTTTCTGGCGGAGGCGGGCTGGCGTGCGCTGTTGGGTGGCAAAGAGCGCGATGAAGAAAACGATGGCATGCCGCTGCCTGTTGTAGCGAAAGACGATGAGCTGCTGTGCGAGCGGGGTGAGGTGCTGGCGAAACAGACACAACCGCCACGCCACTTTACCGACGCGACCTTGCTTTCGGCCATGACCGGCATTGCGCGCTTTGTGCAGGATAAAGAATTAAAGAAAGTGCTGCGTGCGACCGATGGTTTAGGAACGGAAGCCACGCGCGCAGGCATTATTGAATTACTGTTCCGTCGTTCGTTTTTGCATAAGAAAGGGCGCTATATTCATTCTACTGATGCAGGCAAAGCGCTGATCCACTCGCTACCGGATCTCGCCGCCAGGCCGGACATGACGGCGCAATGGGAATCAACCCTGACGCGTATCAGTGAAAAGGCCTGTCGCTATGATGAATTTATGCAACCCCTGGTGCAGACGCTGAGCGGGCTTATTCAGCAGGCGCGACAGCAGCCCTCGGGACAGGCGTTTCGTGGTTTACCGTCCACCGGCCAAAAACGTCCACCGCGTAAAGCAGGGCGTAAAACGAAGGAAACTGAATAATGAGTAAATCAGCCTGGCTAATTCTGGTTGCAATGGCTGCCTGCAGCCCCGCGCATGCTAACTATCATCAGCAGGGCGCGGCAGGTGGCACCAATACCGATGTGATCGTGGATATGCCACCGGAAGTCTGGACGCAGGGGCAAAACAGTCAGCAAAACTGTCTGCAGTGCTGTATTTTTGAAAACCGAAATTACACAGAAGGCGCAGTGGTGAAATCGGAAGGTGTCCTGCTACAGTGCGCGCGCGATGAGAAGTCGTTGGGAACCAATAATCTGATTTGGAAAATAGTGAAATAAGTACGCGTGGCATTTCACCACGCGTCAGGATCCTGTCAGAAGTGGAAGGTTGACCAGACCGGCGCATGATCGGACGGTTTTTCCATACCGCGAATCTCGTAATCGATGCCTGTTTCAATACAGTGTGAGGCCAGCCCGGTGCTGGCCAGCAGCAAATCGATACGCAGACCGCGATTGTCATCAAAGCCTTTTGAACGGTAGTCGAACCACGAAAAGCGATCGTTAATCTCAGGGTTTTGTGCCCGCCAGGTATCAACAAGGCCCCAGCTGAGCAGGCGATCCATCCATTCACGTTCTTCCGGCAGGAAAGAGCATTTACCGGTACGCAACCAGCGCTTGCGACTGTCTTCTCCAATACCGATATCGAGATCGGTGCTGCTGATATTCATATCACCCATGATCAGCACCGGCTTATCGGCCGCCAGGCTGTCGCTCAGGTAGCTTTGCAAATCGCGATAAAACTTCTCTTTCGCCGGAAATTTTGTCGGATGGTCACGGCTCTCGCCCTGGGGGAAATAGCCGTTAATTACCGTAATATCGCCAATCGGGCTGGGGATCTCCGCCATGATTAACCGACGCTGAGCATCGTCGTCATCGCCCGGGAAGCCGCGTCGCACGGATACCGGCTGGACTTTTGTCAGCAGCGCCACGCCGTAATGCCCTTTTTGACCATGGTAAAACACGTTGTAGCCCAGCTTAGCCACGTCTTCTAAGGGGAACATATCGTCATGAACTTTGGTCTCCTGCAGTCCGATGACGTCCGGCTGATGTTTTTCTACCAGCGCTTCAAGTTGGTGAGGGCGAGCCCGCAAGCCGTTAATGTTGAATGAAATAAATTTCATGAGATGACCTTCAGCGAATGATAGGCAGGATGGTAGCGATTTTTACAGGAAAAGTCATGGCAGAGCAGGGCAATTTCAGCGAGTGGTGGACAGGCTCAGTCAGAAAGCGGGAAGCGGGTTCAAGAGGATGATTTCACCCTGCGGACCGCGCTTGCGCGCGTTGCCCGACCCGAACCTTAGTCGAAGGTTCTCATCCCTCTCCCCAGATAACTATGATGGTTTGGTTTTTTTGGGCAGAAAGGCAGAATTTTCGTGATGGTGGTGGGAGAAGGATTATTCGGCGCGTTGCGCCTCACCCTGCGGGCCGCGCTGATACGCGTTGTCTCGCGATGCTCGACCCGAACCTTAGTCGAAGGTTCTCATCCCTCTCCCCAGATAACTATGATGGTTTGGTTTTTTTGGGCAGAAGGGCAGAATTTTCGTGATGGTGGTGGGAGAAGGATTATTCGGCGCGTTGCGCCTCACCCTGCGGGCCGCGCTGACGCGCGTTGTCTCGCGATGCTCGACCCGAACCTTAGTCGAAGGTTCTCATCCCTCTCCCCAGATAACTATGATGGTTTGGTTTTTTTGGGCAGAAGGGCAGAATTTTCGTGATGGTGGTGGGAGAAGGATTATTCGGCGCGTTGCGCCTCACCCTGCGGGCCGCGCTGATGCGCGTTGTCTCGCGATGCTCGACCCGAACCTTAGTCGAAGGTTCTCATCCCTCTCCCCGAAGAATATGGTGATTGAGATTATCTTGGGCAGATCAGGAGAATATTTAAGATGGTGGTGGGAGAAGGATTATTCGGCGCGTTGCGCCTCACCCTGCGGGCCGCGCTGACGCGCGTTGTCTCGCGATGCTCGAC
>NZ_JASCAK010000013.1:0-786 GCF_029967885.1 Pantoea sp. V106_11
CCGTTATTCGGCCCAGCGTCCTGCTGCTGACGCGCAACTGTCTCTACGGATCACAGAGCTGGCACTTGAACGCCGGCGATTTGGTTACCGGCGGATCTGGCAGTTATTGCGCCGGGAGGGCCTTCACGTCAACCATAAGCGGGTTTACCGCATCTATCACCTTAACGGTCTGTGTGTAAAACGCAGGTGCCGCCGTAAGGGTCTGGCGACTGAACGGCTTCCGCTTCTCCGCCCGGATGCGCCGAACATGACATGGTCAATGGATTTTGTCATGGATGCACTTGCCAGCGGCCGCCGGATTAAGTGCCTGACCTGTGTGGATGATTTCACGAAAGAGTGTCTGACGATCACAGCCGCTTTCGGGATTTCAGGTGTTCAGGTCACGCGGATTCTGGACAGCATTGCGCTGTTTCGTGGATATCCTGCGACAATAAGAACCGATCATGGTCCGGAATTTACCTGCCGCGCGCTGGATCAATGGGCCTTTGAACATAGTGTTGAGCTGCGCTTAATCCAGCCAGGCAAGCCAACTCAAAACGGATTTATTGAGAGTTTTAACGGTCGCTTTCGGGATGAATGCCTGAATGAGCACTGGTTCAGCGATGTTCTTCATGCCCGGAAAATCATTAATGACTGGCGGCAGGACTATAACGAGTCCAGACCTCATTCATCGCTGAATTATCAGACGCCATCTGAATTTGCAGCAGGCTGGCGAAACGGGAAACATGAAGAAAAACCCACCGACATTACTAACTGAAGGTTGTATCTAATACTGGGGGCTGGTCA
>NZ_JASCAK010000014.1:0-781 GCF_029967885.1 Pantoea sp. V106_11
GCCTCATACAGCTATGTATTCACTGCATGATAGTGTGACGAGTCACACTGGGTTTCCCCATTCGGGTATCGCCGGTTATTGCGGTTCATATCACCTTACCGGCGCTTATCGCAGATTAGCACGCCCTTCATCGCCTCTGACTGCCAGGGCATCCACCGTGTACGCTTAGTCGCTTAACCTCACAACCCACAGGCGTTTTACGCTGCGTGTCATGAGCTTTTGAGAGACTCGAACGCGTTGTGCTGTGTTCCTTATTACGGAGAAACACGACAATGCGTCGTTTCAAATTTTCAGCTTGTTCCGGATTGTTAAAGAGCAGAATACTTCGCAGCACACCGTTGCCGGTACGCTCTGAAGTATTTTCAGAAAAAAACAGTAGTGAGTATGGTGGAGCTAAGCGGGATCGAACCGCTGACCTCCTGCGTGCAAGGCAGGCGCTCTCCCAGCTGAGCTATAGCCCCATACAGCTACTGCAGAGACCACTACTACCACTCAACCGAGTACACTTCGTGAGAAGTGCACTTCGTGCTCAGGCAAGGCGTGTGTCCGCGAAGCATAGTGAACTATGCGAGCCGGAGACATAACGCAGCATGAGTGCGAAGTTGGTAGGCCTGAGTGGACTTGAACCACCGACCTCACCCTTATCAGGGGTGCGCTCTAACCACCTGAGCTACAAGCCTGTAGAGGTTTTTTCTGCTCGTGACTTTCTATCAGACAATCTGTGTGAGCACTTCGCGGGAAGGTATCTTCAGGTAAGGAGGTGATCCAACCGCAGGTTCCC
>NZ_JASCAK010000015.1:0-672 GCF_029967885.1 Pantoea sp. V106_11
GTACCCCAGAAGGTCATTCAGACCCTGATGGGCCACAAGGACGCGAAGTCGACCGAATGGTATACGCGGGTGTTTGCGCTGGACGTGACACGCCAGCTCGGCGTGCGGTTCAGCATGGATGCAGCTCGGGCAAGGGACCTTCTCGGGTAATGATCTGCGCGAATCACTGACACTGCCGCCACGGAAAGGCTTTTACGCAACAGTTATTTTCGGTTTTGTAATGCTGTCGCCCGGACAGTTGCAGTAATGTTTAGCCTCGCAAAGAATAAGAGACGGTGACTTATCCCTCATCAGACGGTTAAGAGGATATTTTTGCAGAACCAACAGGCGCCAGTTAATCTGGTAATTTAACTTAGCTTAACCAGAGTGAAAAGACATCCTGGCCTCGTTGTCAGTCAAGATGCGTGGCCAGACTACAAAGTGCGCAATAGTCACGCATGATCATTCCAGTCTCCAGATGTCTCAGTATCAGTATCTGAAAAGCTTCGTGATGATGTTTATTGCTATCCAGGTCTCCGTGGACTGATGTAGTAGTGGGTGGTCGTCCCTGACTGTAATTATCAAAACTTTTTTTCAAAAATTGAATTGCAGCCTCTGACCAGCCCCCAGTATTAGATACAACCTTCAGTTAGTAATGTCGGTGGGTTTTTCTTCATGTTTCCCGTTTCGCCA
>NZ_JASCAK010000016.1:0-635 GCF_029967885.1 Pantoea sp. V106_11
GTCGCTGCCGCAGCTTCGGTGCATGGTTTAGCCCCGTTACATCTTCCGCGCAGGCCGACTCGACCAGTGAGCTATTACGCTTTCTTTAAATGATGGCTGCTTCTAAGCCAACATCCTGGCTGTCTGGGCCTTCCCACATCGTTTCCCACTTAACCATGACTTTGGGACCTTAGCTGGCGGTCTGGGTTGTTTCCCTCTTCACGACGGACGTTAGCACCCGCCGTGTGTCTCCCGTGATAACATTCTCCGGTATTCGCAGTTTGCATCGGGTTGGTAAGCCGGGATGGCCCCCTAGCCGAAACAGTGCTCTACCCCCGGAGATGAGTTCACGAGGCGCTACCTAAATAGCTTTCGGGGAGAACCAGCTATCTCCCGGTTTGATTGGCCTTTCACCCCCAGCCACAGGTCATCCGCTAATTTTTCAACATTAGTCGGTTCGGTCCTCCAGTTAGTGTTACCCAACCTTCAACCTGCCCATGGCTAGATCACCGGGTTTCGGGTCTATACCCTGCAACTTAACGCCCAGTTAAGACTCGGTTTCCCTGCGGCTCCCCTATGCGGTTAACCTTGCTACAGAATATAAGTCGCTGACCCATTATACAAAAGGTACGCAGTCACCCCATAAAGAGGCTCCC
>NZ_JASCAK010000017.1:0-552 GCF_029967885.1 Pantoea sp. V106_11
TTTCTATCAGACAATCTGTGTGAGCACTTCGCGGGAAGGTATCTTCAGGTAAGGAGGTGATCCAACCGCAGGTTCCCCTACGGTTACCTTGTTACGACTTCACCCCAGTCATGAATCACAAAGTGGTAAGCGCCCTCCCGAAGGTTAAGCTACCTACTTCTTTTGCAACCCACTCCCATGGTGTGACGGGCGGTGTGTACAAGGCCCGGGAACGTATTCACCGTGGCATTCTGATCCACGATTACTAGCGATTCCGACTTCACGGAGTCGAGTTGCAGACTCCGATCCGGACTACGACGCACTTTATGAGGTCCGCTTGCTCTCGCGAGGTCGCTTCTCTTTGTATGCGCCATTGTAGCACGTGTGTAGCCCTACTCGTAAGGGCCATGATGACTTGACGTCATCCCCACCTTCCTCCGGTTTATCACCGGCAGTCTCCTTTGAGTTCCCGACCGAATCGCTGGCAACAAAGGATAAGGGTTGCGCTCGTTGCGGGACTTAACCCAACATTTCACAACACGAGCTGACGACAGCCATGCAGCACCTGTCTCA
>NZ_JASCAK010000018.1:0-518 GCF_029967885.1 Pantoea sp. V106_11
TTAACAATCCCGGCGTCCGGCAGCCGCCGCTGTTCCTTCGTCGTTTGCTGCGGCCTGACGGACCGTCCGGATGCGCCGTCCCTGGCGCAGCCGTCCTCGTCGCGGCTTCCGTGCCGCGCCGTCCTGGCCTTCGTTCTCTCCTCAGCGCGGCGGATGCCTCGAGCAAACCCTCGCCTGTGAGGGCGTGTATTTTTCCCAAAGGCCTGCTTTGCCTGTTATTAACATGCGCAATCAGAACTGAAGACAGGAAGGCCTGACGAAAATGAAAAAATGAACAGCAATAAGCTGTGATGCTTTTCTGGCATCTGAAGCGACGCGGAAAGTAGTTTTGGCACAGGTATCAAAGCGGTGGAGTGGGCCGGCCTTCCCACTCGCTGAGCGGATGCAGGATTTCCGGATGAGCCGACAGGACGTCGGCGAAAGTCAGGCCGCGCCAGGGATGGCGCGTCCTGGCGGTCCGGCAGAAATCCTGAAGCAGCGAAGGCACCGCGCAGCGGCGGGTGGGCAGGACGGGAGCC
>NZ_JASCAK010000019.1:0-509 GCF_029967885.1 Pantoea sp. V106_11
CGGTTAACCTTGCTACAGAATATAAGTCGCTGACCCATTATACAAAAGGTACGCAGTCACCCCATAAAGAGGCTCCCACTGCTTGTACGTACACGGTTTCAGGTTCTGTTTCACTCCCCTCGCCGGGGTTCTTTTCGCCTTTCCCTCACGGTACTGGTTCACTATCGGTCAGTCAGGAGTATTTAGCCTTGGAGGATGGTCCCCCCATATTCAGACAGGATACCACGTGTCCCGCCTTACTCATCGAACTCACAGCCTGTGCACCTTTGTGTACGGGAGTATCACCCTGTACCCTGCGACTTTCCAGACGCTTCCACTGATGCACAAGCTGATGATGGTTCTGGGCTCCTCCCCGTTCGCTCGCCGCTACTGGGGGAATCTCGGTTGATTTCTTTTCCTCGGGGTACTTAGATGTTTCAGTTCCCCCGGTTCGCCTCATACAGCTATGTATTCACTGCATGATAGTGTGACGAGTCACACTGGGTTTCCCCATTCGGGTATCGCCGGTT
>NZ_JASCAK010000028.1:0-337922 GCF_029967885.1 Pantoea sp. V106_11
GTGCAGGCGGTCGGGTTAAGGGGCTTGCGCCAGCCCCTTAACAATCCCGGCGTCCGGCAGCCGCCGCTGTTCCTTCGTCGTTCCCTGCGGCCTGACGGACCGTCCGGATGCGCCGTCCCAGGCGCAGCCGTCCTCGTCGCGGCTTCCCTGCCGCGCCGTCCTGGCCTTCGCTCTCTCCTCAGCGCGGCGGATGCCTCCTGAAAACACGCGTCTGTGAGGGCGTGTTTTTTATTTGGTGCGGCTTTGCCTGCGGCATTTGTCTTGAATGCGTTCGCCTTCAAGGCTGCGAAATCCTTGTGCTCTGTATCTTGACTGTCTGGCGGCGGATGCCTCCTGAAAACACGCGTCTGTGGGGGCGTGTTTTTTATTTGGTGCGGCTTTGCCTGCGGCATTTGTCTTGAATGCGTTCGCCCTCAAGGCTGCGAAATCCTTGAGTCCTGTAGCTTGCCTGCCCGGCGGGGATCTACGGTTTTGCATTGAGCAGGTTCCGCTGGCAGGCGAGCGAAATTGTGCTTCGTTTTGTTTATTTTTATTTCCCCTGCTGTAGGGCGTTAATCAGGTCATCTTCACCAGTGGCCAGCCGCATATATTCGTGCAACGCATTGATGCCAGTCTTTGTTATTTAAACGATTGTTAAACGACGTCAACTCAGGTTGCGGGAGTAACACCTGAAAGCGCACTACTTGACAAAAAATTTTGCAATTTAATACTAAAAATTATTCTTCCATTAAATCTCCGCAAGAAACCATCCATTCTTGCAACATAAGGAACACGTTGTATGGTGGCTGCCATCATTATTGGTATTTTTATTATTAGCGTAATCTATGCACACTCGCGCGGTGTAGAAAAACAAAAGTTCTCGCGTCAGTTGTTTGATCACTCGACCTTTATGGCACCTGTTAATATGTTCATGACAGGCTTTTCAAGATTGCCAGCGAAACAGCCCTATTTTCCGGCAGAGGAGTTTCCAGAGCTTCGCGAGTTGACCGATAACTGGCAGGTCATTCGCGAAGAGGCAATACGTCTTCAGGATCATATCAAAGCGGCCAAAAGCCATAATGATGCAGGGTTTAATACCTTTTTTAAGCGTGGCTGGAAACGGTTTTACCTTAAATGGTATAGCGACGCACATCCGTCTGCCCAGCAGCTCTGCCCGGTCACCACGGCTCTGGTCAGTAAAATCCCCTCAGTCAAAGCGGCGATGTTTGCAGAGCTGCCGGCGGGCAGTCATTTAGGTAAACACCGCGATCCCTATGCCGGATCGGTGCGCTATCACCTCGGCCTTGTGACGCCCAACGATGACCGCTGCTTTATTGAGGTGGATCGACAACGTCACAGCTGGCGCGACGGGCAGGCGGTTATTTTTGATGAAACCTACGTGCACTGGGCACAGAATGAAAGTGAGCAAACGCGTATCATTTTATTCTGCGATATTGAGCGTCCTATGAAGTGGCGCTGGGCACAGGCCATTAATCACTGGGTAGGCAGTACCCTGATGTCGGCAGCAGCCTCACCCAATGACGAAAATGACAAAACGGGTTTCATCAACCGCATTTTTAAATACGTCAATGCGATTCGCGATGCTGGACAGAATTTAAAAAAACGGAACAGGACAGTCTATTACTGGGTTAAGCACTCCTCGATTGTACTGATATTCCTTGCGATCATCGTGCCGAGTATCGTGATGTAGAAAGGGAATGACAGCCAGAACAGCACTCAGCGTCTGGCTGAACCCATAATACAGGCAGTGAACACCGTTATTTGGGTTTAAACTGCCTTACATCAATCGCGTATCGTTTTATTTTTCGCCATAACGTGGTGCGGCCGATGTGTAACAGATCAGACATCGCCTGCACTTTGCCCTGCGTCATGCGGGCAGCCTGGAGGATCGCTTCTTTTTCAATCGCGCTAAATGACAGATTATCCGGCAGCAGAGAGGCGTTTGCGGCATTGTCAGGTTGCTCAGATAAAAGCGATTCTGGCAGGTTATTCCATCGGATATGGCCATGTTCACTACTGATAGCAATATTTTCAATCACGCTGTTTAATTCAAAGTCATTACCGGGCCAGCCATAACCCATTAATTGCGTCATCACCTCGTCATCAAGTTTAAAGCGCGAGGAAAAACGTTTTTCCAGCCTGCGTAGGCGGTGATTAATTAAATAGGGAATGCTGTTACGCCGCGCGCGCAAGGGCGGGATGGCAATCTCAAAGGAATGTAATGCGTAATAAAGCTGACGGCTAAAACGATTCTGTTCCACAAGATGGGCCAGATTAACGGTAGTCGTAGCAATCACTTTAATATCAACGGGGATCAGCCGTCGCGCATCAAGGCGAGTCAGCACGCCTTGCTTGATGACCTGAAGCAGGACAGATTGCTGTCCGGGTGTCAGATATTCAATCTTTTCCAGAAACAACGTGCCGCCGCTGGCCAGTTCCAGACGGCTTAAACGGCCATCTCTAACCTCGCCGGGTGCACTGCCTGTAAAATCCTCTCCCTGTGTATTGTCGGCATAAAGCTGACAGTTAACCGCAATGTAAGGGCCGCTTGCCCGGTCACTTTCATTATGAATTGCCTGACTCAGCAACTCTTTACCTACACCTTCTTCCCCGCACAGTAAGACAGGAAAGCTGCCTTTGGCTGCCTGACGACCAAAATGTATTAAACGACGCGTGTCGGCATCCTCTTCTGGCATTTGTTCAAAGGTGTGACTGACTTTACCCAGTTGGCTGGTCATGAGTTGACGGACCTGCTCAACCGGATGGAGCAGTAAAATAAAGCTGTTGCCATGAACTTCAACAATGGGTTTCAGGGTAATCACCGCATCAACAAACTGATGCTGGCTCTCGAAGGTGACTTCCACATGTTTTAATCCCTGTACCTGCTTAATCGCCCGGCGCAGCAGAGCCGGCAGCGTGATCAGGTCAGCGATATTCTTTCCCTGACTGGTTAAGGCATCAAGGTGCAACTGCCGGGCTGCCTGAGCATTCAGAAACTGCAGGAAGCCTTGCTCATTCCACGCCATGACGCCGTCGTCCATGCTCTCCAGCAGGCCATAAAGCTGGTTCAGATGGCGGTTGGAATCGGCTAACAAATTGTCTGTTAACAGTGAATTGCCTATTTCCCGGGCAACAGAAAGCGTAAGCGAGAGATCGGAGGGCGCCTGATCCTGATAAAGACAGGCCAACGCGATGGAGCCAAATAAACGACCGTGATTATCGAATATGGGTGTAGAGCAGAAAGACCAGGGATGAAGAGCCCGTTTGAAATGCTGTTCCCGGCTGGTTTTTAATGGCTGGCCTTCAAGCGCGGCCAGCGACAGGGCGCAGGTACCGATGATACTTTCCGCACAGTAACTTCCCTCCTGCAGACCTAATTTCTCAAGATCCAGCAGCGTCTGTGCATCGCCACAACGGTTTAAGATACAGGCGGATTCATCAAGAATAAACAGCGCACAAGGGCGGTTCGTCATATATTCCCACGCATCCTCAAGCGTGGCCTGGCCAATGGTGAGCAGGGCGGTTTTGCGGCGGCAAATCGACGCGTAAGTTAATCCCTGTGCCTGATGCGGTGCTTGCCAGTTATCCCGCTGCATGTATTTACTGCAGCGGTGCCATGACTGAGCTATCACCGCTGAAACGTGTTTATCGCTCTCGGGCGCGAACACTGTCATATCCATTTCCGCTGAAAGACCATAGGATCCCCCCAGCAGCGCAGCCAGGGGGAAGTCGTTGCCCGGAGACTCGGGCCAGCGGTTTACCTGCGACAGATTAACGCGACAGCCACTGCTGTCCTAGCAGATCGGCAGTGATAATCGCCGCATAAACGCTGTCTGGTGTGACCGGGAACGGCATATTGTGGATGGTTTCGCCTTCCACACAGGCCGCCTCGGCAACCGCCTGAATTTTTTTCTCGATATCCTGTTTCACGCCCATTTGCCCCAAGGTGACAGGCAATCCTACTTTCTGGCAGAACGCCAGCACGGTTTCGATCTCTTCTGTCGGGCTGTTCTGCAAAATTAACTGGGATAACGTACCAAACGCGACCTTTTCACCGTGATAAAGGTGATGGCACTCTTCCAGTACGGTAAACGCATTATGAATGGCATGCGCGGCGGCAAGACCACTGCTTTCAAAGCCAATCCCGCTGAGGTAAGTGTTGGCCTCAACGATACGTTCCAGCGCATCTGTTACCACGCCTGCCTGAGCCGCAAAGCGAGCCTTTTCGCCTTCCGCCAGGAGCGTTTCATAGCACAGCCGCGCCAGGCTTAACGCTGCGGCCGTCGACTTGCCGCCTGCCATGCTGGTTGCGCCAGAATCGTAACAGGCTTTGGCTTCAAACCAGGTGGACAGGGCATCGCCCATTCCCGCGACCAGTAAACGTACCGGTGCTTTGGCAATGATCGTAGTATCCATCACGACCATATCGGGGTTTTTGGGATAGATCAGGTACTCTGCAAACTCACCGGTTTCGGTATAAATCACAGACAATGCGCTGGTGGGCGCGTCAGTGGAGGCGATGGTGGGGATAACCACCACTGGCAGTTTGAGATACCACGCAATCGCCTTGGCCGTATCCAGCGTTTTACCGCCCCCTAATCCGATGACGCCGCGGCAGCCGTTTTGTTCTGCTAACGTCATCAGCCGGTTGATTTCAGCCCGGCAACATTCCCCGCTAAAACGTTCTGCATGACAGGTGACGTCATGTTCAGCAAGGCCGCTCAACACCTTATCGCCCGCCATGTTCATTACAAAGTCATCGGCAATCACAAAAAAACGATCGGCCAGGTTCTTTGCGTACTGGCCGAAGGACATGGCGGCATTGGGGCCCTGAATATATTTCGCTGGAGACTGGATAATTTTTGGCATTCCTTTCACCCTCAAGTAAGAACATGTTCGCATAGTGAACGCTGGCATCTCTCTGGCCCGACTTGCAGTGAAAGCCGAATGATGGCCGACGTCGCGTTTCACTTTACGCGCGACATGGAGGTGAAAAAGTTTTGCGGCCAACGTTCTGATATGGAACACCTTACCGCTCCGCACGTTTCATACTGGAACAATAAACCAGGTTTGAATGCTATGTTGCGATCGCGATCGTCTCCAGCAGTGTAAAACGGCAAAATGCGGCGACGATTTTCCTGACTACATGACGCGTGATGCTGTCTGCCGCTAAAAAACCTGCCTGCTCAACGGTCTTTATTTATCGCTTCCGCTGTCATGACTTGCTTTGCCTCTCATTTTTACCCAACAGACGCGTGATATGTTTCATTATGGAACATAAAAAATCTCACGATGTTCCGTTATGAAACTCTTCATCCTGACATTTTTTTTCTCGTCGACTCCATGAGAATCAGTGCGTCGACGAGCGGTCTGCCGCCGTTACCGTTCCCCCCGTAATCGGGTTGTCTTTGCCTCAGGCAGAGTGACAGCTAACCGCATCCAACGGAGCATAAAGAATGAAAAAGCTGATTAACCGTGTGGAAGATGTATTGAGTGAACAACTGGCAGGATTGGCAAAAGCCCATCCTGAACTGACGCTTCATCAGGATCCCGTCTGCATGACGCGAGCCGATGCGCCTGTAGTGGGAAAGGTTGCGCTACTTTCGGGCGGCGGCAGCGGCCATGAGCCGATGCACTGCGGTTTTATTGGTCATGGCATGCTGTCTGGCGCCTGCCCCGGCGAAATCTTTACCTCACCCACGCCAGACAAAATGTTTGAGTGCGCCATGAAAATTGACGGCGGTGAGGGCGTACTGATGATCATTAAAAACTACACCGGCGATATCCTCAACTTTGAAACGGCAACCGAACTGCTGCACGAAAGCGGCGTGAAGGTCACGACGATAGTCGTGGATGATGATGTCGCCGTAAAAGACAGCCTGTATACGGCTGGACGTCGTGGCGTGGCAAATACCGTGCTGATTGAAAAACTGGTTGGCGCTGCCGCAGAGCGGGGCGATTCCCTTGAAGCCTGCGCTGCGCTGGGACGTAAGCTGAATAACTGTGGTCACTCTATTGGCATCGCGCTGGGCGCCTGTACCGTTCCCGCTGCAGGAAAGCGCTCGTTTGAACTTCAGGACAATGAAATGGAGTTTGGTGTCGGTATTCATGGCGAGCCGGGTATCGATCGCCGCACCTTTACTTCGCTGGATAACACGGTCGATGAGATGTTTGAAACCCTGCTGGAGAATGGCACCTACAGCCGCCCGCTGCGTCACTGGGATGTCGAGACCGGTAGCTGGCAAGAAGTGCAGCACACCAAGCAGGCTTTAACGCGCGGCGACAGAGTCATTGCGCTGGTCAATAACCTGGGCGCGACGCCGCTATCAGAATTATATGGCGTGTACAGCCGCCTGGCGCAGCGTTGTGAAGAGCAGGGGATCACCCTTGAGCGCAGTCTGGTAGGCAGTTACTGCACTTCACTGGATATGGTGGGCTTTTCCATCACGTTGCTGAGCGTGGACGATGATTCCCTGGCGCTGTGGGATGCGCCGGTCCATACACCAGCCCTGAACTGGGGCCAATAAGGAGATCGATATGTCACTGACCCGCGCCCAAATTGTGAGCTGGCTTTACCGCTGTGGTGAAGTTTTTACCCGTGAAAGTGATTTTTTGACCGGACTGGATCGTGAAATCGGCGATGCCGATCACGGGTTAAATATGCATCGGGGATTCAGTAAAGTTGTCGAGAAGCTGCCTTCTGTCGAAGATAAAGATATCGGCTTTATTCTTAAAAATACCGGTATGACGCTGCTCTCAAACGTAGGCGGAGCCAGCGGGCCGCTGTTTGGTACGTTCTTTATTCGTGCGGCTCAGGTTACCCAGGCGCACCAGAGCCTGACGCTGGAAGAGCTTTATCAGATGATTCGTGAAGGGGCGGAAGGGGTCATTAACCGCGGTAAAGCCGAGCCTGGCGATAAAACCATGTGCGACGTCTGGCTCGCGGTCGTGGCGTCACTGCGTCAGTCTAGTGAGCAGAATGTCTCACTCACCGCCGCTCTTGATGCCGCCTGCCAACAGGCGGAGTCAGCCGCCCAGTCAACCATCACCATGCAGGCCCGCAAAGGGCGCGCCAGCTATCTGGGTGAGCGCAGTATCGGTCATCAGGATCCCGGTGCAACCTCGGTCATGTTCATGATGCAAATGCTGGCCGCCGCCGCCAGGGAGTAAGGAGAGAGGAATGGTAAACCTGGTGATCGTGTCACACAGTGCAATGTTAGGCGAGGGCGTGGAAATGCTGGCCCGGCAAATGTTAACCGGCGATAACTGCAGGATCGCGGTCGCCGCCGGCATTGACGATCCTGATCATCCCATCGGCACGGATCCGATAAAAGTGATGGAGGCGATTGAGGCTGTCGCGGATACCGATCATGTGCTGGTCATGATGGATATGGGAAGTGCCCTGCTCAGTGCTGAGACGGCACTTGATCTGCTCGATCCGGTCATTGCTGAAAAAGTGCGCCTGTGTGCAGCACCGCTGGTGGAAGGCACGCTGGCGGCCACCGTCAGCGCGGCGGCGGGAGCGGACATCGACACAGTCATTGACGTTGCCATGAATGCGCTGGCGGCGAAACAGGCCCAGTTAGGGATAACGCCTCCCGCGCACGCCGCTTCGCTGCCCGCAAAAGCGCCTGATTCGGACGCGCGTTCGGTTACGGTCACCATCAGGAACCACCACGGTCTGCACGTTCGTCCTGCTTCGCGGCTGGTCGCTGCACTGGCGGGAATGAACGCTGATCTGGTGTTAGAGAAACAGGGGCAGTGCGTGAAGCCAGACAGCCTCAACCAGATTGCTCTGCTTCAGGTTCGCTGTCATGACGCCGTTACCTTGTCGGCGAGTGGGCCCGATGCTGAGCGTGCCCTGGCGGCATTTGAATCCCTTGCGGCGGAAGATTTTGGCGAGCATCCCGAGTCGATGGCGTTAAAAACATCGGCGTCCACCGTCGAAAAGGTACAGGGTAAAGCGGTGTTTTATCCCCTGCCGCTGGCGCAGCCTGCCAGGCACCCTTGCAGCGATGTCGGGCAGGAAGAGCGGCGGCTGCAGCAGGCGATAGTAGATACGCTCAATGACCTGAATGCGCTGGCTGCCCTGGCAGAGAAGAAATATGGTGCTTCGGTGGCGGCTATTTTCTCAGGCCATCACACGTTGCTGGACGATCCCGACCTGTTTGACGCTGCCTGTAAGGTCATCCGTAATGACTCGTGTTGCGCTGAATCAGCCTGGTATCAGGTGCTAATGGAATTAAGCCAGCAATATCAGCACCTGGATGATGCGTATTTGCAGGCGCGGTTTATTGATATCGAAGACATACTGTATCGTACTCTGTGTCATCTGAAAGGGCGCGACATCAGGCTGCCGACACCAGACGTGCCCGCCATTATCGTGGCAGACGATATCTTTCCGTCAGCGGTCGTTAATCTGAATGCGCAACTGGTAAAAGGCATTTGCCTGCGGGAGGGCAGCACGCTGTCACATGCCGCAATCATTGCTCAGCAGGCCGGTATTGCCTTTATCTGTCAGCAGGGCGCAGTGCTGGATATCATTCAGCCAGAGGACAGGCTATTGATTGATCCCGCTGCACAGCGCGTGAGTTGCGCATAACGCTAGTGTTCATTAGCCTCTGGTATCTGTTTCAGGGGCTTTAATTTATTTGGCCCTGACAAAAAATTTCAGTTAAATCTCTTTTTGTTCCCTTAACCTTTCGACAACTCCCCTCTCATTTTGGCGCATTTTTATCCAATAATTACTCGATATTTCAATCAGAAAACATAAATAAATCGCGTCCCACAAATGGGTTTCCGCCAGAGACTACCTTGGGATTTCATGTTTATTTTTATTCGGGAAAGGCTCAAGGGAGTGCATTTTAGTTAAGGGGATATTTTTAAAATCATATTTGGGTTAAGGCGGGAAACAGTGAGTGATTAAATAAAATATATATCAAGCTGTCGTCTTTTACTTTTATCAGGAATTTTCCAATAGTTTAGGTGATATTATGCTTTCACTGCCTTACAAAAAACTTACATTTCTTTTCATTGGGCTTACCTATGAGAGCAAAGACAGGGAAGTGGCTGGCGTTGAGCGCCGCGCTTATCACGGTAAGCGCACTGGCTGCGCCGTTGACGCCAGGCGATCGCGATTATATCCAGACTCAGCAACAGCAACGCCTGCAGCAGGATCAGCAGCAGCGTGATGCACTCTGGCAAGCTGTGTCACCGCGTATAGTCCCCGCTCCCCGTGCTGATGCGTCAGGCCGTTGCTTTACTATTCATCAGATCATAATCCGCAACGCCACACTGCTTTCCGCCAGCCAGCAGCAGTCACTAACTTCTGCTTATGTCAATCGTTGTCTGGACTTAACGCAAATTAATGCGCTGGTACATGCGATTTCCGACTGGTATATGCAAAGGGGTTATATTACCAGCCGGGCTTTTTTAACAGAACAGGATCTCTCTTCTGGCCAGCTAATTATTCCCGTGCTGGAAGGCAAACTGGACACCATTATTCTGGACGGTAAACATCCACGCCTGTTGCGCATGGTATTTCCGGGGCTGGAAGGAAAAATCCTGAACCTGCGCGATATTGAGCAGGGCATGGAGCAGATTAATCGCGTACGCACGGTACCTGTTCAAATCGAAATTCAGCCGTCACCCAAACCGGGTTATTCCATTGTTAATCTGACAGCAAAACCTGAATTTCCCCTCAGCGCGACCTTGGGTTTTGATAACAGCGGGCAGCGCAGCACCGGCCTGGGCCAGCTTAACGCCTCTCTGACCGGAAATAATCTTTTGGGGGTGGCGGATCGCTGGTTTGTCAGTGGCGGGCGCAGTAGCGCATTCAGCCACTGGCGCGATGCGCAGAACTTACAGGCCGGCGTCAGCGTGCCTTATGGTTATGGCCTGCTGGATTACAGCTACAGCTGGAGCAACTACCACAGCCATTTTATCAATAACGATTTCACGTGGTTCAGCAACGGCAACAATATTGCACATCGCCTTAACGGCTCCTGGGTTTTATTTCGCAACGGCGATATCAAAACGGGCGTGCAGATTGGCCTGAATCACTATTCCAGCCATAACTATCTCAACGATGCGCCGTTAGTCAGCAGCAGCCGCAAATTAACCAGCCTGCAGTTTGGCCTGAACCACACTCAGAAAATTGCCGGTGGCGTCGCCACGCTTAACCCATCGTTTAGCCGTGGTATGCCGTGGTTTGATGCCGAAAGCGATGAAGGCAAAAACGGTAACCTGCCGAAAGCAGAGTTTCGTAAATGGAGCATCAGCGCCAGCTATCAAAAACCGCTCACCAACAAGCTGTGGTGGCTAAGCAGCCTTTACGGACAGTGGTCACCCGATCACCTTTACGGTAGCGAACGACTCACGCTGGGCGGCGACAGCTCTGTGCGTGGCTTCAAAGAGCAATACCTGTCGGGCGATGTAGGCGGTTACTTACGCAATGAGCTGGATTACAGCCTGTTTACGTTACCTGGGCTGGGTGAAGTCACCGCACTGGCGGCGGTGGACGGCGGCTGGCTGAGAAGCGATCCGCAAAACCCACAGTTTACCGGCACGCTCTGGGGCGGTGCCGTGGGGCTTGGCACTCGCAATCAACATTTTTATACCCAGTACACCGTCGGCATTCCGCTCAGCTATCCCGGCTATTTACAGCCGGATCACGTCAGCATTTACGCCCGCGTCGGGCTGGTATTCTAAAAAGAGGAACTGATTATGGACGATCGTCAGCCTGTTTCCCTTGCCCGTCGCGCGCTGAGCTACCTCATCTGCTATCTGGTGGCGGTGCAACCGATGCTGCCCGTGATGGCCGCAGAAATCACGCCAGTCACGCCAGGCACCAGGATGGATGCGGCAGGCAATGGCGTGCCCGTGGTCAATATTGCAACGCCGAATCAGGCGGGTGTTTCTCATAACCAGTACGATCAATATAACGTCGGGCAACAGGGCCTTATCCTCAATAACGCCACCGGCCAGCTCACGCAGACCCAGCTTGGCGGGCTGATCCAGAACAACCCCAACCTTAAAGCCGGCCAGGAAGCGCGCGCCATTATTAACGAAGTGGTGGGGGCTAATCGTTCACAACTGCAGGGCTATACCGAAGTGGCCGGTAAAGCCGCCAATGTCATGGTGGCTAACCCTTACGGCATTACCTGTAACGGCTGTGGCTTTATCAATACGCCGAACGTGACGCTGACCACCGGTAAACCGCAGTTTGATGCCAACGGCAACCTGGCCGCGCTGGAGGTCAGTAAAGGCACCATTACCATCGAGGGCCAGGGACTGGACGGCAGTAAAGCCGATGCAGTATCGATTGTGGCACGCGCAACGGAAATCAATGCCGGGATTCACGCCAAAGATCTCACCGTTACGCTGGGAGCAAACCGCGTCGGGCAGGATGGATCGATAACGCCCATTAACGGCGAAGGGCCTGCGCCCGGCGTGGCGGTCGATACCAGCGCACTGGGCGGCATGTACGCCAACCGCATTCATCTGGTGTCGAGCGAAAAAGGCGTCGGCGTCAATCTGGGTAACTTACTGGCCAGACAGGGCGATATCACCCTGGATGCGAACGGTAAACTGGCGGTGCATAACAGTCTCAGCAGCGGGGCACTGACCGCCAGTGCGCAAAGCGTAGAGCTGAGCGGTGAACATAAATCCGCTGGCCCGGCGACGATAACCGTACAAAACGCTATCAGTCTGCACGATGGGAGCCTGGGGAGCGATCGCACTATTGCATTGCAGGGCGGCAAGCGTCTGCAAATCAACAGCGGCAAGATCGTGGCCGGTGACAGCATCAACCTTGCCGCGACCAGCCTGTCGCTCGACAACGGCAGTGCACTCAATGCCACCAATAACATCTCGTTCAACGCGCAGCCAGACTTCACCGGCGGCTTAAGCCTGGACCCGGCCGGTCAGTTTGATAATGCCGGACAGGTAACCGCGGGCAATAACCTGTCTGTTAATACATTTACGACAGGCAACAGCGGCGGGTTACTCGCTAAAGGGCAGCTCGCCATGGTCGGTAATTATGTTACGAACCAGGGGATTCTGCAGGGCAATAACGTCAGAATTAAGAGTAACAGCCTGAATAACGGCGGCACTTTGCAGGGTGCCGATGCTGTAACGCTGGATGCTTTTACGCTGGAAAACAACGGGACGCTCATTGCTAAAGGTCAGTTAAATGCTGTCAGCAACAGTTTTGATAACAGGGGCACATTGCAGGGAAGTGGTGTTGACATAAAAAGTGATGCCTTACGTAACAGCGGAACTTTGCAGAGTGCCGGTTTACTGACCCTGAATGGCAATTCGCTGGATCAACTGGGCACGCTTGGGGCGACGGGCGACGGCGTTTTAACTTTTCGCGATCGCATAAGCAACACGCAGGGCGCCAGTCTGTTGAGTGATGGCGCATTAACTCTGTCGACGGGCGATCTGTTTCAGGACGGGAACCTGTCGGGGCGCTCGGGGCTGGCAATCAACAGTGACAACCTGAGCAGCGCAGCCGGTGCTTCAAGTGCCAGCCAGGGTGATATCGCGCTTCAGGTAGGTAAACACGTTGATATTAACGGCGACGTCAACGCCGACGGGATGCTGACGTCGACAAGCGGCAGTTTACACACGGGCACGACGGCACATCTGCAGGGGCAAAACATTACTCTGCGGGCGGGGCAGATCGCGCTGGAAGGAACGCAGGCGGCTAAGCAACGGCTACACATTACGGGAACGGATCTGACGCACGCCGGCAAAAGCAGTGGTGATGACGTGATACTCAGCGCGTCAGGCTCGCTGAGTAACCAGGGTTCCCTGGTCGCGAATGATGGGTTACAGGCCAACGCCGCAAATCTGAGTAATACGGGAACGGGGAGCGGTAAGGATATTAACTTCACTGCCACCGGTACGCTGATAAACGCCAGTGCGCTGGTCGCGAAAAATCAGTTGCAGGTGGGCTCCGCATCATTAAATAACAGCGGCACGCTGACCGCGCCGCAGCTGTCACTGAGCAGCGACAGCCTTATCAACAGCGGTCTGATACAGGGAACGCAGAATCTGGCGCTGCGCAGCCAGGACCTGACCAACCAGCGCTCAGGCAGTATTGCGACGGCGGGCGATTTAACCCTTACGCTGCCAGACTTCAGCAACAGCGGACTGCTCAGCACGGGCGGTGCACTGCAGCTCAGCGGCGGCAGTCTGACCAACGACGGCGAAATCAACGCGCTTTCGCTTCAGTCCGACAATGGCCGGCTGACTAACCTGGCCGGTGGTAAATTGCTGGCTACAGGTGCGCTGCAACTGGCAAACGATCAGTTTAACAATAGCGGGTTGGTTGCCGCAAAAGGGCTGGGGCTCAATGCCGCAACGCTTGATAACGCAGGCCGCGTTCAGGGCAGCGACAGCCTTACTCTTCAGGCCGGTACATTCACTAACCGCCAGGGGGGCGAACTGCTGACTACGGGACAACTCACCCTGAACAGCGGTGACCTGACTAACGCAGGATTAATTCAGGCAGATAAACTGGCTCTGACGGCGGATAACTGGCAAAACAGCGGCAATGCGCTCAGCGCAGGCGATGCCACGCTGAAGGCGAAAACCCTGACCAACAGCGGCAAGATACTGGGTCAGCAAAGCGTCGATCTGCAGGGAAATACCACAGACAACAGCGGCTGGTTACTGGCAAAAGTGCTGGCCTTTCAGGGCGATTTAATCAACAGCGGACTGATTCAGGGCGATACGGCGCTGACGTTGAAAGGCGGTAGTCTGAGCAATCAGGCGACGGGCCAGTTGCAGACGGCGGGTAGTGCTGACATTACGGCCTCCTCTCTGAACAACCAGGGACAGCTGCAGGGCGATAATCTGGCTGTCACAGCACAAAGCTGGCAAAACAGCGGCAGTGTGCAGGCCACAAAAAATATCACCGCCTCTGTGGCTGGGGAGCTTAACAACGGTGGCACCCTGACGGCCCAGCAGGCAATGAACCTGCAGGCTGGCAAAGTAACCAATGCGGGCACGCTTGCTGCGGATCAGCTAACTATTCAGGCTCCCCAGCTCAGTAATGCTGGCCTGCTACAGGGCAACAGCGCACTGGCGATAACCAGCGCGCAAATTGCTAACCTGGCGAACGGTCGGCTTGACAGCGGAAGCGGACTGAGCCTGGCACCTGTCCAGTTGGTAAATGATGGGCTGTTACAGGTGGCGGGCACCTTCAGCATCAACGGCGGCGATTTTACCAATAACGGCCAGGTGAATGCGGACGCGTTGAATACTGCGCTGACCGGCACGCTGAATAATGGCGTAAACGGCAAGCTGCTGGCGCGTCAGCTGGCGCAGGTCCAGGCGCAGTCACTGACTAACGCCGGTAGCGTTGCAGGCCAGCAATTGCAGATAACGGGCGATACGTTACAAAATCAGGGGCTGCTGCAGGGCGATAACGCGCTGACGGCAGGGTTCCGTCAGTTGAATAACCTTGCGGGCGGCCAACTGATTACCGGTGGCGCACTGACGTTGCAGGGTACGGACGCCCGTAACGCAGGAACCTGGCAGGGCAGCCAGCTCAGTTACCGTTTCGGCAGCTTAAAAAACACCGGTACCCTCAACGGCACTCGTGCACTGGACGGGCAAACCACGGGGCTGCTGGATAACAGCGGCAACCTGATTACGGGCGGTAACGCCAGCCTGAATGCCGAGAGCCTGACTAACAGTGGCAAAATCATGGCAAGCGGGCTGACGCTGCGTGCCGGATCGCTGAATAACAGCGGCCTGTGGCAGGGCTCCACCTCCCTTGATGCGCTCAGCACCGGCGATCTCACCCAGTCTTCAACAGGCAGAGCGTTAAGCGGTGGCGATCTGCTGCTTGGCGCGGCGACATTAAACACGGCTGGCACCCTGCAGGGGGTGAATGCCGAGATAACGTCTGGTAGCTGGCAAAACCAGGGCTCGCTGCTGAGCACCGGCGAGCTTACCGCCGCGATCGATAACGATATTAATAACGGAGGATCACTCCTCAGTCAGGGCGGTGCACAACTCAGTGCGCAAAATCTGGTGAATAGCGGCTCTGTCCTCGCCGAAAAAGCCATGACGCTTAACGGCGGTTCGCTGAACAACAGTGGCGCCATTCAGGGCGATACGCTGTCGGTTACTCCCGCCAGCGTGACCAACCAGGGCAACCTTATCGGTCTGAAATCCCTGACGCTCGGACCTGCCCCGCAGCGGTTCAGAATGCTGCTGGCGCAGAGCGCTCCGACGCGTGAACTTGTGAATAACGCGGGAGGACAGCTTCTCACGCAGGGCGCGTTAACGATTACGGCCGATAACGTCACCAACAACGGATCGTGGCAGGGGCAACAGATCCTGCTGAATGCGGCAAAACTGGCCAACGGTGGAGCGATTCAAAGTGCCGATGGCCTGCAACTTACCCTGAGCGACAGGCTGGATGCCGCCGCAGGCAGCAAGATCTCTGCCAACGGCACCGCAGCCTTACAGGCGCTGACGCTGGCGAATCAGGGGCAATGGGTGGCTAAAAACCTCACCCTGAAAGGCGACACGCTAAACAATAACGGGGAAATTACTGGCGCGGACAGCCTTAGCGTGCAGCTCAACGGCGCGCTGACACAGCAGCAGGATAAGAACCTGCTCAGTGCCGGAAAAATCAGCCTGCAGTCGGCATCGCTGAATAATTTGGGCCGTATTCAGGGAAGCGATCTTCAGATTAACACCGGTGCGTTAGATAACGCGGGCCGCCTGCAGGGTGACAATAACCTGCTGCTCAGCGCCACCGGGCATCTCACCAACGCCGCGAATGGCACTCTGGTTTCTCAGAACGCGCTGACGCTGACCACACCAGATCTCTATAACTATGGTCTGATTCAGGGGGCTGGTGGCACAGTCAACGCCACCAACTCAGCCACCAATAACGGCAGATTACTGGCTGGCGGCGCGTTGACCTTTACCACACCGCAACTGGTAAATAATGGCTGGCTGCAGGCCGGACAGCTCACGCTGAACGCGTCCGGCTTAACTAACAACGGTACGCTGCTAGCCGATCAACAGGGCACTCTGAACGGCACCAATTTCCAGAACCAGGGCATGACGCAGGGCGGCAACCTGGCCGTTAATTATCAGAATCTCGGTAACAGCGGCACCGTGCTCGGCACCGGACAACTGAACGTGAATGCCGCGCAGGTTAACCTGGCCGGATCGGGACGGCTGTTCAGCGGCGGCGGTTTGACGCTGGTGAGTAACGGTTTTGACCAGTTCGGTCAGGTCGTTGCGCTGGGCGATGTGCTAGTGAATCTGGCGAACAGCTTCGTCAGTCATAACACGCTGGCAGCGGGCAACCGGCTGACGCTTAACAGCAACGGATCGCTGGAAAATCAGAGCACAATGCAGGGCCAGGGCGTGACGCTGAATGCGGGCGGCGACCTCACCAACAACGGCCAGATCACCACCGGCGGCGCTGACAGCAGCCTGACAGGCAACCGCATCGCCATGAACGGTGCTGGCAGCCTGCAGGGCGGCGGCAACGTTACCCTGAACAGCCGTAGTGATGTCACCCTAGACGGTTTTACCGGCACGCTCGGTAACCTGACCATCAGCACGCCAGGCAGCCTGGTCAACACGGCGCTGCTTTACGCCGGGCAGAATCTCTATTTATTTGCTAACAGCATCCGCAACCAGCGCGGCGATATTCTGGCGGGCAACAGCCTGTGGATGCAGCGCGATGGCGCGGGCAATGCCAACGGGGAAGTGATCAACACCTCAGGGACGATTGAGACCCAGGGTGGGGATATTAATATCAATACCGGGCATTTGTTGAATCAATGGGAAAGTATAAATCAAGGCAGTACAGTTACCGAAAATATACTAAACTCTTATCCTAAATTCGAGGGGGATGAGCCAGATATAATACACGTACCATCAATTTTATTTAAGCCTGAAGAAATTGCTTATGTGAATGTCGCGAATCCTCAGGTGTTTTATGATTGTAACTGTAAACCACCACCGCATTCATATGCTATTCAGGTTGATCCTAATAAAGAAAAAGAAGTGGTCGTATCCAGAGTTATTTACAATACGACTGCTACTGGGAATAAAGGCAGTATAGTTTCACACGGAAATATAACAGGGAATGTTCAGGTTTTAGATAATCTTGCCAGTGTTATATTTTCGCAGGGTAACATTTCCCTTAAAGGGAGTAAATTGAATAACCAGACTTGGCAGTCAGGGGTTCAAACTGTTTATAGGATTTATACGCCTTACGATTGGTCTTTACTTTCTTTCTTTAAGCCATATTCTTGGGATAAAGAAATTATCACGTCAAGGCCACAGTTCAACATACCCAATGAGTTTTTAGATGCAATAACATTCAAAGCTACAGATAGGTTTAGGACTGAAACAGCATCGTCTTATAGAGGTGTTTTACAAAGTAATGGGAATTTATCTCTCAACTTTACTGATTTTATTAACAATAGTGATAGCATTGATGTTAAAGGGAAAATTACACCTGCTCTATCTCGTCCTGTGATAAGTACAATTGCCCAGCATGATATCATTTCCGGTTTAGCTCCATCCAAGATGAATACCTTTGATTCTTATCCTGTTGATAATTTGGCATGGCGCAGTTTATTGATTGATGCTTTGCGTGAAATCAATTCAATTGAGTCATTGGATAATATACGTTATAGCGATTCTTCGCTCATCCCTCATTCTACACATTCAGAAAAGTATCCTTTATCATTTGAAATAAAATCTCTTGAGAGAAATACTTATGAGTCTTTACAAGCAGACAACATTCTAACTAAACCTGCCTCTGTAGACCTAACCGCATATCCTTTACCTCAGTCTAATAATGACTATTTCATTTTTTCAAAAAAACCTGGAAGTCGGTATCTTATTTCAGTTAATCCTAAGCTCAATGAATTGGGTAACTTAGATACAGGATATTTTAATGAGCTCAATGCACTGCTCAACAGACAACCCGGTAATGCACCACAAGAAACTCGTCAGCTCTATAATGATAAAACAACATTTCTTGGCTCGTCTTATCTTCTCGATAGACTTAATCTGAAACCTGATTATGATTATCATTTTCTCGGTGATGCGGCGTTTGATACACGTTATGCTACTAATTTTTTATTGAATCAGACAGGTAGTCGTTATCTTAATGGTATTGGTTCTGATCTTGAACAGATGCGTTATTTAATTGACAGTGCAGCATCTCAACAACAGGCATTGGGTTTACAGTTTGGCATTTCATTATCTGCGGATCAGATTGCTTCACTTGATAAAAGTATAATTTGGTGGGAGGCTGTGAGGATAAATGGTGAAACGGTAATGGTACCTAAAATATATTTGTCGCCCAAAGATGTAATGCTTAGGGTTGGGGGGGTTGTTGCTGGGGATAATATAGCGATATCAAGTGGCGGATTTATTAATGGTGGTAGTTCCATAACTGCAAAAAATAATATTTTTGTTGATGCTAATGGGAGTGTTGATAATACGAATAGAGGTATGATAAATGCAGGTGAAGACTTAAATCTTAATGCATTAAATAATATAAATAATATTAGTTCAAGTATAGAAGGTAAAAAAGTTACTCTTGAGAGTGTTAGTGGTGATGTAAATAATATATCTGTGGCATCATCTTGGGAAATTAGTGATTTAACTAAGGATAAAAAATTCTCTTTTGTAAGTGATACTATCTCAGGAACAATGGCGGAAATAAAATCGCTTGATAGTTTGAGTGTTCGGGCTGGTAATAATATCAACAATACGGCATCCAACATCAATGCTGGTGGCAATTTAATGATGAATGCCTGGCGTGATATTATTATAAAAAACAATCAGGAAATATCAGGTTATAGACTTAACGGCTCAGGTATTTTAGATATCAATAACCAAAAAACTATAAGTACAGCCAGCCAGATTTCAGCAGGTCGCGATCTGTCGGTTCAATCTGGTCACGATCTGAACGTCACCGCCAGTAACCTTAACGCCGCAAATGATGCCACGCTGAAAGCGGGCAATGATCTGAACCTCAATAGCGCTACTAACACTCAGAATAATAGAAGTGGTAACCAGGAATCCCATTCCACCGGTCTGGATCGCACGTCCGTCAGCAGCGGCGGTAATCTCAGCCTGGCTGCCGGTCAGGATATCAACAGTCAGGCCGCCGCCATCGCCGCCACAGGTGATGCCGCGCTGAAAGCGGGCCGTGATATCAACCTGAATGCCGAAGCCACCGGTTCCGGTTACAGCGAGAGAGGCGACAAGAAAACTGTTATCAGTGAAACCGTGCGTCAGCAGGGCACCGAGATCGCCAGCGGCGGCAGTACCACTCTGGTAGCCGGTCGCGATATCAATACCAAAGCAACCGATGTGACGGCAAAACAGGATATCGCCCTACAGGCCGGTCGCGACGTTAACCTGAATACGGCGACCGAAAGCGATTATTACTACAAAGAAGAAACCAAAACTAAAAAAGGCTTCCTGAGTAAAAAGACCACGCACACCATTCAGGAAGACAGTGCAACGAATGAAAAAGGCACCCTGCTGAGCGGCAACAATGTCTCAGTTAAAGCAGGTAATGACCTGCTGGTAAAAGGTTCTCAGGTCGTTGGTGATGGCAATGTGGCACTGGATGCCGGTAACAATGTCGATATTGCTGCCGCAACTAATACCGATTCCACATGGCGTTTTTCGGAAACGAAAAAGAGCGGCCTGATGGGAACGGGCGGCATTGGTATCAGCATCGGTAGCAGTAAATCACTGCAGGAGATGCGCGATAAAGGAACAACGCAAAGCCAGAGCATCAGTACCGTCGGCAGTACTAAAGGGAATGTTTCAGTTACCGCTGGCAAGCAGTTGCAGGTTAACGGTGCCGATTTGGTGGCGGGCGGTAATATGGCGCTCCAGGGTGATAGCGTTACTGTTACGCCAGGACACGATCTGCGTACCCACGATGAAAGAACGGAGCAACGTACCAGTGGTTTAACGCTGGCGCTGTCTGGTGCGGTAGCGGAAGCCGTGAACAGTGCAGTCGCTGCGGCGCAGTCAGCCAAACAGCAGAGTGATGGTCGTCTGGCCGCGCTTCAGGCGACCAAGGCAGTCTTGTCTGGCGTGCAGGCGAATCAGGCCAGTCAGCTTGCTCAGGTACAGGGTGATCCTAATAACGGCATCGGCATCAGTATTTCACTTTCTACCCAGCAGTCGAAATCGGAGCAGCATCAGCAGTCAGACACGGTTAACGGCTCAACGATCAATGCAGGCCGTAATCTGAGTATCAATGCCACGGGCAAAGGCCAGGGGCCAGACAGCGGCAATCTAGTGATTTCTGGTAGTCAGCTGAAAGCAGGCGGCGATACGACGTTACAGGCGGCAAACGACATCACCCTAACCGGTGCGGCAAACACCCAGCAAACCACAGGTAAAAACAGCAGCAGCGGCGGCGGCATTGGTGTCAGCTTCGGCGTTGGGGCAGGCAGTGCGGGAGTAAGCGTCTTTGCCAGCGTCAATGGCGCTAAGGGCAATGAGAAAGGCAACGGTACGGTCTGGAGCGAAACGACCCTGGACAGCGGCGGCAAGGTTGCCATCAGCAGCGGTCGCGATACCACATTTAGTGGCGCTCAGGTCAACGGCAACAGCGTGAAGGCGGATGTGGGTCGGGATCTGACTATTACCAGCCTGCAGGACAGCGACAAATACGACTCGAAGCAGTCCAGTTTTGGTGCAGGCGGCAGCTTTACCTTTGGCTCCATGACTGGGTCCGGGTATATCAACGCCAGCCAGGACAAGATGCACAGCAATTTCGACAGCGTGAAGGAGCAAAGCGGTCTTTATGCTGGCAATGGCGGCTTTGATGTCACGGTGGGCAACCATACACAGCTTAACGGTGCGGTCATCGCCAGTCAGGCCGATGCGGATAAAAACCGTCTGGATACCGGCACACTGGGCTTTACCGATCTGCATAACGAGGCCGACTACAAAACCGAGCATCAGGGCATCGGCATGAGCTCGGGTGCCAGTCTGGGCGGTCAGTTTGCCGGGAATATGGCAAATACCATGCTGGCAGGCGAAGGTGGAAAAGGGCATGCTGAAGGGACTACCCAGTCAGCAGTGTCTGACGGTACGATAGTGGTGCGCGATCAGGCTAATCAAAAGCAGGATACCGCCACGCTGAGTCGTGACACGGCACATGCCAACGACAGCATCAGCCCGATCTTTAACAAAGAGAAAGAACAGCAGCGACTGCAGACCGCGCAGATGATTGGCGAGATTGGCAGTCAGGTGGGCGATATTGTCAAAACACAGGGCGCAATTGAAGCGACGCGTGCTGCAAATAATGACATGAAGCAGGTCAGTCCGGAAAAGCTGCAGCAGGCTAAAAAGGACTGGGAAGAAGCGAATCCGGGTAAGACGCCGACCAGTGAGCAAATCAGCAAACAGGCCTGGCAGAGCTATTACGATAAAGCGCTCAGTGCTTCCCCTTACGCCGTTGGCGGGAGCGTGCAGCGCATTGTTACAGCCGCAACGGCTGCCGTGCAGGGGCTTGCCTCGGGTGATATCCGCGCCGCCGCTGCCGGTGGCGCAGCCCCTTATATTGCTAACCTGATCGGACATTCAGATTTAGACCCGGCCAGCCGGTTAATGGCGCATGCGGTTGTTAATGCGGCGCTTGCGGCCGCGCAGGACAAAAATATCGCAGCAGGAGCTGCAGGGGCGGTGACAGGCGAGCTGACCGGCATGCTGGCGAGTGAAATCTACGGCAAGAAGCCGTACGAAATGAATGACAGGGAGAAAGAAACCGTCTCGGCGCTGGCAACACTGGCCGCGGGTCTGTCTGGCGGTCTGGCGGGGAGTGGGGCTGCAGATATGGTTGCTGCTGCTCAGGCCGGGAAGGTTACGGTGGAGAACAATTATCTGAGCAGCACGGAGAAGAGCCTCCAGGCGGAGTTGAACCATAAGCAGAATCTGACGCCTCAGGAGCAACAAGAGCGTGATGCTTTAAATCGTAAGGATCTGGAAAGCGATCTGGCTGTTTACGCTGCTTGTAGTGGCACAGGTGCTGACTGTCAGGCAGAAAGAGAAAAAGCGAAGGCCGCGCAAGATACCTACTTTAACCAGACTTACCAGAACCCGAAAGAGGCTCAGGCAGGCTATCAGCAGATAATGAACTTGCTGAACTCGACAGATCCGAATGCGAAAGAAGTGTTTAACGTTCTGGAAGGGTATACGCAAGCGTTTATGACCTTCGGTTACACAGAGGAAGAAGCCAGAGCGAGAGCAGGAGCCTACGTTGGTTCAATATACATCGCGGGTGGTGTGAGTGCTTTAGTTTCATCTGGAGCACTGACGAAACAGTTTGGGAAGGATGTTGCACTGGGTGCGAAACCCGGAAACTCGACGGCAAAACCTATAGAAAATGCACCAAACTCATCTGAAACTTATTTTCGGGTTGAGGGTGGAGGAAATGGTACACAAACAAGCCAGAATAGAATTAATGTGAACTCTGACGGAAGTGTAACTATTAACTCGGGTTGTAGTGGGCAATTGTGTGTTAGCACTAATGGACCAAATCATGCTGCTTATTATCTGACCAATAGAAGGCAAGATGGCAGCGTAGTCGTATTTGAAGTCGATGCGGCTCTCCATAAACAAATAATGGATGCAGCAGTACCTCAAAGGCCAATTCCTGGGGTACCCAAAGATCCGGATGCTCCTAAGATTGTTGATCCTACAAAAGGTCAACCTAGCGTTTCGCTTGAACTACCTAAGGTGTGGGATAGGTTGATAGAGCAAAACTCATCAAGAGCTCGTGTATTAACAAAAGAGGAATTTCTGAATGAGTTTAACAAATGATTATCAGAATTTACTCGATGCAATTTTTAATGGTGATAAAGATATAGCTATCTTTGTTATGGATGGTATTCATTATTATGTTGTTGATAATAAGGGTAATTACTGCATCGATGTTAGGCCGGAATATAAGGCGTATATAGCTAAAGGATGGATGAAAGAGTCTCTGTATGATGATGCAGTAAGTTCATTCAGAAATGGAGTTCCTGTATTATCTAAAGATAGCTTTAAAGATTACATAACCAAAAATGATGTTACTATTTATACAGTTGACTGGATGAGATCATTCTTCACATTGGGCAGATCTGACGAGCAGCTTGTCAGTTTTTATGATTATGTTGAGCGATTTTTATCTACATTAACAGACCCAGTATCAGTTGAGTGGGATAGCTGGAGAATGCGGCTACCTAAGTTTTATATCAATTTTGACAAAAAAATATATCGCCATACTGATTGGGATAGAAGTCACGAAGCGTCTGTAACTTCTGATTGGAACGCTCAAGCAAATAGTGATTTTGGCTTGTTAGTACCAGACAAAGAGCAATACTGGCTTATTGATGGCATGAATTTTTGGAAATTACAGATGTAGATGGTGAAATCCCGCACTCAGTGGCGGGATTGTAAGTATACCGCTTAAACGAACCATTCACTTTTAGAGATCTTCCGACATACTGATCATGTTCCCTGAGGAGATCGCTATGCGTAAGATCCGATTTACTGAGCACTAGATCATCGCTGTTCTGAAGTCCGTCGAAGTCGGGCGAACTGTTAAGGATGTCTGCCGTGAAGCCGGTATCTCTGAAGCCAGCTATTACAACAGGAAGGCGAAATACGGCGGGATGGAAGCAGCTGATATCAAAAATAAAAGACCCTGAGGACGAAAATCGTCGTCTGAAGCAGATGTTTGCCGACCTGAGTCTGGAGAATCGTGCGTTAAAAGATGTCTTCGGAAAAAAGCTTTAAAACCAGTGATGAAGCGTGAGCTTGTCAGCTATCTGACGGTGCAATTTTCTATGAGCTTACGCCAGGCATGCAGGACATTATCGCTGAGCAGGACGGTGTATTTTTACCAGCCCGATCTCCGCCGGGATGAGCACGTGATCCTGGCGCTGACAGAAGCGGCTGAACGTTATCCCCGGTACGGTTTTAAGAAGCTGTTCCAGGTGCTGAACAGACAGGATAATGCTGGAATCACAAGCGCGTGCCCCGGATTTATAGATATCAGGGAAAAGGACAGGAAAAATAATTTTATTTTATTCTTGAATGAACAGGCAGATGCTTGTTGATTAAACTGTAGATATTCTATCTAACTTACGTGTGTTTCAATATGGAATAACCTCATAGATGCGTCCATGATTCACGCAGATGAATTTTTTAGGTATGACCATTAAGTAAATTCGGCAACGTCAGGTCTTACCACACGCACCAATACAAGTGTGAGGGTTAGGTATATTCAGCGATGATACCGGAGCAATTATCAACCAATAGGTTGATTTATTAAATCGAATGGAAAATATATGCCAGGTCAGTTGGGAAATAAGCTTGGCGCTGGTATTGAACCTCAATATTCACTAAAGCTTTTTGAGCAATCAATTCCGAGTACACAACAATATTCAAATAAGGAGGTTAGATTTGCTGTTGATAGCCAAGGGAATGTGCATCGCTTTGTTGGTACGAATGGTGAATATCATTGGAACGGAAGTACTGCAGATAAGAATGCTTTGACTAGTGGTCAAATACCAGCTGCAATCCAGAAACAATTAGGAGTAAGAATAAAATGATTTATGGCGATCCATTTCATTTTGCTCTCCAGTTTGACGTCGTTGAATGCTGGAACGATCCAGATGATATCTGGAAAAATGGTCTTTTTGCTTTATATATTGAAGGTAAAAAGGTGTTTGATGACGTAGACGCTTTTGAGTTACGAACAACGTTCAGCTTTTATTCAAAATCACCAATAAACCAGCTTGTTACCAACGATTTAGATTTTGGTGCTGATGAGCTTTATAACAATGCAAAAGATTATTTTCTTGGAGGCGGTGAAAAATTGATTGATGGATTATTTGATATGACATGTGTCCCGATGGAAGATAAACGTTGCTATCTTTACTTTATCAAGACAAGTGTTGGCGATCGGCTTGTATGGAGTGCTAATACTAGTGATCAGATAAACGAAACAGTTCTACCGCCAGGAACAATTCTTAATGTAATCAGTAAATTACAAGATTGTCATTTATAATGCTATCTCGGTCATCATGGCGGGTTTTCTTTAGCAAACGCGGATCCATATATGAAATAAGGGCCATTAAATGCAGATGGAAAAATATTGAGGTGTCAGGTGATTTTCGCCGGGGTGTGTAAGTATCCCGCTTAATTGAACCATTCATTTTTAGAGATCTTCCGACATACTAATTATGCCCCTGATGAGATCACCATGCGTAAAGCCCGATTTACCGGGCACCAGAACATCACCGTTCTGAAGTCTGTTGAAGCCGGACGTACCGTCAAAGATGTCTGCCGCGAAGCGGGAATATCTGAGGCTTCATACTATAACTGGAAAGCGAAGTATGGCGGCATGGAAGCCTCTGATATCAAAAAGACGAGGGTTCTTGAAGACGAAAATTGCCGTATCAAGCATATGTTTGCGGACCTGAGTCTCGAGTGCCGTGCCCTGAAAGACGTTATTGAAAAAGCTTTAAAACCAGCGATGAAGCGTGAGCTTGTCAGCTATCTGACGGTGCAATTTTCTATGAGCTTATCTAAAGATAGATATCAGGGAAAAGGACAGGAAAAATAATTTTATTTTATTCTTGAATGAACAGGCAGATGCTTGTTCATTAAACTGTAGATATTCTATCTAACTTACGTGTGTTTCAATATGGAATAACCTCATAGATGCGTCCATGATTCATGCAGATGAATTTTTAGGTTTGACCATTAAGTAAATTCGGCAACCTCAGGTCTTACCACACGCCCCAATACAAGTGGGTGGGGTAGGTACATTCAGCGATGATATCGAATCAATTATCAATGAACTCGGATTGCCGAAATCAACTGATTTTGGACCAAGGAAAGGTGGGTTTAATTTATTGAATACACCTGATGATTTGTATAAAAATCCAACCCAGCTTTGGAAAGAATACAATAAACCATGGCTTGATAATGTAATATTAAGAAATGATCCGATATTGCTTGCGGCAAAGCCAGTAAAAGATAATTTGTATCGAATGAATGAAAGTACGCAACAGATGGAAATGACAGGATTTGGTCGTGAGTATAACTATTTAATTGATAATGGGTATGGTTTTGATAGTAAGACAATGCAAATGATTAAGGATAAATGAAATGAATAATTATCAATTGCCATTTTGTAGTATTTTTGATTCGATTATTAAAATTTATTATTTTGATGTTAAGCCGAGGGGAGATTATACCATTCTCTTAGTAAGGGACTCTTATCAAATTGAATTTATAATGTGGGGGGAGACCGTTGAGGTTAATTTTTTCCTAATTAAATCACATTAGGATGTGTTGGTTTATTATGTGAGGGATTTTATTGTGACATACATGACTGATGATGATAGGGTAGTTGAGCCTGATATTGAAAATTTTAAAGGCAACTTCGTTTATATAAGAAATTTAAAAAGCCTTTGTTATTTTTCAAACGCATTGAAAAACCATTTTACTTGTATGCTTGAAGGAAGGATGGATAGGCTTGAAGCATACGAAAAATCAGAGTGGTATAGCGAGCCAAGAATTGAAAAAAGAAAAGTTTGATTGTTAGATATATGATGCGAGTTAGAATTTTAACCTTTACGTTCACTTCAAAACGCCCAGGAATGCTCATTAGTGGTGACATGAGCATTCCTGGTAATTCATAAATAATTATGCCAAACATCTTATCAGGCTCTTAAAGCAGCTTATAGAAAAAATGGTAAAAACCATGTCCACGTTAAATGCCGAATACCATCTGGATTCAGCATGAACGCCGAAACTCCTCACTATATAGACATGCTTCTAAAACCTCCCCACCACCCTTTCCCTCAACCACCTATGCCCCAAATCCCGGTGCGATCGCTCATGCCACAGCATCACCAGCTCAAAGCCCGGAATCGCCATCGGGGGCTTCACGGTCATCAATCCCGGCATCATCGCCGCCACTCTCTCCGGCATCAACGCCACCAAATCGCTGGTGCTTAGCACGCTGCCCATTAACAGAAAGTGGGGCACAGAGAGCACCACTTTCCGGCTCAACCCTCTGGCTTCCAGCACGCTATCCGTCACACCGCGAAAGCCGCCGCCGTCTGGCGATACCACTACATGCTCCAGCGCGCAGAGTGCTTCGGCGGTGATATCAGAATGCAGGACGGGATGACCCTGACGTCCTGCCACCACGTAGCGCTCCTGAAACAGCGGGCGGATATGCAGCCCGTCAGGTACGCCGTCACGCAAATGAAGTACCAGATCGACCGTGCCTTTTTCCAACTGCTGCGCGATCAACGCGGGTTTCATATCCAGAATGGCGAGCCGGGTGCCCGGTGCTTCCTGACGTAATGCTGCCATCAGGGGAACCAGTGCCGTCTGGGCACCGTAATCCGTGGCGGCCACGCGCCACTCCTGAACGGCGTCGGCAGGGATAAACGGGCCTGGCGCAGCAACCACCTCATCGATCATGCCGCTTAGTTGCTCAAGCGAAAGGCGTAACGCCTCGGCGCGCGCGGTGGGGCGCATGCCATGAGATACCGGGATCAGCAGGGGATCGTTAAACCACTCACGCAGGCGCTCAAGCCGGGCACTGACAGAAGGCTGAGAAAGATTTAGCCGCTGCGCCGTCCGGCTCACGCTGTTTTCCTGTAACAGCACATTCAGAGTCATTAACAGGTTGAGATCGGGTTTCATGGTATCAGTCTTGCCTATAGTGAATATCCATTCATTTACTTTTACTGATAGCACATTCGGATGCAGGCTACATCTCAGATTCCCATCAAAGCAGGTGATTTTATGAATGTGTTAATCGTTGTTGCCCACCCTGAACCCCATTCTCTTAACGGCGCGCTGGCGCGTTTCTCCGTCAGCCACCTGGAGCAGTTGGGTCATCAGGTGCGCGTTTCCGATCTCTATGCCATGAACTGGGAGGCGCGCGTCTCGTCGGCAGACACGCAGCATCGCCAGAATGCCGAACGCTTTGATCCCTCTTTTGAATCCACCCAGGCTTTTGAAGGCGGCTTCCAGAGTGAAGATATTGTGCAGGAACAGGAAAAACTGTTGTGGGCCGATGCGGTGATTTTACAGTTTCCGCTCTGGTGGTTTTCTATGCCGGCAATCATGAAAGGCTGGATCGATCGTGTTTACGCCTGCGGCTTTGCTTATGGCGTGGGGGAGCACTCAGATACGCACTGGGGCGACCGCTATGGCGAAGGAACGCTGGCAGGGAAGCGTGCGATGCTGGTTGTCACGATGGGCGGATGGGAATCCCACTACAGCCCACGCGGCATCAACGGCCATATCGATGACATTCTGTTCCCCATTCAGCATGGCATCTTGTTTTATCCCGGTTTTGACGTGCTGCCGCCTTTTACGCTTTATCGCACCGGCCGCACCGACAGCGCGCGCTTTGCAGCACTGTGTGCAGAGCTGGGCGAGCGTCTGGATAATCTGTTTGTGACCGAACCTGTCGCCTATTATCGGCAAAACGGCGGCGATTACAGGATACCGGATCTTACTTTGCGCGACGATCTGGCGGCAGGCGAGCAGGGGCACCACGTGCATATTCGCAAACCGTAACAAATGAACGGGCCAGATTTCTGTGCATGACGTTCATCTGGCCCACTCGCAACTATTTTAAAATAACCCTTGCATGCATCAGCAGGATATGACCTAATGAATCGTCGGTTTGATTAACAGACACTATCAAAGTAAGTAACCAAAGCAGTTCTCATCTCTAAGCCTGTCGCGAGACATTCCTTCTTTTTGAGTCTTCTCTTACGTTCTGATTAAAATCTGTTCTCAGGCCATTACGCCGGAAGGCTCTATTATTAAGGAATTAAACATGTCTAACAAAATCCGCGGTACCGTTAAATGGTTCAACGCTGAGAAAGGCTTCGGTTTCATCTCTCCTCAGGACGGCAGCAAAGATGTATTCGTACATTTCTCTGCAATTCAGGGCACAGATTTCCGTTCATTAGATGAAGGTCAACAAGTTGAGTTTACAGTAGAAAATGGTGCCAAAGGCCCAGCTGCTGCGAACGTTGTTGGTCTCTAAGGACTGAAAATTACGCGTTTTAAATGTCCTCACTGTAGTGGCTCGCAGTACCGTACATCACATTTCGATGTGACAAGAGCCAACCCGCATGGAGCGAAATGCATTTTTTGCAAAACGGTCGTTGTTCAAATTAACGCGACAAGGATTGCAGCTCAGAGCCAGCCTCAGGCGCTCTGAAAAGGCTAAAGAGTTCTATAGCGTTGTTGCATTTACCGTAATAAAAGGCTGCCACTGGCAGCCTTTTTTGTTTCCCTTCCGACAACGTTCCGCTGCTATTGACTAAACCATCAGGGCAAGCACGCCGCCCCAGAACAGCAGGCAGAAAGCGATCGCTGCAATCCAGCTCAGCTGACGGACACGACCACGAAACAGTGACTTACGGATGACGGGAAGCGTTTCACTATGCATTCTTATATTCTCGAGTGGTGGATATCAAGCCTTACTGGGCAGGGATAAGCTGCCCGTTACGTCTTAGCTCGCGGCTTCCATTGCTTTAAAAATCACGTCAGACAGTTCGTTCAGTTCGAACTTCGCCACATAGCCATCGGCACCGACTTTGCGCACGTGATCTTCGTTTGCGCTGCCAGAAAGCGAGGAGTGGATCACCACAGGAATATGGCGCAGCGTCGTATCACGCTTGATATTGCGTGTCAGCGTAAAGCCGTCCATTTCTGGCATTTCCAGATCGGTTAACACCAGCGCAATCTTGTCGTGAATGGATTCACCCTGGGCCTGAGCCTGCTGATGCATCTCTTTGATTTTTTCCCATGCTTCCAGGCCGGTGTTGCACATGATGGCGGGAATACCCATGCTCTTCAGGCCTTGCTCCAGCAGTTGACGGGCAACTTTAGAATCTTCCGCCACAATCGCCACTGAACCCGGCTTCATTTTGAACTGACGCTCTTTCGGGGCTTCCGGCTCAACGCCGCGCACAGACGGGATGATGTCATACAAAATTTGCTCAACGTCCAGCACCATGGCCAGATTGCTTTTTTGTTCATCGTCATCAAGGCAGGCGATACTGGTGATATTACGGCCACCGATCCCGGCTTCAGCGGTATGCACCTGGCTCCAGTTAAGGCGCACGATGTTTTCGACAGACTCGACGGCAAACGCCTGGGTGTTTCGCGCGTACTCGGTCACCAGCAGCAGGTTAAGTCCCGTTTCTGGAACACAGCCTGCGACAGCCGGTAAATCAATCACCGGAATAAACTGTCCGCGGATACTGGCCATGCCGAGCAACGGCGAACGCATGCCTGCGGCTTTGGTAATCGGCGGCATCGGTACAATTTCACGCAGTTTAAATACGTTGATACCAAACAGCTCTGATTTACCTTTTAACTGGTCAGAGCCCAGGCGAAACAGCAGCAGCTCAAATTTGTTCGATAACGCGAGATTTGCTCTCTCGTCGATCTCTTTCTGAAAATTATCCATTGTTGCCTCAGCATCAGCGCAGCAGGTGAAAAGGGTTGTGATGAAGTTATCGGCAGCAAGTGCAAAAAGGTGAGAGGGGAAAATCTAACGGCCGCATATTCTTGTGCCAGGCTTAACAGTGACTATTCAACATGGACACCTTCCCTTAAAGGAGTACGAGATGAAAAAAGTATTACTGGCCGCCTTGTTAGCCATGGCAACGTATGGTGCATATGCAGAGCAAGGTGGTTTTAAGACAGGCGATACGCCGCCGCCGCAGAGCAAACAGGATGCGGGCTACAAAGGATCGGAAGATACCGGGCAAACCCACATCGATCAGATCCGTGACTTCCGCCAGGGCGGTTACGTCACGCTGGAAGGCTATATCGTTAAAAAATTAAAGGGCGATAATTATCAGTTTCGTGACGATACCGGCCATGTGACCCTCATCGCGCCGGAAAAAACGTTCGGTGGTAAAACCTATACCGCTAATGACAAAGTGCGAGTGAGTGGCAAGGTGCAGGGGAAAGGCGACAAAACAACGCTGCACGTGACGCGGATAGATGAGCCATAAAAGCGTGGGCGAGAGTGAGTCTCGCCCTTTTTTTTAATCTTTTAACAGGACTGCGCGGCAGGTCTTGCCTTTAATTTTACCCTGCTTGAGCTTGACCAGTGCGTGCTTAGCCTGGGCCGCTTCTATCGCCACATATGCATGAGTCGCGGTGAGATCGATTTTACCGATTTGGTCAGCCCGGTAACCCGCTTCGCCCGTCAGTGCCCCCAGGATATCGCCGGGGCGGATTTTGGCTTTACGCCCGCCATCAATGCAGAGCGTCATCATGGCGGCCGGTAACGCTTTACTGCTTTTCTTTAACGAACTGGCCGCAACCCAGGGCAGCTTCTGTTGCAGGAAGTCTTCAAGAGCATGAGCGCGTGCCATTTCGTCTGCAGCGACAAAGCTCACCGCTGCGCCCTGTTCGCCAGCGCGCGCGGTGCGGCCAATGCGATGCAGGTGCACTTCCGGATCCCAGGCCAGCTGATAGTTTACCACCAGCGACAGCAACTTGATGTCCAGCCCACGGGCCGCAACATCGGTTGCGACTAATACGCGGCCGCTGCCGTTGGCAAAACGGATCAGCACCCGTTCGCGATCGCGTTGTTCCAGATCGCCATGCAGGGGCAGGGCGCTGATATCGCGTGCATTGAGCGCAGCCGCAATATCATCGCACTCCCGCTTGGTATTACAGAACACCACGCAGGAAGAGGGCTGGCGTTCGCTGAGCAGACTGATCAACAGTGACAGCTTTTCACCGTGGCTGGCTTCAATAAACTGCTGCTCGATAGCAGGGAGTTCACTCACTTCTTCCGTGACCACGCTCAGCGCCTCACGCTGAAAGCGCTGGCTCAGGGCGGCAATGCCTTCCGGCCAGGTCGCGGAAAACAGCAGCGTCTGACGTGATGCTGGCGTGGCAGCGATAATCGTTTCCATATCGTCGCGGAAGCCCATTTCCAGCATGCGATCGGCTTCGTCCAGTACAAGCGTACGCAGGCTCTCCAGCTTCAGCGTCTCACGCTTAATGTGATCCAGAATACGGCCCGGTGTGCCGACCACGATATGAGGCGCATGCACCAGCGAATCGCGCTGGGCGCTCATAGGCTGGCCGCCACATAAGGTTAAGATCTTAATGTTGCGCGTGAAGCGGGCTAACTGCCGCAGGACGTTACTGACCTGCTCGGCCAGTTCCCGGGTCGGGCATAAAATCAGCGCCTGCGTCTGAAAGTGAGCGCTGTCGATATGCTGCAGCAACCCAATGCCAAATGCGGCGGTTTTACCGCTGCCGGTTTTGGCCTGCGCACGCACGTCGCGTCCGTCTAAAATCGCGGGCAGCGTGGCGGCCTGAACCGGCGTCATGCTGGTATAGCCCATTTCGCGCAGGTTATCGAGCTGGCTGTCGGGAAGAGAATTAAGCGAGGAAAAAGCGGTCACGGGTGCGGCCTCTGCGGCTAAAAGTGGGGGGCATCATTGCGTGCGCAAGTCTGTCAGAAAGCGTGCGCAACGGCAACGTTAACCTTATGAATAAATAATATCCATTTCACGCGAGTTTTTTTAAGAATAAACTGAAGATGATGTGCGTTAGGTGGATTATTTTAATGAATGACAGCGGAATACATTCGCCAGGATCGGGTCCGATAACCGTCTGACAACGTTAATAAATTCATAATCTTTTGTTTATAAGAGCGAATATTGAGTTAACCGGTGAAGCCCGTTTTTTTTACAGGGTAAATAGCATTAGTAATGTAAAAGTATTGGCTTCAGCCCCTGTAAAAATCATTGAGTAACTCCTTTATATTGAGCGACATAGATCGATATAACCACTGGCAGAGGGTTTTTTCATTGAATAATATCCCGCAGATCTTGCATGAAGACGTACTAAAAATCGTTGGTCGTGCTGTCCTGACGCTCCATCTTTATGGCGAAACCTTATCGGCAGATAAAGTTGCCTCTATGATCGGATGTTATGCAGAAGACGATCCTGTTGCCCCTGACGGCGCGCCGCTCTATGCGCTGGCGATGGAGTTAATGTCGAAAAAGAGGGAGGCTGGCCGGGCTTAACATCGCTGTGCCTGAGATGTCCGCGCCTCACTTTAGCGCCGTTGCGTAAAGTGAGGCGCATCTGCGTTAAACCTGCTGTCGCACAAACTGCGGTTTACCCCGCGAGAAACTCGCTATCACGGGCGAAATCCGTGCCACCGCTTCCGCCGAACAACTGGCCTCAACCAGCATCATGTTGGCGCTGTCGCCGATGCGCGGCCACTGGCGTTCGCCGCTGGCAGAAAGCGGAAGCACGCCATCAGTCGCAATCGCCAGCGCGCGGCTTAAAGAGAATTCATCCGATCCCCCGTACAGCTGGGCATATAAATTGGCCTTTTCCAGCATGCTGCCGGTGCCAAATGGTGACCAGTGATCGATCACGCTGTCGGTGCCCGTCATGACGTTTACCCCTGCCGCCTGCAACTGTGGCACGGGCATGGTCAGCTTGCCGATGGGCAGCGTGGAGGCAATGCTGAACTGCTGCTCGGCCAGATCGGCAATCATCTTGTCCAGCTCTGCGCCCATTAGGGTTGCCAGCGCAAAACCATGACTGACGGTGACCTTACCGCGTAACGAGGGATTATTCTGCACGGTCTTAATCATGTAGCGAATCGCCTGCACGCCAGCAGCAGAGGTTTCATGCAGATGGATATCGACACCGCGCTGGTAGTCGAGCGCAATCTGGAACATGGCATCCAGGGATTTTTCCATCGCGCCATCCACATGGGTAGGATCGAGTCCGCCAACATACTGCACGCCAGATTGCATGGCCTCGCGCATCAGCCCATCAACCTGAGAATGCAGCAATCCATGCTGGGGGAAGGCGACAATCTCACAGGGGAAATCGGGATGGTTTGCCAGCGCGGCCTGCAGATGTTCCAGGCTTTGCAGGCCGCTGACCGGATCGATATTACAATGGCTGCGCGCCCGGGTCGTGCCCATGGCGTTCAGCAGGGCGATAAGCCCTTCGGCCCGAGCCTGAGAGGTGGGCAGCAGCTGTGGAATCAGCACCTGTTCGCGGGCAATCATGTCCATAATCGTTTTGCCTTTACGCGGCCGCGGTGCCTGCCAGGGGCCGCCGTAAAAGGTTTTGTCGAGATGGATGTGCATATCCTGCGTAGACGGCAGCAGCAGGGCACCTTGCGCATCCCAAAACGGCAGTGAACGGTCACCTTGTCCGGCCGGACTGATCTGATGAAATCGACCATCGCGAAGTGTGATGTCGTAGCGCGCCGTTTTCGTCTCAACAATCTCGTCACCGTCACGTCCGAAGCCCTCTTCAAGCACTACATTACGTAAAACGTAGTGATCGGTTTGCGGCAAAGCTTTGCCAGAGGACGCGGGCGGTGCGCTGCGATTGGCGGCCATGCCCGGGGCGGTCATTCCGGCCATGATCATACTGCTGGCGGCGGTCAGGCGAACCCCCTGGCGGAGAAAGCGGCGGCGGCTGGTGGGCAAAGCGGTCTGCATCAGCGACTCCTGCGAAAGTGAGTGAGTCTTTAATCTGACAAACTGCGGCTTTCTCTGCTGGGTTGTTTTCCACTGCCTGCTATTTAAAAAATCACTGCCAGTTCAGACCGGCGAAGTCGGCCAGGGCATCCGCCAGCTGGCGCTGCAGCACATCTTCGGGCTGACGACAAAACAGTGCCAACTCAAACGTATCAATCACCGGTAAACCCTGTTGGCTATCCAGAACCCGATGCGAAGGTAAGCGACAGCTGGCCGGCAGCAGCGTTATCCCTAAGCCCTGGGCGCTGGCGGCGGAGAGTGCCACCAGGCTGGCACTGCTGTACCCAATCCGCCAGCTGCGACCGAGTAAATCCAGCGTCTGGCAGATCTCCTCCCTGTACAGCCCTAGTTGCGGAAACAACACCAGCGGAACCGGCGACTGCTCGAAGCAGGGATGCGCGGCGCTGTCCAGCCACAGCAGCGGCTCCGGGCGCGAAGCCAGTGGGCGCTCACCGTAAGGCTGCTTGATCAGCATGATATCCAGCTCTTCCCGTTGCCAGGCGCGCCGCAGTTCCACCTGCATTCCGCTCATGACATCCAGCCGCAGGTGCGGATGTTCGCGGCTGAACCGCGCCAGCAGTCCCGCTGTGGGGGCGGCGAAGTCTTCCGGAACGCCAAGGCGCAGGATGCCATCGCGCCACTTATCGCTCAGTACATCGTGGGCTTCACCGTTCAGGGCAATGATCCGGCGGGCATAGCCCAGCAGTTTTTCGCCTTCTTCGGTGATCTGCACCTGGTGGGACGAGCGTGCCAGCAGCGTTTTACCGACCATCTCTTCCAGCCGCCGCACCTGTTGGCTGACCGTCGATTGCGACAGGTGCACCCGTTCGGCGGCGCGGGTAAAGCTGGTGGTTTCGCATACGGCAACAAAGCTCAACAGCTGTTGGGGCGTAAACATGGGCTGGCGATTCATTTTTCCACTGCCTGTCATCCTGTTATTTCATTTCCAAATAGTAATCGCTGCTGTCAGGCTGACAACGTTTAATTCCAGGATCCCCTATGAAAAAAGACCCTTTTTTGATGATTGCCGCCCTGATACTGGCCGGACTGAACATGCGGCCACTGATGACATCCGTTAGTCCACTGCTGGAGCAGCTACGGGAAAGTATTGGATTATCTTCGCTGGCGGCCTCACTTCTGCCCGCGATTCCCATGATGATGATGGGGGCAATAGCCTTAGTGAGCGCCCCGCTGCTGCAACGTATCCCGCTGCGTAGGCTGCTGTGTAGCGGGCTGGCTCTGTTAGTACTGGCGCTGGCCAGCCGGTTTTTTATCGCGCAAGGCGCCTGGCTGGTGTGGAGCACGGTTCCTGGTGGTATCGGCATCGGGATTGTACAAATGGCCATGCCGGGGTTGATCCGTCAGCGCTTTACGCAGCGCAGCGCCATGATCACCGGGCTTTGGGCGGCGGCGTTAATGGGCGGCGGTGGGCTGGGCGCGGCGATGACGCCGTGGATCAGTGCGCACCTGGGCTGGCAGGGCGCGCTCAGCAGCTGGAGTGTGCCTGCGCTGCTGGCCGTCATGCTGTGGTGGAGGATCCCTGCGGCGTCCCCGTCCGGGCAGACATCAGCCGTTATGCCCTCGGTCTGGCGCAATACGCGCGCATGGACGCTGGCGCTGAGCTTTGGGTTAGTAAACGGCGGCTACGCCATCTGTGTGGCCTGGCTGCCGGATTTTTATCATCAACAGGGCTGGAGCGCACAGGCGGGCGGCGGCCTGCTGGGCGTGATGATTGCCTGTCAGGTTGCCGGTGCCCTGGTGTTTCCCCTGCTGGTGCGGGGGGCGGACAGGCGACCGCTGCTTCTGCTGACGCTGGCACTCCAGCTCTGCGGATTAACAGGCCTGCTGGTGGCACCGCTCTACCCAGCCTGGCTGTGGGCAGGGATAGCAGGCGTTGGCCTGGGCGGCGCATTTCCCCTTGCCCTGGTGCTGGCGCTGGACCACCTGGCGCATCCTCAGGCCGGGGCGCGTCTGGTGGCATTCATGCAGGGCGTCGGCTTTATTATCGCGGGCAGTATGCCGTTTCTTGCCGGGCAATTGCATGAACTTACGGGCCACTTTTCCTCTATCTGGCTGTTGCAGGGGAGCGTAACGGTCATGCTGATCGGCCTGAACCTGCGTTTTCATCCAGAAAGCTACAAACAGGCTTTTCCTGAACGGTAATTGGTCCTACCAAACCAGCAAAACGTTTTCAGCGGCTCACATAACGTTAAAAATAGTGCAGTAACTGTTGCCTAGAGTTAACAGCGGGTTAAGTATCTGTAGCAAGCAAGCGCTGATTGCCAAATTGGTAGGACCAATCGGCGCGGCTGAAGTGACAGATGCGCCACCTGGTTTGCCGATCGCGCATCGCTTTCATCCTCTTATGGAGATCATGGCATGCAGATCTGGCAGCAAAATTACGATCCGCTCAACAATATCTGGCTCTCCAGCCTGATTGCTTTGCTTCCTGTTCTGTTTTTCTTCTTTGCGTTAATCAGGTTAAAGATGAAAGGCTATCAGGCCGCCACGCTCACGGTCGTCCTTGCGCTGCTGGTCGCGCTGTTGCTGTATCGGATGCCGCTACAGCAGGCGCTGGCGTCAGCAGTTTACGGTTTTATGTACGGCCTGTGGCCCATCGCCTGGATCATCGTGGCGGCGGTTTTTGTTTATAAGATCTCGGTTAAGACAGGTCAGTTCGACATCATCCGCGCTTCCATCTTATCGATCACGCCCGATCAGCGCTTACAGATGTTGATTGTGGGGTTCTCTTTTGGCGCCTTTTTAGAAGGTGCGGCAGGTTTCGGCGCGCCGGTCGCCATCACGGCCGCGCTGCTCGTGGGGCTCGGTTTTAATCCGCTCTATGCCGCAGGCTTGTGCCTGATCGTCAATACTGCGCCCGTGGCGTTTGGCGCGATGGGGATCCCGATAGTTGTGGCGGGCCAGGTGACCGGGCTGGACAGCTTTGCCATCGGTCAGATGGCAGGCCGTCAGCTTCCGCTACTGACGATCGTCGTGCTGTTCTGGATCATGGCGATTATGGATGGCTGGCGCGGTGTCAAAGAAACCTGGCCCGCCGTGATCGTGGCGGGGGGATCGTTCGCGATTGCCCAGTTCCTCAGCTCCAACTTTCTGGGGCCGGAGCTGCCCGATATTATTTCCTCGCTCGCCTCACTCATTTCGCTGACGCTGTTTTTGCGCGTCTGGCAGCCGGTGCGCATCTTTCGCTTCAGCGAAACAGAAAGCCCGCACGCGGGCCAGCCTGTGAAGCGGCAAAAATACACGACAGGTCAGGTGGTGCGCGCCTGGATGCCGTTCCTGTTTCTGACGGCAACCGTCACGTTATGGAGCATTCCACCTTTTAAAGCGCTGTTCGCAAAAGGCGGGGCCTTAGCGGAATCGGTGCTCAGCCTCCCTGTGCCTGGCCTTGATGGCTGGGTAACCAGAATGCCGCCGGTGGTCGCGCAGCCCAGTAGCTGGCCGGCCATTTTTAAACTCGACCTGCTCTCGGCAACCGGTACGGCTATTCTGGTTGCCGCCCTCGTGGCTATCATCTTCCTGAAGATGAAGCCCCGGACTGCGGTAGTGACCTTTGCTGAAACCCTGAAAGAGCTCATGTTGCCCATCTACTCCATCGGGATGGTGTTGGCGTTTGCTTTTATCTCTAACTACTCCGGCCTCTCTGCCACGCTGGCGCTGGCATTGGCCCACACCGGCCATGCGTTTACCTTCTTCTCGCCTTTCCTGGGCTGGCTCGGCGTGTTTCTGACCGGCTCGGATACGTCATCGAATGCCCTGTTTGCCGCCTTGCAGGCGACGACCGCGCAGCAGATCGGCGTTTCCGATATCCTGCTGGTGGCGGCAAATACCACCGGGGGCGTGACCGGTAAGATGATCTCGCCGCAGTCGATAGCCATTGCCTGTGCCGCCGTCGGGCTGGTAGGCAGGGAGTCGGATTTGTTCCGTTTTACCGTCAAGCACAGCCTGATATTTACCTGCCTGGTGGGCATCATTACCACGTTTCAGGCTTACGTTTTTCCCTGGATGATCCCATGACACCAAACTTACTGCCGTCCGCCGATCCGCTGCGGGTTCGCCTCCAACAGTATATTCACGACCATCAGCTTGAGCCCGGCATGCGTTTGCCTGCCGAGCGCCAGTTGGCTGCGGCGCTTGGCGTCTCGCGCTCGTCGCTGCGCGAAGCTATTCAGCAGCTTATCAGCAGCGGAATATTGACGAGCCGACGCGGCGACGGCACCTGGCTGCGTCAGCCCCAGGAGCCCTGGTCTGAACATCGCATTGTTGAGCCGATTCGTCAGCTGTTGGCCAACGATCCGGATTACCGCTATGACATTCTGGAAGCGCGCCACGCGATTGAAGCCAGCACCGCATGGCATGCGGCACTTCGGGCAACAGAGTCAGATAAGGAACGACTGCAGTACGCTTTTGACGCCACGCTGGCGTTGAAGGAGAGCGACGTTCCCCATCTGGCCGGTCAGGCCGATCTGCGCTTTCACCTCGCTATCGCGGAAGCCTCGCATAACGTGGTGCTGCTACAAACCATGCGCGGATTTTTTGATTTGCTGCAGTCCTCGATGTTGCACAGCCGCAGGTTGATGTACACCAGCCCGACGATTTTCGACCGCCTCACCGTTCAGCACAGGGCAATGCTTGACGCCATTTTACTGGGTGATGCCGAGGCCGCCCGCTTAGCGGCGATGGATCATCTTGGTTTTGTTCATACCACGATGAAAACGCTTGATGAAGACGAAGCCAGACAGGCGCGTATTACGCGTTTACCAGGCCATCACCTGGACAACCACAAGGAGAAACGCTGATGATCATTTCTGCCGCCAGTGACTACCGCGCCGCTGCACAACGTATTTTGCCGCCTTTCCTGTTTCACTATCTGGATGGCGGGGCTTATGCGGAGCACACACTCCAGCGCAACGTCGCCGATCTTTCGGAGGTGGCGCTGCGCCAGCGCATCCTGCGCAACATGTCCGAACTCAGTCTCGAAACCACCCTGTTTAATGAAACGCTGTCCATGCCGGTGGCGCTGGCACCGGTCGGGCTGTGTGGCATGTATGCTCGTCGGGGCGAAGTGCAGGCTGCTCGCGCCGCCGCAGGCAAAGGCATTCCTTTCACGCTGTCCACCGTCTCTGTGTGTCCTATTGAAGAGGTGGCGCCGCAGATCAATCGCCCTATGTGGTTCCAGCTCTATGTGCTGCGGGACAGAGGCTTCATGCGTAATGCCCTGGAGCGGGCCAAAGCGGCAGGCTGCTCTACGCTGGTGTTTACCGTGGACATGCCGACGCCGGGCGCGCGTTATCGCGATGCGCATTCGGGCATGAGCGGTGAAAATGCCGCACTGCGGCGATACTGGCAGGCCATCACCCATCCAAAGTGGGCACTGGATGTAGGATTACAGGGCAGGCCGCACGATCTGGGGAATATCTCCACCTATCTCGGCAAGCCTACCGGCCTGGAGGACTATATTGGCTGGCTGGCGAAGAACTTTGATCCTTCCATTTCCTGGCAGGATCTGGAGTGGATTCGTGATTTCTGGGATGGCCCGATGGTGATCAAAGGCATTCTGGACCCTGAGGACGCCCGTGACGCGGTGCGCTTTGGCGCTGACGGTATCGTGGTTTCTAACCATGGCGGACGCCAGCTGGACGGCGTGCTGTCCTCGGCCCGTGCCTTACCTGCGATTGCGGATGCGGTCAAAGGCGATATCACGATCCTTGCCGACAGCGGTATTCGTAATGGACTGGATGTGGTGCGTATGATTGCGTTGGGCGCAGACAGCGTCCTGCTGGGGCGCGCCTTTATCTATGCGCTGGCGACACAGGGACAGCGCGGCGTTGAGCATTTACTGACGCTGATTGAAAAAGAGATGAAAGTCGCGATGACCTTAACCGGCGCGAAGCGCATTGCCGATATCACCCAGGCTTCGCTGGTGCAGGCAAATGCGCTCCTGCAGGAAGCCAATCTGCGTCCGGCATAGTCGCCCGCTGCGAAATCAGATGCGTTGTCTATACTTACCTTCTTTACCAACAGGAGGAATGACATGACCATTCATAAGAAAGGCTCGGCGCATTGGGAAGGCGATATTAAAGGCAAAGGCACAGTCAGCACCGAGAGCGGCGTACTGAACCAACAGCCCTACGGCTTTAACACCCGCTTTGAAGGACAAAAAGGCACTAACCCAGAAGAGCTGATTGGTGCGGCACATGCGGCCTGTTTCTCTATGGCGCTGTCGCTGATGTTGGGTAACGCAGGCCATAAGCCTGAAAGCATCGATACCACTGCAGACGTCTCGCTGGATAAAAAAGGTGAAGGCTTCGCGATCACCAAAATCGCCTTAACCAGCACCGTCTCTCTGCCGGGCATTGATAACGACACCTTTGATGAAATCATCAATAAAGCCAAAGCAGGCTGTCCGGTTTCTCAGGTGCTGAATGCAGAAATCACGCTCGACTACACACTGAACAACTGACGACGATCCTGCGTCACTTTTCGTGATGCAATCGGTCGTGATGTCATCAGTGATCGTGCCGAATTCAGATGCGCCTGCGGGCGCATCTTCGTGTGCTGCATCCAATCGTCGCAGGGGCAGGCGGTTCTGCAAAACACGGGAAAAGGCGGTTCGTCTTGCCAGTAACGCGTGACGTACTGTTGTCGAATGAGGGGACAGCGATAATATGCGCATGAAATCGTGGCTTTCTCGCCACAAGCTTGGTGTGCTGCTAATGGTGGTACTGCTGCTGGAGTTACTCTACTTTCTGCTTACCGCATCCTGGTTTCCCTGGAACGCCACCTGACACGTCAGGCATACATCTCTTCTCCACGCTTAGTCCGCACGTCGCTGCGCGCAATACGGTAAGCCTTACCGGGATCGCCCGCCACAAATTCAAATGTTGGCGAATAGTAGAACGGAAGCCAGCCGCCATAGGCGCTTTCCCATTCCCAGCGTACCGGACAGGGCCACAGAATGCCTTCATACAAAATGTAATAAACCCAACGCCCAGTTGGACGGCGGGGACGACTACTTTTCATGGGATTCACGACTGTGTTGGTGTAAAACAGCTTATATTTTGAACGCTAAACGGCATCCTTGCAATGTTGTCTGCCTGTTTTTGTGTCCTTGCACCTGTTCAGTTATCTGAACGATGCACTTCACCACAAAGCAGCACCACGTTTGGGCGGACTTTATGAATGCGGTTTGCCATGACTTCACAGGCGGCTTTCGTTGGATAGATGCGCTCCGACACCGGCAACGCTTCACAGGCATCATGTCCACAGGCGCTCACCAACAATACAAAACCAATCAACATAACCGACTCCTTCTCCCGGTTCGCACATCACGAAATGGATGAGTGTTCCTTTTTTATAAAACCAGTATAGCTAATTGCCGTCGGGGCACTCATCACGCTGGACGGTATCGGATTGCTCTGACGCATTATAAGGCTTGCGCGCCTGAACAGCAGTGAAATCTTATTGTTAACAGCACGCGCAGCCACGTCGTCGCGTTAATTTCTGACGCCGCAACCCCATCGATTTTTATCTCTGCCGTGGCGATGTTCAGGGTCAGAAAATGATCGCGCCTGTTGAAGGTTTTATTGCTCAACAGCGATGCCGGTACGTTTTGATATTTCTCACACTTCTGACATGCAAATCTGAAACCGGTTGCAGAAAATCTTTACCCTGTGTATTCGTTAATCATTCATCACACGGAGGAATTAACAATGCCAAAGATTTTGCTGTGCTGCGCCGCCGGAATGTCCACCAGTATGGTGGTGCAGAAAATGGAAAAAGCCGCTAAAGAACAAGGCATAGCGGTAGAGATAAAAGCTGTGGGAATTGAAGAGTTTACTGATCTTATTGCCGACTATGACTGCTGCCTGCTGGGGCCGCAGATTAAATATAAGCTGGCGGATTTTGAGCCTGTCGCCCAACAACACAGTAAACCCATCGCAGTGATTAACAGCATGGATTACGGAATGATGAAGGGTGAAAAGATATTAAGTGATGCACTTAAGCTTATTCATCCCTGATGAGTAAGAAACTGAAAAATATATCGCAGGCCTGTATTTGCCTGTGCAGCGTTATTCTCGTTTTCCTGAGCAGGAGTTAAGGGATGAGCCGCTTAAGCGAATCGTTATTCGGCGTTATCGAAAACCGCATCAGTCCGCTGGCGGGGCGCCTCTCCAGCCAGCGCCACGTCATCGCCATCCGCGATGGATTTATTGCCTCAATGCCGTTTCTGATTGTGGGTTCCTTCATGCTGCTGTTTGCGCATCCTCCTTTTTCGGCAGACAGCAGTTGGGCCTTCGCACAGTGGTGGCTCGGCATGGTCAAGGCACATGAAGAACAAATCATGATGCCGTACAACATGACGATGGGCATTATGGCGCTCTATATCGCCAGTGCTATCGCCTACAACCTGGCAAACAGCTATAAGATGAACGGCTTTATGGCGGCCAGCCTGTCGCTGATGGCGTTTCTGGTCGTGGCCGCACCGCAAACGGGCAAAATGCTGCCGGTAGGATCGCTGGGCGGGGAGGGGATTTTTACCGCCATTCTGGTCGCGCTTTTTGCCACGGAGCTGATGCACTTTTTGCAGAAACACAACATCGGCTTTAAATTACCCGAACAGGTGCCGCCGAAAATTCGTCAGTCCTTTGACCTGCTCATTCCCATCATTACCATTTTTATTACCTTATTTCCGCTTAGCCTGTGGGTACAGGCACAGTTTGACATGCTGCTGCCGCAGGCTATCATGGCGATCTTCTCTCCGATCATCTCCGCCTCGGATTCACTGCCCGCCGTGCTGGTCGCCGTCCTGCTGTGCCACCTGTTGTGGTTCGCAGGCATTCACGGTGCCGTGATTGTCGGCGGGATTTTGCAGGCCTTCTGGCTGACCAATCTCGGCCTGAACCAGCAGGCACTGAATGCGGGTGAGCCTGTCAGCCATGTGTTTATCGAACCCTTTTGGCAGTTTTTTATCGTAATTGGCGGTTCCGGTTCCACCATGGGGCTGGTATTACTTTATTTGCGAAGCCAGTCTGCCCATCTGCGCTCCATTGGCAAACTCAGCATCGTGCCCAGTATGTTCAACATCAACGAGCCGGTTATTTTTGGCTCGCCCGTCGTCATGAACCCCATTCTGTTTATTCCCTTCGTTCTTGCTCCCTTGGTCAATGCCGTCATTGCCTGGGTCGCCACTAAAACCAATCTGATTAACCACGTCATCTCGCTGGCACCGTGGACCACGCCCGCCCCAATTGGTGCGGCCTGGTCAACCGGCTGGGACTGGCGCGTCATCGTGCTGATTACCGTGCTGGTGACGATTGCCACGTTGATTTACTACCCGTTTTTTAAAATGTACGAGCGTCAACTGCTGCAGCAGGAACTGAGCGCAGCACAACCGGTAAAGGAGTAATGCATGGAAATCGATGAAAGCACGGTAATCGAACTGATTATCCAGGCGGGCGAAGCGCGCTCCTGCTCGATGGAAGCGTTGCGTGCGGCCCGCCAGCAAAACTGGGAACGAGCAGACAGCATGCTGACCGCCGCGACGGCGGCGGCAAAGGCGGCGCATCAGATACAGACCCGGCTCATCGGTGCTGATGAGGGCAGCGGAAAAATCCCGGTCAACCTGATTATGGTTCACGCCCAGGATCACCTGATGAACGCGATGCTTTGCCGCGAGCTGGCAGAAGAAATTATTCAACTGCGTCGGGAGCTTGCCGCACGTTAAAAAAGGAGATTTTATGCAACATTCGACACTGACCGCATTTCCGGACGGTTTTCTCTGGGGCGCCTCGACCTCGGCATATCAGGTGGAGGGCGGATGGGATGCAGATGGTAAAGGGCCGTCGGTTATTGACAAAGCCACGTTCAGCCAGACAATTACGGATTTTACCGTTTGCAGTGACCACTACCACCGCTTTAAAGAGGATATCGCCCTGCTGGCGGAAATGGGACTAAAAACCTACCGCTTCTCCATCGCCTGGAGCCGTCTTTACCCGGAAGGCGACGGCGCGTTAAACGAGGCGGGCGTGGCCTTTTACCAGCAGTTAATTGATGAGATTTGCCGGCACGGTATTACACCGCTGGTCACGCTTTATCACTTCGATCTGCCCTGGGCCCTGCAGCAGGACGGAGGCTGGTCTTCTCGCCGCACGGTAGCGGCATTTGAACGTTTTGCCATTACCTGTTTTGAGCAGTTTGGCAGCCAGGTCAAATACTGGCTGACCATCAACGAACAGAACATGATGATCCTGAAAGGCGACGTGATCGGGACGTTACCGCCTGGCACCGCCGATCCACAGAAAACCCTGTATCAGCAAAATCACCACATGATGCTGGCGCAGGCAAAGGCGATGATTGCCTGCCACGAACGCTTGCCAGACGCTAAAATTGGCCCGGCACCGAATATTTCCTGCGTCTATGCGGCAAGCTCGCGGCCAGAGGATGTGCTGGCGGCGGACAATTTCTCTGCAATCCGTAACTGGCTTTATCTGGATTTAGCCGTTCACGGGCGCTACAACCCTGTGGTATGGGCTTTCTTAAAACAACGCGGCTGGCTTCCGACGATCGAGGATGAGGATATGGCCATCATCGCTGCCGGTCAGCCCGATTTTATCGCCTTTAACTATTATGCTTCGGCCACCGTCGGGGCAGAGGGCGAACATCATGACCCCGACAGTCGGCCCCATGCCGATCAGCAAATGGCCGGCATCGACCGCTCCGTCTACGTGGGCTGTAATAATCCGCATCTGCAGCAAAATCAGTTTGGCTGGTATATCGATCCGGTGGGCTTTCGCATCACCGCGCGCCAGATTTATGCACGTTATGCCTTGCCGCTCATCGTTACCGAAAATGGCTTAGGGGCGTTTGATACCCTGGCGGCCGACAACAAGGTGCATGATGATTACCGTATCGACTATCTGCGTGAGCATATCGCTCAGCTGCAGCTGGCCATTGCCGATGGCGTCGAGCTGTTCGGTTATTGCCCGTGGTCTGCTATTGATCTGGTAAGTACCCATCAGGGCATCAGCAAACGTTACGGATTTATTTATGTGAACCGCGATGAAAAAGCGTTAAAGGACCTGGCACGCTACCGCAAAAAAAGCTTCTTTTGGTATCAGAAGCTGATTCGCAGTAACGGCGCAACGCTGAACGCGTCGGTGGACTACTAAGACCGCGCGGCAGGGATGCCGCGACTTACCGCTTATGAGGCCCGTCCGCGACCGAGGCGCGCTCAATCAGATGTCCACTAAAGGGCGGCAAGGCTTCCACCTCCTGACCTTCCAGCATGGCGACCAGCTGCGCCAGCGTGTGCTGAATCATTTCTGCGACCGGCACATGCACGGTGGTCAGCGGCGGCAGGAAAAACTCGGCCATACGGATATCATCAAATCCCAGCAGAGAAACATCCTGTGGCAGCCGTTTTCCCGCGGCATGAAGCGCCAGCGCGGCCCCGATTGCCATGTCATCGTTACTCGCCATCAGGGCGCTGAATGTCACGCCCGCGTCCAGCAGCTGCTTTGCCGCCGCCATCCCACTGGCCGGCGTCCACGCGCCCTGCACGATGCAGGCCCTGTCCGCAAGCCCCTGCTCAGCCAGGGCCTGCTCATAACCTGCCAGGCGAGCGGCAGCGGTAGGGGAACCCGTCATACCACGAATAAAGGCAATGTCGTGATGCCCGCGCGCGATCAGATAACGCGTCGCCTGAAAGGTATTGTGCTGATGTGTAGCCCAGACACAGTGGGCCGGATGACGCGGCAGCTGGCGATTCACCACCATAATTGGGATTTCGTGCTGCTCGATAATGGCATCCAGTGCCTCGGTGTCCAGAAAGCGGGGATAGATAATGATCGCGTCACAGCGCAGGTCGAGCAGAAACTCAATAGCGGCGCGCTCGTCGTCCGCGCAGGTTTTGCCATCAGCCAGAATTAACTGGCGACCGTAGTTATTGGTCAGGGTGGCAGCCTGAAACAGCAGCTCGCTGAAGTAGGGGCCGTTAAAAAGCGAGTGGGTAACAATTAAGCCAATATTTTGGGACTTTTGCGTGGCCAGGCTGCGCGCCAGCAGATTGGGGCGATAACCGGTTTCGGCAATGGCCTGATAGACCTTTTGCTGCGTACTTTTACTGACGTAACGATTTCCCGCCAGCACGCGCGAGACGGTGGCTTTAGAAACTCCGGCCTTGCGGGCCACATCCAGCATGGTAATCATTGGCTTACAGACCATCCATCCCTGCGGTTAAAAAAGGATACTAGCTGATTTTTCGCAGGTTATTGACGGAGGGGCAATAAAAAAATGAAGCCTGTCAGGCGAAATACCAGGCGGGCAGGATAGCAATCAGGTTGTTCAGCGTATGCAGAAAGACCGGCAAGGCCAGCGAATTGCTGCGCAGGCGGGCATAGCAAAGCAGCAGAGAGAAGAGCGTCAGCGCTACCACGGTTTCCCAGTGAACATACTGCGTATGCATCAGTGCAAAGAGCAGGGAGGTCAGTAGCATGCAGGCAAAACGGCTGTTGGGTGCCCAGAGCAGAAAGCCCTGCAACAAAAAGCCGCGAAACAGCACTTCTTCAAATACCGGGGCCAGCAAGACGGCGGTGAGCAACAGGATAAGCATCGAGCTGCGTCCCTGCTGCGTTTGCGCGACCAGCCAGCCTTCAGGTTGTAAGTACTGGGTTTGCGCCGCCATTAAAATAAACAGGGCGCCAATAAAAAGTAACGTCTGACCTGAGCGTAAAAAGCCCAATGGAATATCCGTACGACGCTGGCAGTAGAACCGATACAGCGGATAGATGACCGCAAACTCGAACAGGCAGAGTACAGGCACCAGCAAACCGTCATTACGCAGAATACCGTAATTCGGAAACAGGGTAATCAGCATGGTAACGAGGTAATAGACAACAAAGCTGCCGACATAAAACAGTGTCAGCGTCACTCTGTCGGAATTGGTGTTCATAGGCGACCCAGCCAGCGATGATAAACGCATAGTAGCAACGCGTCGGATCGCTGTCGAGAGAGCGTACGATACAATATTTTTTGTTCAACGCCGTCAGGGCGTTATGCCGGTTTGATGTGCATGGATTCAGGGGGCAAACCCACCGTCAGAGAGGGTTGCAACAGGCTGCCAGACGCTTGCGCTGCAGCCTGAAAAAAAGACGTGCAGCACCAAGGGCATGATGACTGGCTAGCGGATGCTGACCGCGATCAGGGTCAACAAGAGGGCAAAGCTAATAAAAAGGATCAGTTCCACTCGCGCTTCCTCAATAACTCATCGTGTCATGGGGGAGTCCGCAAATACTATCAGAGGCTTCTCGCGGTAATTTTAGCCAGCAAGTGCGATTCATCTGTCAATAACCGCATTCCCTAGCATTTAATCCCTGGTATTGTGCGGTAAGTTTGATTTTAGCGGTTCATACCTGCTGACAGGCTTGTTACTCTTCGGAGTCAGGTTTTACACGTCCATGAGGAGAAAACACGTGAATCATTATGGAAAAGCGCTGGTGGCCGCCGGTTTTTTACTGCTTACGGGCTGCCAGTCGGCCACACAATCCGACAAGGCCGCCGTGCCGCTGGATGCGCAGGCGGACAGCTGTGGCGCATCTCAGTACCAACACTTTGTGGGCAAGCCGTTGTCTGCCATCGATAATCAGCGTTTCACGCAAAAAGTGCGTGCCATCCCGTGGAATTCAGCGGTAACGATGGACTTTAATTTCACCCGTCTGAACTTTATGGCCGACAAAAGCGGTAATATCAGCCGTGTCTATTGCGGTTAAGTGGCAAATAAACAGCGCATTGTCATAGAGTTGTCATGGCGTCAGGCGAAGATAACGCCTGTACCCTGTGGATAGGCGATAACCGTTATCGATCGGTTCAATCAACAGGGTAAGGATTTCCTCGTTACATCAATATGCAATGCTCGTCTTGTTTATTCCCGCTCAGGCGGGAATTTTTTTCTGGTTAAGCCCGAAGAAGGAGCAACGCATGGAATATTTCCAGAGGATTTCAGTCTTATTTTTGCTGCTGGTCAGCCCGGTTGCCCTGGCTTCAAGCCCGGAGGCATGGCAGAAAAGCCAGCAGGTGATGCGGCAGGCGTGCATCAACGCCAGCACCTTAAGCAAGGTAAAAGTACTGGGTCAGGTTGTTGAGTACGATGACAGCGTAGGCTACAGCGCGTTACTGCTTGAAGGGCTCTATCCGCAGAAGCACATGAAAAACCGCCGGGGACGAGAGCTTTGCCTGTTTCAGCGCAGCAGCGGTCGGGCCAGCGTAAGCGAGGCCAACCAGTACCGGCTGGCGAAGTAAGTTAACAGCGGCTCACTCGTGGGGCCGCGCCTCCATCAGCCGGGCTAACAGGGCACGATAGCGTTGCAGGCGTTGCTCATCCCCTTCAAATTCCAGCTTGTTGATCACGCGTGCGATAACGGCTTTATTGGTCGTGGGCTGTCCGGCTTCCATCAGTTCCCGCATAATAACGGCCAGCAAATCCGACTCTGGCGGGACATTCCAGTCCGGGCTGTTGAAATAATCGGTGATAGCACGGCTGGCGCTGTTAGATTGCACTCTCATTCTCCATCTCCGCAAACAGACAGCCCGCCCGGTACGCGAATGCGCAGCAGGCAGAGTCAGGTGAGTTAGTGGCTCCCGATATGCACGGCAAGGGTTTAATCGGGCGCATTACGTTGATCAGAACGACCCACGTCCCGCACGAATCTGGCGGTTTTTTAAACATAGGTCTGCCGTTACGTCTTGTCAGTAACAACCTGAAATATTTTTCAAATGTGATGAGTGATTTTCAAATAATGCCGCCAGGTTACGTCAGGGTTTTAGCACGTAGTTAACTGATTAATAGATTTATTATTACCGCAGATAAAACCCGGGGCAGAGGCAAAAAAATCGTGCTTACCTCGGGAAACGTCGCCCGACACACGCGTAGTGTGGAGAGGGAATCTGCAGGGTTCGTGGCATGCGACTGCGGGATCTGACCTTTCGAGAGGCGGTGACGCTGAAAGATTTCCTGCCCTGTCTTTCCGTGGCCAGAGAAGCGTCAGATACGCTTTGCCAGTTAAGAGCAGAACGTGCTGGCAACAAAAACAAGGCATTTATCGACGCTTACCATGATGACAAATCCGTGGCCAGAGAAGCGTCAGATACGCTTTGCCAGTTAAGTGCAGAACGTGCTGGCAGCAAAAACAAGGCATTTATCGACGCTTACCATGATGACAAATCCGTGGCCAGAGAAGCGTCTGATACGCTTTGCCAGTTAAGAGCAGAACGTGCTGGCAACAAAAACAGGGCATTTATCGACGCTTACCATGATGACAAAATGGTTACGCCTCGCTTGTCAGTAGAATAAAAACGTTTCGCTCATAATAAATGAAATAAGATAACACCGCCCCCGCGCTGTTATTTTAATGTACTGATAAACAGAATAAAAAATTCCTTTGTTTTTATTCTGGCGGGTGATATTTTTTTCTTCACCCTGCTGAAGAGGCACCGGCATGAAAAATCTGATTGCTGAGCTATTAATTACGCTGGCAGAAAAAGAAGAGGCGTCTAAAGAGCAGGTCGTGCAGATCGAAGCGCTGGAACTTGTGATCACCGCAATGCTGCGCATGATGCCGCCTGAGCAGCATCAGTCCCTCGTTAACAGCATTGATACGGCCATGATTCATGCCGAAGTGGATCACAACGATCACAATGCCGCGTTATTAAAAAACGCTGTCACCCGATTACTTCACCGGCCCCACAGCTGAAATCACGCCGATCACCAGAATAAAATTGCGATCTCTGTATTATTCCAAAGCAAAAGTCGTCTGATTCTTTTCTGGCATGCCAGAATAAATACTGTCTTTATCACAACGGAGTGAAAACAATGAAAGGCAATATCCTGATGATAGTCCTGGCAGGAATAATGATGAGCAGCCACGCCAGCGCAGCAGATAAAACGCCGCAGCAGCAAAAAATGGCGATGTGTAATGAACATGCCAGCAGCCAATCGTTAAAAGGCGATGTGCGTAAGCAATTTATGAGCGATTGCCTGAAGAAAGACAGCAAAGTCGCGGACATGTCACCGCAACAAATAAAAATGAAAACCTGTAATCTCCAGGCCGGAGATAAAAAGCTGACCGGTGACGCACGTAAAACCTTTATGAGTCAATGCCTCAAAAAAAGCTAATACTCAGCCGGCCATTTCGGTGGCCGCCTCCTCTCTTCGCCTGCCATCAGTGCGCTGCAGCACGCTTTTAATTACTGAAGAAACAGATGATTAGCGAAAAAAATCGCCATTGAGGCGCAAGCTTTTCCAATCCTTTGCCACACTTACTGTTTATAAGGGATTGCGCCGCGCGCGTGCGGGCGCGGTGCTTTTACCCGTGACGGTTGGAAAAGGAGCCATGTCGTGAACTATCAATTTGTTATTGCTCTCCAGGATTTACCGCAACGTCAGCCGGTTAAAAAAAAGCTGGGTGAAACAGAGTTTTTACTCATCCGTGAGGCTGACAGCGTCCAGGCTTTCCAGGCAAAATGCCCTCATGCAGGCGCGCCGCTTGAGCAGGGCGCTATCTGCGGCGACAGGCTCATCTGTCCCTGGCATAAAGCGGCGTTTGAACTGAGCAGCGGTAAAATGTGCGAGCCGCTGGCGCTGGCCGACCTGAAACAGTATCCCGTTCGCATCGAAAATGGCCAGATTCTGGTTAACCCTAAAGCGATGTCGCCTGCTTCGCCAGTGGGCAGCGGTGCCAGCGCCCCGGTCTTTGTGGTACTGGGCGGGGGCGCGGCCGGGAGTGCGGCACTGTGGCGATTACGCCACGACGGCTTTAAGGGCCGCCTGGTGCTGGTAGAGAGTGAGCCTGAAGCCCCTTACGACCGCACGGCGCTGACGAAATTTGTTCCCTCAGGCAAAATGGATATCGATGATGTGCCATCGCTGCTTGGCAGTGACATACTCGATCACGTCGAGCGCATCCAAAAGCGCGTTGAGCGAGTTGATAATGAGGCGCACCGTCTGGTGTTTGCCGACGATAGCACGTTGCAGTTCGATAAATTATTAATTGCAACGGGCGCAGAACCTGTCAAGCCGTCGCTTGCTGGCGCTGATTTAGCGGGCGTACATATTCTGCGCAACAAGCAGCATACCGCGTCCCTGCTAGCGGCCGTCGATCGAAGCCAGCAGATTGTGATTATCGGTAACAGCTTTATTGGCATGGAGCTGGCCTCGTCGCTGCGTAACCGTGACGTTGAGGTGACCGTCATCGCACGTCACGCGCTGCCGTTTGCGGCGCAGTTTGGTGAGGCGATCGGCCGTTATTTTCATCAACTGCATCAGGCTAACGGCGTAACATTTGTGGAAGGTGAGATTGCGTCGCTTCAGGGCGAAAACCACGTGACGGGCGTGCGGTTAAAAACCGGTCAGCAGATCGCTGCCGATGTGGTGCTGTTCGCTACCGGCGTTAAACCGGCCACCTCGTTTATTCACGACCTGCCGCGGGTTGAAGATGGCAGCCTGCAAACGGATGAGCAGCTACGCGTGGCCGAAAACGTCTGGGTAGCCGGCGATATTGCAACCTATCCTTCCGCCCAGGGGCCGCTGCGCATCGAGCATTTTCGCGTGGCAGAGCAGCAGGGCCAGACCGCAGCAATGAACATGCTGGGAAATATTCATCACTATGACCGCGTGCCGTTTTTCTGGACCGCGCATTATGGTACCCGCTATGAATATATTGGTCATGCCACAGACTGGGACGACTACCAGCAGGTGGGATCGCTGGAAGAGAAAACGTTTATGGCCTTTTACGGCAAGGAAGGGCGGCTGGCTGCGGTTTTCTCGTGTGGACTCTACACGCTGACCGCCGCGCTGGTCGAAAAGATGCAGGAGCCCATGACGATGGAACAGGCACTGGCATGGTATCAGGCCCACCATTCTGCACAATAATGGGCCCGCAAAACCGTCTGGCAAACGGCATGTTTGCCAGACATATCGGTTAACTGCGGCTCAGCTTGTTCGACTTCGCCATGCACTGCTGCATGGCTTCGATCACGGCTGAACGGAAGCCTTTTTCTTCCAGCACTTTCACCGCTTCAATGGTGGTGCCGCCGGGCGAGCAGACCATATCTTTCAACTCACCGGGGTGTTTACCCGTTTCCAGCACCATCTGTGCGGAGCCTTTCACGGCCTGGGCCGCAAACCGGTAAGCCTGCGCGCGCGGCATGCCGCCCGCCACGGCGGCATCGGCCATGGCTTCAATAAACATAAACACGTAAGCCGGAGCTGAACCACTGACGCCAACCACCGAGTGGATCAGGTATTCATCGACGACCGCCGCCTGACCAAAGCTCTCAAATATCGCGACCACTTCATCGGTCTCGCTCTGTTCAACCAGCACGTTGGGCGTAACGGAGGTCATGCCTTCACCGACCAGGGAAGGGGTGTTTGGCATTGCGCGAATGATCTTACGATCGTGCCCCAGCACGGAAGCCAGGTTATCCAGCGTCACGCCCGCGGCAATTGAAACGACTACTGCCTCTTTTTTCAGGCTGTTAGCCAGTTCTTTCAGCACTTTGAGGATCACATTGGGTTTGACCGCACCAAACAGAATATCCACGTGCTGGGCCAGCGCTTCCGCACTCTCCGCGGCGTTAATACCGTACTGTTCGGCCATTTGCTGATTGGTGCTCGGTTTGCGGTCGTAAATCCAGATAGCTGACGGTGTCATTTGCCCGCTGTTTATCAGCCCGCCAATGATGGCTTTTGCCATGTTGCCACCGCCAATAAATCCGATTTTCTTTTCCAGCATCACCGTCTCCTTTCCTGTTTTCACCGTTATCAACGCTGTAGCTTACTGCAGACAGGATTAATAACAAGTTAGCGGTAACGCACGGCGGCCGGTGCCAGAGAGCAAAAGAGAGTGATGGCGGCACGTTTTTGTGGTGAACGCGCGTTGAGCACTCCCTTCATCGTTGACGATATTCGGGGGGCTGACGTGCGTTCTCAACGCGAGATCTGGCCATAGCGGAAGCCGGGGAATTTTACTTAACCCCGTTTTGCAAAACAGGTTAACATCGTCGCTATTTTCCAGAATAAGGAACATCAATGTCTATCTGGGTCGATGCGGACGCCTGCCCAAACGTCATAAAAGACGTGCTGTACCGGGCGGCGGACAGAACGCAAACCATGGTCACCTTTGTTGCGAATCAATTTTTACGCGTACCGCCATCGCCCTGGTTGCGCACGCTACAGGTGCCGGCTGGGTTTGATGTTGCCGATAATGAAATCGTGAAGCGTGTGCAGGCTGGCGATTTGGTGATTACGGCAGATATTCCCTTGGCCGCAGAGGTGATTGAAAAAGGGGCGTCGGCGCTGAATCCGCGCGGGGAACGGTATTCACCTGCCACCATACGCGAGCGGTTGACGATGCGTGATTTTATGGACACGATGCGCGCCAGCGGCGTACAGACAGGCGGTCCCGCCGCCATGAGCCCGCGGGACCGCCAGCAGTTTGCCAATGAACTAGACAGCTGGCTCAGACAGCGACAACGTTAAATCAAACAAAACTGTCGTCGTCATCGTAATCATTGCCGCCGAAGTCATTCAGATCGCCATTGTCGGCATAGGTGTCACTCCAGCCGTTGCTTTGATCCAGGAAGGACTGATTGTCGGCACCCGTTCCCTGATCGAGAAACGACTGATCGTTCCCGCCATTAAAGGTATTCAGGCTGTCATCGACCTGAGGCAGCGACTGGGGTTCGTTAATGATGTTAACGATCTCTTCCGGCTGCGAGTGGTGGAACATGCTGGTCAGCATATCGGCCATGACCACACCGCCTGCTACGCCCACGGCGGTTTGCAGTGCGCCGCCCAGAAATCCGCTGCCACGGGGCGCAGGTGCGCTGGCATAGGGCTGCTGCGGCGGCTGTTGCGGTGCGCTGTTCCACTGGGGCGATGGCTGAGCCGGTTGGGCCTGCTGACTGCCGCCGCCAAACAGGCTGGATAAAAACCCGCCACTGCTTTTTGGCTGCTGCTGTTGCTGAGCCTGTTGCTGAGCCAGATGATTTTCCAGCTCCTGAACCCGCTCATTCAGTTTTTTAAGTGCCGCTTCCTGAATCAAAATGGCCTGAGCCATATAGTAGGGCGCGCCTGGTTGCGCCTGCAGGTGTTGTTTGATCAGTTGTTCGGCAGCAGCATCGCGTGCCGCAGTCTGGCTTTCAGCTTGTTTCAAACGGCTAAACAGATTTTCAATCAGTTCTTGTTCTTCGCGTTGCATGATGACTCTCCCGTTGCGACTGTTAACAGTATATGGGGGCGACGTGCAGCAATGTAAATTCGTGGCGGTAAGCAAATGTTGCTGACGTAAACTTTTTTACCCAATGCACAAAATGTGCATCGTTAACCTTCTGTATTTATTTGTTTTTTTGCAAGAGTGGGTGCAATCATGCGTAAAATACGCTCAATGGGTAGAGGACGAAATAAATTCCCGCTATGATGCGTCCTATTATTGAGCCTAACCTGCAGCTGTGATGGGCTGCGCGGCGGAGGAACTGCCCTGATGTCCTTGTCCATTTTTTTGATCGGTGCGCGCGGATGCGGAAAAACCACTATCGGTGAAGCCCTGTCTCATGCGTTGGGTTATGCGTTTCGCGATACCGATCATCACCTGCAATTCACGACGCAGCGTACCGTAGCGGAAATTGTGGCTGCGGAAGGATGGGAGAGCTTTCGTGCGCGTGAAACCGACTCGCTCAAAGCCGTAACCGCCCCGTCAACCATTATCGCCACCGGTGGCGGAATGGTGCTGGCGGAAGGTAATCGCCGTTATATGCGTGAGCACGGTCAGGTGATCTGGTTAAGTGCACCGCCTGATATCCTGGCCCGTCGTCTGGAAAGCCAGCCGGAAAATGCTCAGCGCCCCACGTTAACCGGACGCCCCATCGCGGAAGAAATGGGTGAAGTGCTGCGCGCCCGTGCGCACCTGTACCGTTCTGCCGCGCATCACGAGGTGAACGCCATGCTGGCACCTGAACGCGTCGTTGAACAGATCCTGCAGTCGTTATCTCTGGCGCGTGCCAGTTAACCCTCAGATTTATCCCGCTTTCGCCGTCCTTTCCGCCGTATTGACTATACTTATCCCATGGCAGGCAATCGCCTGTCGTGTGGAATGTCATTTAGCGAAGAGGGACACATTATGCCGACAAGACCTCCTTACCCCCGAGAAGCGCGCGTTGTCACTGTGGAAAAAGGCCCCGAAGGCAAAAAAGTGACGTCATGGCAACTGCGGGCCGACCATCCCAAGCCAGATTCGTTAATCAGCGAGCACGAATCAGAGCAGGAAGCGCATGATGCAAAAGATCGCTATGAAGATGTAGAAAAAGAGTAAGCCTCTGCTCTGGCAAGGAAGCCATTGATTTCCCCCGGTTCCCGCGGCAGCCATTGCCGCGCGGCGATCACAATCACTCACTATTTCGCGTGACAGATCAGCAAGTTCCCTTCTACACTGCCAGTCACCCTAATGTGCTGTGAGGAAGGTTTATGCTCAATGTAAGTGAGTATTTTGACGGAAAAGTTAAATCCATCGGTTTTGACAGTGCGAGCACCGGCCGTGCCAGCGTCGGTGTTATGGCAGAAGGTGAATACACGTTTGGCACCGCCCAACCGGAAGAGATGACCGTGGTAAGCGGCTCAATGAAAGTGTTGCTGCCGGGTGAGACAGAGTGGAAATGGTTTGAGGCGGGATCGGTGTTTAACGTACCGGGCCACAGCGAGTTTCATCTGCAGGTAGGCGAGCCGAGCGCATATCTTTGCCGCTATCTGAAAGACTAAGAAGAACGGCCGCAGGCAATCTGCGGCCAAATGCATTAACGCTGAGCTTCGCCACCTAACGCTTCAACCAGATTGCTGGTCAGGGCCGCCAGTTCGCTGGTCATCAGAATAAAGTCTGCATCAAAACGCTGCGCAAAATCTTCCCGATCGATATCATCATTCTGGTCACGCAGCGTATCGCTGAACTTCAGGCGTTTCACCGAGCCGTCGTCGGATAAGACGAACTGAATACGCTCCTGCCAGTCCAGCGCCAGCTTGGTCACCAGCTTACCGGCTTCGATATGGTTGGCAATTTCATCGCACACCAGATCCTGTTTCTTGCAGCGAATCACGCCGCCATCTTCCAGAATGGCCTTGAGCTCGGCTTCGTCCATGAGGGCAAAACCGGCCGGAACATCCCCGGAACGCACCCATTCGGTCAGGGTAAGTTCAATCGGACTTTCCAGCGTCAGGGGCACAACCGGCAGCGAACCCAGGCTTTTACGCAGCAGAGCCAGCGTGTCTTCGGCTTTTTTAGCGCTGGCGCAGTCCACCATGATCAGGTTGTTCACGGTGTCGATCCACATATAGGTCTGACTGAAACGGCTGAACGCACGCGGTAAAAGGCTGTGCAGCACTTCATCTTTCAGCGAATCTTTTTCCGTCTTTTTTAGCTTGCGGCTCTGCTCTGCCTCAAGCTTGTCGATTTTTGCCTCCAGCGCCTGCTTCACGACCGGAGAGGGCAGGATTTTTTCTTCTTTGCGCGCGCAAATGACAATCTGACCGTTGTTGACGTGGGTCAGGGCATCGCTGCGATTGCCCATCGGTGCCACCCACCCGGTCTTGCTCATGTCCTGACTGCCGCAGGGCGAGAAGGTGAAAGCCTCCAGCTGTTTTTCCATGTCGTCTGCGGACAACGGAATGTCACGATTCAGACGATAAACCATCATATTTTTAAACCACAACATCGGGATTCCTTACCGTGGCGCGATCGGGCGCACAAATCTCACTAAGTGTGCGCATGATAGCGAAACATCGGAGCGGTTTCATTGCCTTTCAGGCATTCGCCTTTTAGTGTAGAAAACACCCTAACGAATAATGAGGAATAAACCGTGCGCATAGGCATTGATTTGGGCGGCACCAAAACAGAAGTGATTGCGCTGTCCGGCGAGGGAAAAGAGCTGTTTCGCCATCGGATTTCCACGCCCCGTGACGACTACCGGGCGACCGTGCAGGCCATCGTTGATTTAGTCCGCCTCGCCGAAGAAAAAACCGGCCAAACCGGGACGGTAGGCTTAGGTATTCCGGGCACGATTTCGCCCTATACGCAGCGGGTGAAAAACGCGAACTCCACCTGGCTAAACGGTCAGCCGCTGGATAAAGATTTGGCGCAGGCGCTGAATCGTGACATCCGCATAGCCAATGACGCGAATTGTCTGGCCGTGTCCGAAGCGGTCGATGGCGCAGGCGCGGGGCAGGCACTGGTGTTTGGGGTAATCATCGGCACCGGTTCGGGCGCAGGCGTAGCGATAAACGGCGCGTCACGCATTGGCGGCAACGGCAATGCGGGCGAATGGGGTCATAATCCTTTGCCGTGGATGGATGAAGACGAGTTGCGTTACCGCGTGGAAGTCCCCTGTTATTGTGGCCAGCAGGGCTGCATTGAAACCTTTGTTTCCGGTACCGGCTTTGCTATCGACTATCAGCGGTTAAGCGGTGTGGCGCGCAAAGGCGCTGAGATTGTCAAACTGCTGGAGCAGCAGGATCCCGTGGCTGCCCTGGCAATGAGCCGCTATGAAATCCGTCTGGCAAAATCCCTGGCTCAGGTTGTCAACCTGATCGATCCCGACGTGATTGTGCTGGGCGGCGGCATGAGCAACGTGGACCGTCTGTACCAGACGGTGCCCACGCTGATGAAGAAATGGGTTTTTGGCGGCGAGTGTGAAACGCCGGTGCTGAAAGCGATGCACGGGGATTCAAGCGGTGTGCGCGGCGCGGCCTGGCTGTGGCCGGAATAAACGCCGCCGTGGCCTGCGGCCCTGTGCAACATACTGAAGGATGCACAGGGCTGGCTCAGCGAACCGGCGCGAAGGCAAAGACGAGCTGCTGTGGGGCGTACGGTGGAGGCAAAGGCATATCCCGCGCGCTGCTGACGCTCTGCCAGGCCTTGAGGCACAGCGACTCATTTCCTTCTGTTCGCATCACGTTATAGCGCCCATCCGGGCGACGCTGTGCCGTCACCAGGCAACGCTGGCCCACATAGTTTTTCGCATTGTGAAAATTGCGCATGACGGACGCATTGACCTCGCGAATATAGCGGTTCACGTCCTGACACTGCGCCTGGGGCAGGCCTGACGCGCATTGCGCTTCGGAAGCCTCAGGATGATGACTGCATCCTGCCAGCAGCAGCATCGTGGCCGCCATGATTCCTGTACATCTCAACATAATTAACCTCTTACGTACCCGGCAATTCAAGTTTGCTGTAACCCAGGCCATTCATTTTGCGGACCTTAATTTGCACCGGAATGCGCTCTTTCATCGCCTCGACGTGACTGATCACGCCAATGGTTTTTCCACTGGCATTGAGCGCATCCAGCGCATCCAGGGCGGTATCCAGCGTCTCTGCGTCCAGCGTGCCGAAACCCTCATCAAGAAATAACGACTCGATGCGGGTTTTATGGCTGACCAGATCGGATAGCGCCAGCGCCAGCGCAAGGCTCACCAGAAAGCTTTCTCCACCTGACAGCGTGCGGGTATCGCGTGCGCTGTCCGCCTGCCAGGTATCCACCACGTCCAGTTCCAGCGCATCGATGGCGCGGCGCTGTAAAAGGTAGCGACCATGCAGACGATCCAGCTGGCGGTTAGCCAGCGCCACAAGGTGATCGAGCGTGAGTCCCTGGGCAAAGCGCCGGAATTTATCCCCGGTCGCCGAGCCGATCAGATCGTTAAGCAACGCCCACTGCGCCAGCGTGGTTTCCTCCTGCGCAATCTGAGCCAGCAACGTTTGCTGCTGGGTCCGCAGGCTGGCGTCGCTTTGCAACTGCTGCTGCAGTTGTCCCTGCTGACTGGCGTTCTCCCTCAGAGAATGCCGCAACGCTTCCAGCTGTGTGGTCAGTGCATCGGCGGACTCAGGCATCTTATCGGGTTTAGCCTGCTCATGGGTTGCCAGCCGTTGCTGCAGCTCTGCCAGGCGGGATTGTTGATGGAGCAGATGCTGATCGATCTGCTGCAGTCGCTGGCGAAGCTGTTGCGCTTCATGCTCGTCAAGCAACGCGGCGCGCAGGCTCGCCTCGTCCGGGAATTCCGCCGCAGTCAGCGCGGCGTTGAAGTGCTGCTCAGCGTCCGTCAGGCGAGTGCCCAACCTGTGTAGCTGGCTCTCCAGCAACGTCAGTTGGCCGTGGAGGCGGCTGGCTTCAGCCTGAGACTGCTGCAGCCTTTCACGCTGCTGCGTCAGCTGCGCCTCATGATGCTCGACGCTCTCCTGCATCTGCCGACGGGCCTGAATGACATCCCGATCGCCAAACAACGCCTCACGCTGCTGACGTTTTTCGCGGTATTGCTGGTCCAGTGCGGCGAGCTGCTGTTGCTGCTGATTCAGGCGCTGCTGCTCAAGCTGCAGCTGTTGGCGCAGGGCGTCAGCCTGGCTTTCCGCGCGCGCCAACTGAGGCTGCAAGTTAGCAAGCAACCGCTCACTTTCCTGCCACTGCTGCCAGCGCTGTTGCTGTTCAGCCAGCCAGCTGTCGCGCTGTGCGCTGTCAGGCAGCGTCAGGCCGAAGCCTGCGAATTGTTGCGCCAGCCCCTCCTGGAGCGGCTGAGCATTCGCCTGAGCCTGTTGGTGATGGCGCTGTAAAGTCAGTAACGCCTGGTGTTCGTTCTCCAGCTGCTGTTGCGTCAACTGCAGCGTTTGCTGGTGTTGCTGCTGTGTCTGCTGCTGTTGCAGATGCTGTTCTTTTGCCGCCTGATACGTTCGCTCGGCGTGTTCCAGCGTCTCTGTCTGCGTAGTTAATGCCTGTTCCTGACGGCTTTGCGCCTGCAGCCAGTGGCCCAGCGCGTCGGTGTCGTTCAGAGTGAAGGTAAGCGCAAGCTCACCGCTCAGTGCCTGCCAGCGCTGGGTCAATGCATCCAACTGCTGCACTACACTGGCGAGCTCGTCGCGCAGAGACTGCTGCTGGCCCTTCAGGTGTTTTATCTGCTCATTTTTGGCCGTACCGGTTTCGCTCAGCGCTTCCACCTGTTTTTGCAGCACGGCTTTGCGCTGTTGGTTGGCGCTGACTTCGAGCGTGCGGTAGGTTTCAACCGCGGGATGTTCGCAGGAACCGCACAAAGGGCAGGGTTGCCCGGCCTCCAGCCGCGCCCGGTGTTCCTCCAGATCGGCAATATGGCTTTCAAGCTGGCAAATCTTCTCAACGTCGGTGAGTTGCTGTTTCTCCCGCTTCCATGTTTCCCGCAGCGTCAGTAATTCAGCCTCAGCCTGCTGGCAGGCTTTTTCCAGATCCTGTAACCGTTTTTCATACTGACCGCGCTGCTGATGTAACGGCTGCCACTGGGCTGCAAGTAACGTCAGCGTCTGACGTGCGTCACGCTGTTGAGTTAACTGCTTTAAGGCCTGACGCAAGGCTTCGGGAGGATGCGCCTTATGGAGCGATGTTAGTGCTTGCTCAGCGTCAGACAAGGTCTGCTGCGTGAGTTGCCCGGCCTGGTTCAATGGCGCAAGCTGTTGTTGCAGCTGTTCGACCTGCTGCTGGCGCTGATGAAGCTGCAACGCCTGTTGCTGAATTTGCTGCGCCGACGCCGCCTGATCGGTTTCATGGCGGGCCAGTTGAGCAAAGCGGTCCTGCCACAGCGGAAGATTTTCGCCCCAAACCGGCATATCCGCCAGCTGTTGCCGACGCGCCTGCTGCTGTGCCAGCGCCTGCTGGAGATCGCTGACCTTATGTTGCTCGGTTTGCATCGCCTGTTCACGCTGCGTACAGCTCGCCTGCTGCTGTGCGGTTTCATGCTGCAGCTGTTGAATTTGCTGCTGCAGGGCCGAGAGCGCCTGATCGAGTGGAATAACCTGTCCGCTCAGTAGCGTTTCCTGCTGGTGCTGTTGCAAACGCACCTGTTCGCGCGCCGCTTCGGTTTCCTGATAACGCTGCTGCAACTGCTGCTGCTCGTGGGCGGTCGCCTGCATCTGCTGGTTTAACTGCTGCTGACGCTGTTGCAGCTCCGCGCGTTCAGTCTGCAGGTTGTCGCGCTGTTGCAGCGCACCGCGCAGTTTTTCTGCTGGTTCACTTCGTGCCAGACGCTGGCGATCGGCCTCTGCCGCCTGACTCGCCGCGTCGGCGGCCTGACGGGCGGCGTTCACCTGTTCAGCATCCGCGCTCAGCTGCTGTGCCAGCTGCAGCCACTGCTGCTGCCGCTGAGCGGTGTCAAACTGACGGCTGAGTTGCTGCTCGGCCTCAGTCAGGGCTGACTGCTGTTGCTGCAGCCCGGCGCGGGTCGCCTCATCAAGCAGTGCCATGCCGCCTGCCCGACTGCGCATCAGTTCCAGCGCATTTTTGGCTTCTTTATGGCGCTCAAACGCGGCCATGGAAACCAGCCCGTAAATTTCCGTTCCGGTCAGCTCTTCCAGCAGCTCTGCGCGCTCATTCGCTTTGGCGTTAAGAAATGCGGCGAACTGGCCCTGTGACAGCATCATTGAACGGGTAAAACGTTCAAAATCCAGGCCGCTAAGCGTTTCGGTAAGCTTGAGCTTGTCGCCCACTTTGTCTGCAACGATCTGATTATCTGCGCAGCGAGCCAGCTCGACGCGGGGAGCCTGCAGTTTGCCGTCGGCCGTGCCTCGTGCGCGGTTCTGGCTCCAGAATGCCCGCCAGGCCTCGCCTTTGATTTCAAACTCGACTTCGGCCAGGCACTCGGCGCAGTCGCGCGTCATCAGCGGGTTGTGGCCCTGAGAAATCGCCCCCAGACGCGGCGTCTGGTGATACAGCGCCAGGCAGATAGCGTCCAGTAAGGTGGTTTTACCGGCACCTGTCGCGCCGGTAATGGCAAACAGACCATTACTGGCGAAAGGTTCGGTGCGAAAATCGATAAACCATTCTCCTTTCAGCGCATTCAGGTTTTTGAATCGCAGCGTGAGGATCTTCATGGGTTCGCCTCCAGGTCGGCCAGCGTCTGCTTAAACAGGGTCGTGACCTGGGCGATCTGCTTGTCATCAAGCTCCTCATTAAGCGCCAGGCGTCGGGCAAAAACCTCTTCGACCTTAAGTTCGCTCAGGGTTTCGTTATCCGTTTGCGCCAGGCTGTGCTGGCGCTGTTCACGACTGCGGCGTAATAGCAGCACTTCCACCGGTAAATCTGCCGTCAGCGCTTCAACCTGGCGCTGCAGATCGCTTAAGTACTCCTGGGTGGTGACTTCAATATCGAGCCAGACCGGCTTCTCTCCGCTGGGAGGGGAAAGGTGGGCGAGCTGCTCACTGATTTGCGCCAGGGAGCCTTTAAGCATCTGCATCGGCTGGAAGGTGGGAACCGGCAGGGTCAGGGTTTCCAGGCCGCGCGGGCTGAAAGTCAGCAGACAGACACTTTTTTCGCTGCCCAGCTCGTCAAAGCTCAGCGGAATAGGGGAGCCGCTGTAGCGAATATGGTCGCTGTTCGCGACGCGCTGAGCGCGATGAATATGTCCAAGGGCGATGTAATCGGCCGGCGGAAACGCCGAGGCAGGAAACGCATCCAGCGTGCCGATGTAGATATCGCGCACGGAGTCACTTTTGCTGACGCCAAGGGCGGTAAGGTGGCCGGTCGCCACGATCGGCAGGGACATGTTCAGCGCCTGTGCCGCCGCGAAGCTGCGCTGATAATGGGCGCTGATGGCCTCCAGCAGGCTGAGCTGTTTATCCCGTCCAGACTGACCGGCCTGGCTGCGCATAATGTCGCGCGGGCGCAGATAGGGAATCGCGCACAGCAGCGCGCCGGGTTCACCCTGACGGGTTGTCAGGATCATGACGTCGTCACTCTCCTGCGGCGTGGCAACGACCCGGGTGTTCAGACAGGCCAGCAGTTCGCGCGATTCATTCAGCGTTGCCACCGAGTCATGATTGCCCGCCAGCACCACCAGTTGACAGCCGCTGGGCTGTAACGCCACCACGAAGCGGTTAAACATTTCACGCGCATAGCTGGGCGGCGTACCGGTATCAAACAGGTCGCCCGCTACAATCAGCGCATCGACCTGATGCTGTTCGATCTGTATTAACAGCCAGTCAAGAAAGGCCTGGTGCTCGGCGGCGCGGCTCTTGTTATAGAAGAACTGCCCCAGGTGCCAGTCCGCGGTGTGGATAATGCGCATAAAACTCCCTGCCAAATCGATTTGCCCGGCAATTATACTGGCTCAGTCACTAAAGCCACAAAACATGTCGTCATGTTGTCATAAATGGTTGTTGCAGGCCGGTTTTTATGGCTAACTTTTTCATAAAAGTGTCACAAAACTGACGCATAATGGCGCCGCAAATATCAGTGAAAGCCGTCCTACCTGCAGGAGTAATAATGGCTAAGCGCATTTTAGTTGTGGAAGATGAAGCTCCAATCCGTGAAATGTTATGTTTCGTACTGGAACAAAACGATTATCAGCCGATTGAGGCAGAAGATTATGACAGCGCCGTCAGCAAGCTGATTGAACCCTGGCCTGACCTGATCCTGCTGGACTGGATGTTACCCGGCGGCAGCGGCATACAATTTATTAAACATCTTAAGCGTGAAGCCATGACGCGTGATATACCGGTCATGATGCTCACCGCGCGCGGCGAGGAAGAAGATCGGGTACGCGGACTGGAAGTCGGTGCCGATGACTACATCACCAAACCGTTTTCCCCGAAAGAGCTGATGGCGCGAATTAAAGCCGTTATGCGTCGTATTTCGCCGATGGCGGTAGAAGATGTGATCGAAATGCAGGGCCTGAGCCTGGATCCCTCTTCGCATCGCGTGATGTCAGAAACCACACCGCTGGAAATGGGGCCGACAGAATACAAGCTGCTGCATTTCTTTATGACCCATCCTGAACGTGTTTACAGCCGTGAGCAGTTACTCAATCATGTCTGGGGCACTAACGTCTATGTTGAAGATCGTACGGTTGACGTTCATATTCGTCGTTTACGTAAGGCGCTGGAACTGACCGGCCACGATCGCATGGTACAAACCGTACGCGGAACAGGTTATCGTTTCTCTGCCCGCTTTTAAACGGAGCTTTAACCGTGCTGGAACGCCTCTCCTGGAAGAGATTACTGTCCGAACTGGTGCTGGCGTGTCTGCCTGCGCTGGTGCTCGGCCTGCTGTTCGGCTATTTGCCGTGGCTGCTGTTACTGAGCGTAGTCGGTATTTTACTGTGGCATTTTTACAACCTGATGCGCCTGTCTCACTGGCTGTGGCTGGATCGCACGATGACGCCACCGTCCGGACAGGCCAGTTGGGAACCGCTGTTTTACGGGTTGTATCAAATGCAACTGCGCAACCGGCGGCGGCGGCGCGAATTAGGTAATCTGATTAAGCGGTTTCGCAGCGGCGCGGAGTCGCTGCCGGACGCCGTGATACTCACCACCGAAGAGGGCACTATTTTCTGGTGCAACGGCCTGGCCCAGCAGCACCTGGGGCTGCGCTGGCCAGAAGATAACGGGCAAAATATCCTTAATCTGCTGCGTTATCCTGAATTTTCTCGCTATCTGCGGCAACGTGATTTCGATAAGCCGCTTACGCTGGTGCTGAATAACCAGCACCACATGGAATTCCGTGTGATGCCCTACAGCGAAGGCCAGTGGCTGATGGTGGCTCGCGACGTGACCCAGATGCATCAGCTTGAAGGGGCACGGCGAAACTTCTTTGCCAACGTCAGCCATGAACTGCGCACGCCTTTAACGGTGCTTCAGGGCTATCTGGAAATGATGAATGACTCCGTCATGAATCAGCGCTCACGGGACAAAGCGTTGCACACGATGTCGGAGCAAACCCGGCGAATGGATAGCCTTGTCAAACAGCTCCTGACGCTGTCGCGCATTGAGGCGGCTCCGGCCATTAACCTGAAAGAAAAGGTTGATGTACCGGTTATGCTCAAACTCCTGCAGCATGAAGCTGAAACCCTGAGCGGCGGACGTCACGCCATCCATTTTCATACCGATCCTCACCTGAAAGTGTTTGGCAATGATGAACAATTACGCAGTGCTATCTCCAACCTGGTCTACAACGCGGTGAACCACACGCCCGAGGGGACGCGCATTGATATCAGCTGGCTGCGCAGCAAGCAGGGCGCGGTATTTACAGTCTGTGATAACGGCCCCGGCATTCCACCTGAGCACATCCCGCGCCTGACAGAGCGGTTTTATCGGGTGGATAAAGCGCGTTCACGTGCGACCGGCGGCAGCGGTCTTGGGCTGGCCATCGTGAAGCATGCGCTCAGCCATCACAATGCGCGGCTGGAGATCACCAGCATCCCGCACCAGGAAACCTGTTTTACCTTTACCCTGGCACCACGGTTGATTGTGACTAACGGGATGCAGGAGAATGCGGTTCATTAACTGCTGACGGACCGGAACGATGCGCCTTCTGTTTTTGTTGTTCTTTTCTCTCTTGCCTGCCTTGGTGCAGGCGCAGCCGGTGATGCTTTCAGGCAATCTCAGCAGCGCAGGCTCGGACACGCTCGGCTATCTGATGACCCTGTGGGGCGATGACTTTAGCCGTCAGTCACCCGGGGTAAATGTGCAGGTTCAGGCATCGGGCTCCTCAACGGCGCCAACCGCGCTGACAGCCGGATCCGTCCAGTTAGGGGCAATGAGCCGTCCCATGCAGGCGGATGAGCGCCAGGCGTTTGAGGCGCGATACGGTTATCCTCCGTTGGCCGTGCCGGTGGCGATGGACGCGTTGGTGGTGGTGGTCAACCAGCGCAATCCGCTGACGTCCATCGATCCCCACCAGCTTGATGCGTTGTTCTCCGTCACGCGTCTGTGTGGCGCACGCCAGGTGCCCGAACGCTGGGGCGATTTGGGTCTGCATCAGGCTGAGTGGCAGCAGCGATCTATCCAGCGCTATGGCCGCAACTCGGCCTCCGGCACATGGGGATTCTTCAAGCAGCAGGCGCTGTGTCAGGGCGATTTCCGCAACGACGTGGCGGAGTTTCCCGGCTCGGCGGCGGTGGTACAGGCGGTCGCCGGTGATCCGCGCAGCATCGGTTATGCCAGCTTCGGTTTTCACCTGAGCGGGGTAAAACTGCTGCCGGTTATCACAAAAAGGGGGGAAGCCGTTGCGCCCGATCCTGAATCTATCCGCAGCGGTCGCTATCCCTGGGCACGTCCGCTCTATCTGTACGTTAATAAAGTGCCAGGTAAGCCCTTACCGCCATTGTTAGCCGCCTTTCTGGAACAGGTTCTGTCTAGTGCAGGGCAGCAGCGCGTCATCGAGGCCGGCTATCTGCCGCTGTCTGAAACGCAAATGAACCTGGCGCGCGCCTCCCTCCGGTAAGTTTCACCGCTCGCCCACAGGCAAAGGGGTTACCGCCTTCGCCCATGTTTTCCCGTTCCTGCCGCACGTCTGGCAGGGACCTGTGCCGCATCAGGGGCATAAATCCCCGCCGATTGCCTCGGTGCAAACCTCAAGGGGAGCACAGTCAGAATCCGGCCTCGCAACATGAAATTATTTCATCTCAAGTGAATATTATTCGTTTGCACGTGAGCACATCGCGTGGGAATCTACATCCAGACGTTTAGCCATCTGGAAGGCTAAAATAACATTGTGTAACTATTCCCGCCCGAAATTATCTGGCCGGTGACCAGGAGTGATCATGCAAAGACAAACCGCCCCGTTTCGCGCCGACACCGTTGGCAGCTTTCTTCGTCCCGCCGCTATTAAGCATGCCCGCGAAAAATTTCATGCGGGTGAGATCGGCGCTGATGAACTGCGCGATATTGAAAACGACGCGATTCGGGACGTGGTCGCGAAGCAGCGTGAAAATGGCCTTAAGGTCGTGACCGATGGCGAATTTCGCCGCGGCTGGTGGCATTTTGACTTTTTCTACGGTCTGAAAGGTGTTGAGCATTTTGAAGCCGAGCAGGGCATTCAGTTCAACGGCGTGCAGACGAAAGCGCACGGCGTAAAAATCACCGGCAAACTGGGTTTTGACGGGCATCCGATGCTGGATCATTTTCGTTTCCTGCAGAGCGTAGCAGGCGATGCGGTAGCCAAAATGACGATTCCCAGCCCGAGCGTGCTGCATTTTCGCGGCGGCCGAAAAGTCATCGACGCTGACGTTTACCCCGATCTCGATGTGTACTTTGACGATCTGGCACAGACCTACAAAGAGGCGATCAAAGCCTTTTACGACGCGGGTTGTCGCTACTTACAGCTGGACGATACCGTCTGGGCCTACCTTTGTTCAGACGATCAAAAGCGTGAGATCCGCGAACGTGGCGACGATCCAGACCAGCTGGCCCGCACCTACGCGCGCGTGCTGAATAAGGCGTTAGAAGGGAAACCGGCCGACCTGACCGTGGGCCTGCATGTGTGCCGTGGCAATTTCCGCTCCACCTGGATTTCTGAAGGTGGCTACGAGCCGGTGGCCGAGATCCTGTTCGGCTCCGTGAATGTGGATGCGTTTTTCCTTGAATACGACAATCATCGCTCTGGCGGATTCGAACCACTGCGGTTCATCAAGCCCGGCCATCAGCAGGCAGTGCTTGGCTTAATTACCACGAAGGTGGGTGAACTGGAAGATGCCGAACAGGTGAAAGCGCGCCTGCAGGAAGCGACCCAGTACATCAGCCTCGATCAGATTTGCCTCAGTCCGCAGTGTGGTTTTGCCTCGACGGAAGAGGGCAACAGCCTGAGCGAAGCAGAGCAGTGGCAGAAGATTCGACTGGTCGTGAACGTCGCGAATCAGGTCTGGTGATAGCAGAATATGTGCAGCGTGGCGCAATAAATGCGCCACTTGTGCATACAAACCCGACTTTATGCTGATATTTACCATCGCTTGTTTATTTTTAAAGCACATCATCTGATGCCGTTGCAGAGAATATTGATGTGATCCTCTAATATTGATTCAAATTGCGAAATAACCCTCTGGTTTTCCGATCCCGTATTGCCTTTCTTCGCTATAAACGTTTTACTTACCGCCGTTGTCGATTTATCCCTCTGTGAACAGAAAAAAAGCAGCTTAAATCACCTGCGCTAGACCAGACGCTGCGCATAATGCGCTCTCATCATCTGGTCGGTCGTTGTATTAACGCAGCGAGGGGGCAACGCAAACTTATCTTTCATCGCAACATCAGTGACAGGCCGTATGACACATCGTTTAACCGTTAAAGACATTCTCGCGCTGGGCTTCATGACGTTTGCCCTGTTTGTTGGTGCGGGTAACATCATCTTTCCTCCCATGGTGGGTATTCAGTCAGGCGAACATGTCTGGGTGGCCGCTATTGGTTTTCTGCTTACCGCAGTCGGTCTGCCCGTTATCACCGTGATCGCGCTTGCGCGCGTCGGCGGCGGGATTGATGCCCTGAGCACGCCCATCGGCAAAGTTGCGGGTGTGGTTCTGGCCACGGTCTGCTATCTGGCGGTAGGGCCGCTTTTTGCCACGCCGCGTACCGCCACGGTCTCATTTGAGGTGGGCATTGCTCCACTTACCGGCGATGGCGAGCTGCCGCTGTTTATCTACAGCCTGATTTACTTTGTGCTGGTGATGGTGATTTCCCTCTATCCTGGGAAATTGCTGGATACGGTCGGCCATTTTCTGGCACCGCTAAAAATTGCAGCCCTGACGCTGCTGGGCGTCGCGGCTCTGCTGTGGCCGGCGGGAGGAACGATTCCTGCGACGGCGGACTATCAGCGCGCCGCATTTTCCAGTGGTTTTGTTAACGGCTATCTCACCATGGATACGCTGGGCGCAATGGTCTTCGGCATTGTCATCGTCAACGCAGCACGTTCGCGAGGGATTGATAATGCGGCGCTGTTAACCCGTTACACGGTTTTAGCCGGGGTTATCGCCGGCATTGGTTTGACCCTGGTTTACCTTAGTCTGTTTAAACTGGGCGCAGGCAGTGGTGCATTAGTGGATCAGAATGCCAACGGTGCGGCAATTCTCCATGCTTACGTTCAGCAGACCTTTGGTGACATGGGCAGCTTCTTCCTTGCCGCCCTGATTTTTATTGCCTGTATGGTGACCGCGGTAGGCCTGACCTGTGCCTGCGCAGAGTTTTTCGCACAGTATTTGCCCTTGTCTTACAAAACGCTGGTCTTTGTACTGGGCCTGTTCTCGATGGTGGTATCGAACCTGGGGCTGAGCCATCTGATTCAGATTTCGATTCCGGTGCTGACGGCTATTTATCCGCCTTGTATCGTGCTGGTCGTGCTGAGTTTTACGCTGAACTGGTGGAATAAAAGCAGCCGTATTATCGCGCCGACTATGCTGGTCAGCCTGCTCTTTGGTATCCTTGACGCCATCAAAAGCACCGGGTTTACAGCAGCGTTACCCGCATTGAGTCAGCATCTGCCGTTAGCCGACCAGGGCCTTGCCTGGTTGCCGCCATCACTGGTGATGTTGTTGATTGTGGCGCTGGTCGATCGGTTAAAAGGGGCTGAACAGGTGTCGGTTCACTCGTAACGGCTAAGATTGATTCTTCTTTAACCACGGGCTTGCCCGTGGTTTTTTCATTTCACAGGTACAGGTTGTTATGCAAGAAACCAACAAGCTCAAACGCGGACTGAGCACGCGCCACATCCGTTTTATGGCGCTGGGATCGGCGATCGGCACCGGGCTGTTCTACGGCTCGGCGGACGCCATCAAAATGGCGGGCCCCAGCGTGCTGCTGGCCTATATTATTGGCGGTGCGGTGGCGTACATCATCATGCGCGCGCTGGGGGAGATGTCGGTCAATAACCCTCAGGCCAGCTCTTTTTCCCGCTATGCGCAGGATTATCTCGGGCCAATGGCGGGTTACATCACCGGCTGGACCTACTGCTTTGAAATTCTGATCGTGGCCATCGCCGATGTCACCGCGTTCGGGATCTATATGGGCGTCTGGTTTCCGGAGGTGCCGCACTGGATCTGGGTGCTGAGCGTGGTGCTGATCATCGGCGCGGTCAATCTGATGAGCGTGAAGGTGTTTGGTGAGGTGGAGTTCTGGTTCTCTTTCTTTAAGGTCGCGACCATTATTGTGATGATTCTGGCCGGGTTTGGCATGATCGTCTGGGGGATTGGCAACGGCGGCCAACCGACCGGTATCCATAACCTGTGGACCAATGGCGGCTTTTTTGCCCACGGTATCGTTGGGATGTTGCTGTCGCTGCAGATGGTGATGTTTGCCTACGGCGGCATTGAAATCATCGGTATTACGGCGGGTGAGGCCAAAGATCCGGCAACCTCTATCCCACGCGCTATCAACTCGGTTCCGATGCGTATCCTGGTGTTTTACGTGGGCACGCTGTTTGTCATCATGTCCATTTACCCGTGGAATCAGGTCGGCACTAACGGCAGCCCGTTTGTTCTGACGTTCCAGCATCTGGGCATTGCCGCCGCCGCGTCTATCCTGAATTTTGTTGTGCTGACCGCCTCGCTGTCGGCGATTAACAGCGATGTCTTCGGCGTGGGGCGTATGCTGCACGGCATGGCTCAGCAGGGCCATGCACCCAAAATGTTTATGAAGGTCTCTAAACGCGGTATTCCCTGGGTGACGGTGGTGGTGATGATGTTCGCCATGTTGATTGCGGTATATCTCAACTACCTGATGCCAGAAAAAGTCTTTCTGGTCATCGCCTCGCTGGCGACCTTTGCCACCGTTTGGGTCTGGATCATGATTCTGCTGTCGCAGATGGCGTTTCGACGCAAGATCGGCAAAGCGGCCGCCCGGACGTTAACCTTTGCCTTGCCCGGTGGAAGCTGGACGGCAGGCGCAGGCGTGGCGTTTTTATGTTTCATCATTGGACTGATCGGCTATTTCCCGGATACCCGCGTTTCGCTGTATGTCGGGATGGTATGGATCGTGGTGCTGTTGCTGGGCTATAAGCTGGTGCGCAAATAACCCAGGCTTGCTGTCCCGGTCCCGATATGTGCGGGGTTGGGACAGCCAATAATGACCGGCAACACAAAATAAAATCGGCGAAATGACTCGCCGAAACGGGACAGGGCAAGTGAAACAAACAGAGGGATGATTGACAAAATCATGCTAATGCAAAATGCATCCCCGTTAAATAAGTTGCCGTAAAATAAGACAAATGCCAGCGCGCACATCAGCGTAAACGCCCGGCCTGTCTGGGTTCATTAGCCCGAAGGCGGCAAGATCATGCTGACCGGAGCCATCGCGTCGTTATCCAGGTGTTTACCCAACTGCGTCAGGGCAGCCTGCAACGGGCACAGCGTCCCGACTGCGGTGATTTGACATCCGGGCTGCCGCCACTCCTGACGTAAAAGCGGATGGCTGTCGTTCACGGGTTGTAACTGACGCAGGCCGTCCAGACTTTGTGCCTGAAAATAGAGGCGCAGGAAGCGCTGATGCGTCTTACTGTCGCGCCAACGTTCCAGTACCAGACTGCTGCCGGGGGGGATATTGCCCCGCGTATAACCAGGCAGTTGCCATTCAAATCCCATTAAGCGGCGCACCATCGCAATGTTGGTGTCATGTGCCACCAGAAGCAGCCAGCGCACGTCAGGGTCGTTACCTTTAATGGCCTCAAGCATCTGGGACAGCAGCAGGGAACCGTGACGTTGTGCCATATAGAGCACGTCATTGCTGAGATCATAATTAGTGGTGAGCAGAGGAAGCAGAGCGGTGATCTGCCGGGCAGAGGTGATGTGTCCCCATGCCAGTTTCGCGAAAGGGAGGTTCTCGCTGTAGCCCAAACGCAACGTCTCGACCATGGCGGCCATGGCGCTAAGGCCCTCAACATAGAAGCTTCCGCTTTTCGTCTGTTTCAACGCCCACGGACGATCGAAAAAGGGGCAATCGCTGCCGGGCCGGCATACCGACTGTTTAAGCAGCGTGATCGCGGGCTGAAGCTGCTGCTGACGCTGCGCTAAATCCCCGGCCGCGTGACGTTTTGCCTCCCATTCACGTTGAGGATCTGTATGGGCAAAGGGCAGTTTCTCGGTTTGAAAGAGAGGATCGATGTCGCCGGCGACGGTATGAATCGCCACGCCACAGCCGGGAAACGCGCCATCCACCAACGCCTCGGCAGTCGCCCGCGTGCGCTGCAGCGGGCTGGCACGGACATAGATCGCCTTCGCGTCAGGGCAACCTGCGTTAAGTAAACCCAACTGGCGATAGTGGTCGCCTTCCCAGCGGGCCTTATTGACGACCGCGCTGTAGCCATGGCCCGTCAGTTCGCCGTCCGCCGTGCTCCAGACGTACCACGGCTGCTGGCTTGCCGCTTCAATCTCTGTGCGGTTACCCGGCGTCGGCGGACGTACCCCGTGTCGGCTCAGCTCCACGACTTTCTCAAGTTGGTACTCGGGGGCGGCGTACAGCGGCCCCGCCAGGAGCCAAAAAGTGCAGAGCATAAACCAATGTCGGGGCAGGTAGGCAGACATCATCAATCCTCAATTTCGTGCGTGGCGAGCAGCGCTTTAATTTGCGGATAGATTACCGCATTCGCCAGCAAAACAGGATTGCCCTTTTTCAGGCCGTCGTTGCGCAAATAATCGTTAGTCACCCCACCGGCCTCGCGCATCAATACGATGCCCGGCAGGCCGTCCCACGGATGCATATGCGCTTCATAATAGCCAATCAAGCGACCTGCAGCGGCCCAGGCACTGGTTAACGCGCCGGAGCCGATGCGAATAAACATCCCGCCTTGCCTGAGCAGGGCATCGATGAGCTGCGTCACGTGCTCTCCGGGAATCCGACTGGAATTACTGATTCCCAGCAGGCCCTCATTAAGCTGTTGGGCTTTATGCACCTCAAGTCGGGTATCGTTGAGCCAGGCACCACTGCCTTTGCGGGCATGAAACAGTTCGTGATGATTGGGATCGCAAATCACGCCCACGACGGGCTCACCGTCGCAAACAATTGCCAGCGATACGCACCAGTTATGCAACCCGTTCACAAAACAGGCGGTGCCATCGATGGGATCGATCACCCATACAATACGGGCACCCTGAGTGTCACCGCCGCTCTCTTCTCCCAGAACGGCATCATCAGGATAGCGCTCCGAAATCAGTGACTTAATTAATTCTTCAACGTTGCGGTCAGCGTCACTGACCACATCCTGAAGGTCCCTCTTATGTTCCACCACCAGTTTTTGACGCTGTTGATACCATGACCAGGCGCGGCTTGCGGCCGCACGGGCGATTTCGCAGGCGTAATGATAGCGCGCGTCAATCTCAGAATGCGAAGCGGATGACATGTTTCCCTCTTATGATTTTTAAAACATATCGGATAAAGGAAGCGCCTGAACAGGCGGTCTGACAGTGAGAGCATCGTGAATCATAGTTAAGCAAGACTTATTAAGCCGCAGACCGGAACCAATGGCAATACGGCCGTGCTACTGACTGCGCGCTTTTTCAGCGTTACAGGTTTGTGGTGCGATGAAATGCGCTCACAAACCTGACGCCGTCAGGGGAAGGTTACAACTGTTGATCGGCTGCCAGCTGCATCAGACGCGGATAAAACTGAAAAAAGCAGGCCTCAAACGCGGAGTAATGCGCCGTAAAATCGTGATAAGAGTCGCGCAGGGCGGCCAGCCTGGGGCGACGGCTCGCCATGCCATTCAGTACCCGTTCGAGACGTTCCGGGTCGGCGTAATGTTCGAACCAGCGTTCACGCCACATTACGGCATTGAGCGCTTTAAATTCGTCGGGTGTGGCAGCCAGCTGCGGAACAATTTCGCTTTCGGCGTTGGCCGAAAATTGTTGTAGCGAGTGCGCCTGATGGAAGCGATCCCAGTGACGCGCCAGAAAATGGTCCCAAACGACATCCAGCGTAATGGGCGCAACGCGGTAGGTTTCTGCCCGAAAAAGCTGGCGTGCCTCACGCACTTCCGGCAGGGCATCGGTCATGACATCAAGCCGGCGATGCATCAGAATGCCGTCGGCCACCGGTTTGGGCCAGTGTTGATGCGGCGCACCGCGAACAAAATCCGCCATCAGATTGCCGAGGAGTGAGCTGTCTGCAAGATGGGCTAAGTGAAGATGAGCAAGAAAATTCATGCGCTATTATAAGCGCAACTCGCTTTGCGCAGCCAGTTGTTCAGAATTGTGCGATTTTCCGCTAAACTGTGCCGCCTGTTTTTCTGAGTAAGAAGTCTTTCATGCGTGTCGCCGATTTTGCTTTTGAATTGCCCGAATCCCTTATCGCCCATTACCCTCAGGCGCAGCGTAGCGGTTGTCGCTTGCTGTCGCTGGACGGCCCGAGCGGGGCGCTGGCCCATGGCGTTTTTACCGATGTACTGGACAAGCTTCAGCCTGGCGATCTGCTGGTGTTTAACAACACGCGCGTGATCCCGGCCCGGGTGTTCGGGCGTAAAGCAAGCGGCGGCAAAATTGAAATGCTGGTCGAGCGCATGCTTGATGACAAGCGCGTGCTGGCACACGTTCGGGCGTCCAAAGCGCCGAAGCCTGGCGCAGAATTACTGCTGGGCGACGATGAGAGCGTGAAAGCCACGATGGTCGCGCGTCACGATGCGCTGTTCGAGATTGCATTCGAAGACGATCGTGCCGTGCTGGACATTCTCAACAGCGTAGGCCATATGCCGCTGCCGCCGTACATTGACCGCCCGGATGAAGAAGCGGATCGCGAGCTTTACCAGACGGTCTACAGCGCGCGCCCTGGCGCCGTGGCGGCACCGACCGCCGGCCTGCACTTTGACGAACCCTTAATTCAGGCGCTAAAAGACAAAGGCGTTGAGATGGCTTTTGTCACCTTGCACGTTGGGGCAGGGACGTTCCAGCCGGTACGCGTAGAGACGATTGAAGAGCACCATATGCACGCCGAATATGCGGAAGTGCCGCAGGAGGTGGTGGATGCGGTGCTGGCCTGCAAAGCGCGCGGCAACAAGGTGGTGGCGGTAGGCACCACCTCGGTACGTTCGCTGGAAAGCGCAGCCAAAGCCAGTCAGGATGCGCTGATTGCGCCATTCTTTGATGACACCCAAATCTTTATTTATCCGGGCTATGAGTATCAGGTAATTGATGCGCTGATCACCAATTTCCACTTGCCCGAATCGACGTTGATCATGCTGGTCTCGGCCTTTGCCGGTTATCAGCACACGATGGCTGCTTATCGTGCGGCGGTGGCGGAAGAATACCGTTTCTTCAGCTACGGCGACGCGATGTTTATCAGCAAAAACCCCCAGGCGCCGCTGGAAAAAGTGGGCGCCTGATCTGTTTACTTTGAACATCGGACTGTTTCTCCGATGGAGGTCTTGTGAAATTTGAGCTTGATACCACAGACGGTCGCGCGCGTCGCGGTCGTCTGATTTTCGATCGTGGCGTGGTGGAAACCCCGGCCTTTATGCCCGTGGGCACCTATGGCACCGTGAAGGGCATGACGCCGGAAGAAGTGCAGGAAACCGGCGCGCAAATTATTTTGGGCAACACCTTCCACCTCTGGCTGCGTCCCGGCCAGGAAATCATGAAGCTGCACGGCGATTTGCATGATTTTATGCAGTGGAAAGGCCCTATTCTGACCGATTCCGGCGGCTTCCAGGTCTTCAGCCTGGGCGATATTCGTAAGATCACCGAAGCCGGCGTCCATTTCCGCAACCCGATCAACGGCGATTCTATCTTCCTCGATCCGGAAAAATCGATGGAGATCCAGTACGACCTGGGATCGGACATCGTGATGATCTTTGATGAGTGCACGCCGTACCCGGCGGACTGGGATTATGCCAAGCGCTCCATGGAGATGTCTCTGCGCTGGGCACAACGCAGTCGCGACCGTTTTGACAGCCTGGGTAACAAAAATGCGCTGTTTGGCATTATTCAGGGTTCGGTTTACGAAGATTTACGTGATGTCTCTGTGAAAGGTCTGGTAGAGATCGGCTTTGATGGGTACGCTGTGGGCGGCCTGGCGGTCGGTGAACCGAAAGAGGATATGCACCGTATCCTTGAGCATGTTTGCCCGCAGATCCCAGCGGATAAACCGCGTTACCTGATGGGCGTGGGTAAACCTGAGGATCTGGTTGAGGGCGTACGTCGCGGCGTGGATATGTTTGACTGCGTCATGCCAACGCGCAATGCGCGCAATGGCCACTTATTTGTGACCGATGGCGTGGTAAAAATTCGCAATGCCAAGCATAAAGATGATGTTTCGCCGCTGGATGCAGAGTGCGATTGTTACACCTGTCGCAATTACAGCCGCGCGTACTTGCATCATCTTGATCGCTGTAACGAAATACTGGGCGCGCGTCTCAACACGATTCATAACCTGCGCTACTACCAGCGTCTGATGGCGGGTTTACGCCAGGCTATCGAAGAGGGTAAATTAGAGCGCTTTGTTAGCGAGTTCTACCAACGGACGGGCAAAGCGGTTCCGCCTTTAACGTCTGATAATTCATCAATGAGGGAAATTTAATGAGCTTTTTCATTTCTGACGCTGTGGCTGCAGCAGGCGCACCGTCTCAGGGAAGTCCGTATTCTCTGGTGATCATGCTGGTCGTCTTCGGCCTGATCTTTTACTTCATGATCCTGCGCCCGCAGCAGAAGCGTGCAAAAGAGCATAAGAAGCTGATGGATTCTATCTCCAAAGGTGATGAAGTCCTGACGAATGGTGGCCTGGTGGGTCGCGTAACCAAAGTGGCAGAAACCGGCTACATTGCGATTGCGCTGAACGACACTACTGAAGTGGTTATTAAACGTGATTTCGTGGCTGCCGTCCTGCCGAAAGGTTCTATGAAGGCGCTGTAATTTTTACTTCCCTAAGGGAACTGCCGTGTTAAATCGTTATCCTTTGTGGAAGTACATAATGCTGGTCGTGGTGCTTGTCATTGGCCTGGTGTATGCACTTCCCAACCTTTATGGTGAGGATCCGGCTGTTCAGATCACTGGCGCGCGCGGAAGCGCCGCCAGTGAGCAAACGTTGGATCAAATTCAGAACGTATTAAAACAAGACAATATTCAAAGTAAGTCTGTTGCGCTGGAAAATGGCGCGATTACCGCGCGTTTTGCCAATACGGATGTGCAACTGCGTGCCCGCGAAGCGATCATGAAAGCGCTGGGCGAAAACTATGTGGTCGCGCTTAACCTTGCACCGGCCACGCCGCGCTGGCTGACGCTGCTGGCGGCACAGCCCATGAAGCTTGGCCTCGATCTGCGTGGTGGTGTGCACTTCCTGATGGAAGTGGATATGGACACTGCCCTGAGCAAACTGCAAGAGCAGAATGCTGACAGCCTGCGCAGCGACCTGCGCGAAAAGAATATCCCTTATACCAACGTCAACAAGATTGCTAACTACGGCGTGGAAATTCGTTTCCGTGACGCAGCCAGCCGCGATGCTGCGGTTAAGTGGCTATCCTCGCGTCATCAGGATCTCGTCATTAACAGCAGTGGCGATGATGCCCTGCGCGCCACCATGACCGATGCCCGCCTCAGCGAAGCACGTGAATATGCAGTTCAGCAGAACATTACTATCCTGCGTAACCGTGTAAACCAACTGGGTGTTGCAGAACCGCTGGTACAGCGTCAGGGTTCTGACCGCATCGTGGTTGAACTGCCAGGTATTCAGGACACCGCGCGCGCCAAAGAAATTTTAGGTGCGACGGCGACGCTGGAATTCCGTCTGGTTAACACCAGCGTGGATCCTACCGCCGCTGCCAGCGGCCGTGTACCGGGTGATTCTGAAGTGAAAGACATGCGTGATGGACGCCCTGTGGTGCTCTATAAACGCGTGATCCTGACCGGTGACCACATTACCGATTCCACATCCAGCATGGATGAGTACAACCAGCCTCAGGTGAACATTTCACTGGACGGCGCGGGCGGTAATATCATGTCTAACTTCACCAAGGACAACATCGGTAAGCCGATGGCGACCCTGTTTGTGGAGTACAAAGACAGCGGCAAGAAAGATGCTAACGGTCGTGCCATTCTGGTGAAACAGGAAGAGGTGATCAACGTCGCCAATATTCAGTCTCGCCTGGGTAACAGCTTCCGCATCACCGGTATCAGTAACCCGAACGAAGCACGTCAGCTGTCGCTGCTGCTGCGTGCCGGTGCGCTGATTGCGCCTATCCAGATTGTGGAAGAGCGGACTATTGGTCCAACGATGGGGCAGCAGAACATTACTCAGGGTCTGGAAGCCTGCCTGTGGGGCCTGGTCGCCTCTATCCTGTTTATGGTGCTGTACTACAAGAAAGTTGGCCTGATTGCCACCAGCGCACTGCTGGCAAACCTGGTACTGATTGTCGGTATCATGTCACTGCTGCCGGGCGCCACGCTGACGATGCCTGGCATTGCCGGTATCGTGCTGACGCTGGCGGTGGCGGTCGATGCCAACGTACTGATCAACGAGCGTATTAAAGAAGAACTGCGTAACGGGCGTAGCGTGCAGCAGGCAATTCATGAGGGCTACAAAGGCGCCTTCTCCAGTATTGTCGATGCTAACGTCACCACCCTGATCAAAGTGGTGATTCTGTATGCGATCGGTACGGGTTCCATTAAGGGCTTTGCGATTACAACGGCTATTGGTATTGCGACCTCAATGTTCACATCGATTGTCGGTACCCGCGCCATCATTAACCTGATGTACGGTGGCAAGCGCATCAAAAAGCTGTCTATCTGAGGAGTGCGTTGTGGCACAGGAATATAACATTGAGCAGTTAAACCATGGCCGTAAAGTCGTCGACTTTATGCGCTGGGATACGCTGGCATTTATCATTTCGGGACTGTTAATCATCATCTCGATTGCCATTGTTGGCGTACGTGGTTTTAACTGGGGTCTCGATTTCACCGGCGGTACGGTGATTGAGATCAACCTGGAAAAACCCGCTGACCTCGACACGATCCGTGCCGAGCTGGTCAAGGCGGGCTTTCAGGAGCCGCTGATCCAGAACTTTGGTAGCAGCCGCGACGTGATGGTGCGTATGCCGCCTGTCACGGGGCCTGCAGGCACAGAGTTAGGCAACAAAGTGGTCACGGTGATTAACCAGACCACCCAGCAAAACGCCACGGTAAAACGTATCGAGTTTGTTGGACCGAGCGTGGGTAGCGATCTGGCGCAGGCCGGAGCGTTGGCTCTGCTGTCGGCACTGATTGCGATCCTGATCTACATCGGTATTCGCTTTGAGTGGCGCCTGGCGCTGGGTACGGTGCTGGCGCTGGCGCACGACGTGATCATCACCTGTGGACTGCTGTCGCTGTTCCGGGTTGAAGTCGACCTCACCATCGTGGCCTCGCTGATGTCGGTTATCGGTTACTCGCTTAACGATAAAATCGTGGTTTCGGACCGTATTCGTGAGAACTTCCGCAAAATTCGTCGCGGCTCTTCTTACGACATTACCAACGTGTCCCTGACCCAGACGTTGAGCCGTACCTTGATCACCTCGCTGACGACGCTGGCGATGATCCTGATCCTGTTCATCTTTGGTGGTGCGCTGCTGAAAGGCTTCTCGCTGACCATGCTGATCGGTGTCACCATTGGTACGATTTCGTCGATCTACGTCTCTTCAGCACTGGCGTTGAAGCTGGGCATGAAACGCGAACACATGCTGGTACAGAAAGTGGAGAAAGAGGGCGCAGATCAGCCTTCAATCCTGCCGTAATCGTTGCATGATAAAAAAGCCGCCAGTTCAGACAACTGGCGGCTTTTTTTTGTCTTTATGGTGTGGGTACAGCCGTTTTGGCCAGTACCTGATGAATCCGCACATAGCCAAGCTGGTCCGGCGTAATACCGCCCAGGCGCAACGGCACAATGACCGAACTGCGTGGCGTCAGCGAGGCGGGAATCCGGATGGTTTGCGTCAGGCTGTCGGCCTCAAGCGGTTTACCGGTCGCGGGATCGAGCTGGCCCCAGACTACGGTAGCCTCCAGCCCCGGCAGCGGCGTATTATCCCGCGTCTGTAGGGTCAGGTTAGCGCGTGAGCCGTTGGCTTCAGCCTCAACACGCGATAAAGACAAGCGAAGCGTGCCGGCCTGGGTTTGTAATTCAACGGGCGTATTGGCCTGAGGTAATAACCAGGCACCCTGTTGCGAATGTCCGTTAAGCTGCCCCTGAATCTCCACCGCGCTTGCCTGGCTGGTAAGCCGCTGCATCTGCTGGTTCAACTGACTAACTTCCTGATGAAGTTGTTTAACCTGTGGCTGCCCGGCCGTTGTGCTGCAACCGCTCAACAGCATCAGTGAGAGGGCGGCGGGGGCCCAAACCATCCTGATCATTATTTATCCTTATCCGTTATAAAGAAATGGCCAGAAACTGTCCGGGTGAAGGTTATCCGGTGTGGCTTCTGTGTTTCATTAATATTCATGGCATGGCTCTGTCCGGTTTCGCCTGGGTAACCTGAAAGGGCCAACAGCACGTTATCTTCCAGGTTAGCGATGTCGTCAAGCCTGTCCTGAGCGGCCAGACGGCGGTTTGTTCGTTAACGGAATTGTCTGAACGGCAGGGGAGCCGAGTCAGCCTTCTCCCGTTGTCCCGCTCAGGCAAAGGCTGCTGCCGTAATGCGCTGAAGCTGTTACGGCCCGTTCACGCGTTCCTGTGTGTGTGCCGGTGTCTCTGGTGAGGGAGGCTGGCGGTGTGCTCACCACATCCCGCCTGCGGCTCTGTAAGTGTCGTGCTGTTTAACGTCGCTGGCCTGTTGCCCGCTCAGGCTGTGAGGCAGGCAGGGGAAAGCACGGGAATCGATTTTGTTGACCTGCAGTTCGCGCTACACTGTATAACCCATTTATCTCGTGTCAGGAAACGTCATGCATTGCCCATTCTGCTCCGCTGTAGACACTAAAGTGATTGATTCTCGTCTGGTTAGTGAGGGTTCGTCAGTGCGGCGCCGTCGTCAATGTCTGGTGTGCCATGAGCGTTTCACTACGTTTGAAGTGGCTGAACTGGTGATGCCGCGCGTGGTGAAAAGCAACGACGTGCGTGAGCCTTTCAATGAAGACAAGCTGGCCAGCGGCATGATGAAAGCGCTGGAGAAGCGTCCGGTCAGTGCGGATGCCGTTGAGAGTGCGGTAAGCCATATTAAAACCCAACTGCGGGCGACAGGAGAACGTGAAATCCCCAGCAAGCTGATTGGCAACCTGGTGATGGACGAGCTGAAGAAGCTCGATAAGGTAGCCTATATCCGCTTTGCTTCTGTTTACCGCAGCTTTGAGGACGTGCGTGATTTTGGCGAAGAGATTGCCAGATTACAGGATTAAATCATGACCGATGAACGCTATATGGCGCGCGCGCTGGAGTTGGCGCGCCGCGGCCGTTTTACCACCACACCCAATCCCAATGTAGGCTGCGTCATTGTGCGTGACGGTCAGATTGTTGGGGAAGGCTGGCATCAGCGCGCCGGGGAACCCCATGCGGAAGTGCACGCGTTACGTATGGCGGGGGACCGCGCACGTGGCGCAACCGCCTATGTGACGCTGGAACCCTGCAGTCACCACGGGCGCACGCCGCCCTGTTGTGATGCATTAATTGCCGCAGGTGTAACCCGCGTGGTGGCGGCCATGCAGGATCCCAATCCGCAGGTAGCCGGACGGGGATTACACCGCCTGCATCAGGCGGGCATTGAGGTCAGCCACGGGCTGATGATGCAGGAAGCGGAAGCCCTGAACCGTGGTTTTCTGAAACGCATGCGTACCGGCTTTCCCTGGATACAGTTAAAACTGGGTGCCTCGCTGGACGGCCGCACCGCCATGGCCAGTGGGGAAAGCCAGTGGATCACCTCGCCGGCGGCCCGGCGCGACGTGCAGCGGCTGCGCGCCCAGAGTTCCGCCATCCTCAGCAGCAGTGCAACCGTACTGGCGGATAATCCCTCGTTAACGGTGCGCTGGTCAGAACTGGACAGCGAAAGTCAGCGCCTGGTGGATGAAGCCGAGCTACGTCAGCCGGTAAGAGTGATCGTCGATAGCCAGAATCGCGTAACGCCGCACCACAAACTTATTGAACAATTAGGCGAAACCTGGCTGATGCGCCAGCAGGTCGACGATCGGCACTGGCCGGAAACGGTGACGCAGATTCCTGTTCCACTGCGCGACAGCCAGCTGGATTTAGTGGCGCTGATGATGGTGCTGGGCCAGCGGCAGATTAACAGCGTCTGGGTGGAAGCCGGCGCGACGCTCGCGGGCGCGCTGATTCAGGCCGGACTGGTGGATGAGCTGATTGTGTATGTTGCGCCGAAATTACTGGGCAATGACGCGCGTGGCCTGTGCCAGCTTGCGGGGTTAACGCAGTTGGCCGATGCGCCGGTCTTTGCCTTTCGCGATCTCCGTCAGGTCGGCGATGATGTGCGCCTGACGCTGACACCGCAATAACGGAGGCGGAAAAGCGAGAGCACGCCGCCAAAGAGTATGTTAGAATCCGCCCCCCTGCGCGGGGCCAAACAAACCCCTGAAAGGATATGTATGAAAGTTATCGAAGCTGCCGTTGCAACGCCTGAGGCAAACATTGCCATCGTTATCGCGCGTTTTAACAACTTTATCAATGACAGCCTGTTAGACGGCGCGGTTGATGCCCTGAAGCGCATTGGCCAGGTCAGCGATGACAATATCACCGTCGTCTGGGTTCCAGGCGCTTATGAACTGCCGCTGGCAGCCCGTGCGCTGACCAAAACCGGCAAGTACGACGCCGTGATCGCGCTGGGTACCGTAATTCGTGGTGGCACTGCTCACTTCGAATATGTCGCAGGTGAAGCCAGCTCCGGTATTGCCAGCGTTGCCATGGACAGTGATATTCCGGTGGCATTTGGCGTACTGACGACTGAAAATATCGAGCAGGCCATTGAGCGTGCTGGAACGAAAGCGGGTAATAAAGGTGCCGAAGCGGCCCTGACCGCGCTTGAAATGATCAACGTATTGAAAGCCATTAAAGCCTGATTTTTGTAAGGGGAATTTTGTGAAACCTGCTGCTCGTCGTCGCGCCCGTGAGTGCGCTGTCCAGGCGCTTTACTCCTGGCAGTTGTCCAACAACGACATTGCCGATGTGGAATACCAGTTTCTGGCGGAACAAGACGTCAAAGACGTCGACATTACCTATTTCCGCGAACTGCTGTCCGGTGTGGCGACCAACAGCGCGTACCTGGATGGCCTGATGAAGCCGTATCTGTCGCGTCAGCTCGAAGAGCTGGGACAGGTTGAAAAAGCCATTCTGCGTATTTCGCTGTATGAATTGAGCAAGCGTTCTGATGTGCCCTATAAAGTGGCCATCAACGAAGGTATTGAGCTGGCGAAAGTGTTTGGTGCCGAAGACAGCCATAAATTTGTCAACGGCGTACTGGATAAAGCCGGTCCACAAATCAGACCCCAACGCAAATAATCAATAAGGCCGGCTTGCCGGCCTTTTTCATTAATGGTTAAGCGGAACGCAATTATGTCATGTGGTGAATTTGAACTCATCGCACGCTACTTCAATCGCAGAACGCGTAGCCGCCGTGATGTCGAACTCGGCATTGGCGACGATTGCGCGTTGCTTAGCGTGCCCGAAAAACAGACGCTGGCGGTCAGCACCGATACGCTGGTTTCCGGCGTCCATTTCCTGTCTTCCATCCATCCTGCGGATTTAGCGTATAAATCTCTGGCGGTAAACCTGAGCGATTTGGCCGCGATGGGAGCCGATCCTGCCTGGCTGACGCTGGCCATGACCTTGCCTGACGTGAATGAAACCTGGCTCAGCAGCTTTAGCGAAAGCCTGTTTGACCTGCTGGAATACTACGACATGCAGCTGGTGGGCGGCGATACCACGCGTGGCCCCCTCAGCCTCACGTTGGGGATTCATGGCTTGATTCCCCACGGCAAGGCGCTGAAACGCTCGGGCGCCAGGCCGGGTGACTGGATCTACGTGACCGGTACGCTGGGCGACAGCGCTGCCGGGCTGGCGTTATTACAGCATCACTGCCGCATTGACGATCCGGCGATACACGAAGCCCTGATCAAGCGCCACCTGCGCCCAATGCCGCGCATTTTACAGGGACAGTCGCTGCGTTCCCTGGCGTCATCCGCCATTGATTTATCGGATGGACTCATCTCCGATCTTGGCCATGTACTGAAAGCCAGCGGCTGTGGTGCACGGTTGAATCTGGATGCGCTGCCGCTCTCTTCTGCACTGCGTGAAAACTTTGATGCCGAACAGGTGCTGCGCTGGGCGCTCAGCGGCGGAGAAGATTACGAGCTGTGCTTTAGCGTGCCGGAAGTCAATCGTGGCGCGCTGGATGTGGCGCTGGGGCATCTTGGCGTGCCTTATACCTGCATTGGCCAGATGGCACCGGAGTCAGAAGGGCTGTCACTGCTGGAAAACGGTAAACCCACGGAATTCCGTCATAAAGGATTCGACCATTTTGACCTCAGATAAAACCCTTGCGAAAAGCCGCCTGCGCCTGCGCAATCCCTGGCATTTGCTGGCGACCGGCTTCGGCAGCGGCCTGAGCCCGTTTATGCCCGGAACGGTAGGATCGCTGGCCGCCATTCCGTTTTGGTGGCTCATGACCTTGCTCCCCCATGATCTCTACTCGCTGGTGGTCTTGCTGGGCATTAGTGTGGGCGTTTACCTTTGCCATCGCACCGCCAAGGATATGGGCGTGCATGACCACGGCAGCATTGTCTGGGATGAGTTTATCGGGATGTGGATTACCCTGATGGCGATTCCGGTCAACAGCTGGCAATGGGTGGTGAGTGGTTTTGTTCTGTTCCGCGTGCTCGATATCTGGAAACCCTGGCCGATTCGCTGGTTCGATCGTAACGTGCATGGCGGTATGGGCATCATGGTAGATGATATTATCGCCGGTATTATCGCGGCGGCGATGCTGTACGCGACGGGCGTCTTTTTGGCCGCTTAAGCTTGCCACACCGGGCCTCTACAGCGAAAAACCCCGCCCGTTCTCCCTCATTTCGTCGTTCAGCATGATGGCCGTTCCCCTGCGGGAACGGTCTACCGCTTTGCCTGTCGGACAGCGCATAGCGCCGCATGCAAAACGCTTCACAACCCGCTTACTGATAACCCGTTGCCGGGTGCGGTTGATAGGCCTCTTCCAGATGGGCGATCTCGTCCCCGGTCAGTTCCACATTGACGGCATTAGCCAGCTCGGCGAACTGCCCGGCGCGCGAAGCACCGATGATTGGGGCGGTGACGGCGGGTTTGCTGAGTAACCATGCCAGCGCCACCTGCGCACGCGTCACGCCTTTGTCCGCCGCAACCTGTGCCAGGCGCTCGGCTATCATCGCGTCGTTCTCCTCGGTTGTGGCATAGAGCGAGGGAATGACGTCATCCGATACGGATCGTGCGGTGGTTTCTCCCCAGGGGCGGGTCAGTTTGCCGCGTGCCAGGGGGCTCCAGGGCAATACCGCAATGTTTTCCCGCAGACACAAAGGGTGCATCTCCCGCTCTTCTTCACGTTGAATCAGGTTGTACTGATCCTGCATGCTGACAAAGCGTGCCCAGCCCTGTTGGTCCTGCAGGGCTAAGGCCTGAGCAAACTGGTGGCTATGCATTGAGGAGGCGCCGATGTAGCGCGCTTTACCAGACTTCACCACTGCGTCAAGGGCTTCCAGCGTCTCTTCCAGCGGGGTGTCATAGTCCCAGCGATGAATTTGCAGAAGATCGACATACTCCATATCCAGCCGTTGCAGGCTGTCGTCGATAGATTGCAGAATGTTCTGGCGAGATAAGCCCTGCGAGAGATTGCTCATGGGAAAGAAAACTTTGGTGGCAACGACCACCTCATCACGTCGGGCAAAATCTTTGAGCGCCCGGCCCACAATCTCCTCGCTACTGCCGTCAGAATAGCTGTTCGCGGTATCAAAAAAATTGATCCCTGCTTCCAGCGCCTGCTGGATGAGCGGACGGCTGCTCTCTTCCGGAAGTGTCCAGGCGTGCTTGCCGCGATCGGGTTCCCCAAAGGTCATACAACCCAGGCAAAGCCGGGAAACCGTTAAGTCAGTGTTCGCTAATTGAATGGTTTTCATGAAGACTCCTGCTATGTCTAACCCAGGGGATTAAGCATAGCAGGAATGACGCGCTCCACAGTGCGCGGGCAGGGGACCTACTGCGCCAGCCAGCGGCTGATCTGCTGTTGAATACCGTCAATGTCCAGTTGGTAGTCGTGGCGCATTTCTTCCTGAGTACCAGGCGGAATAAACTCATCAGGCAGGCCGATATTCAGCACGGGCACGCCCAGGCGTTTAGCCATGACAAACTCATTCACGCCGCTGCCTGCGCCGCCTTTAATCGCGCCTTCTTCCAGCGTAATCAGGGACTCATGACTGGCCGCCAGTTCGGCGATCAGTGACGTATCCAGCGGTTTCACGAAGCGCATGTCCACAAGCGTTGCGTTCAGCGCTTCCGCCACCTTGCTCGCTTCCGGCAACAGCGTACCGAAGTTGAGGATGGCCAGTTTTTCGCCCTGACGTTTTACCACGCCTTTACCCAGCGGCAGGCTTTGCAGCGGTGTCAGCGCAGCACCGGTACCGGTACCGCGCGGATAACGTACCGCGGCCGGGCCATCCTGATAGTGATAACCGGTATACAGCATCTGGCGACATTCATTCTCGTCGCTTGGCGTCATAATCACCATGTCCGGCACGCAGCGCAGATAGGCGAGATCGAACGCGCCCTGGTGCGTCTGCCCGTCAGCGCCGACGATGCCGCCGCGATCGATGGCAAACAACACCGGCAGTTTCTGAATTGCCACGTCGTGGATGACCTGATCGTAGGCGCGCTGCAGGAAGGTGGAGTAGATGGCCACCACCGGTTTGTAGCCCCCAATCGCCAGGCCAGCGGCGAAGGTCACCGCGTGCTGTTCGGCAATGGCAACGTCAAAATACTGGTTGGGGTATTTGCGAGAGAAACCGACCATGCCTGAACCTTCACGCATGGCAGGCGTAATTGCCATCAGCTTCGTATCGTGAGCGGCCATCTCACACAGCCAGTTGCCGAAAATTTTGGAGTAGCTCGGCAAACCTTCGGCGCTTTTTGGCAGCTCACCGCTGGCGACGTCAAATTTCGGCACAGCATGCCAGGTAATAGGATCCTGTTCTGCCGGCGCGTAGCCTTTGCCCTTTTTGGTCATAATATGCAGGAACTGTGGCCCTTTCAGGCTGCGCATATTACTCAGCGTATTTACCAGCGTCAGCACATCATGGCCGTCCACCGGGCCGATATAGTTAAAACCCAGCTCTTCAAACAGAGTTCCGGGCACAACCATGCCTTTCAGATGCTCTTCGGTACGCTTCACTAATTCTTTAATCGGCGGCAGGCCGGTCAGAACACGCTTGCCGCCTTCACGCAGACGCGCATAGGTTTTGCCCGAGAGGATCTGCGCCAGCCGGTTGTTCAGCGCCCCGACGTTCTCTGAAATCGACATTTCATTGTCATTCAGAATCACGAGCATATCCGATTTGATATCGCCTGCATGGTTCATGGCTTCAAACGCCATGCCCGCAGTAATGGCACCATCACCGATAACGCAGGCCGTGCGGCGGCCTTTGCCTTCACGTTCGGCCGCCGCAGCCATGCCCAGTCCGGCACTGATGGAGGTCGAAGAGTGGCCCACGCTCAGCACATCGTATTCACTCTCGCCGCGCCAGGGAAACGGATGCACACCGTTCTTTTGGCGAATAGAGCCAATGCGATCGCGGCGTCCCGTTAAAATTTTGTGCGGATAAGCCTGATGACCGACGTCCCACACCAGGTGATCGAACGGCGTGTTATAGACGTAATGCAGCGCCACGGTCAGCTCGACCACGCCCAGGCCCGACGCAAAATGGCCGCTTGAGCGGCTCACGCTGTCTAATAAATACTGGCGCAGCTCGCTGCAGAGCGCAGGCAATTTCTCTTTTGGCAGGGCTCGCAGCGCCTGAACCGTTTCTGCCTGCGCCAGTGTCGGGTATTTTGTAATATCAAAACTCATCAGTGACTCATCATGGAAGTTATTTATCGCGTTCAATTACGAAGCTCGCCAGCGCCTTCAAGGCTGTGGTGTTATAGGATTTGGCAGAGAGCATGTGCAAAGCATCGACGGCTTCCTGATATAAATCCAGTGCCTTAGTGCGGGCATCATCCAGACCCATCAGTGAAGGATAGGTGCTTTTTCCAAGATCTTGATCGGCACCCTGGCGTTTTCCGATGACAGCTGTGTCACCCGTCACATCCAGGATGTCATCCTGCACCTGAAAAGCCAGACCGATAGCGTCTGCATAGCGATCAAGATACGGAAGCGCCTCGCGGCCTTTTTCGCCAGCGGCAAACGCGCCAAGCCGAACGGCCGCGCGGATCAACGCACCGGTTTTATGACGATGAATTTGTTCAAGTTGAGCAAGCCCCACCGACTGACCCTCCGCCGCCAGATCCAGTGCCTGACCGCCGCACATCCCCGCGACGCCGCTGGCTTTTGCCAGTTCTGACAACATGGCCAGCCGATATTCCGCGCTCACGCCCGGCATGGGCTGGTCGGCAAGGATAGAAAATGCCAGCGTTTGCAGCGCATCGCCTGCAAGGATGGCGGTATCTTCACCATATTTAATATGGCAGGTCGGTTGCCCACGACGCAGAGCGTCATCGTCCATGGCAGGAAGATCGTCATGAATCAGTGAATAGGCATGAATACACTCAACTGCTGCAGCGGGCGCATCCAGACTCGCTTTGTCGGCGTGAAGCATCTCGCCGGTGGCGTAGACCAGAAACGGGCGCAGGCGTTTGCCGCCTAATAATGCCCCATACTGCATGGCATTCACCAGAGGAGAACTCTGAAAAGGCAGGGCGTCTAATAAGCCCGTCAACGCACGATTCACTTGCCTGTGATAAGCGTCGAGCAGTTCAGGAAAATCCATTAGTTGTTTTCCGGCGTAAAAGAGGAGAGGTCGGCGTCTTTATCATCGCTGAGTAAAATACGAACGCGCTGCTCGGCCTGTTGCAGCGTCTGTTGGCCATTGCGTGCCAGCTGCACGCCGCGCTCAAATTCATTGAGGGCCTCTTCCAACGGCAGTTCACCACTTTCCAGACGACTGACAATCTGTTCCAGCTGCTGCAATGACGTTTCAAAGCTGGCTGGCTGTTCGGCTTTTTTCGGCATAGTTAGGATCGACTCACGGTTGGAACGTTATCATGCAATCGGTCATGGTAGCTGAGAGAGAATGATTAGCAAAATAATCAATGTGCATGCTGTTGCAGAAGCAGTCACCAGGTAAAGGTGATATACTTCCGCGCCTCGGATGCGGATGCGCCTGGCAGCCCGCAATTTTATGATCTTACCAGCTAAGTGCAGCCTGTTTTAGCACTTATTTGCCCAACGAAGCTGTATCGCCATGAAGTTTATCGTCAAGTTATTTCCCGAAATCACCATCAAGAGTCAGTCGGTGCGCCTGCGCTTTATTAAGATTCTTGCCAGCAATATTCGCAACGTGCTTAAAACCGTCAGCGACGAGATCGCGGTCGTCCGTTACTGGGATCATATTGAAGTGCGCTGCAAAGATGAAGCCATGCGCACGGTTATTCCTGATGAGCTCATGCGCATCCCCGGTATCCACCATGTCCTTGCGGTGGAAGAGCGTGAATATACCGATATTCATCATATTTTTGAGCAGACGCTGGCGCAGTACCGCGATGCTCTTGAAAACAAAACGTTTTGCGTGCGTGTTAAGCGCCGGGGCAAACACAGCTTTAGTTCGCAGGATGTGGAACGCTACGTCGGCGGTGGCCTGAATCAGCACATCGAGAGCGCCACGGTGCAGCTTAAAAAGCCAGAGGTGACGGTCAATCTCGAAGTGGAAGAGAACCGCTTAACGCTGGTGACCGCGCGCTATGAGGGGCTGGGCGGTTTCCCGATTGGCACGCAGGAAGATGTGCTGTCGCTAATCTCGGGCGGCTTTGACTCTGGCGTGTCGAGCTACATGCTGATGCGTCGCGGCTGCCGGGTGCATTACTGCTTCTTTAATCTTGGCGGTGCCGCACACGAAATCGGCGTGCGTCAGGTGGCGCATTATATCTGGAACCGTTTCGGTCGTTCACATCGGGTCCGTTTTGTCGCGATAAACTTCGAACCGGTCGTGGGCGAAATTTTAGAAAAAGTCGACGATGGCCAAATGGGCGTGGTACTGAAGCGCATGATGGTTCGCGCCGCGTCGATGGTCGCTGAACGCTATGGCGTTCAGGCGCTGGTGACCGGTGAAGCGCTGGGACAGGTTTCCAGTCAGACCCTGACCAACCTGCGTTTGATCGACAATGCATCGGATACGCTGATTCTGCGCCCGCTGATCTCCCATGATAAAGAGCACATCATCAAGGTCGCGCGTGAGATCGGCACCGAAGATTTTGCCAGTACCATGCCGGAATATTGCGGTGTGATTTCCAAAAGCCCAACCGTCAAAGCGGTGAAGGGCAAAATCGACGCTGAAGAAAGCCATTTTGACTTCTCGATTCTGGAACGCATGGTGGCCGAAGCGACCAACGTGGATATCCGCGAAATTGCCGAGCAAACGCAGGACGAAGTGGTCGAGGTTGAAACGGTCGGCTTGCTGAACGAAAACGACAGCGTACTGGATATCCGTTCGGTGGATGAGCAGGAAGACAAACCGCTTGAGTTGGTGGGAACAGAGGTGAAGTCGATGCCTTTCTACAAACTCAGCACCCAGTTTGGCGACCTCGATCAGAATAAAACCTGGCTGTTGTACTGCGATCGCGGCGTGATGAGTAAACTTCAGGCGCTGTATCTGCATGAGCAGGGCTTTAAAAACGTCAAAGTTTACCGCCCTTAAAACGCACGCTGTGCCCGCGCACCCGACCGGGAAGCGGGCACAGTGCTACCTGTACCGCTTTTCAGACGCCGAATCTTAACTGGCCTGGTAATCGTAAATGCCGGGTGCCATTACCAGTTGAGCGGCAACCTCCCGCGCTTTATCACTGCCGACTAACAGATCGATTAACTTCAGCGCAAAATCCATCGCGCTGCCCGGCCCCTGGCTGGTTAACAGATTGACGCGCGGATCCCACACCACGCGCCGCTCCATCCATTTATCATCCGGTATGGTGGATTTCAAACCGGGGAAACCCGTCATATTTCCCACGGGAAACAGGTTATGCGGCACCAGCACCGTGCCAGGCGCGGCGCAGATGGCGGCAACAATACGCCCGGTCAGATGAAACTGCCGCACGGTTTCCACCAGCAGCGGACTGTCGCGAAACGTCTCGGCGCCTTTCAATCCTCCGGGCAGTACAATGGCATCGTAGGCGTTATCCGCGACCTCGACCAGCGGGACATCGGCCAGCAGGCGGACCCCGCGCGAGCAGAGGATTTCACGGCTGCCGTCGCTTTCCACGCTGGCGGTAACCGTTTTTATCCCGCCACGTACCAGCAGATCCAGCGTGGTGACCGCTTCGATTTCTTCACTGCCATGAGCCAGACAGACCAGTACTGAGGCGTTCGCGCCCATAAAAAGACTCCTTGCGTTTAATCATGTCATACAGGCGCGTGTTTTCTGTCAACACGAAGCCGTGGGTACGTGCCCGGCGCAGCAGGAAACCGGTGATGTATTCAATTTCCGTCAGCCGCTGTGCGCGAATATCCTGCAGCATTGACGACGTATTCGCCGCCGTCGTTTCTATCACATCGAATACCTGATCCTGCAGACTCTGGCTGTCAACGGACTGGCCTTCTCGTTCCATCACCCAACTGATTTCATCGCACAGGGTTTGTATTTCACGGCTGTACTGGCGGAGCGCGCCGTTTTGACAATCGTGCTCCACGCTCAGCGGGTTTATTACGCAGTTAACCGCCAGTTTGCGCCAGCAGGCGGCCCGGATATTGTCATGCCAGGCGACGTCGGGCAGTGCATCATGTAGAACGTCGGCAATCGCGCTCCAGCCTTCGCTTTTGCGGTTGCCGGGGCCAATATGCGTGACGCCGCTGGCGACATGTTTTATCACCGTTCCGTCCCGCATGGCGGCGTGGGTGGTAATGCCGCGCAACAGCGGCTGTCGCAGGCCCTTTAATTCCCCCAGCGTCCCCATTCCGTTATGCAGCAGCAGCACGGGACAGTTTTCCGCCATCACGCTCTCCAGATTTTTAACGGCTGTCGAAACCTGGGGGGCTTTCAGCGTGACCAGCAGCAGCTGACTCTGGGCCAGAAACAGCGGATCGTTGGCAATAAAGGTCCGGTTCGACACGCGACCCAGAGGATCAATCACGTTGGCTGAACAGTAGGGCTGGGGGACACGCAGCCATCCCTGTACATCATGTCCAGAATGGGCAAGGGCGGTAAGCCAGACCTGGCCTAGCGCGCCGCATCCTAATACGGTTATTTTCATGCTGCCTCCCGCTCGCGGGCGTATTATTTATGCGCTGTGACAATGGGTTAAGTATAGCGCTGCACAGCGTGATTTTATTTAGTGGCCTAAGACGCGTATTATGCATGCCAGTTTAGCCTCAGGAGAAGAAGAGATGCCATCTTTCGATATCGTTTCAGAAGTCGACATGCAGGAAGTTCGCAATGCGGTAGATAACGCTAACCGCGAACTGTCCACCCGTTTCGATTTTCGTAACGTCACCGCCAGTTACGAACTCAATGAAAAAAATGAAACCATTAAAGTCATCAGTGAATCTGACTTTCAGGTAAAGCAACTGGTCGATATTCTGCGTGAAAAAATGCTTAAGCGCGGCATTGAAGGCGCGGCCCTGGACGTGCCGGAAGAAATTGAGCACAGCGGCAAGAGCTGGAGCCTGGATGCCAAAATGAAAAAAGGCATTGAAGCCGATGTGGCGAAGAAGCTGGTGAAGTTGATCAAAGACAGCAAGCTGAAAGTGCAGACCCAGATTCAGGGTGAATCCCTGCGCGTCACTGGTAAGTCACGTGACGATCTGCAGGGGGCGATGGCGCTGGTGCGCGGGGGAAATCTGGGCCAGCCATTCCAGTTTAAAAACTTCCGCGATTAAGCTCACTTCTCGCGTGCAGCGCGGCGATACAGCGTGCTGCGCGCAACGCCGAGCGCCTGCGCCGTTTTGCTGATGTTGCCGTTAAACTGCTGCAACGTCGCTTTTATCAGACGATCGTCATGCTGCTGGCGCGCGGGTGATGCCGCGGCGTTGCCGCTGCGGTACTCCTCAGGTAAATGCGTGATCTCCACGCTATCGCCATCTTCCGCCAGCGCCAGCAAGACTTTCATCAGGCTGCGTAGCTGGCGCACGTTGCCCGGCCAGGGATAGCGCGTTAATGTCGCCAGCACTTCGGAAGACAGGCCGATCTGACGCGCGCCGCCGCCCAGCGCGTCCCAGAGTTGCGTGATAAACGCCGGAAGAGAAGACCAGTCACGTAGAGGCGGGATCGTGAATGAAAATTCCTGCAGCCGGTACAGGAGATCCTCGCGGAAGTCGCCCTGTGCGACGCGTTGCGCCAGATCCCGATGTGTCGCGCTGATCACGGCCAGGTTAACCGGCCAGCTCTGACTGGATCCCAGCGGCGCGACCTCTTTTTCCTGTAGCACGCGTAAGAGCCGGGTTTGCAGCGCCAGTGGCATATCGCCGATCTCATCCAGAAACAGGACGCCGCCATCGGCCTCACGGATTTTACCGATGTAGCCATTTTTGCTGGCGCCGGTAAATGCCCCCGGCTGGTAGCCAAAGAGTTCAGATTCGATCAAGGATTCCGGAATCGCGGCGCAGTTAATCGCCACAAATTTTCCTTCCCGCCAGCGGCTTTGCTGATGTAACGCGCGGCTGACGTACTCTTTTCCGCTGCCGGTTTCCCCGCGAATGCATAATGAAACGCCGGCATTCAGCAGCCGCACCATTTTATCTCCCTCATGTTGCAGTGAGAAAGGCAGCGGACGCGCAGGGCCTGCTGCTACGCTGAAGCGGGTTCGGGTGGGCGCACGCAGACGAAAATAATAAGGCTGGGGTCCGATCATCACCGGCGTTGGCAGTGCGGTGGCCCGCAGATCGCCGTGAGGAAACAGCTGCTGAAATGTGATGACGCCAAGCTGTTCGGCGTGCAGGCCAAGCTCACGCAGGGCCAGCCGATTTGCGGCAGTCAGCACGTTGTCTGAAAACACCAGCAGCAGCTCATCCGGGCTGTCTAGCCGGTGTGCGTCGCTGTGCAGGCTCATCAGCCATTGTTGGGGATGCAGGCTCTGCTTAACCCACAGATACTCAATGTGCCGTGCCGCCTGTTTGACCCAGGCAAACGTATGGGCATGGGAAAAATGCGCAGGGCCGGAGACATCCAGTACCCCCGCAATCTGCCCGTTGGGCATTTGCAGCGGCATGGCGGCACAGTAAAGCCCCTGGTTGCGGGTCAGGAAGTGTTGATTCCCCTCGATTTCACAACCGTCGTCTATCGCCAGTGCCGTACCAATGGCGTTGGTGCCACGGCCACATTCGCTCCAGATGTTGCCGGGGGCAAGGGCGAAACGCTGTGCTTTTTGCATCGCCTGCATCTCGCCAAAGGTGTGCAGCACCCGGCCTGCCGCGTCAGACAGAATGACCACCGACTGCATCTGCGTCACCTTCTGGGCCAGCTTGTGCATGACGGGCTGAGCAAACTGCTGGAGGTCAGTATTACTGGCCACCAGCTCTGTCAACTCGGCCTGACGTACGCGAGGAAAATCATCGGCCGAACGATCCAGTCCGTAGAGCTGGCTGCGTAGCCAGGAATCACTCAGCAGGGGGTTGTTATCGATAGCGGGCAATAGAGCATCGGAAACCTTGTGCTGCATGAATGACCTCGTGGGCTCGGAAAAGTGTAGCGGGATTGTAGCGTTTTGGTTTTAGCGGTGTTGCGATTTGCAACACAAAGCGGGATCAAAGCCGGTTAGTCCTCAACGCATGCCTGTGAGATTACTATTCAGGTGATTGATTTTTATTATTTTTATCTGGATTTTCAGCGCGTAAGGGAAGTTGGCACAGGCCCTGCAAACGTCAGGTGACAGCGCGCTATCCGTTAAAAATCAACATGCCGCTGTCTGTCTACCCTACAGAAGGAGTTTGCGATGCGTTATGCCCATCCCGGCACACCTGGTGCGTTAGTGACGTTTAAATCTGCCTACGGCAACTACATTGATGGCAAATTTATCGAGCCGCTGAGTGGTGAGTACTTCATGAATACCTCCCCCGTCAACGGCAGTGACATTGCCCGGTTTCCTCGTTCCGATGCGCGCGATATTGATTTAGCGCTGGATGCCGCGCACCGGGCTGCAGAAGCCTGGGGAAAAACCTCCGTACAAACCCGATCTAATCTGCTGCTCCAGGTGGCTGATCGCATTGATGCCAATCTCGAAACCCTGGCCGTGGCCGAAAGCTGGGACAACGGCAAACCGATTCGGGAAACGCTCAATGCCGATCTGCCGCTGGCGGCCGACCATTTTCGTTACTTCGCAGGATGCCTGCGCGCGCAGGAGGGCAGCACGGGCGAGATCGATGAAAAAACCGTGGCCTATCATTTTCATGAGCCGCTGGGCGTGGTGGGGCAAATTATTCCCTGGAATTTTCCGTTGCTGATGGCCGCATGGAAGCTGGCGCCGGCCCTGGCTGCCGGTAACTGTGTGGTGCTTAAGCCAGCGGAGCAAACTCCGCTGGGCATTACGCTGCTGATGGAGATGATCGGCGACCTGTTTCCTGCAGGCGTGCTAAACGTGGTACAGGGTTTCGGCCGCGAGGCGGGCGAAGCGTTGGCAACCAGTAAACGCATTGCCAAAATCGCCTTTACCGGTTCTACGCCGGTGGGACGTCATATCATGGCCTGTGCCGCAGAAAATATTATTCCCTGTACCGTGGAACTGGGCGGGAAATCTCCGAACATCTACTTCGCCGACATCATGAATGGCGAGCCGGACTTTATTGACAAGGCGGTGGAAGGGCTGGTGCTGGGCTTCTTTAATCAGGGCGAGGTGTGTACCTGTCCGTCACGTGCGCTAATCCATGAGTCCGTTTACGCGCCTTTCATGGAGCGGGTGATGGCCAAAGTCGCCACCATTCGTCGCGGCGATCCGCTCGATACCGACACGATGATTGGCGCCCAGGCTTCGCGTCAGCAGTTCGATAAAATTTTGTCGTATATTGAGATTGCCCGCAACGAAGGGGGCGAGATCCTGACCGGGGGTGAGCGGGCCTTGATATCGTCCGAACTGGATAACGGTTTCTATATTCAGCCCACGCTGATTAAAGGCAGCAATAGCATGCGCTGCTTTCAGGAGGAAATCTTTGGCCCGGTTATCGGCATCACCACCTTCAAAGATGAGGCTGAAGCCTTGCGTATTGCCAATGAAACCCAGTTTGGATTGGGAGCGGGCGTCTGGACGCGGGACAGCAATTTAGCCTACCGCATGGGGCGGGCCATCAAAGCCGGGCGCGTCTGGACCAACTGTTACCACATCTATCCGGCCCATGCTGCCTTTGGGGGTTACAAACAGTCCGGCGTGGGTCGCGAAACACACAAAATGGCACTCAACCAGTACCAGCAGACCAAAAACCTGTTAGTCAGCTATGACACGGCACCGCTGGGGCTGTTTTGAGTCCGTAACCTATCCCTGGAGCGTAAATCATGACGATGAAAATCAACACGATGATGAAGGCAGCAGTTGTTAAAGCGTTCGGCGAACCCTTGGTGATTGAGCAGGTGCCCGTACCCCAGCCTGGGTCGGGGCAGATTCTGGTAAAAATCGCGGCAACCGGCGTGTGTCACACCGATCTGCATGCGGCAGAGGGCGACTGGCCGGTGAAGCCGGTTCCGCCTTTTATCCCGGGACATGAGGGCGTCGGGCAGGTGGTCGCGGTGGGGGATAACGTACATCACCTGAAGGTGGGCGATCGGGTCGGCGTGCCCTGGCTCTACTCCGCCTGCGGTCACTGCGAGCACTGTCTTGATAACTGGGAAACGCTGTGCCACAGCCAGCAAAATACCGGCTATTCGGTTAACGGCAGTTTTGCCGAATACTGCGTGGCGGACGCCAACTATGTCGGCATCATCCCCGAAAACCTCGCATTCAACGAGGTGGCACCGGTGCTCTGTGCGGGCGTGACGGTCTACAAAGGGTTAAAAATGACCGACACTAAACCCGGTGACTGGGTGGTGATTTCCGGCATAGGTGGGTTAGGGCACATGGCTATACAGTATGCCGTCGCGATGGGGCTGAACGTGGCGGCTGTCGATATCGATGACGATAAGCTGGCCTTTGCCCAGCGCCTGGGCGCCAGCGTGGTGGCGAATGCCAGAAACGTCGATCCGGCCAGGGTGTTTCATGAGCACTTTGGCGGCGCGCACGGCGTGCTGGTCACGGCGGTGTCGCCTAAAGCCTTTGAGCAGGCGATCGGCACGTTACGTCGTGGGGGCACCATGGTGCTAAACGGCTTGCCGCCTGGCAAATTCGATCTGTCTATTTTCGATATGGTGCTGGACGGCATTACGGTGCGGGGTTCTATCGTCGGAACGCGTAAGGATTTACAGGAGGCGCTGGATTTTGCCAGCCGTCATAAAGTGAAAGCCAGCGTGGCGATTGAACCGCTCAGCAATATTAACGATATCTTTGCCCGGATGCATGCAGGCAAGATTGAAGGCCGTATTGTGGTGGATATGTCGTTGTAAACCACCCTCAATCGCCGGATGAAAAAAAGGTGCCTGAAGCAGGGCACCTTTTTCACGTGGTTTGTGGCGACATGTCTGACACGAACTGACTTAATCTTTCGCCACGATCGCGCGCAGTTAAGCGCCGCTCGCGACTAGCAGCTGCCGATCAGCGCTTCCAGCTCAGGCCGGCTGGTGACCTTACTGTCTATCTTGATGTAGGCGCTTTTCTCTTCCGGCACAATCAGCACGGATGAGACGCCGGGTTGTGCTTTCAGACGTTTTTCCAAAGTGGGCACGGCCAGCGCGGCATCGCTCAGCACCAGACGCAGGCTGCTTACATAAGGCGGTTCCTGCATAGTCATGCTGACAAACAGCCAGGCTGCGGCCACAATCGCCCCGACCATAAACACGGTTTGTGCATCGAAATGACCAAACAGCCAGCCGCCCAGGCTCCCCCCAATGGCGACGCCCAGAAACTGACTGGTGGAATAAAGTCCCATAGCGGTGCCTTTATAGCCAGCGGGTGACTCCTTACTCACCAGCGATGGCAGAATCGCTTCCATCAGGTTAAAGGCCAGGAAGAACAGCTGAACGCCGACAACCAGCGTCCAGAAATGCCCCTGGGCGCCCCATAAGACGATTTCGGCGATGACCATCATGCCTACGCAGCCGACAAAGACCCGCTTCATCTTTCGCTTTACTTCGGCGTAGATGATAAAGGGCACCACGCCGGCAAACGCAATCAGCATGGTGATCAGATAGACCTTCCAGTGTTCTGACGGCGGCAGGCCAGCCTGTTCAAACTGGTCGGGCAGGGCGATAAAGCTCGACATCAGCAAGATATGTAAAAAGAAGATGCCCAGGTTCAGTTTGATCAATCGGGGATTGGCCAGCACTTTACTGAAGCTGCCGCGTACCATCCCTGATTCACGATTTAGCACGTGATGAGAAGAGGAGGGGACAACCCATAACGTAATCGCTATGCCCAGTGACGCAAGCATCGCGATCATCCAGAACAGCGCGTTCAGGCCCAGCTTGTGGGTGATAATCGGACCTAAGACCATTGCGATAGCAAAGGTCACGCCAAAGCTGATACCGATAAACGCCATCGCTTTAGTGCGGTTTTGTTCACGGGTTAAATCGGACAGCAGCGCCATGACCGCGGCAGCAATTGCACCGGAGCCCTGCAGCGCACGCCCCAGAATAATGCCCCAGATTGAATCGGTGCTGGCCGCAATGACGCTGCCAAGGACGAAGACCAGCAGGCCGCCGACGATCAGCGGCTTGCGTCCGATGCGATCGGACAGCAGGCCAAAGGGGATCTGGAAAATAGCCTGAGCCAGACCGTAGATGCCGATTGCCACGCCGATTAAGGTTTCACTCGCTCCCTGAAGTGCCATGCCATAGGTGGTCAACACCGGCAGGACCATAAACATTCCCAGCATGCGCAGGGAAAAGACCGTGCCAAGGCCCCATGTGGCGCGCAGCTCCACCGGAGTCATTTTGTTATCGTTCATTCCAACCTCTGTTGATGTGCTGCATTTATTTTAGGTAGGGAGAGCGGGCGGGTAAAACAATAGTTCTTAAGCAGTCGTAACAAAAAGAAAGGGCGCGAAAATCGCGCCCGTTTCATGCTGTTGCAGTACACATCAGCGCACGTAGGTCAGCAGGTCTTTCGATGCTGGCGTCATAAAGTCAACCGACATCATGACGCTCAGGGCCGTGATAGCCACAATCGAGAAAACGAACAGCTTACGCGCCCAAACCCGATCGTTTGAGGTTTTGTAGCCTGACAGCGCCATTCCCAGCCACCACACGCTAACGGCAGACGCAACGACCAGATATTTGTAGCCTGCGTAGCCACCCAGCGTCAGCATCAGCGTGGCAATCATAAACGCCAGGATATAGAGCGTAATATGATTCTTCGCCACCGAGATACCTTTCACCACCGGTAACACCGGGATGTTGGCTGCCTGGTAATCTTTAAAGCGGAAGATGGCAATCGCATAGGAGTGCGGCATCTGCCACAGGCTAAAGATAGCCAGCAGGATTAAGGCACCGGCATCAAACTCGTTGGTCACGGCGCAGTAGCCAATGACCGGCGGCGCAGCACCGGACAGGCTGCCAATCAGCGTACCGTAGACAGAGTGACGCTTCATATACAGGCTGTAAACGCCAACGTATACCACGAAGCCCATCACCGCCAGCCACATGGCCAGCGGATTAGCACCAAAATACAGCAGTGCAAAGCCAGCAATACCCAGCACAGTGGCGTAAACCAGGCTAACTTTCGCGGAGATAAGGCCTTTAACCAGCACCCGATTCCTGGTTCTCTCCATCTTGATATCGATGTCGCGGTCGATCACGTTGTTGAAAACACAACCTGAGGCAACCACCAGTGACACACCAACCAGCGAGGTGAGAAACAGGGCGTAATCAATGCTGCCCTTAGAGGCCAGCAAAAATCCGCCAATCACAGAAATTAAATTCCCGAAAATAATTCCTGGCTTTGTAACTTGCAGGTATTGCTTAAACATTACACAGACTCTTTAGTGGGGCATCATGTTGTAGTTGAGGTTCCACATGATCCACAGTGAGCCAACGACAACAATCAGGATAATGATTGCTGAGAAGACAATGGCCACCATGTTCCAGCCACCTTCAGACTTGCTGTCCAGGTGCAGGAAGTAAACCAGGTGAACCAGCACCTGAACCACTGCACAGACCAGCACAACGCCGAGGATGGTTCCATGAGAAGCGCTACCATCCATTACCATCCAGAACGGGATTCCCGTCAGGATGATAGAAAGGATGAAGCCGATCATGTAAGACTTCACGCTACCGTGTGATGCACCATGTTCGTTAACAGAATGACTCATTACATGGCTCCCATCAGATAAACTACGGTGAACACGCAAATCCAGACCACGTCCAGGAAGTGCCAGAACAGGCTCAGACACATGATACGCGTACGGTTGGTGGCGTTCAGACCGCGTTTAGCGATCTGGAACATCAGCACGGCCATCCAGATTAAACCAGAGGTAACGTGCAGACCGTGAGTACCGACCAGCGTGAAGAAGCCAGACAGGAAGCCGCTGCGGTCAGGACCGAAGCCCTCAACAATCAGATGATGGAATTCATAGATTTCCATCCCGATGAATCCAGCACCAAACAGGAAGGTCAACGCCAGCCAGCCGATAACGGCGCCTTTGTTTTCCTTGTTCATGGCGATAACGGCCATGCCGTAGGTGATAGAGCTCAATAACAGCAGCGCGGTTTCAACCAGCACGAACGGCAGTTCAAAGATATCTTTGCCTGCCGGACCACCGGCGGTGCTGTTAACCATAACTGCATAGGTCGCAAACAGGGTTGCGAAGATAATGCAGTCACTCATCAGGTAGATCCAGAAGCCAAAGACTTTATTGGCTCCTGCATCGTGATGCCCATGCTCCGCATGGGCGTCGTGGTGGTGTTTTACGGTTTCAGTTGACATTATTTCAGACCTGCTTTGCTGATTTCGTCAAAGTGCTGCTTTTCAATCTTCTCTACTTCGGCAACCGGAACGTAGTAATCCACGTCTTCGTCGAAGCTCTTCACGATCCAGCTTACGATCATGCCGAGGAAAGAAAGACCAGCCAGCCACCAGATATGCCAGATCATCGCAAAACCGAAGATGGTCGCAAACGCGGCAATAACAATCGCAGCACCGCTGTTTTTCGGCATATGAATTTCTTCATATTTAGCCGGTTGCTTGTACGCTTCGCCTTTCTCTTTCATTTCCCAGAAAGCGTCACGCTCATGCACATGCGGGATAACAGCAAAGTTATAGAACGGCGGTGGTGAAGAGGTTGCCCACTCCAGCGTACGCGCGCCCCATGGGTCACCGGTCAGATCGCGGTTCTGGTCGCGGTCACGCACAGAAACGTAGAACATAATGATCTGGCAAAGGATACCGCAGGCAATCAGTGCCGCACCGCCTGCCGCTACCACTAACAGCGAGTGGAACTGCGGGTCGATGTCCTGGCTCAGACGACGGGTCATGCCCATAAAGCCCAGTACGTACAGCGGCATAAAGGCAACGAAGAAACCGATAATCCAGAACCAGAAGGCGCGCTTGCCCCAGGTTTCGTTCAGCGTAAAGCCGAACGCTTTCGGGAACCAGTAAGTCACACCGGCCATACAACCGAACACCACACCACCGATAATCACGTTATGGAAGTGAGCAATCAGGAACAAACTGTTGTGCAGGACGAAGTCCGCACCTGGCACCGCCAGCAGAACACCGGTCATACCACCGACAGAGAAGGTGACCAGGAAGCCTACGGTCCACAGCATAGCAGAGTGCATTTGAATGCGGCCCTGGTACATGGTGAACAGCCAGTTAAAGATTTTAACCCCGGTAGGAATGGCGATAATCATCGTCATGATACCGAAGAAGGCGTTGACGTTCGCGCCCGCACCCATGGTGAAGAAGTGGTGCAGCCAAACGATGAACGACAACACGGTGATGGCGATGGTTGCCCATACCAGCGAGGTGTAACCGAACAGACGCTTTTTCGAGAAGGTCGCAGTGACTTCAGAGAAGACACCAAAGACCGGCAGAACAAGAATGTACACCTCTGGATGACCCCAAACCCAGATCAGGTTGACGTACATCATCATGTTACCGCCCATATCATTGGTAAAGAAATGGAAGCCGAGGTAACGATCAAGTGTCAACAGTGCCAGCGTAACGGTCAGAACCGGGAACGCAGCGATGATCAGGACGTTGGTGCACAGTGATGCCCAGGTAAATACTGGCATTTTGAACAGGTCCATGCCCGGTGCACGCATCTTCAGAATGGTAACGAAGAAGTTAATACCGGTCAGCGTGGTACCAATACCGGAAAGCTGGAGACTCCAGATCCAGTAATCAACCCCCACGCCAGGACTGTACTCTGCCCCCGACAGCGGTGGATAGGCCAGCCAGCCTGTTTGTGCGAATTCACCGACACCCAGAGACAGGTTAACCAGGATTACACCAATCGCGGTAAACCAGAAGCTCAGGTTGTTCAGGAACGGGAAGGCAACGTCACGTGCACCAATTTGCAAAGGTACTGCGATGTTCATCAGGCCCACAACGAACGGCATCGCCACGAAGAAGATCATGATCACGCCGTGCGCGGTGAAGATCTGGTCGTAGTGATGCGGCGGCAGTATGCCTGCTTCCCCGGCCGAAGCCAGAACCTGCTGGGTACGCATCATTACCGCATCGGCAAAGCCGCGCAGCAGCATGACGAAGGCCATGATGATATACATGATACCCAGTTTTTTGTGGTCGATGGAGGTGAACCATTCTGACCACAGATATTTCCACTTACCGAAATAAGTGATGGCGGCGACAAGCGCCAGACCTGCGATGATGATACCGGCGACCGTGACCATGACAATCGGCTCATGGAACGGTATAGCATCCAGTGTTAATTTTCCGAACATCGTATTATTCCTCGGCTCCCGCGGTAGCGGTGTGACTCATGTCCATGCCTTTATGCTCAGGCATGTCCATCTTCCCGTGGCTATGCATGAACTTGTTGATGACCTGCAAGAACAGTTCAGGATTAGCAGAAGAGAAATATTCCACCGGGTGATTTTCGCTTGGTACCGCTACTTTTTCGAAATCATCCATCGTTGTCAGCGTGTTAGGTGCCGCTTTAACTTTGGCAACCCACTGCTGGAACTCCGCGTCGTCTTTGGTGGCAATGGCTTTAAACTTCATACCAGAGAAACCGCGACCACTGAAGTTGGCGGAAATACCGTCGAAAGTTCCTGGCTCGTTGGCAATCAGATGCAGTTTAGTCTGCATGCCTGCCATCGCGTAGATCTGGCTACCGAGCGTAGGAATAAAGAAGGAGTTCATAACGGAATTAGAGGTGATTTTGAAGTTAACCGGTGTATTCGCCGGGAAAGCGATCTGGTTAACGGTCGCAATACCTTGTTCTGGATAAATGAACAGCCATTTCCAGTCCAGGGCAATCACATCAATTTCAACCGGTTTCACGTCTGACACCAGCGGTTTGCTCGGCTCCAGGGCGTGGGTTGATTTCCAGGTCAGCACACCAAGGAAAACAATGATCAGGATCGGAATGGTCCAGACCACGGCTTCCACTTTGTTAGAGTGTGACCAGTTAGGGCTGTATTTGGCATTCGTGTTTGAAGCCCGATATTTCCAGGCAAACACGATGGCCATCAAGACTGCAGGTATCACGACGATCATCATCAGACCAAAAGCGGTCAGGATCAGCGAACGTTGCTCCAGCGCAATCTGTCCTTTGGGATTTAACAATGCATTATCGCAGCCACTCATTAATAAAGTGCCTGCGATTAATGACAAAATCCCCAAACTTTTATTGTATTTACTGAGTCTCATTTAACGACCTCAATGACAAAGGGCTCTATTGTCGTTTAAGTGTGCGCGCATTTTACGGGAAGGTTTATGCAGTGTAAACCAGCTTAAGGATGTGTCAGAACCATGTTGACACCTTTTGCTAAGGGTGTCACAGATGTTGTTCTCGGTGACAAATTATTAACGTGGACAAGCAGTTGGCGGCAATATAACAAAAAGAGATGGATATAGGGTTAAACAAAAGTGGTAAAGGAATAACCCTGACTTTAATCACCCAATTATTTAACAATGTTGCATCATTTATTCGATTATTTTTAACCAAATTAATTGCGCACCGGTTTTAAATATCAGGGGGTAATCCCCCCGGTGAGTGAAATAATTTTTTGTAAATTGACACGCAAAGACAAATTAGGCGCGCTTAATCGACTGTACGAAATTGCGGCGAAATCACGAGCCGTTATCGGATAACGGCGGAGTCCTCTGCTTTCTGCAGCGCACGATAATCCAGCACCACACCGAATAGTACACCACAAAGCGCCAGCGTCATACCAGCCTCAAACAAGGGAATCAGCACGGCCGACAGGCGAGTCAGGCCCGCGGCGTCCAGCGCCAGCGCCAGCAGCCATAAAGCCAGCAATCCACAGCCGCCGGCAAACAGGCGGTTTGTCCAGCGGTAGCCCGATGCAAAGCGGGTACGCGGCAAAAACTGCCCGGTTTTTTGTGTGAAATCCAGCGTGCTGCGACAAAATGCTAACAGCGCCAGGCCGGGTAGGCCAGCCAGTATGGTAAAGGCATAAAAGGTTGGCCAGCCCCACCATTCCACTAAAAAACCCGCCACAGGGCCGACGTAAACGCGGCCGACCGCTGACAACGCGGACAGCAGCGCGAACTGCGTGGCGGAAAAGGATTTATTACACAGCGTCATCAGTAGCGCGACGAAAGCCGCCGTGCCCATCCCGCCACACAGGTTTTCGATAAACACCGCGCTCGCCATGCTCCACAGATGTTTGTCGGTGACGGCCAGCAGCCAGTAGCCAAAATTGGACACCGCCTGTAACAGGCCAAAAATCATCAGGGCGCGAAACAGGCTCAGGCGCTGCATCAGCACGCCACCATAGAGCGCCCCGATAATGGTGGCCAGCAGGCCAAGCGTCTTATTCACCAGGCCAACATCGCCCGGATTGAAGCCCACGCCACGGATTAAAAACGTGGTGGTGAGCGAGGCGGCAAACGCATCGCCCAGCTTGTAAAGAATGATCAGGGTAATCAGCAGCCAGGCGTTGTTGCGGTTAAAAAAGTCCCGCAGCGGATCAACCACCGCCTGACGTAATGAGCGGGGCGCGGACTGGCGGTCATCCGGCTCGTCAGCCATAAACGTTGCTACGATGCAGGGCACCAGTAACAGCGCCATCAGCCAGTAAGTGGCTCGCCAGCCGAGGTAGCGATCGGCCAGCCATAACGCCAGACCTCCCGATATCAGCATGGCCAGCCGATAACCGAGAACCGTAATGGCCGCGCCGCTTCCGCGCTCTTCCGGCGGCAACACGTCCGTCTTCCACGCATCAAATACAATATCCTGTGACGCAGAACAGAACGCGATTAACACCGCCAGCGCCGCCATCAGGGTCAAATCCCGGCTGGGCTGCATGAACCCCATCGTGATGATGCTGGCCACTAGCGCCAGTTGGGTGATCAGCAACCATCCTTTGCGGCGACCAAGAAAAGGTGGCGTGTAGCGATCCATCATGGGTGACCAGAGAAACTTAAATACGTAGGCCTGGCCAACCAGCGAAAAGAAACCAATGGTTTTCAGATCGATATTATCCACGGTCATCCACGCCTGTAACGTTCCACCCGTTAATGCCAGTGGCAATCCGGATGCAAATCCCAGCAGGAGTAAAACAGCGGCATTTTTTTGACGGAAGACGCGGAAGTAGTGATTCATACTGACCTTGAGAAGGGCCCGGCGTCATGCCGGGCAGGGGACAAAATTAGCGGGCGTTCTGCTTGATAAATTCGTTGACGCTGGTGTCCTGCGCCATATCCGCAATCACGTCACTCAGCGTTGAGTTAACCGCATTGGTGATTTTCTGGTTACTTGCGCTGAATGCACCTTCTACGCTGTAGGTCTGACGGTAGTTTTTGATCTGCTTATTGCCGTTTTTCGCGGTAGCAATAATAGAAATGTCCGCCTTGGTCGTAATGCTGTAACGCACGTCGCCCTGGGTGACGTCGGCATACAGATTATTAACAATGATTTGCAGATCCACTGCGCCATTAGGCCCTACCATATAGCCGCGTGCGGTCATCTGTTTTTCCAGCACTTCCTGCAGTAAGAAACGCAGGTCGCGTGAAGGGGTCAGACTGACCAGTTGGCCATCACGGTTCACTTTTGCCAGCGCCTGATCGCGGCGCTGGTCTGCGCCGTTAATGCTGACGGTGATGCCCATCAGGCTGGGATCGCGCTGCGGCAGCTGAATCTTGGGTTGGATTGTCAGTGTGTTGTTGCTGGAAACACAGCCGGCCAGAATAAAGGCAGCCAGCAGTGGGAATAACAGTTTTTTCAACATACGCTTTCTCGTTAGTGTCATGGGTTGGTGTGCAAAAACTGCGGCCATCATAGCAAAGCGGTGCAGTGATTAAAGCCCCCTGCAAGAGGTAAAGTGAGCGCTGCGGCTTTTCGCCCCCGCTTTCTGGCATAAACAGCAGGCTGATAAGGCGCGCGATACGCCCAGCGGAATGATAATATTCCGCCCGTCACCGCGTAGAGTGGCTGAAAACCAACTAATATTTAAACAGATGGGGCACAGCGCTCGCCATTGAGGGTAAAACCATGATTCGAGAACAGATAGAAGAGAAGCTGCGCCTGGCTTTTGAGCCGGCTCATCTGGAGGTCCACGATGAAAGCTACCGACACAACGTGCCTGCCGGTTCGGAAAGTCACTTTAAAGTCGTGATCGTCAGTGACCGTTTTACCGGCCAGCGTTTCCTGGCGCGCCATCGCGCAATTTACAGCGAACTCAGCGCGGAGCTGGCAGGAAGCGTTCATGCCCTTGCGTTGCACACTTATACCTTGAAAGAGTGGGAAGGATTGCAGGATACGGTACTGGCCTCACCTCACTGTCGGGGCGCCGGAACGCTAGCCTGATTGCCCGCGTTTTAAACGGCCTTCGGGCCGTTTTTTGCGTTTAAGGGTGGCTAAACGCGATCTGTGGCTCAAAAAAACAGCAAACTCCCTGAAAAGTGGTGACTTAGCATCCTCGACTCATCTCAGTGATGCCGCTATAATGCTGCGTCTATTTTTCCGGAATGTCTTCGGGACGCTTCTGGTAACAGGGATCAGGTTCTCTTCACGGAAGCCGTCCCGGTTGTTGGATACGGCGCATTAACCAATGTGTGGTGTCTGAAGTTGACCGAGCACGTGATTTTTTGAGGTAACAAGATGCAAGTTTCTGTAGAAACCACTCAGGGCCTGGGCCGTCGCATTACGATTACTGTCGCTTCTGACAGCATCGAGAGCGCCGTTAAAAAAGAACTGGTGGATGTGGCGAAGAAAGTCCGTATCGATGGTTTCCGTAAAGGCAAAGTGCCAATGAACATCGTGGCACAGCGCTATGGTGCTTCTGTGCGCCAGGACGTGCTGGGCGATCTGATGACGCGTAACTTTGTTGACGCCATCATTAAAGAGAAAATTAATCCGGCTGGCGCACCGAACTACGTGCCAGGCGAATACACCGAAGGTCAGGACTTTACCTATGCGGTAGAATTCGAAGTGTATCCAGAAGTTGAGCTGAAAGGCCTGGAAAACATCGAAGTCGAGAAGCCACAGGTTCAGGTGACTGACGCGGATGTGGATACCATGCTGGAAACCCTGCGTAAGCAGCAGGCTAACTGGATTGAAACCGATGCAGCAGCCGGCGCAGAAGACCGCGCGACTATCGATTTCACCGGTTCTGTTGACGGTGAAGAATTCGAAGGCGGCAAAGCCTCTGATTTCGTTCTGGCGATGGGCCAGGGCCGCATGATCCCAGGTTTTGAAGAGGGCGTTATCGGTCATAAAGCAGGCGAAACCTTCACTATCGACGTGAAATTCCCTGATGACTACCATGCGGAAAACCTGAAAGGGAAAGACGCGAAGTTCGAGATCGTGTTGAAGAAAGTTGAAACGCGTGAACTGCCAGAACTGACTGAAGAATTCATTAAACGTTTCGGCGTGGAAGAGGGTTCAGTTGACGGTCTGCGTGCCGAAGTGCGTAAGAACATGGAACGTGAGCTGAAAGGCGCTATTCGTAACCGCGTGAAAACCCAGGCTATCGACGGTCTGGTTGACGCAAACCCAATTGACGTGCCAGCTGCGCTGATCGACAGCGAAATCGACGTTCTGCGTCGTCAGGCTGCACAGCGCTTTGGTGGTGACGAGAAGCAGGCGCTGGAACTGCCACGTGAGCTGTTCGAAGAGCAGGCAAAACGTCGCGTTGTTGTCGGTCTGCTGCTGGGCGAAGTGATCCGCACCCATGAGCTGAAAGCTGACGAAGACCGCGTGAAAGTGCTGATCGAAGAGATGGCTTCTGCCTACGAAGATCCGCAGGAAGTGATCGAGTTCTACAGCAAGAATAACGAGCTGATGAACAATATGCGCAACGTTGCGCTGGAAGAGCAGGCTGTTGAAGCCGTGCTGGCGAAAGCGAAGGTTTCTGAGAAAGAAACTAACTTCCAGGAACTGATGAATCAGACCGCTCAGGCCTAATCATCTTTTTAACCGGTTGTGCTAAAGCCCGCGCCTGAAAAGTCGCGGGCTTTTTTCTGTATTACGCTTGCTGCCAGTCGGTTTGTCGCTATTTGGCTAATTTTTAGGCAAATTGTTCACGCATCGCTTTTTCCTGGTTAGCGATTGATGAAAAGGTTGTTATGCTTGAAACAACTGAGCAGCATCCCAAGATACAGGGAGTATGCAAAAACAGTTCGGCTGACTGATTAACCGTCCTGAAGTTGTCGGTAAGAGGCAGAGCATAGTTTTTGTCGCTCGTCTTACGTAAAATCGGTACAGAATGTTGCCAACGAAATTTATCCAGGAGACGGTAATGTCATACAGTGGCGATCGTGAGTTTACTGCACCGCACAATGCGTTGGTGCCAATGGTGGTCGAGCAAACCTCGCGCGGCGAGCGTTCATACGACATCTATTCCCGTCTGCTTAAAGAACGCGTAATCTTCCTTACCGGTCAGGTGGAAGATCACATGGCTAACCTGATTGTGGCCCAGATGCTGTTTCTGGAAGCAGAGAATCCGGAAAAAGATATTTACCTTTATATCAACTCACCGGGTGGCGTGATTACTGCCGGGATGTCAATTTATGACACCATGAAGTTTATCAAGCCGGACGTCAGTACCATTTGTATGGGCCAGGCCTGTTCAATGGGGGCTTTCCTGTTGACTGCCGGGACGAAGGGCAAGCGTTTCTGCCTGCCAAACTCACGCGTGATGATTCACCAACCGCTGGGTGGCTATCAGGGACAGGCAACTGACATTGAGATCCACGCGCGCGAAATCCTGAAGGTGAAGCAGCGCATGAACGAACTGATGGCGGAGCACACCGGCAAGTCACTGGAAGAAATTGAGCGTGACACCGAGCGTGACCGTTTCCTCTCCGCCAGCGAAGCGGTAGAGTATGGATTGGTCGATTCCATCCTGACGCATCGCCAATAAGCCCTAACTTCGCCTTGTCTCTGGTCTATAGTTAACAGGACAAGGTGATAATGGGTTGAATGAACATCGGCCGTGTACCCACGGCCAGTGCTGTACTTCTGGTACGGCCTGAGAATAAGAAGAGGTTAACTGATGACAGATAAGCGCAAAGACGGTTCAGGAAAGTTGCTGTACTGCTCTTTTTGCGGCAAAAGCCAGCATGAAGTGCGTAAGCTGATTGCCGGGCCGTCAGTGTATATCTGCGATGAGTGCGTTGATCTGTGTAACGACATTATTCGCGAAGAGATAAAAGAGGTTGCCCCGCATCGCGAACGTAGCGCCCTGCCTACGCCGCATGAGATCCGCCATCACCTCGACGATTACGTTATTGGTCAGGAAAGGGCCAAGAAAGTGCTGGCCGTGGCGGTGTACAACCACTACAAACGTTTACGCAACGGTGATACCAGCAACGGTATCGAGCTGGGTAAAAGTAATATCCTGCTCATTGGTCCTACCGGGAGCGGTAAAACGCTGCTGGCAGAAACCCTTGCCCGTTTACTGGATGTGCCTTTCACCATGGCGGACGCCACCACCCTGACCGAAGCCGGTTATGTGGGGGAAGACGTTGAAAACATCATTCAGAAACTGCTGCAAAAATGTGACTACGATGTGCAAAAAGCGCAGCGTGGTATTGTCTACATCGATGAAATTGACAAAATTTCACGTAAGTCAGACAACCCATCAATCACCCGTGACGTCTCAGGTGAGGGTGTGCAGCAGGCGTTGTTGAAACTGATTGAAGGTACGGTGGCTGCGGTTCCTCCGCAGGGCGGCCGTAAGCACCCGCAGCAGGAATTTTTGCAGGTTGATACCTCGAAAATTCTGTTTATCTGTGGCGGTGCGTTTGCCGGGCTGGATAAGGTTATCTCACAACGCGTTGAAACCGGGTCAGGCATTGGCTTTGGCGCCACCGTGAAAGGCAAATCGCAGAAAGCAACGGAAGGCGAGCTGCTGTCACAGTGTGAGCCGGAAGATTTGATCAAGTTTGGTCTGATCCCGGAATTCATTGGCCGTCTTCCTGTCGTCGCGACGCTTAATGAGCTGAGTGAAGAGGCGCTGATTCAGATTCTGCGCGAGCCAAAAAATGCGCTTACCAAGCAGTACCAGGCGTTGTTTAACCTGGAAGGCGTTGATCTGGAATTCCGTGATGAAGCCCTGACGGCGATTGCGAAAAAGGCGATGTCACGTAAAACCGGCGCGCGCGGTCTGCGTTCTATCGTGGAAGGTGCACTGCTGGAAACGATGTACGATCTGCCTTCTATGGACGACGTCGAGAAAGTCGTGATTGATGAGTCAGTCATTGAGGGGCAGTCCGAACCCATGCTGATTTATGGCAAGCATGAAGCTCAGGCTTCTGGCGAATAAGTAAACAAATCGTCCACATTGTGCCATCTATAAAGGGGAAAATCTTTCCCCTTTTGCATTTCTCACCGTTGTGACATTGAATGTCTGACAATCATCCCCATATACTCAGACACCTGTGGGTTTAACCGCATACCTGCCTGTGCGGTACCCATCACCTGGCGGACACGAAACTAAGAGAGAGCTCTATGAATCCTGAGCGTTCTGAACGCATTGAAATCCCCGTCTTGCCTTTGCGCGACGTGGTAGTTTATCCGCACATGGTAATTCCGTTGTTTGTTGGCCGGGAAAAATCAATTCGGTGCCTCGAAGCCGCAATGGATCATGATAAAAAGATCATGCTGGTCGCACAGAAAGAGGCTTCAACGGATGAACCTGGCATAAACGATCTTTTTTCAGTGGGTACCATCGCCTCCGTTTTGCAGATGCTAAAACTGCCAGACGGTACGGTGAAAGTGCTGGTTGAAGGCTTGCAGCGTGCCAACATCACGACGCTTGCCGACAACGGCGATCACTTTGTAGCCCAGGCTGAATATCTGGTTTCACCAGAGATCGAAGAGCGTGAGCAGGAAGTGCTGGTGCGCACGGCGATCAATCAGTTTGAAGGTTACATCAAGCTGAATAAAAAGATCCCGCCTGAGGTCTTAACCTCCCTGAACAATATTGATGATGCGGCGCGCCTGGCGGATACGGTTGCGGCGCATATGCCATTGAAACTCGCGGACAAACAGTCCGTGCTGGAGATGTCAGACGTTAACGAGCGTCTGGAATATCTGATGGCGATGATGGAGTCTGAGATCGATCTGCTGCAGGTTGAAAAACGCATACGCAACCGCGTGAAAAAGCAGATGGAAAAGAGCCAGCGTGAGTACTACCTGAATGAGCAGATGAAGGCCATTCAGAAAGAGTTAGGCGAGATGGATGATACGCCTGACGAGTACGAAGCGTTAAAACGCAAAATCGATGCGGCTAAAATGCCGCAGGAAGCGCGTGAAAAAGCCGAAGCCGAACTGCAGAAGCTGAAAATGATGTCGCCTATGTCTGCAGAGGCAACAGTGGTGCGCGGCTACATCGACTGGATGGTGCAGGTTCCGTGGAACGCGCGCAGCAAAGTGAAGAAAGACCTGCGCAAAGCCCAGGAAACGCTGGACACGGACCACTATGGTCTGGAACGCGTGAAAGACCGTATCCTTGAGTACCTTGCGGTGCAAAGTCGCGTCAGCAAAATCAAAGGGCCGATTCTTTGCCTGGTCGGACCGCCGGGCGTGGGTAAAACCTCGCTGGGACAGTCCATCGCAAAAGCGACTGGCCGTAAATACGTTCGTATGGCGTTGGGCGGCGTGCGCGATGAAGCGGAAATCCGTGGTCACCGCCGCACCTATATTGGCTCAATGCCGGGCAAGTTGATCCAAAAAATGGCGAAAGTGGGGGTAAAAAACCCGCTGTTCCTGTTGGATGAAATCGACAAAATGTCCTCGGATATGCGCGGCGATCCGGCATCCGCACTGCTGGAAGTGCTGGATCCGGAACAGAATATCGCGTTTAACGATCACTATCTGGAAGTGGATTACGATCTCTCCGATGTGATGTTCGTGGCAACGTCAAACTCCATGAATATTCCGGCACCGCTGCTGGATCGTATGGAGGTGATTCGCCTGTCGGGGTATACCGAAGACGAAAAGCTCAACATCGCGAAACAGCATTTGCTGCCGAAGCAGATTGAGCGCAATGCCTTGAAAGCCTCTGAGATCAGCGTTGAAGACAGCGCGATTGTGGGCATCATTCGTTATTACACGCGTGAAGCCGGCGTACGTAGCCTGGAACGTGAACTGTCCAAACTGTGCCGTAAAGCCGTGAAGACGCTGCTGATGGATAAAACCAAAAAGCACATCACCATCAATGGTGAGAACCTCAAGGATTTCCTTGGCGTTCAGCGTTTTGACTATGGTCGTGCGGACAGCGAAAACCGTGTAGGCCAGGTGACCGGTCTTGCCTGGACAGAAGTGGGCGGGGATTTGCTGACAATCGAAACCGCCTGTGTACCGGGTAAAGGGAAACTGACCTATACCGGTTCACTGGGTGAAGTGATGCAGGAGTCGATTCAGGCCGCCCTGACCGTCGTGCGCGCACGTGCAGAGAAACTGGGTATCAACGGTGACTTTTACGAAAAACGTGATATCCACGTGCACGTACCAGAAGGGGCAACACCGAAGGATGGCCCGAGTGCCGGTATTGCGATGTGTACGGCGCTGGTGTCCTGTCTGACGGGTAACCCGGTGCGGTCAAATGTGGCGATGACCGGCGAGATCACGCTGCGTGGTCAGGTGCTGCCGATTGGTGGACTGAAAGAGAAGCTGCTGGCAGCGCACCGTGGTGGCATTAAAGTGGTTCTGATTCCGGACGAGAACAAGCGCGATCTGGAAGAAATTCCACAGAACGTGATTGCCGATCTGGAAATCCATCCGGTTAAGCGCATCGAAGAAGTATTGAACCTTGCACTGGAAAACGCGCCTTACGGCATGCAGGTTGCTACCGCAAAATAGTGATTAATGGCATAAACCGTTAAAAAGCAGAGCTGGCAACACCAATTGGTGCTTGCCAGCTTTTTTTTGTGCCGCTAATTTAGGTGGCTGCTGAACCATCGTTATAAGAGGATTACCGTTGTTTCAGCTTATAAGGCTTGATATAACTTGCTGCGCGTTCGTACCCGACAGGAAGCGTGGGTACGATGTGAAATAATAAAGAGGGGATGAATAGAGTGAATAAGTCACAACTGATCGATAAAATTGCTGCCGATGCCGACATTTCTAAAGCAGCAGCAGGACGTGTGTTAGATGCATTTATGGGCTCTGTTTCTGATGCGCTGAAAGGCGGAGATGAAGTGGCGCTGGTGGGATTCGGCACTTTCTCAGTACGTGAGCGCGCAGCGCGCACAGGCCGTAACCCACAAACCGGTAAAGAGATCACTATCCCGGCAGGTAAAGTACCGGGTTTCCGTGCAGGTAAAGCACTGAAAGACGCTGTCAACTAATGACAACGCCACCACTCATTAACACATTTTCTTGAGTGGATTAGAGGACGGTTAACGCGTTCTCATGTAACATACGGGCACATCGATAAGATGTGCCTTTTTTTATATCCAGAGAGGCAGTAAAGGTCGCAAGGCTTGTCTCAACAGGATTATTGCTGCCAGCAAGATTTGCAGCTGAGTAATGCGCCGGGAAGAGGGCGTTATTGCGACAGGGCTTTACATTCACACTACAGCGGAGTGTTGTCATACCATGATGGACAATTTACGCGCGGCGTCGAACCATGTCGTGCTCAAGATTATTTTGGGGTTGATCATTCTCTCCTTTGTGCTGACCGGCGTTGGCAACTATCTGATTGGCGGCAACAATGATTATGCGGCCAAAGTGAACGGTCAGGAGATCAGCCGGGCGCAGTTAGATCAGGCATTTAACAGCGAACGTAACCGCCAGCAGCAGATGCTGGGCGACCAGTTCTCGCAGCTTGCAGGTAACGATGGATACATGCAGCAGATGCGCCAGCAGGCGCTGTCGCAGCTGATCGATCAGGCCTTACTGGACAGCTACATCAAAGATCTGCACATTGCCATCAGTGACGATCAGGTTAAGCAGGCGATTTTCAATCAGGCTGCTTTCCAGACGAACGGTAAGTTTGATAACGCCAAATATAACGCGATGATCGGCAACATGGGCTTTACTGCCGACCAGTATGCGGAAGCGCTGCGCAAGCAGCTGGCGACACAGCAGCTCATCAACGCCATCGCCAACACCGACTTTATGCTGAAAAATGAAACCAGCAAGCTGGTGGATTTGGTGGCGCAGAAGCGCGATATTCAGACCGCAACCCTGGACGTGAATGCACTTGCGGCGAAGCAGACCGTCAACGATGACGAGATCAACCAGTATTATCAGCAGCATAAAAACAGCTTTATGGCGCCTGAACAGTTCCGGGTCAGCTATATCAAACTGGATGCGGCAGGCATGCAGGAAAACGCCAGCGATGCGGATATTCAGGCCTGGTACGATCAGCATAAAGCGGATTACACCCAGCCACAGCGCGATCGCTACAGCGTCATTCAGACCAAAACGGAAGCCGATGCCAACGCCATTCTGGCTCAGCTGAAAAGCGGTGCTGATTTTGCCGAACTGGCGAAAACCAAATCCATTGACCCGATTTCTGCCCGCAAAGGCGGCGATATGGGCTGGCTGGAACCTTCTACCACGCCGGATGAGCTGAAAAATGCCGGACTGAAAGAGAAAGGCCAGCTGTCAGGCGTGATCAAGTCTTCCGTTGGCTTCCTGATCGCGCGCCTCGACGATATCATCCCTGAGCAGGTCAAGCCGCTGGCCGACGTGCGCAGTGAGGTGGCGGATGAGGTCAAGCAGGAAAAAGCAGTGGATGCCTTCTATAAGCTGCAGCAGAAGGTGAGTGAAGCGGCCAGCAATGATAATGAGTCTCTTGCGGGCGCGGAGCAGGCGTCGGGCATGAAAGCCACAGAAACGGGCTGGTTTAGCCGTGACGACGTACCGAAAGATCTCGATTTTGACGCGGTGAAGCAGGCAATTTTCAACGGCGGGCTTGTTGGACAAAATGGCGCGCCAGGCAATAACTCTGACATCATCAGTGTGGATGGCGATCGTGCCTTCGTGTTGCGTATCAGTGAGCACAAACCTGAAGCGGTTGAACCGCTGGAGAAGGTTAAAGCACAGATTATCGACACGTTGAAACACGACAAAGCGACGCAGCAGGCTAAAGCCCAAGCCGATAAACTGTTAGCCGACCTCAAAGCCGGAAAACAAGATGTGCTTAAAGCGGCAGGCCTGACCCTGAGCGCCAGTAAAACGGTTGATCGAAATACGCAGGATCCGGTGGCACAGGCTGCCTTTAACCTGCCACAGCCTGAGGATAACAAACCCTCCTGGGGCGTCAGCGAAGATATGCAGGGCAATGTGGTTCTGGTGGCGGTGGATAAGGTCAGCACCGGTACGATGCCACAGGCGCAGATTAATGAAATGGTCAAAGGCGTCACGCAGAACAACGCGCAGCTTGCCTTTGAAGCATTGCTGCAAAATCTGCGTAAAGAGGCCAAAATCAAATACGGTGCCGCTGCCCAGCAGATGCAGTGATCCTCGCAAATTTCAGATAATGACTGAAACAACCCAAGGCCGCTTATGCGGCCTTTTCCATTTTTAACCTTTGCCGTTTGAGGGCAGGTTATTGTCATGACAACCTGAGCCTGCTGTTTAACACAAGGAGAAACACAGCATGGCTAAACCCAACTTACACGCCTTTTATCTTTCCCTCGCCCTGTGTGGCGCGCTGTATCAAATGCCTCTTTCAGCGGCAGAAACCCCAAGTGAAACCCAGGCCGCGCAGGTTTCCATGCCGCAGCAGGAGCTGGTCAGCATCAACGACGCGACGGCAGAGCAGCTATCAAAGGCGATGAACGGGGTGGGCCTCAAGAAGGCGCAGTCTATCGTCAGCTATCGTGAAGAGTACGGGCCGTTTACGGCTATCGATCAGCTGAAAGAGGTGCCCGGCTTTGGTAATGCCCTGGTTGAAAGAAACCTGTCGCGTCTGAAATTGTGAAGTGATGCGCAACTCTGATGCTTAACCTGCTGTTACGGGCGGACTCTGCTAAAGTGAACAGGTCCAACCAGTTAATCTATAGCAGCAGGAGAACAGGAATGCAGACCACGATAAAAGTGCGCGGCTATCATCTGGATGTCTATCAGCATGTTAACAATGCTCGTTATCTGGAGTTTTTAGAAGAAGCGCGCTGGCAATGGCTGGAAGAAGCGGACGCCTTTAATTGGTTGCTTGAGCAGAAACTGGCCTTTGTGGTGGTAAACATCAACATCAATTATCGTCGCCCGGCGGTGCTGGGCGATGTACTGGAGATCAGCAGCGACATCACGCAGCTTAATGGAAAAAGCGGCATCATTTCTCAGCGGGTTCTTTTAGCGGGTGGTGAGACCGTTGTTGCAGATGCGGCACTGACCTTCGTGTGCATCGACCTGCGTTCCCAGAAAGCCGTCCCGCTGGAAGGCGAACTGCGGCAGCGACTGGAAAGACTGATGTCTTAACTGATGTCTTAACTGATGTCTTAACTCATGTCATCAAGGCGGCGGCTATCTGTCGCCGCCGCGCCCGAGGTTACGGCAAACCGGTTTTTGCCTTCATGGCTGCCATAATACCGGGGCGATCCTGCAGATAAGCATTCAGGCCGTTTGAGCGCAGATGACAGGCGGCACATTCGCCACAGCCGTCACCTTTGATGCCGTTATAACAGGTGAGCGTCTCTTCGCGGATCAACGTAAGCTGCTGCCAGTAATCGGCCAGCGCCCAGGTTTCGGCTTTATTAAGCCACATCAACGGGGTTTCAAAACGAACATCGCGCGCCATGCCAAGGCCGATCGCGTGGTTAAGCGCTTTGACGAACTCGTCGCGACAGTCGGGATAACCGGAGAAGTCGGTTTCGCAAACGCCGGTGATGACGGCTTCCGCTTCAACCTGATACGCGTAAACCGAGGCCAGGGTCAGAAACAGAATATTGCGGCCCGGTACAAAAGTGCTCGGCAGGCCGCTAGCCTTGGGATCATAAGCGGGAACCGGAATGCTGTCTCGCGTCAGGCTGCTGACGGCCAGTTCATTCAGCATGGTCACATCGAGTACCTTGTGCGCTCGGGCGCCTAGTTTTAAGGAAAGGTCCCGGGCCACGTCAATCTCTTCACGATGACGTTGACCATAGTCGAAGGTCACACAGTGCACTTCATCGTAATGCTGTAGGGCCTGAACCAGGCAGGTGGTGGAGTCTTGTCCACCGCTAAATACGACAACGGCGCGTTTCATGGCACGTCCCAATAATAAAAATTGGTGCTTATGGTAATACCTGAACGCGCGGCTGAACAGCTGCAGGGGCAATAACTGGCCCGATCTGGCGCTTCTTAACCCCGTTAGTCAAGGTCTGATAGCGCACTAGCCCAGTTCGCGCTGCCAGGGCGTAATATCGCCAATGTGCTCGGCAACCCACTCAGGTTGATAGTAAGTATCAGGATAACGTTCTCCGCTGTCGCACAGCAGTGTCACCAGCGAGCCCTGCTCGTGGTTATCGCGTAAGCGTTTTGCCACCTGCATCATGCCCCAGAAGTTGGTGCCGGTAGACGGGCCCGGTTTGCGTCCCAGCAGCGTTTCCAGCTTCAGCATGGCGGCAATTGATGCGCCATCCGGTACGCGAAGCATTTCGTCAATCACATCGGGCATAAAGGAAGGCTCGACGCGTGGACGACCAATGCCTTCAATCATGCTGCCACGATTGCTGGTCAGGGTGGCGTCACGGTTGTGCCAGTAGTCATAAAAAACGGAATGCTGCGGATCAACGACCAGTAATCGCGTATCGCATCCCTGATAGCGAATATAGCGTCCCAGCGTGGCCGAGGTACCGCCAGTGCCGGCACTCATAATCAGGGTGTGAGGAACGGGAAAGGGTTCGTTTGCCATCTGACGGAAGATGCTTTCAGCAATGTTGTTGTTGCCGCGCCAGTCGGTGGCCCGTTCCGCGTAGGTAAACTGATCCATAAAATGGCCGTTCAGTTCCCGAGCGAGGCGCTCGGATTCTGCATAGAGCTGACAGGGATCGCTGACAAAGTGACACTGACCGCCGTAAAAGGTGATCTGCTCAATTTTACGCTTCGCGGTGCTGGCGGGCATGACGGCAATAAAAGGCAAGCCCAGCAGGCGGGCAAAATAGGCTTCAGACACGGCCGTACTGCCCGAAGATGCCTCAATAACCGGCGTATCTTGTTTAATCCAACCGTTGGCCAACGCGTACAGAAACAGAGAGCGCGCCAGACGATGTTTCAGACTTCCGCTGGGATGCGTGCTTTCATCTTTGAGATAGAACCTGATGCCCGGAAAATCCGGCAAACTGAAGCGAATTAAGTGTGTGTCCGCTGAGCGTTGAAAATCAGCGTTAATTTCGTTAATCGCGTGGCGTACCCAGCATGTTGACATGGCGTTCATTTCCGGTCGGATGAAAGTCATTATTTTAAGGCACGTGTAGGAAAAAGAGCTTGCTGGTTTTGCGTTAAAATGGCGGTAATGGAGAAAATATTTCTACCGGAGGGCCGTATGCCAGATAAAATTGACCTTAAACTGTTGGCTATGCTGCAGCAGGACTGCACCACTTCACTCCAGGTACTGGCAGATGCGGTTAATCTCACCACGACGCCCTGTTGGAAGCGCCTTAAAAAGCTGGAAGAAGACGGCATTATTCGCGGACGGGTCGCTCTGCTGGATAATGAAAAGCTTGGCCTCTCTCTCACGGCCTTTATGTTTGTCAAAACCACCCAGCACAGCAAAGCCTGGTATCAGGAGTTCGTCTCGGTGGTGCAGAGCATGCCGGAAGTGATGGGCTTTTACCGTATGGCCGGTGAGTACGATTATTTACTGCGTATTCAGGTTGCCGACATGAAAAGTTATGATGCCTTTTATAAGCGTTTAGTTAATGGTGTAACAGGCCTGATCGATGTGACCTCCAGCTTCGCGATGGAAGAGATTAAATACACGACAGCCCTGCCTGTTGGCCCCTGAGTATCTGAGATTGAGAGCAGCCTTGTGCGATTATTCAGCCAGTTAAGTTGGTATTTTATCCGTGAGTGGCGGCGTTATCTGGGCGCCGTCACCTTACTGATCGTTATTGCCGTTCTGCAGTTGCTGCCGCCGTGGATTGTCGGGGTGATTGTGGACGGCGTGACCCACCAAAACATGGATGCCCGGCGCATCCTGATGTGGATTGGCATTATGCTGCTGACCGCCGTGGTGGTTTATCTGCTGCGCTATGTCTGGCGCGTGCTGCTGTTTGGCGCATCCTACCAACTGGCCGTTGAGCTGCGAGAGGATTTTTATCGTCAGCTCAGTCGTCAGCAGCCGGCGTTTTACCTGCGTCACCGAACCGGCGATCTCATTGCCCGCGCCACCAACGACGTCGATCGGGTGGTTTTTGCTGCCGGTGAAGGCGTGCTGACGCTGGTGGATTCTCTGGTCATGGGATGCGTTGTGTTAATTGCCATGAGTACACAAATCAGCTGGCAGCTGACGCTGATATCGCTAATACCGATGCCATTCATGGCGTTGGTCATTCACCGCTATGGCGAGCAGCTGCATAACCGTTTCAAACTGGCGCAGGCGGCCTTTTCCAGCCTGAACGATCAGACGCAAGAGAGCCTTACCAGCATCCGAATGATTAAGGCATTTGGGCTGGAGCAACATCAGTCGGCGCAGTTCGCCGATATTGCACGTGATACCGGAGAGAAAAACCTGCGCGTTGCGCGAGTGGATGCGCGTTTTGATCCCACCATTTATATCGCGATTGGCTTTGCCAACCTGCTGGCGATTGGCGGCGGAAGCTGGCTGGTGTGGCATGATCAAATGACGCTGGGGCAGCTCACCAGCTTTGTCATGTACCTGGGATTGATGATCTGGCCGATGCTGGCGCTGGCATGGATGTTTAACATTGTTGAGCGTGGCAGTGCTGCCTGGAGCCGAATTCGCGCGCTGCTTTCTGAGGCACCGGTCGTTGAGGACGGTGATAAAACCTTGCCTGACAGGGCCGGAACGTTACAGGTCTCGATTCGCGAATTCAGCTATCCCGCCAGTTCAGGTGCGATACTGAGCCAGGTTGAATTTCAACTCAAGCCGGGCGATATGCTGGGCCTGTGCGGCCCGACCGGCAGTGGTAAAACGACCTTGCTGAGTTTGATTCAGCGTCACTTCGATATTCAGCAAGGGGATATCCGCTACCATTCCATCCCGCTGCCACAGCTGCGGCTGGACAGCTGGCGCAGCCGTCTCGCCGTCGTCAGTCAGACGCCGTTTCTGTTTTCCGACAGCGTGGCCAATAACATTGCGCTGGGCAGGCCGGATGCCAGTCAGGAGGATATTGAGCAGGCGGCAAAAATGGCCTGCGTCCATGACGATATCTTACGCCTGCCGCAAGGCTACGAAACCGAAGTCGGGGAGCGCGGAGTCATGCTGTCCGGCGGGCAGAAACAGCGTATTTCAATCGCCCGTGCCCTGCTGCTTGATGCGGAGATCCTGGTTCTGGACGATGCGCTGTCGGCCGTGGACGGACGCACAGAACACGAAATTTTGCATAATCTGCGCCTGTGGGGCAAAGGGCGCACGTTGATCATCAGCGCCCACCGCCTGTCGGCACTCACGGAAGCCAGCGAGATTCTGGTGCTGCATCAGGGCACCGTGGCGCAGCGAGGCGACCACGCTGCCCTGACCAACGCGGCGGGCTGGTATCGGGATATGTATCGCTATCAGCAACTGGAAGCCGCGCTGGATGATGATGAAACGGAAAAAGGAGTGCCGCATGGCTAAGTCACAACGTATGTGGCCAACACTTAAACGCCTGCTGAGCTACGGTAAACCGTGGCGCAAATCGCTGTCGCTGGCCGTGTTGATGCTCTGGATTGCCGCCGCCGCCGAAGTCACCGGCCCGGTTCTGGTGAGTTATTTCATCGATAATCTGGTGGCGAAGCATCAAATGCCCTGGGGCATCGTGGCAGGACTGGTCGTGAGTTTTATTCTGCTGCAGCTGCTGGCCGCCGCTCTGCATTACGGGCAGGCGTTACTGTTTAACCAGGCTGCGATTGGCGTGGTGCAGCGTTTACGCACCGATGCCATGAACGCGGCGCTGCGTCAGCCGCTCGCTGCGTTTGATACCCAGCCGGTGGGTCAGTTGATTTCCCGGGTCACCAACGACACGGAAGTCGTCCGGGATCTGTATGTGACCGTTGTCGCGACGGTCCTGCGCAGCGCCGCGCTGGTGGGCGCAATGATGGTGGCCATGTTCAGCCTGGACTGGCGCATGGCGCTGGTGGCGATGTTGATTTTCCCTATGGTGCTCATCGTCATGCTGATTTATCAGCGCTTCAGTACACCGATAGCGCGTCGCGTTCGCAGCTATCTGGCCGATATCAACAACGGTTTTAACGAAGTGATTAGCGGGATGAGCGTGATTCAGCAGTTCCGCCAGCAGGCACGTTTTGGCGAACGCATGGGGGAAGCCAGCCGCTCTCACTATCTGGCGCGCATGGAAACCCTGCGGCTCGATGGCTTCCTGTTACGGCCGCTTTTAAGCCTGTTTTCGGCGCTGGTGCTGTGCGGGCTGCTGCTGTTATTCAGTTTCTCAATGCCCGGCGTTTTCGAAGTCGGGGTGCTGTACGCGTTTATCACCTATCTGGGCCGGCTTAACGAGCCCTTAATCGAACTCACTACGCAGCAGTCGATGTTGCAGCAGGCAGTTGTCGCGGGCGAGCGTATTTTTGAACTGATGGATGCGCCCCAGCAGCACTATGGTGACAGCAATCGACCCATGGCGTCCGGACGCATTACGCTGGATAACCTGAGCTTTGCCTATCGCGATGATCGTGACGTGCTAAGCAACATCTCGCTGGATGTGCCTTCACGCGGCTTTGTCGCTCTGGTCGGTCATACCGGCAGCGGCAAGAGCACGCTGGCAAACCTGTTAATGGGCTACTATCCGGTGACGCGCGGTGAAGTCCGTCTGGACGATCGTCCGTTGGGGCAATATTCCCACCAGGCGCTACGACGCAGCATCGCGATGGTACAGCAGGATCCGGTCGTACTGGCCGACACGCTGCTGGCCAACGTGCGGCTGGGTCGGGATATCAGTGAAGAAGCCGTGTGGACGGCGCTGGAGCAGGTACAGCTGGCGCCGCTGGCCCGGGCATTGCCTGCAGGTATTCATACCCGACTGGGCGAACAGGGGAATAACCTGTCGGTGGGGCAAAAGCAATTACTGGCGCTGGCACGCGTACTGGTACAACTGCCGCAGATTCTCATCCTTGATGAAGCCACCGCAAATATCGATTCCGGTACAGAGCAGGCCATCCAGCACACGCTGCGCGCCCTGCGTCAGCATACGACGCTGGTGGTTATCGCCCACCGTCTTTCCACCATTACCGAAGCAGACAACATACTGGTGCTGCACCGTGGTCATGTTGTCGAGCAGGGCACGCACCAGCAGCTGCTGGCAGAGGAAGGGCGCTACTGGCAAATGTATCAGTTGCAACAGGTTGGCGATGAACTGGAATCGGCAGCACCGTTAGTCAGCGCAGGGTGATTGCACCTTTTTTGCGCATCTTTTTCTCCATTGTTCCGTCAGGATGCACGCCTTTGAGCGTAACAGCACCAAAGGAGTGCATCCGCTTCGTTTATTAATCCCTCAGTTTTTCCCAGACCGATATTCAGCATTTCCTGAGCCTTATTCCGTCGCGGCCTGATAACGGATTTCGCACAATACTTACATCTGGCACAGCCTTTGCTTAAGTCTCTGCGTGTCCATGAGACTTACTTATTTCAATTCCTTAAGGAGAGGCTATGAAGCTGGTTACCGTCGTAATTAAGCCGTTCAAGCTGGAAGATGTGCGAGAGGCATTATCCTCCATTGGTATTCAGGGACTGACCGTCTCCGAAGTGAAAGGTTTTGGACGTCAGAAAGGGCACGCCGAACTGTACCGTGGTGCGGAATACAGCGTGAACTTTCTGCCCAAGGTCAAAATTGATATCGCCATTGCAGACGACCAACTGGACGAAGTGGTGGACGTAATCAGTAAATCGGCTTACACCGGAAAAATTGGCGACGGCAAGATTTTCGTTGCTGAACTGCAGCGCGTGATTCGCATACGTACCGGCGAAACCGACGAAGCCGCACTGTAAACAAGACTCAGTAATGTGATGGGATGGAAAAAAATGAATAAAATGCTGACCAAGTTGGGCCTCACCAGCCTGGCACTGTTACCGTCGCTGGCAATGGCTGCTGCGCCTGCCGTTGCAGACAAAGCCGATAACGCCTTTATGATGATTTGCACTGCGCTGGTGCTGTTTATGTCAATTCCCGGGATTGCGCTGTTTTACGGCGGCTTGATCCGCGGTAAAAACGTGCTCTCTATGCTCACTCAGGTGGCGGTCACCTTTTCGCTGGTATGTGTGCTGTGGGTGATTTATGGCTACTCACTGGCCTTTAGCGAAGGCAATGCATTCTTTGGCAGCTTCAACTGGGTGATGCTGAAAAACATTGCGCTGACAGCGGTTATGGGTAGCTTTTATCAATACATCCATGTGGCTTTCCAGGCGTCCTTTGCCTGTATTACCGTGGGGCTGATCGTCGGTGCCATTGCGGAACGTATTCGTTTCTCAGCCGTGCTGATTTTCGTGGCGGTATGGCTGACGCTGGCTTATCTGCCTATCGCGCATATGGTCTGGGCAGGCGGCTTACTGGCTCAGGATGGCGCGCTGGACTTTGCTGGCGGCACGGTTGTGCACATTAACGCGGCGGTTGCCGGACTGGTCGGTGCTTACCTGGTGGGCAAACGTGCAGGCTTCGGCAAAGAGGCATTTAAACCTCACAACCTGCCAATGGTCTTTACCGGTACCGCCATTCTGTATGTCGGCTGGTTTGGCTTCAACGCAGGCTCGGCGTCGGCAGCTAACGAAATTGCCGCACTGGCTTTCCTGAATACCGTTGTGGCGACTGCCGCTGCTGTGCTGGCATGGACCTTCGGCGAGTGGGCGCTGCGTGGTAAACCTTCTCTGTTAGGTGCCTGTTCTGGTTTTATTGCGGGTCTGGTTGCCATTACGCCAGCCTGTGGTTATGTCGGCGTCGGTGGCGCGTTAATTATCGGTTTAGCCGGTGGTCTGGCGGGCATCTGGGGCGTAACAACGCTGAAAAGATGGCTGCGGGTTGACGATCCTTGTGACGTATTCGGCGTTCACGGCGTCTGTGGCATCATCGGCTGTATCCTGACGGGCGTGTTCGCGTCCTCTTCTCTGGGCGGCGTGGGCTATGCACCAGGCGTCACTATGGGGCATCAGGTTGCCGTTCAGCTGTTCAGCGTAGGGGTGACTATCGTCTGGTCTGCCGTGGTGGCCTTCATTGGCTTTAAACTGGCGGATATGATTGTAGGGCTGCGCGTGCCGGAAGAGCAGGAGCGCGAAGGCCTGGACGTCAACAGCCATGGCGAGAACGCATACAACCATTAATTCATCTGTAACGATAAGAGAAAAGGGGCGATTTCGCCCCTTTTTACTATTCGCTGCGCTGGCGCATCACACCTTCCTGAACCGTTGACGCCACAAGTTCCCCTTGCCGGTTGTAAAACTCACCGCGTACAAAGCCCCGCGCGCCCGATGCAGAGGTGCTCTCCACGCTGTAGAGCAGCCAGTCGTTAAAATTCAGCTCACGGTGAAACCACATAGAGTGGTCAATCGTTGCCACCTGCATATCGGATTCCAGAAAGCCTTTGCCATGGGGCTGCAGCGCCACGGGCAAAAAGTTAAGGTCGGAAGCGTAGCCCAGTAGATACTGATGGATGCGTAAATCGTCGGGCAGCGTGCCGTTAGCCCGTATCCACACCTGACGCTGCGGTTTATCAACGTGGCCTCGTAACGGGTTGTGGATCTGTACCGGGCGGATTTCCAGCGGACGCTCGGCGATAAATTTCTCGCGCAGCTTTTCTGGCAGCATATGGGCCATTTTTTGCGCCATCTGCTGCTCGTTGGGGAGATTATCAGGCCCTTTCACCTGCGGCATGGGTTTCTGATGTTCAAAACCGCTTTCCGGCGACTGGAAAGAGGCCGTCATATAAAAAATAGGCTGACCATTTTGAATGGCGCTGACCCGGCGGGCGCTAAAACTTTTACCGTCACGCAGGCTTTCCACGTCGTAAATAATCGGTTTCTGGCTGTCGCCGGGCCGGAGAAAATAGCTGTGGAATGAGTGAATGACGCGATCTTCCGGCACGGTCTGTTTGGCCGCAAAAAGTGCCTGTCCCACTACCTGACCGCCAAAGACCTGACGAAGGCCAAGATCTTCGCTCTGGCCGCGAAACAGGCCTTCTTCGATTTTTTCCAGATGGATTAAATTAAGCAGATTTTCGAGTGCCTGACTCATGACGCTTTCCTGATAATAAGTATTTGCCTAAGTGTGAAAGATCCGACCAGTTTCCGTCAATCAGACTTTCGGTCTTTCATCCGACCAGGCAAACTTTTGATTTTGTGCCAACATTAAAGACATACGGCGAGTGAAACGCTGTAATGAAGATTCACTGCTAAAAATCATTTTGATCAAAAGGAGACGACATCAATGAAATTCTGGCATGTGTTAAGTGGCGTAGCGATGGCGATGGCTCTCGCGGGTTGTGCACACAAAGGCAAACCGGTTCCAACCCCGACTTTAGGGTCAGCGGTTGCAGGACAAACAGCAACGATTGCTCAGCCTAACGTCAGTGGATCCGTCTATATTCGTCAGCGCATTGCGCTGCCGCCGAATGCTGCACTGACCGTGACGCTGTCAGATGCATCGGTTGCGGATGCTCCGTCGAAAGTGCTGTCCCAGCGCGTCGTGCGCACGGAAGGGAAGCAGGCGCCATTCCATTTTGTGCTGCCTTTCAACCCGGCCGACATTCAGCCCAATGCGCGCATCCTGTTAAGCGCTGCCATTACGGTTGATGGCAAGATGGCCTTCATTACCGAAGAGGTTAAACCGGTGATCAATCAGGGCGGAACAAAAACCGATCTGGTGTTAGTACCGGTCCCCTCTATGGCGATGCCAACGCAGCCTGGCGCAGCCACGAGCGTACCGGCAACGTCACCGACGCAGGTTACACCGTCAGCCGCTGTCCCGGCACCGACGACCATGTAAGGTCTCAGGGCAACCTTACCAGGGCGGCATTGCCGCCGCCCTGACGCCTTAAAATCGCCAGCGATATTGGTCTAAATCAATCTCACCGGCGTCACTCACCTCAACGCCTTCCGCCTCCAGCGCATCTCGCTGACGAAATAACCGATCGCCCTGCAGCGAAATAGTACCGTGGCGATTAATCACCCGGTGCCAGGGAAGCGTACTGCCCTCAGGTAAGCGACTCAAGACGCCACCGACCTGGCGCGCTGCTCTTGGCGAGCCCGCCAGCAGGGCGACGTCACCATAGGTCGTGACGCGGCCGGGAGGAATTGCGGCAACGATTTGCCAGATTCGCTGTTTGAAGCTGTCAGAGCTGTCCATAAACTTACCTGCCCGAGAAAAGGCGATAATTTTATCACATTGAGGGTTAATTATCGGCGATCGTACAAGAAACCAACGGTCATCCCGACCAGGCTTGCAATTGCCGGGGGCATCCCCGATAATGCCTGCGCTCTCGAAATGAGGGCTAGTCAATGGGGGCCCTGTTGGTTCTCCCGCAATGCTAGCTTGTGAACTCGGTCAGGTCCGGAAGGAAGCAGCCGCAGCAGGTGACGTGTGTGCCGGGATGTAGCTGGCGGGGCCTCCACCATTTCATCTCGTAAACATCCCTCTTCCCAGATGATAAACAGGCGAATCTCGCCTGGGCCGTTCCATTGCCGGCAGGCGAGTTGTGCAAAAACGGGCTGGTGAAATCAGATCAAACGTAATACAAAATAGGTTAGCGTACAAATTTCCAGACTGACACCGGGACTTTGTCATAGAGCTTGTTCATCGTCAGTTCAGCCAGGCGGTGATCGGCTGCTGAGTAAAATACTGCTAATTCTTCATCGGGTAATTCGTACTTATTTTTTTCAATCACGCGTTCCAGCGTGTCAATAGAACGACAGCGCCTCAGTCGCATCAAATAATCAGTTTTAGTTAGGGTTTTGTTCATAAATAAACCGTTCTCACGTCAGTACTATAATGAATGGCTTGGCTGTTGAAGAAAAGCGCACTCTTCAGTAAACACATTAAATAAACGTTTCGCTGAGCGTTGCCAGCGCTGAAGATCCTGAGTATTTACACTGTAGTTGCTAAACAGCATAAAGGTATCATCAAGATATTCATCGATTTGGGTAATCAGTGCTTCGTCTTCAACGTGCTTAATTTTGTAATTCATGGTGAAAGAGGCGATGTGCTCAATCAAATCGTTTAGCTGTAAATTGCTTTCGGCAGTGGGGTCATTAACCCAGCCGTGATGACTGTCAGTTAATGTCGCCATGCTGTCGTCAAACAGATTCTCACACAAGTATTTAAGCTGGGCAATATCATGCCGTTTCGGTGAGTATTCGTCCATCTTTTTCCCCTCCGTAGCGAGCAAAGTTACCGCAAAGCGGCGCGATTAGGTGAAGCGGCCAGGAAGTGGTTATCGGGTTTGTAAATAACGGACTGAGTTAAGAATAGTGTAGAATCATTAGTTCTGCTCACCTCCATTACTAAATATTACAATTCATCGCCAGGTGAGGGGCGCTGATTCTCAATCGGCTCAAATACAAGCGCGGCAGGGCAGATACGGAAGCTGACTTGTTCATCTTGCGTAACGATTTCATTTAAATCCAGACACGGATTAAATAAATTCCACTGAAAATCGTAAAGTAACTTAAATCTATTCGTCTCTGTCATCTCAACAGCAATAACGCGTAAACTGCCTGGCACTAAGATGGCATTGGCTGAATACCATTGTAAATCGCCAACAAGTGAATCTGTTATTTTGAGAATATTCCGCTCTATAATTGTGGCTAATTTTGCGCAATCCGTTTCATCCTGCGCGACATCGCATTCAATTCTTACTGACATAGTCTGCTCATGAATAACAACTTATAAACCCATCATTGATGTTCTTCTGGCGGTTTGCAAGTAGTCCGCCACACATAATAAGGCCTCGTTGAGGGCAAATTTAAGCAAGTGGTTGATTCGTTGCTGCTTCTCTATAGCCCTTTTTATGGCAAATCGTGCGCTGGTTTATTTTTTGAAACACATTGCCGTGGTGATAACGCGACAACATCGGATATCATAGTTGTTATGTTATAACATTTTTTTTGGTGCGGTGATGAATCAAAGTGGACTGTTAATGTCACTCGGAGGACGGTTAGTGGTGGCTCTCCTGTTAATCGCTGTTCTGGCAACAGCGATGTGGTGGGGAATGCAGCCGTGATAGCGTTGAGAAATCTACAGGTGGGTTATCAAGGGCAATCTGTCTCACCCGTTCTGACCACCCAGTTGCCCCAGGGCAGCATGACCGCGCTGATTGGTGCGAACGGAAGCGGAAAATCCACACTGATTAAAACCATCGCTGGCTTATTGCCGCCAGTGCAGGGGCAGTGTGAACTGCATCTTCCGCGCCGGGAAGTTGGCTGGCTGCCTCAGCGAAGCGAGCTGGAAACACGTTTTCCTTTAACCGTGTACGAGCTGGTTTCAATAGGTTGCTGGCCGCGCTGTGGCTGGTTTGGCGGAATCAACCGGCGCTTGCGTAAAGAAATTAGCGAGGCCCTGGAGGCGGTGCAGATGAGCGACTATGCCGATGCTCAACCTGCCACCTTATCCGGCGGACAGCTGCAGCGTGTGCTGTTTGCCCGGCTGATGCTGCAACGTAGTCGCCTGTGGTTGCTTGATGAGCCTTTTAACGGCATTGACAGCAAGACGGTAACGCTACTGATGTCCATCTTGCAGCAGCAGCAGCAGGCTGGCACCACGCTCATGGTGGTGCTCCACGATCGCCCGCTGGTTGAGCGTTATTTTAGCGATGTCTTGTCTATGGATGATGGTGCTCACCGCCGCAGTGTGATCGATGCCGCGCCCTTACGGAGCGTGGCGCCGTGACAATTATTCAACCGTTTATTGAGTTCAGCTTTATGCGACGGGCGCTGGTGGCCTGTGTCGCGCTTGCATTTAGCGCCACCCCGCTAGGCGTTTTTCTCTCTTTGCGCCGCATGAGTCTGATTGGGGATGCCTTATCCCATGCCGTACTGCCCGGTGCCGCTATCGGCTATTTACTCTCCGGCTTGTCCCTGGTTGCGATGGGCGTGGGCGGGCTGATTGCCGGCCTGGCGGTGGCACTGCTGTCGGGTGCCGTGAGTCGTTACACGCCGCTCAAAGAAGATGCCAGTTTTGCTGGCTTTTACCTGGGCTCGCTGGCGCTGGGCGTCACGCTCGTCTCACTTCGCGGATCCAGCGTTGATCTGCTGCACGTTCTGTTTGGCTCCCTGCTGGCGGTGGATAACCCTGCGCTGGCGGTGGTCGGTGGTATCGCCGCGTTTACGCTGCTGATGCTGGCCGTCATTTACCGTCCTCTGGTCATTGATGCATTCGATTCCGACTTTCTGCGCGCACAGGGCAAATGGAGCGCGCCGCTGGTGCACGGTATTTTTCTGACGCTGGTGGTGCTCAACCTGGTCGCAGGTTTTCAGGTACTGGGAACCTTGATGTCGGTGGGGCTGATGATGTTGCCCGCCGCCAGCGCCCGTTTCTGGAGTCGTCACCTCGTCATCATGCTGGGCTCGGCCATGCTGATGGCCGTGCTGTCGGCGTTTGCCGGGCTGGTGCTTTCCTGGCACTTTTCACTGCCGGCAGGACCGGCGGTGGTGTTGAGTGCCGCAATGCTGTTCTTTCTCTCCATCTTAACAGGGCCGTGCGGTGGGATTTTGCGCCGCCATTAATCAGAGGTAGCTATGAAGATATTCCCCATTAGTCTGGCAGTCGGTGCGTTAGTCATCAGTCCATTCTCTATGGCAAAAACGGTCGATGCGGTAGCGAGTTTTACCGTCCTGGCCGATATTGTGAAGCAAATTGGTGGCGATCACGTCCACGTGAAGAGTCTTGTCGGGCCAAATGGCGATCCGCACACCTTTGAACCGACACCACAAGACAGCGAAGCGCTGGCGAAAGCGGATGTGGTCTTCGTCAGCGGGCTGGGGCTGGAAGGCTGGATGAATCGTCTGGTGAGTGCCTCGGGCTATAAAGGTCAACCCGTAGTGGCGTCAACGGGCATCGAAACGCGGACGATGGAAGAAGATGGCAAAACCATCACCGATCCTCATGCCTGGAACAGCATGTATAACGGCACGATTTATGCCAAAAACGTGATGGATGCGCTAATCAAGGCCGATCCGCAGGATGCCGATGATATCCGTAAGCGCGGCGAAAAGTATATTCAGCAGCTCCAGAAGCTGGACAGCTGGGCCAAAACGTCTTTTGCGGCTATCCCGCAGCAAAAACGCAAAGTGCTGACCAGCCACGATGCCTTTGGCTATTTTGGGCAACGTTATGGCGTCTCGTTCCTGGCACCTGTCGGTTTCTCAACGGAAGCGGAAGCCAGCGCCAACGATGTCGCCAGCCTGATCACGCAGCTTAAGCAGCAGCATATTAAAACGTACTTTATGGAAAACCAGACCGATCCTCGTCTGGTGAAGCAGATTGCCAGCGCCACGGGCGCGAAGCCGGGGGGAGAGCTTTATCCTGAAGCGCTGTCAACGGCTTCCGGCCCTGCACCCACCTACGAGGCCGCTTTTAAACATAACGTAGAGGCGATGCTGAACAGCATGCGCTGAGCATAAAAAAAGCCGGAATGGCGGGTGAGCGACATTCCGGCTAAGGTTCACGACACACATCAACGTTTTTTCTTTCTTCCCTGTACGGCTTTAAAGCGCGGATTCGTTTTACAGATGATATAGATGCGGCCTTTACGGCGCACAACCTTGCAATCCCGATGGCGATTCTTCGCCGAGCGCAGCGAACTTAATACCTGCATCATGTCCTCTCTTATCGGCGACCCAGAAAGCGGCCAAAGCGCTGGTTGAAGCGGGCAGTGCTGCCTTCTTTAGCAAAGTCTTTCTGCTTACCGGTATAAAACACATGAGATGCCGACGAGACGTCGAGCGTAACGTAAGGCAGGGTTTCGCCTTCAAACTCAACGGTACGATCGGTCTTGATGGTGGAACCGATTTTGAAATACACGTCAGCAGAAGTGTCGTGGAACACCACTGCACGATAGGTAGGATGAATATTCGCTTTCATGATTCTCACTAATGTAATGTTATACTATAACAATATTATGCGCCGCAGCCGATTCGATTGCAACCCTCCAAAAAGCAGGGAAAAACAGGGGCAGTAACAATACTGCCCGGTGGCGATGCGCGTGAGACAGGCGGAAAAGAAATCCATAGCGGAGAGGGCGAGGTGCAGTCAGAGTTGAGCGGGCATCGGGCCCATCGGCGTGGCAGACAGAGAATGTGAGCAGTCAGGTATGAGAAGGCACGATGAGGACAAAAAAAAAGGCCGCTGACGCGGCCTTTATGTTTACGGATTAATGCGAGTGGTTATCGACAGGATGATCCTTTTCGATGTCCGCTTTCTTACCGAAGCGACGGCGCACCACCACAAAGAATACCGGTACAAAGAAGATTGCCAGCGCGGTGGCGGTCACCATACCGCCCATTACGCCCGTACCGACCGCATTCTGGGCACCTGAGCCTGCGCCGGTGCTGATGGCCAGAGGCAGTACGCCAAGAATAAAGGCCAGCGAGGTCATCAGGATCGGACGCAGACGCATACGACAGGCTTCAAGCGTCGCTTCCACCAGGCCTTTACCTTCTTTCTCCATCAGATCCTTCGCAAATTCCACGATCAGGATGGCGTTCTTCGCCGAGAGGCCAACGGTTGTCAGTAACCCCACGACAAAGTAAACGTCGTTACTCAGGCCACGTAAGGTGGTGAAGAGTAATGCACCGACCACACCGAGCGGAACGACCAGCATGACAGAGAACGGGATGGACCAGCTCTCATACAGGGCAGCAAGACACAGGAACACCACAATCAGTGAAATGGCATAAAGAGCCGGTGCCTGGTTGCCTGACAGACGTTCCTGATAGGACATTCCCGTCCAGTCAAAACCGATGCCGGTTGGCAGTTTAGAGGCCAGTTCTTCCATCAGATTCATGGCTTCACCGGAACTCTTGCCCGGTCCGGCCTGACCCAGGATCTCCATGGCAGGCAGACCGTTATAGCGTTCCAGACGCGGCGAACCATACTGCCAGTGTGCCGAAGAGAAGGCAGAGAAGGGCACCATCTCGCCGTTGCTGTTACGGACAAACCACTTATTGATGTCGTCCGGCAGCATACGCGCGTCGGCTTTACCCATCACGTACACTTTCTTCACACGACCGCGGTCAATAAAGTCATTGACGTAAGAGCCGCCCCACGAGGCTGCGAGCGTGGTGTTGATGTCACTGAGTGACACGCCCAACGCCTGCGCTTTCTCCTGGTCGATATCCAGCTTGAACTGCGGCGTATCTTCCAGGCCATTAGGGCGAACACCGACCAGCGTATCCGGATGCTGGGCAATCATGCCAAACAGCTGGTTACGCGCCTGTGTTAGCTTGTCGTGGCCCAGGTTTGCCTGATCGATCAGCTCAAAGTCAAAGCCTGTCGCGTTCCCTAATTCAATAATGGCCGGCAGGTTAAACGCAAAGACCATACCGTCTTTGATTTGCCCCAATGCCTGCATGGCACGTCCCTGTATAGCCGGGACTTTCATATCGCTGCTGGTACGCTCATCCCAGGGTTTAAGGCTGACGAAGGCGATACCGGTGTTCTGGCCCCGTCCGGCAAAACCAAAACCGGCAACGGTAAAGACCGACTTAACCGAGTCCTTCTCTTTTGTCAGGAAGTAGTCAGAAACCTGATCCAGCACCTTCTGCGTGCGTTCCTGGGTTGCACCCGCAGGCAACTGTGCCTGAGCCAGTAACAGGCCCTGATCTTCTTCCGGCAGGAAGGAAGAGGGGAGGCGCAGGAACAGAAACGCCATGCCCAGCACAATCAGCAGGTAAAGCAGCAGATAGCGACCGGTACCGCGAACGATATGGCCCACGCTGTCGACATAGTGATGCGTGCTCTTGTCGAACAGGCGATTAAACCAGCCAAAGAAACCGGTGGTTTTGCCATGATCGCCTTTTTTCACCGGCTTGAGCATGGTGGCGCAGAGCGCCGGCGTCAGAATTAACGCAACCAGTACCGACAGCGCCATCGCTGAAACAATGGTGATCGAGAACTGACGGTAAATGACCCCGGTAGATCCGCCGAAGAAGGCCATAGGAATGAATACTGCCGACAGCACCAGGGCAATACCGACCAGCGCGCCCTGAATCTGTTCCATCGATCGCTTGGTGGCCTCTTTGGGCGGCAGCCCTTCTTCCACCATTACGCGTTCGACGTTCTCGACCACTACGATGGCGTCATCGACCAGCAAGCCGATGGCCAGCACCATCCCAAACATCGTCAGGGTGTTTATCGAGTAGCCAAAGGCGCTGATAATGGCAAAGGTACCCAGCAGAACAACAGGCACGGCGATGGTCGGAATCAGCGTGGCACGGAAGTTTTGCAGGAACAGATACATCACCAGGAACACCAACAGAATGGCTTCCATCAGTGTCTTCACTACTTCGAAAATCGAGATTTTTACGAAAGGTGTCGTGTCATAAGGGTAAACGACCTTCATACCCGCCGGGAAAGTGGGCTGCAGTTTAGCCAGCTCTGCCTTCACCGCCTCCGCCGTGTTCAGGGCGTTAGCCCCGGTCGCCAGTTTGATACCAATACCGGAAGCGGGTTTACCGTTATAACGTGCGATGATTTCGTAGTTTTCCCCACCCAGCTCAATCTGAGCCACATCGCGCAGACGAACCTGAGAACCGTCAGCATTCACCTTAAGCAGAATGTTGCCGAACTCTTTGGTCGAGGTCAGACGGGTTTGTGCAATGATAGAGGCGTTCAACTGCTGTCCCGGCACCGGTGGCGTGCCGCCTAACTGACCGGCAGCGACCTGGGCGTTCTGGGTTTTCAGCGCGTTGATAACGTCAACAGGGGTTAACTGATAGTTATTAAGCTTGCTGGGATCCATCCAGATACGCATGGCATACTGCGCCCCGAATACCTGGGTATCACCGACGCCAGGCGTACGGCTGATCGGATCTTTGATGTTTGAGGCAACGTAGTCAGAAATATCGTTCTGATTCATACTGCCGTCATCGCTGATAAAACCGGCGACCATCAGGAAGCTACTGGAGGATTTTTTAACCTGAATCCCCTGTTGTTGCACTTCCTGAGGCAGCAAAGGCATGGCCAGTTGCAGTTTGTTCTGCACCTGAACCTGGGCGATATCGGCATCGGTGCCTGACTCAAACGAAATCGTCAGCGTCAGTGCGCCCGATGAGTCACTGCTTGATGACATATACATCAGGCCATCAATACCATTCATGTTCTGTTCGATGACCTGAGTCACCGAGTCTTGCAGCGTTTTGGCGTCAGCACCTGGGTAGTTGGCCTGAATCTCAATTGCCGGCGGCGCAACATTGGGATATTGCTCGATCGGTAATTTAAGAATCGATAACGCGCCCGCTAGCATCACGATAATAGCAAGAACCCACGCAAAGATGGGGCGATCGATAAAGAACTTAGCCATGTATCAACGGCTCCTGTTATGACGATGTTTTAGCAGACTGCGCTTTGGACGGATCGCCGCTGGCGGCTTTGGCATCATCGGTGACTTCTTTAGGCGTAACCTGCGCACCCGGTTTTGCGCGTTGCAGACCGGTAAAGATCACGCGCTCACCCGCTTTAAGCCCATCAGTCACCAGCCATTTGTCGCCAATAGCCTGGGCCGCTTTAATCTTACGTGCTTCAACCTTGTTATCCGCGCCCACCACCATGACAGAGGCATCGCCGGTTGGCGTACGGCTCACCGCCTGCTGTGGCACTAAAAGGGCATTCGGGTTGGTGCCTTCCTCCAGACGAGCACGGACAAACATGCCAGGCAGCAACGCTTTGTCGGGGTTCGGGAAGATCGCACGCAGGGTGATGGATCCGGTGGTCTGGTCAACGGTCACGTCGGAAAATTCCAGCGTACCCGGCTGAGCATAGTCTTTGCCGTTTTGCATCAGCAGGGTGACATTCGCTTTGCCATCGTTCTGTTTCAGCTGACCCGATTCGAGTTCTGAACGTAAACGCAGGAAATCTTCACTCGACTGGGTGACATCGACATACATCGGATCAAGCTGCTGCACGGTTGCCAGCGCCGTGGTTTGCCCGCTCTGCACCAGCGCACCTTCCGTTACGGAAGACTTACCGATACGGCCGCTGATGGGCGAGGTGACTTTGGTGTAGGCAAGATTAATACGGGCGGTTTCCACATTGGCTTTGGCTGACTGAACCGCGGCATTGTTTTGCGCGGCGGTGGCCACAGCCGTATCATAATCCTGCTGACTGATGTATTTAGTGCCGAGCAGCGGCTTATAGCGATTCACGGTAAGCTGCGCAATGCGTGCGTTAGCCTCCGCCTTCGCTAAATCGGCTTTAGCACTGTCGTAGGACGCCTGATAGGTCGCCGGATCGATCTGATACAGCGATTCCCCTGCTTTGATCTCTCCGCCTTCAATGAAGTTACGCTTCAGGATGATACCGGAAACCTGCGGGCGAACTTCAGCAATACGAAAAGCCAAAGTGCGGCCGGGTAATTCAGTCGAAATTTTAAGGGGTTCACTTTTAACCGTAACAACACCCACCTCAGGTGGCTGCTGCTGCTGGGCGGCCTGGTCGGATTTATTTCCGTCACATCCTGTTAACACGAAGCTGCCTGATAGCATCAGGACGGCCGCCAGAGGCGTTAACCCTCTGAATTTAGTCATAAATAAACCTCTAGAGTCCGATATCGAATGATCAATGGATCACAAAGCCAGGAACCCATTGCTGCGTAAGAGTTTAGGTCGTGCTATGGTACATACATTCACAAATGTATGTAAACTTACTCGATTGTAAAAAAAGTCCCCTATGGCACGAAAAACCAAAGCGCAAGCTCTTGAAACCCGGCATCAAATTCTTGACGCTGCACTTGCCCTTTTTTCTAAAGAGGGGGTTTCAGCCACTTCCCTGGCGGATGTCGCATCCGCAGCCAGCGTAACACGGGGGGCAATCTACTGGCATTTCAAAAACAAAGCCGATTTGTTAAACGAAATATGGCTTCGCAGTGATGCAGGGCTGGATGATGTGAAACTTGAGTATCAGACAAAATACCCCGGTGATCCACTTTCCATTCTGCGAGCGATGCTGGTGTATATCTTTCAGGCGACGGCCAGAGATCCTCAGCGCCGCGCGCTAATGGAAATTATCTTCCACAAATGCGAGTTTGTGGGGGAAATGGCGGCGGTAAAAAGCATTCAGCAAATCCTGTTGCTGGAGCGTTACAATGAAATAGAAGACGTTTTGCGCCAGTGCATTGATGCCGGGCAGCTCCCGGAAACCTTCCAGACGCGTCAGGCCGCGCTGATTATGCGCGGCTACGTGAACGGCATGATGGAAAGCTGGCTGTTTACACCCGATAAGTTTGATCTGGTTACCGATGCGCCTGTGCTGGTTGATGCGCTGATCGATATGCTGCGCTTCAGCCCAACGCTGGCTAAAAAGGCCTAATCTTTACGCTGCGTGTCGCGCTTTCTTTCAAAGTCGCGCTGAACGATGGCCAGTGCAGACAGCACGGTTTCTACCGCGATCTGATTCTCTTCAAGCAGCTGAATGAGATCGACGGCCAGTTTGACCTCTTCAGGCGCCGTTTCCAGGGACATATTTCCTCCTGAGCAGTTGTATCATGGGCCAGATAAGCGTGCCATCCGGGAATCCCCTCCAGCACGGATAGCGCATTAAGTGTTAAAGGCGCTGTTTGCCAGCGACATTGCCCACTCCACCGAACGGATGGCCTGTCGACAGCGTGCCATACGACCTTCGAGCACCTCCAGGTCTTTCTTCAACTGCTGCTGCACGGCCAGCGTTTCCGCCAGCGCCATTCGCTGTTCACGCTGGTCGATCATAGCCTGCAGTCGACGTTCATACTCGCGGTATTCCTGATATTTTCGCTGCCGGGAAGAGGGCTGAGCGCGCTCCTGTGGGCTACGCAACTGTTGGGTGCGGGCCTCACGTTGCAGAGCAGCAATCTGATCGACCAGATGGCTGGCCAGCCACTGGCTGCGGGCCACGTCACCGTTGGGCTGGCACAAACGCTGATAATTGTGTTCAATCTCCTGCAAATAATCCGCCAGCCGGGTGCCTTTGGTGGTAAAGAGCTGGCTGTCAAAGCGGGGGGAACGGCAGTATCCATCAGGATGGCTGGCAATATCCTGTCGTAAATCAAGCATGCAGTTAAGCAGGCGTTGGTGTGCAGTGACGTAACTCATCGCCCGAGACTCAGGTATGCTAAGGTTACGGGACTGGAAACGCGCTGAGCGATCGTTATGCAACGCATAGTATTATTGACCCTTGGCTGGCTGGCGATTGTGCTTGGCATACTGGGTATTGTATTACCTTTATTACCCACCACGCCATTTATGCTACTGGCGGCCTGGTGTTTTGCCCGCTCCTCTCCCCGATTCCACTACTGGCTGCTCTGGAGATCGCCTTTTGGCCGTTATATCCGCCACTGGCAGCAGCATCGTGGCATGCCCCCCGGTGCAAAAAGCCGGGCGATGATCGTGATTGTAATAACCTTTGCGGTGTCTCTCTGGCTGGTTCCGCTGTGGTGGGTACGCGTCATGTTACTTATTATGCTGGCTGTGCTACTGCTGTTTATCGGGCGCATGCCGGTGGTGGCAGAAACAGCGGATGAACGTTTACCGCCGCGATAAAGTTGCAATTAGCCGACCATTTGCTTAGATTTGGGCCTCTTCGTGTGTAGCTTCCCATTATTCATGCCTCTTCGCTGAGCCTTTAACCCGGTGTTGGCGCTATTGAAGCTGCGCAAAACAGAACAGAATTTTTTTTACCAGGCTTAAGATTATGAACGACACTGCGCAGCAGCTTGAACTGATTAAAAACAGTATCAAAAGTATTCCTGATTACCCGAAGCCGGGTATTCTTTTCCGTGACGTCACCAGCCTGTTGGAAGACCCAAAAGCCTATGCCGCGTCCATCTCGCTGCTGGTAGAGCGTTATCGCAATAAAGGCATCACCAAAGTGGTGGGCACGGAAGCGCGGGGTTTCCTGTTCGGGGCACCTGTCGCCCTCGGACTGGGGCTGGGCTTTGTTCCGGTGCGCAAGCCGGGCAAACTGCCACGTGAAACCTTCAGCGAAGCTTACGAGCTGGAATACGGTACCGACCGACTGGAATTGCACAAAGATGCTATTCAGCCAGGCGATGTGGTGCTGGTGGTCGACGACCTGCTGGCAACGGGGGGCACGCTCGAAGCGACCATCAAACTGATTCGTCGTGCAGGCGGCGAAGTTAAGGATGCGGCATTTATTATCAACCTGTTCGATCTGGCAGGTGAAGCGCGTCTCAAGGCGCTGGGCGTTGACAGCTACAGCCTGGTCAATTTTCCCGGCCACTAACCCTCGCTTGCGGCCTCGAGCTCCGCCAGGCCGCACATCTTTCCCTGTTCAAGATAACGAGTGATAGGTGAAAGCGTAGCTGTTAGACTACTGCAATCATATACAGGGGTTGCAGTGCGTCTGCGCTCACATTTCCATCCAAATTCGTCGAAACCACATGAGCTATCAGGTACTTGCCCGAAAATGGCGTCCACAGGCGTTTGCTGATGTTGTCGGTCAGGAACATGTTCTGACGGCGCTGGCGAATGGATTGTCTCTGGGACGCATCCATCATGCTTATCTCTTCTCCGGCACGCGGGGCGTAGGGAAAACTACGATTGCCCGTCTGCTGGCAAAAGGGCTTAACTGCGAAACCGGTATTACCGCAACACCCTGCGGTCAGTGCGACAACTGTCGTGAGATTGAGCAGGGGCGCTTTGTCGATCTTATTGAGATTGACGCGGCCTCGCGCACCAAAGTGGAAGACACACGCGATCTGCTCGATAACGTGCAGTACGCGCCCGCGCGCGGCCGGTTTAAAGTCTACCTGATCGATGAAGTGCACATGCTGTCGCGTCACAGCTTCAACGCCCTGCTGAAAACGCTGGAAGAACCGCCTTCGCATGTAAAATTCTTGCTGGCCACGACCGATCCGCAAAAACTGCCGGTGACGATTCTGTCGCGCTGCCTGCAGTTTCATCTAAAAGCGCTTGAGGTCGATCAGATCCGCCAGCAGTTGGATCATGTTTTAGAGCAGGAGCAGATCGCGCGTGAGCCACGCGCCCTGCAACTGCTCGCCAGAGCCGCCGATGGCAGCATGCGTGACGCGTTAAGCCTTACCGATCAGGCCATTGCAATGGGCGAGGGCAGCGTGACCAGCGCCACCGTGGGCACGATGCTCGGAACGCTTGATGATGAACAGCCGCTTGGTCTGCTCGAAGCCGTGGTTGAGGGCAATGGCGAACAGATGATGACGCTGCTAGCCCAGGCTGCTTCACGCGGCGTTGAGTGGGAAGCCCTGCTGGTTGAGATGCTGCGCCTGCTGCACAGGATTGCCATGGTGCAACTCCTGCCCACGTCGCTCAATGACGATGAAGAGAGCAATGCGTTACGCCTGCGTGAGCTGGCGCGCGCGGTGCCACCGGCCGATCTCCAGCTGTACTACCAAACCCTGCTCATGGGGCGTAAAGATTTACCGCTTGCGCCCGATCGCCGCATGGGGATTGAAATGACATTGCTGCGCGCCCTGGCGTTCCATCCTAAGGCAGCCATCGCCGAACCGATCGCGCGGCCAACGCTGACGGCGCAGTCGGCACCGGCACCGGTGCAGAATGTCGCTGCCCAGCCCGCTGAAAAGGCGCCCGCGGCGCAGCCGCAAATGGCCGCGCCGGAACCGGCTGTCAGTCAGCAGGCCGTGCCGCCGGCTTCGCCCGATCCGTCACTGTCCAGCTCCACCAGCCAGCTCCTGCAGGCGCGCACCCAGTTGCTGCGCCAGGGAGCAAACAAAGCAAAAAAGAGTGAGCCGGCAGCGCCAGGTGCGCGGCCGGCCAACTCTGCGCTGGAACGACTGGCCTCTGTTACCGAACGCAGCCAGCAGCGAGTCCGAGACAGCACGCCTGCGGCACCGGTAAAAAAAGAGGCTTACCGCTGGAAAGCACAGACGCCAGTGACAGAGGTCGCTGAGCCGGTCGCGACGCCAAAAGCCTTGCGTTCTGCGCTGGAGCATGAGAAAAATCCTGAGCTGGCCGCGCGACTGGCGGAAGAAGCCCAGCAGCGCGATGCATGGGCGGCAGAGGTCGCGGGCTTACCGCTGCCTAAACTGGTTCAGCAACTGGCCCTGAATGCATGGAAAGAAACCACGGATAACGGCATTTGCCTGCATTTACGTTCCAGTCAGCGCCACCTGAATTCCGCGTCGGCGCAGCAGGCCCTGAGCGCCGCGTTAAGTCAGGCAGCAGGCCATCAGGTTGAACTGTCGGTTATTGAAGACGATAATTCTTCGGTATTGACGCCACTGGAGTGGCGTCAGGCCATTTACGAAGAGAAGCTGGCGCAGGCGCGTCAGTCAATCTTGAGTGACACCCACATTCAAACCCTTCGTCGCTTTTTTGATGCCGATTTGGATGAGGAAAGCATTCGACCCGTTTGAACACGCTGCAACGGTCTGAATAAACCGCGTTGTAGCCTCAGCAGAGAGAGAAAACTATGTTTGGTAAAGGCGGATTGGGCAACCTGATGAAGCAGGCCCAGCAGATGCAAGACAAAATGGCCCAGGTTCAGGAAGAAATTGCCGCCCTGGAAGTCACGGGTGAATCAGGTGCTGGCATGGTCAAGGTCACGATCAACGGTGCTCACAACTGCCGCCGGGTAGAAGTCGATCCGAGCCTGCTTGAGGACGACAAAGACATGCTGGAAGATCTGATTGCCGCCGCATTCAACGATGCCGCTCGTCGCATTGACGAAGTGCAGAAAGAGAAAATGGCCTCTGTCTCTTCAGGTATGCAGCTGCCACCAGGCTTCAAGATGCCGTTCTGATGCAAACCAGCCCCCTGCTAGAGTCTTTAATGGAGTCGCTGCGCTGTTTGCCGGGCGTTGGGCCTAAATCGGCCCAGCGTATGGCGTTTCAACTGCTACAGCGCGATCGGAGTGGCGGAATGCGGCTGGCGCAGGCCCTGACCCGGGCGATGTCGGAAATCGGCCACTGTGCCGATTGCCGCACCTTCACCGAGCAGGAAATTTGCACCATTTGCGCCAATCCCCGGCGTCAGCAAAATGGTCAAATTTGCGTGGTTGAGAGCCCGGCAGACATCCATGCTATTGAGCAAACCGGGCAATTTGCCGGCCGCTATTTCGTGTTGATGGGGCATCTTTCGCCGCTGGACGGCATTGGTCCAGCCGATATTGGTCTTGACCGACTGGAACAACGGCTGGAAAAAGAAACGCTTCACGAAGTGATTCTGGCGACCAATCCCACGGTTGAAGGTGAAGCTACCGCGAACTACATCGCTGAATTGTGCGGACAGTATGGCGTCGACGCGAGCCGTATTGCGCATGGGGTTCCGATGGGCGGTGAACTGGAAATGGTCGATGGCACCACGCTGTCCCACTCCCTCGCCGGTCGTCAAAAGATTAAATTTTAAACGCTTGCCGGTGTTGTGAAAGACACCGGCTTGAAAACCTCTCATTTATCCCCACATCCTCCTCAACGTTCGTTAAATCTGATTCTGTTGAGGTAGCAATGACCATGAAAGGACAAGAGACTCGTGGCTTTCAGTCAGAGGTAAAACAACTTCTGCACCTGATGATCCATTCTCTCTATTCAAACAAAGAGATTTTCCTGCGTGAGCTGATTTCCAATGCTTCGGATGCGGCAGATAAACTGCGCTTCCGCGCGCTGTCTGATGCCAGCCTGTATGAAGGCGATGGCGACCTGCGCGTGCGTCTCTCTGTGGATAAGGACAACCGTACCATTACGCTGAGCGATAACGGTATCGGCATGCGTCGTGATGAAGTGATTGAAAACCTGGGCACCATTGCTAAATCAGGCACCAAATCTTTCCTGGCGTCTCTGGGCTCAGACCAGGCGAAAGACAGCCAGCTGATCGGTCAGTTTGGCGTAGGCTTCTATTCGGCGTTTATCGTGGCCGACAAGGTCTCTGTGCGCACCCGTGCAGCGGGCGCGGCAGAAGATGAAGCTGTCTTCTGGGAATCCGCGGGTGAAGGGGATTACACCATCGCGGATATCAGCAAAGCCGAACGCGGTACCGAAATTACCCTGCACCTGCGCGAGGGCGAAGATGAGTTCCTTGATAGCTGGCGCGTACGCAACATTATCAGTAAGTACTCCGATCACATTGCCCTGCCGGTAGAAATCGAAAGCAAAGACGAAGAGACCGGCACCACCACCTGGGAGAAAATCAACAAGGCCCAGGCGCTGTGGACGCGCAACAAAGCTGACATCAGCGATGAAGAGTACAACGAGTTTTACAAACACATCGCCCACGATTTCAGCGATCCGGCTATCTGGAGCCACAACCGTGTGGAAGGTAAACAGGAGTACACCAGCCTGCTTTATATCCCGGCGCGTGCGCCGTTCGACATGTGGAACCGCGATCATAAACATGGCCTGAAACTGTACGTACAGCGCGTGTTTATCATGGATGATGCCGAGCAGTTCATGCCGAATTACCTGCGCTTCGTGCGCGGCCTGATTGACTCAAACGATCTGCCGCTTAACGTATCGCGTGAAATCCTGCAGGACAGCCGGGTAACCCAGAGCCTGCGTGGCGCGCTGACCAAGCGTGTGCTGCAGATGCTGGATAAACTGGCAAAAGATGACAGCGAAAAATACCAGACCTTCTGGAAAGAGTTCGGTCTGGTACTGAAAGAAGGCCCGGCGGAAGATCACGCGAATAAAGAAGCGATTGCTAAACTGTTGCGCTTTGCCAGTACCCAAAGCGAAGGCGCGGCGCAAACCGTTTCGCTGGAAGAGTACGTCAGCCGCATGGTAGAAGGTCAGGAGAAGATCTACTACATCACGGCCGACAGCTATGCCGCCGCCAACAGCAGCCCGCATCTGGAGCTGTTCCGTAAGAAAGGCATCGAAGTGCTGCTGTTGTCCGATCGCATCGACGAATGGATGATGAGCTACCTGACCGAGTTCGACGGTAAAGTCTTCCAGTCTGTCAGCAAAGCCGATGACGCACTGGATAAGCTGGCCGACGAAGAGACGGAAGAGCAGAAAGAAGCTGAAAAAGCGCTGGAGCCGTTTGTTGAGCGCGTGAAAACGCTGCTGGGTGAGCGCGTGAAAGAAGTGCGTCTGACGCACCGCCTGACCGATACGCCGGCGATTGTGACCACGGATGCGAACGAGATGACCACGCAAATGGCCAAACTGTTTGCTGCGGCAGGTCAGGATGTGCCGGAAGTGAAATACATCTTTGAAATCAACCCCGATCACCAACTGGTGAAACGCGTGGCGGATACCCAGGATGAAACCCGCTTCGGTGAGTGGATAGAGCTGTTACTGGATCAGGCGCTGCTGGCCGAGCGCGGCACGCTGGACGATCCTAACCAGTTTATCCGCCGTATGAATCAGTTACTGACGGCGTAAGCCAATCAAAACCGGTGGCAAGGTCCACCGGTTTTTTTTGCTTAAGTGCATCGCCTGATTTCAGCGAGCCGTTTTGTTGCGCAAACGCCATGAAATGCATTCAGCATAAGCCGCCAGTCCGAAAATGCCCTTTCGCTGACCTGACGCACTGCTATCACGCGCTAAAGCCAGTACACTAAACTTTCCTGACCCGCCGCTTCCTTGTGGTGGGCGGGTCATAATGGTATGTTCTTCCGCTTCTCAGATTCATCAATGCGATTCGCAAGGGGATTTACGCAATGCGTATTATTCTGCTCGGAGCTCCGGGCGCAGGTAAGGGGACTCAAGCCCAATTCATCATGGAGAAATACGGCATTCCGCAGATCTCCACTGGCGACATGCTGCGTGCAGCGGTTAAAGCTGGCACCGAACTTGGCAACCAGGCGAAAGCCATTATGGATGCCGGTAAGTTGGTTACTGATGAGCTGGTCATTGCGCTGGTTAAAGAGCGCATCACCCAGGAAGATTGCAAAAACGGTTTCCTGCTTGATGGTTTCCCACGCACCATTCCTCAGGCTGACGCAATGAAAGAAGCCGGTATTAAAGTGGACTACGTGCTGGAGTTCGCCGTACCGGACGAGCTGATTGTTGAGCGTATCGTAGGCCGCCGTGTTCACGCGCCATCAGGCCGCGTCTACCACGTCAAATTCAATCCACCGAAAGTGGAAGGCAAGGACGACGTGACCGGTGAAGAGCTGACCACGCGCAAAGACGATCAGGAAGAAACGGTGCGCAAACGTCTGGTGGAATACCATCAGCTGACTGCGCCGCTGATTGCTTACTACAGCAAAGAAGCGGAAGCGGGGCACACCGCGTATCACAAGATCGACGGTACGCGCAACGTGTCCGACGTGAGCGCAGAGCTGGCTAAGATTCTCGGCTAAGCGGATTGGGGCTGGCCAGGCTGGCCCCTTTTGCCCTCAACGCGTTGACTCCCCCTCTGTGTCTGTTTCTCTCCTCTTCCTGCATGCTGCTGGACAGAAGGCTGAGGTTCGCCTGGTGCTAAATACAATGGCAGAACATACTGAGATGAGTATGCAGTGGGTTCACTTGCGACAGTAAAGTCACGACACAGAATGTGATATGCTTCTCTGCCTGTTTTTTCTCACGGCAGTTACCATGAAATTTCCCGGCAAACGTAAATCCAAACATTACTTCCCCGTTAGCGCCCGCGATCCGCTGTTACAGTCCTCCCAATTTGATAGTGAAGACGGCAGTTGGGTGGTTGGTATCGATCAGACGCTGGTCGATATCGAAGCCAAAGTTGATGACGCCTTTCTTGTTCGCTACGGCCTGAGCGCTGGTCATTCGCTGGTTATCGACGATGCCGTTGCGGAAGCGCTGTATGCGGAACTGATGCGTAACGAACTGGTGACTCACCAGTTTGCGGGCGGCACAATTGGTAATACGCTGCATAATTTCTCGGTGCTGGCGGACGATCGTTCCGTACTGCTGGGCGTGATGTGCAACAATATCCAGATTGGCGGTTATGCCTACCGCTATCTGTGTAATACCTCCAGCCGAATGGACCTGAACTATCTGCAGGGCGTTGACGGTGCGATTGGCCGCTGCTTTACGCTGATTGGCGACCAGGGCGACCGCACCTTTGCTATCAGCCCGGGGCAAATGAATCAGCTCAGGGCGGAAAACGTCCCTGAAGACGTTATTGCGGGCGCCTCTGCGCTGGTGCTGACCTCCTATCTGATCCGCTGCGAGGCGGGCGAGCCCATGCCTGAGGCAACGTTAAAGGCCATTGAATACGCCAAACGCCACAACGTGCCCGTGGTCCTGACGCTGGGCACCAAACACGTCATCGGCGACAACCCGCAGTTCTGGCGCGATTTTCTGCGCGATCACGTTTCAATTGTGGCCATGAACGAAGAAGAAGCCCTGGCGCTGACCGGCGAAGCCGATCCTCTGCTGGCATCGGATATGGCGCTGGAATGGGTTGACCTGGTGTTGTGTACCGCAGGGCCGACCGGATTGTATATGGCGGGTTATACGGAAGAGGCGTTCAAGCGCAAAACGAATCATCCGCTGCTGCCTGGCGCGATTGCGGAGTTCAACCTGTACGAATTTAGCCGGGCGATGCGTAAACAGGACTGCCAGCAGCCGCTACGCATTTTTTCTCACATCGCCCCTTATATGGGCGGCCCGGAAAAGATCATGAATACCAACGGGGCAGGGGACGGCGCACTGGCCGCATTGCTGCACGATATTACGGCAAACAATTATCATCGCCGCAACGTGCCTAATTCCAGTAAGCATGCGCGCGCTTATCTCACCTATTCGTCCCTGGCGCAGGTTTGCAAATATGCGAACCGGGTAAGCTATCAGGTGCTGAACCAGCATTCTCCCCGACTGACGCGCGGCCTGCCCGAGCGGGAAGACAGCCTGGAAGAGTCCTACTGGGATCGTTAAGCCGGAAAGACAAACTGCCCCTCAGCAACGCTGCCGCTGCTGAAGGGCAGGGCATTAGCTGTTGCCTTCACAGGCGAGCCTGGTGTGCTCCTGCTCAAGGTTTTCCTGCAGTTTCTGAATGATGCTGGCGGCAATCTCGCGTTCGCCCATCACGACATGGTTTGCGCCACGTTCCAGAATGTACTCCACCTCATCATCATAATGGGCATGCACAATGATGTTGATGTCCGCTTTTTTCTGGCGGGCGGCGGTAACGATTTCCCCCACCTCATATCCGTTGGGAATGGTGATGAGCAGCCAGGCTGCACAGTCCACACGGGCTAACTCCAGCGTGTTTGCGCGGGCAGCATTGGCCAGCACGGCCCGAATGCCCTGATCGCGTAGTGCTTTGACGCGAGGAATCGAGCTTTCGACCACCACCACCGGAATATTGAGCGCCATCAGTTGCTCACACAGCAGGTTGCCGACGCGACCATAGCCAACGATTACCGCGTGATGGCAGATATCCACCGGAATCTGTTGTTCTTCTTCTTCCAGCGCCTCTTCGAGCGTCTGCTGCTCCATCGTTTCGTTCTTAGACAGATAGCGCCCCAGCAGGGTAAACAGCACCGGGTTGAGCATGATAGAAAGAATGGCAGCAGCCAGCACCAGATTACGGCCCTCTTCATCCAGCAGCCCCAGGGAGATCCCCAGCCCGGCAAGAATAAAGGCAAACTCGCCGATTTGCGCCAGGCTGACCGAAATGGTCATCGCGGTGCGGCGTGAATGACCCAGCAGCGAGACCAGAAACCACGCCGCGGCAGATTTTCCTATCACGACGATCACCAGCGCCCCCAGCACCGCCAGCGGTTCTTTCACCAGGATCATCGGGTCGAACAGCATCCCGACAGACACAAAGAACAGCACCGCAAAGGCATCACGCAGCGGCAGCGTGTCGCGCGCGGCGCGCTGGCTTAACTCGGACTCGTTCAGCACCATACCGGCAAAGAAGGCCCCGAGGGCAAAAGAGACGTCAAAGAACTCGACGGCGCCAAACGCAATGCCCAGCGCCAGGGCTAATACGGCCAGCGTAAACAGCTCACGTGAACCCGTTGCGGCACTTTTCGCGAGGATCCAGGGCACGGCACGGCGACCGACGACCATCATTAACACCATAAAGGCGGCGACTTTACCGATGGTCCAGAGCAGGTCCCATATCACCAGGCTGGCGCTGGCGTTACCCTGTTCCATCATGCCGGCAATCGCGGGCAGCAGGACCAGCGTAAGCACCATGACCAAATCTTCAACAATCAACCAGCCAATAGCAATCTGGCCGCGCTGGCTTTCAATAAGCTGACGCTCTTCTAATGCGCGCAGCAACACCACGGTACTGGCGGTAGAAAGACACAAACCGAACACTAAGCCCGTCATCCAGGACCAGCCCATCGCCCACGACATCAGCATTCCCAGTAAGGTCGCCACAGCGATCTGTGCGATAGCGCCGGGAATGGCTATCCGCTTTACCGACATCAGATCCTTGAGTGAGAAGTGCAGACCGACGCCGAACATCAGCAGGATAACGCCCAGCTCTGCGAGTTCCGGTGCCAGATTGGTATCAGCCACAAACCCCGGCGTAAAAGGGCCAGCCAGTACGCCCGCGACTAAATAACCCACTAGCGGCGAAATGCGTAACCGATTTGCCAGCATTCCAAGGAGAAAAGCCAGGACCAGAGCCCCGACGATAGTCGTAATCAACGGTGTGGTGTGATGCATGCCAGTCTCCATGGGTATAAATGTGTCCGCTTGTAACAAATGAGTCTAATGCATATCGGAAAGGATCGCTGAATAATTTGTGGGATTAACAGAAAAAATTATGCAAATACGAGAAAAATGCAATCGGAAGGCTGTTTTTATCACTTATCCCTATCATCGGCTGGTTTAGCGCTTCATCAGGAACAGAACGGAATAAGTTTACGCCCGTTAAATGACACAGACGTGACGCCAATGATGCGCGAATGCGCTATAAACCGTCACCAACCGGAACCAGCGTGAGATTTGCTAAGGCCAGTCAGCCTCACAAGCGTAATAGCGGTTTTTTCAGATTGAAGCAGCGGTACCATCGCTGTGCTGGATGTCGGGTAAAAACATCGTGAAAACAGACTATTGTGCCGAAGCTACAGCGCAAAGCTGACAGCACTCATGAAAAAAGTCTGGCTGTCAGGTTGAGCTGAAAACAGCAGTGATGTCGGAAAAAGCGCAAAGACCCACTTTGTCGAGTTAATGTCGCAGCGGTTAACAATGTTGCAGGTTTAATGAACAATGCCTTCATATCCCGTCAACATTTAGCCTTTTAACAGCGCGTCAGAGAAAAGAGAGCGGATAAATCAGACGGTTGGCGTTTCCTGTCAGGTCGCCTGGCCTGCCATAATGGCCAGATGGAGCCGTATTCATCTTGAGTTACGGCCATTTCTGTGCGACACAGAAGGGCGCCGATGGCCGGCGGGTGAAACGGATAACAATCAAAGGAGAAGGGCTGTGTTGATATTTCGAGGGACAGGAGCAGGTCTGGCATTGCTCGTGATGTTATCGTCGCTGTTTACTCATGCTGCAGTGCCTGACCGCAGTTACCGTTTCAGCATTCTGCATACCAACGATCAACATGGGCATTTTTGGACTAATGATCAGGGTGAATACGGGCTGGCGGCGCAAAAAACGCTAATGGATACGCAGCGTTACGATATTCAGGCCAAAGGCGGTGGGGCGTTAATCTTGTCTGCTGGCGATGTTAACAGCGGCGTGCCTGAGTCGGATGAGCTGGACGCGGAACCCGACATTCGCGGCATGAACCTGATTGGCTACGACGCCATGACGCTGGGCAATCACGAGTTCGATAAACCGCTCGCCGTCCTGCGTAAGCAGGAAAAATGGGCCAAATTTCCGTTCCTGGCCGCCAACGTCTATCAAAAAAGCAGTGGTAAGCGCCTGTTTAAGCCCTGGGCTGTATTTCAGCGCATGGGGTTAAAAATCGCCGTGCTCGGATTGATTACCCCCGATACCGCCCGGCTGACAAATCCTGCGCAGTTAAGCGATATCGAATTCCGCGATCCCATTGCCGAGGCCGAAAAGGCCGTCGCCGAGCTGCGTGCTACTGAGAAGCCCGACGTTATCGTCGCGTTAACCCATCTTGGCCATTATGACGACGGTCAACACGGCAGTAACGGTGTTGATGACGTGACGCTGGCCCGCAGTCTGCCAAAGGGTACCCTCAATATGATTGTCGGGGGGCATTCTCACGATGCGGTATGTATGGAAAAAGAGAATGTCAGCCGTAAAGACTATCAGCCAGGCCAACCCTGTGAGCCCGATCGGCAGAACGGCGTCTGGATCATGCAGGCGGAAAAATGGGGTAAATACGTAGGGCGCGGCGATTTTACCTACCGCAATGGAGAGGTGACGCTGGAGGCCTACCAGCTGATACCGGTCAACCTCAAACACAAAATCAAAAATCTTGATGGCAGTGAATCCTCACTGACCTGGCAGGAAGCCATCCCGGCTAACACCGCAATGATGAAACTACTGACGCCTTTTCAAAAGCGCGCAGACGCGAAGCTACGGGTCAACGTGGGAAGCATTAAAGGGGATTTCCCCGGCGAAAAAGAAACCGTGCGGTTTAAACAAAGCGCCATTGGGCAGTTAATACTGCGTGCGCAGATGGCCGCAACGCAGGCTGACTTCGCCGTGATGAGCGGGGGCGGGATCCGTACCTCGCTGACATCCGGCCCGGTTGCCTGGCGCGATCTGTTACAGGTACAACCCTTCGGTAATCAGGTCGTTTCCGTCACGCTGACCGGCGCAGAGATCAAACGCTATCTGGCGGTTGTGGCAAACATCAAACCTGATTCAGGCGGTTTTGCCCAGTTGGCCAACGTCAGCCTGATCGCCAACGGCAGCAGCGTCAGCCAGGTCAGGATCAACGGACAGCCGCTGGCAGATGAAAAAACCTATCGTATGGCGACAAACAGTTTTAATGCCGCAGGCGGGGATGGCTATCCGCGCATCGACACGCATCCGGGTTATGTGAACAGCGGCAAGGTGGATGCGCAGGTCCTGCGGGACTGGCTAAGCGCCCATTCTCCGGTGAACGCCAGCGATTACCAGCCACGTGAGGCGGTTATTTATCAGGCTGAGCAGGCAGCACCACCAAAGGATGAAGCGAAAGACGCGACGCCGTTGCGGCGCTATCCTAAAATGGTGCTGACGTGGATCCGGCACTGGAATGGAGAGAGTGCAACGCTGCATTAAGTCCAGGCAGGGAGAACGCCTCCCTGCTTGTTTTCAGGCGCGGCAGGATTTGCGACCGAACCAGTGTGGACGCAGTTTGTCCCACACCAGGTTGTAGACGAAGGTGTAGGGCAGAAAGAACAGAAAAAACGCGACTTCAATTAAAAATGCCTGCCACAGTGAAATCTCCAGCATCCAGGCCGCCAGCGGCAGGCCTATCAGGATAAAACCGCCCTCAAAACCCAATGCGTGCAGCGCTCGAAGCAGGGCGCGACGTTTCTGCCCTGGCGGATAAAACCGATCAAACACGCTGTTGTAAATCATATTCCACAGCATCGCCACCGTAGACAGCATGATCGCCAGCGCTCCCATCTGAAACAGGGGTTTATTCATAAACCATGCTGCCAGCGGAGCAATCGTCACGATGGCCAGGCCTTCAAACAGGGTGGCATGGACGATGCGTTCTGTGAGCGAACGGGTTTGCATTTCAATCTCCTTTATTCAGGCTGCGCATTCTCCCACGATAAAATGCTAAGATAAAATGATCATCTATCGATAAAAGCGATGGTTCTCATGCGTTACTCACCGGAATCTCTGGAAGCCTTTGTCCAGACCGTTGCCAGCGGCTCGTTCTCAGCCGCCGCGCGGGCGTTAAAAAAAAGCCAGTCTACCGTCAGCGTGGCTGTGGTTAATCTGGAAGCCGATCTCGGTTTCGCCCTGTTTGACCGGCGCGGCCGCCAGCCACAGCTCACCGAGCAGGGGCGACGCGTGCTGCCTCAGGTGCAGCAAATCCTCGCCGCCAGCGAGCGACTGGATGCGCTGGCGACGCGCTTGTCCGAGGGAACAGAGCCGCGGCTCAGCGTTGCAGTCTCAGATTTTTGGCAAACGCATTACCATCAGCGACTGCTTAAGCAATTTGATCAGCATTATCCTGATGTCGAGCTGGAAGGCATTGCGGCGGAAGATGATGATGTCGTTGAGCTGTTGCAAACCGGGCGTGCGCATATTGGGGTGATTCGTGCACAGCCAACGCTGCCGGCTGACATTGCGATCGCGCGCCTGCAGGTTGATGCTGAATTAGGAGTTTATCTGCATCGTGATCATCCCCTGGCGTGGGAAACCACGATCAGCGAAAGTCAGCTCGAACCTCTTCGTCACCTGCGCCTCAATACCTGGACCGATCGTCGTGCACCGACTTTCCAGGGGAGAGCCTGGTCTGCTCAAACCTATTATGTGCTGCTGGAGATGGCGGAACAGGGCTTTGGCTGGAGTATTTTACCCCGTTGGCTGGTGAAACAGTTTGGACATGGTGTTTTAAAGGAGTTGCCCTTACCAGGATGGCCGCAGCGCATCGCGGTTGACGTCGTCTGGTCGCGCCGCAATCCACCCGGTCCTGCCGGGCGCTGGATGATTGATGAACTCTGCGCACTGCAACCGGCTTAGTCGCGTCGGGCAATATCCGCTAAGGGTGCCTCCAGCAGCCGTGACAGATCCTGTGGGCTTAACTCGATATCCAGCCCGCGCTTACCGCCGGAAATAAACAGCGTCGCAAAGGCATTTGCAGAGCTGTCGATCACCGTAGGCAGGCGCTTTTTTTGGCCCAGCGGGCTGATACCGCCCACCAGATAACCGGTGATGCGCTGGGCCAGCATGGGATCGGCCATCTCGGCTTTTTTGGCATTGAACGCTTTTGCCACTTTCTTGAGGTCGAGCTGAGTGGCGACGGGCGTAACGGCCACGGCAAGGTGTTTCGCCTCGCCGTTCAACGCCACCAGCAGGGTTTTATACACCTGCCGGGCGTCCAGGTTGAGCTTACGAACCGCTTCGTCGCCAAAACTGGTTTCGTTACTGTCATGCTCATAAGGATGCAGTGTGAAGCTGACCTTTTGTTTTTCCAGTAGTTTTACCGCGGGCGTCATTGTTGCCTCATATTCAGAAAAATCTTATTACGTATTAATGAACAATAAATGTGGCGAAATAATGTGCTTTAGGCGAGAATTGCCACGCGCCAGCAATCCTGTTGTTGGCGACAACTAAAATCATTAACACATTCCTCTTTGAAGAGCCGATATGACTGTCGGCTCTCTTTTTTTTGCCGTGAGTTATCTGACGCGCATCATTCCCGGCAGGTTATTCTCGCCATATAAATGCAGAGCGCCGACCGCGACGACGTATCGACCCGAAGGCAGGCGACGTAAATGATCACACCACTGGCTGTTACGCTGGCTAATCAGCGTGTCGTTCAGGGTCTGACTGAATGTCGCTGGCAACGCAATCTGGGGATCGCGTGGCGGGCTTTCCAGCCACCAGCTCACCATCGTTTGCAACATGCGTGCGTTGGTGTGCCAGTGGGTCAGCGTATCCGCCAGCAGCGCCATGCCATCGTCGGGCAAGGATTTCAGCAGGGTGATTTGCGCCTGCGCACCTTCCAGTTCAATCACGGGTTTATCCATCGCCCGCGCGGCCTGTAGCAGCTGATAATCAATACCGAAATCAGGACGTAACCCCAGCCGTTGGGCCTGCTGGGCCTGTAGCATCAGCGCAATCTGCCAGGCCGGTAACGTATCAAACCGGCTCAGGGACAGACCGGTTTCGTTGCACAGTGTTTCAAGCTTCGCCAGCGCATCATCATCCATTCTGGCGATCAGTGGCGGACGCTCTTCCGTGTTTTCAAATGGCGATCCTCCCTGGGTAATATCCGCTTCAACCACCAGCGCATCGGCTTTTTGCAACTGCTGTAGCAGCCGGACCGGCAGGGGCTGCATGTCACGGGTGCCCATATGAATGCTACCCACCAGATGAAACCGGCATTCGCCCGACTGAATATCCACGGCGGGCCAACGATAGCTGGCTGGAAAAAGCGGATTAATCCAGTTACGTAAACGTTGCAAAAGGCGCGCTGTCATTCCCTGTCCTTCACTGTTTGAAAGCCACCATGCTAGCGGGATCCCGTTGCGAAAGACAGAGCAGGGCAGTTATTGCTAAACGCGTGGCTTATAGCGCAACAGGCGGTTAGCATTGCTCACCACGGTTATTGACGACAGCGCCATGGCGGCACCGGCAAAAACCGGGCTAAGCAACAGGCCGGTAAAAGGAAAGAGCACGCCTGCCGCCAGCGGAATACCGATAACGTTGTAAATAAACGCGCCAAACAGATTCTGCCGGATATTGCCCAGGGTGGCGGAGGCAATCTTTAAGGCATCCACCACGCCATGCAGATCGGCCCGCATGAGCGTAATCGCTGCGGTTTCTACCGCCACATCGCTGCCGCCGCCCATCGCAATACCGACATCAGCCTGCGCCAGTGCCGGAGCATCATTGATACCATCGCCCACCATGGCAACCTGCCTTCCTTGCTGCTGTAGTTGGCTTATCGCATCGGCTTTACCTTCGGGCAGTACGCCTGCAATCACCTCATCAATACCGACTTCATGCGCAACAGCCCGGGCCGTATTTTCATGATCCCCGGTCAGCATAACCAGTCGGTAACCCGCTGCATGCAGCCGCTGCAGTGCTGCTTTCGCTTCAGGGCGCAGCGTATCCCGCAAGCCAATCAGACCGGTAAGCTGTCTATCCTGTGCCAGTAATACCGGGGTTGCCCCTTGCCGGGTGAGCCTGTCAATTTCAGCCCGCGCCGGTTGGCAATCCACGCCGTAATCGTGTAACAGACTGACATTACCCAGTAACAGCTGTCTGCCATTGAGTATGCCGCTTACGCCTTTGCCGCGTATTGTACGAAATTGCGCAATCGCGGGCGTTGCTGCGGTACCCGCTTCCGCCAGGATCGCTTTCGCCAGTGGGTGACCCGATGTCTGTTCCAGCGCCGCCGCCGAAGACAGGACCGAATCGCGCGTGCTGCCGTTCCAGCTCATCACCTCGGTCACCTGCGGTGTGCCCCTTGTCAGCGTGCCGGTTTTATCAAACACCAGCGTATCGATACGGCTGGCGCGCTGCAGTGCATCGGCATCGCGTACCAGCACGCCGTATTCGGCGGCGCGGCCGGTTCCGGCGATAATCGACATGGGCGTGGCCAGGCCCAGCGCGCAGGGGCAGGCAATAATCAGCACTGTGGTGGCCACCACCAGCGCGTAGGCAATCTGAGGCGCCGGACCGGCGGTATACCAGACTGCGGCGCTTATCAGGGCGATAAGCACCACCACCGGCACAAACACGGCAGAAATACGATCGGCCAGACGACCCACATCTGGCTTACTGCTCTGGGCTTTACGGACTAACTGAATGATGCGCGCCAGCGTCGTATTGCCACCGGTCGCGCGGGCAATGAAGCGTACTGTCCCGTCCTGCACCAGGGTGCCGGCAAACAGACGATCGCCCTGCGTTTTGCTTTGCGGCACCGCCTCACCGGTCAGCATGGCCTCATCACACCAGGCTTCACCGTCCTGGACTTCGCCATCGACCGGCACGCGATCGCCCGCGACCAGCCGCAGGATCATGCCGGGCTGTACCGCGCTAACCGGCATTGAGGTTTCACCCTGTTCCGTTACGACTCTTGCCTGTTCCGGCGTCAGATCGAGCAGGTGTTCCAGGGCTCGCGAGGAACGCTGACGCGCGCGTTGTTCAAGCGCATGGCCCAGATTGATCAGGCCGAGAATCATTACGCTGGCTTCGAAGTAGAGATGACGCGCCTGCAGCGGGAAGAACGCCGGCCAAATCACCACGCTAAAGGAGTAGATCCAGGCGGCGGCGGTGCCCAGCGAGACTAAGGTATCCATTGTCGCGCTGCGGTTGAGCAGGCTGCGCCAGGCACTGCGGTAGAAGTGACCGCCCGTGGCGACCATCACCAACAGCGTAACCGTGCCCAACACCAGCCAGGTGGTATGATTGTCCTCGGTGAGCATCATGTTGTCGCCCAACATGCCCCAGATCATTAACGGCACGCCAAACAGCAGTGCAAGTCCCGCCTGCCAGCTAAAACGTCGCATGGCGCGTCGGGCGCTGCGCTGCTGCTTTTCACGGCGTTGCTGTTCGTCTTCGACCACTTCCGCCCCATAGCCGGCCGCATCCACGGCGGCGACCAGCAGATGGGGTGCCACATTGCCCATCACCAGCGCGCTGCGTTCGGCCAGATTCACGCGGGCCTGTTGCACACCACTTACCTGCTCAAGGGCTTTCTCAACCCGGCTGACGCAGCTGGCGCAGCTCATCCCGTCGATTAACAGCACGTGAGCGGGCTGATTTTCAGTTGCCGGAAGAGGAGAAGACTCCGTTGTCAGCGCCTCCGGCGGCGGCTCTGCTGCTGTCAACGGCTCAGGCTTTGGGCTGGAACCCGCAGCTTTTAATGTTGCATGGTAGCCCGCTTGTTCAACGGTAGCGATCAGCGCGGTAGCGTCTGCACGGCCTGACACGCGGGCTTCCTGTTGAGTAACCTCAGCCTGCTCGACATCGTCGCGCTGTTCGAGCGCATCTTTGACGCGTTTTACGCAGTGGCCGCAGGACAATCCGTCCAGCGCCAGAACAATCGTGTTTGACATGGTTGACTCCTTTATCAGATGTGCGGGGTTGATCGTTCAGATGTGACTGTCATTCAGGTTAAACCTTCCCTCAAGGGGAAGGTCAAATCCTGAATGGCCAGATAAAGGAAGTTTATTCACCGGTGGTGTACCCGGCTTGCTGGCGTTGACATGACTCAGGACGCCACAAGAAGAAAGCCCCGCGTAACCTGCACTGTCCAACTTTTGCGGCAGTCCAGATAAGCAGGGCTTTTTTGACTTTCATTCGGCTTAAAGGCGTGCAAGCCCGCTGATGAAAAGGGGTGACGAAATGACGGCCAACCCTGCGCTTACTGCCGAGGCTTCATCCTGTTCGATCATGCCTGTCGCTCAAGATATACACAGTTCCGTGCTTCGCCAGATAAGCGGGACTGATTTACCTGCTATCCGCGTTAACGGGATCGACATTTCGCTGTTCCCTTGCTGTGCAACGGTTTTCGCCAGGCATGCTAAACCCTTTGCAGGCGCGCAGGATGAGTCAATTACCCTTTGGGTCTGGTAAAGAAGACCAGCGTCCCGATAATGATGTCGCCAATAACCCAAAGGGTGCCGATCGCCATTAAACCTAAACCTGCTCCAAGCGCAGCACCGGCTTTTTCCGCATCGGAAGCCGCGTTATTGATAACGTCGCCACTTCCACCTAATCCTGCGAACAGGCAGTACACCATAAGAATGTTAAACAGAATGAAAGTCCACTTAACCATTTTGCCAAAAAAAGAGCGACGCGGCTTTCTGAGCTGCCTGGCACATGATGGACAACGTAATGCTGAATCACTCACTTCCTTATGACATTCTGGACAGCTGACTAAAGCCATAATCCAATCCCCTATACTTTAATGATGATAATGATTTGTTACAAACTGGCGGGATTTTATCGGAATTTTCTGCGTTGACAAGCGTTATCATCTTATTTTTTATAGGATTGATGATAGATTGACCGGCTAACCAGTTTGTTTTGCACTCAGGCGCGTTTTGGCATTACTCAGGTTAACCGGAAGCGTCAGCCGAAGGCCTCTGCAGCGACCGCGTTGACTTAGATACCGGGACGAGAACCCTTTTACCAGGCAGGGTGATCTATAATTTCCTGCATGAAATGCCTTGTTTTCCACCTGTTCTCGGGTGCAAAACGACAGAGTCGGGCACGAGTGACGTAGAATCAAACACTGATTTAGCCCGGCAGCTCACGGGCTGGGCCTTTTAGAAGCGCCCCGTATAGGGGAAGATCAGGAAAACTGTTATGAATATTAGTACCGTGGCGAAAAAGACCGGGCTAACCAGTAAGGCTATTCGTTTCTATGAAGAAAAGGGCGTAGTCACGCCCCCACTGCGCGGCGATAACGGCTACCGGCATTACAATTCACACCATCTTGATGAGCTGAATTTATTACGCCAGGCACGGCAGGTGGGTTTTACCCTTGATGAGTGCCGCGAGCTGGTCGGGCTGTTTAACGACCCTGAACGCCACAGCGCGGACGTTAAGGCGCGTACGCTGCAGAAAGCTGACGAAATTGCTGCGCATATTGAAGAACTGCACGCCATGCGCGCACGCCTGTTGGCGCTGGCGGCGGCCTGCCCGGGTAATGACAGCGCGGACTGCCCGATCATTAATAACCTGGCAGGCTGCTGCAGTCAGGTTGGCGGCACGCGAGACTGAATGCGCAGAGTAATACCTTCCACTGCTACCACTTCAACCAACGTACCGGCAGGGAGATTCTGGTCTGCCTGAACGCGCCAGCTGCTGTCGCCAACGCGGACGTGACCGATACCGTTTTGCAACGCACTGTCCAGGGTCAACTGCAGGCCGATCATCTGGTTGCCGCGCTGATTAAGGGAATTTGGCTGCTGGTTGCGCTCGCGATAGCGCATTACGCGATGCCAGATAAATACGCTCGCCAGCGTTAATGCGGCAAACAAACAGCCCTGGGCGGTCCAACTGAGCGGCAAAGCCCATTCTGTGATACCGACCAGCATGGCTGCGAGCCCGCTCCAGAGCAGGTAGCCATTTGTGCCGAGCATCTCAGCCGCCAGTAGCAGCCCGCCCAGCGTCAGCCAGAACCAGTGCGGATGGGCAACAATCTCACTCACCATCAGCGTTTCGACTCGCTGCGGGTTTCTTTTAACAGCTCACCAATTCCGCCGATCGCACCCAACAAGCTGCTGGCTTCCAGCGGCATCATCACCACTTTACTGTTACTGGACTCACCAATTTTTTGCAGCGCATCCGTGTATTTCTGCGCCACAAAGTAATTTATGGCCTGAATATCGCCGGCGGCTATCGCTTCCGATACCATTTTCGTGGCGCGGGCTTCCGCTTCCGCCTGACGTTCACGGGCTTCAGCCTGCAGGAAAGCCGACGTTCGTTCCCCTTCCGCTTTCAAAATCTGCGCCTGTTTTTCCCCTTCGGCCCGCAGAATTTCCGCCTGCCGCACACCTTCCGCCGCCAGAATATCGGCTCGTTTAGTACGCTCCGCTTTCATCTGGGCGTTCATGGCGCCAATCAGCTCCTGTGGCGGACGAACATCACGAATTTCAATACGGGTGATTTTTACGCCCCAGGGATTGGTGGCTTCATCAACGATATGCAGTAAGCGGGTATTAATGCTGTCTCGCTGAGACAGCATCTCATCCAGTTCCATGCTGCCCAACACGGTGCGCATATTGGTCATAGTGAGGTTAAGAATCGCCAGCTCCAGATTGCTGACTTCATAGGCGGCCCGCGCCGGATCGATGGCCTGGACAAAACAGACCGCATCAATCGTGACGTTGGCGTTATCTTTGGAGATGATCTCCTGAGAGGGAATATCCAGCACCCGTTCCATCATATTGATCTTATGACCGATACGATCCATAAAGGGAACAACCAGACTCAGGCCGGGCTGAAGCGTGCGGGTGTAGCGGCCAAAGCGTTCGACCGTCCACTGATAGCCTTGCGGAACGATTTTCACGCCGGACCATACGGTGACCAGGGCGACCAGGATGAGAACAGGAATCACGGTGAGCATATAACCTCCAGGTTGTCAGATGAACGGGCCAAATCGTTCGGCCCGTTTTCTGCTTACATCAGTAAAGCAGGGAATAGAGCTGGCGGCGATAGCGTGCGGCAAGCGCATCGCCCGTGCCCAATGCCGCCAGGATCTCCTGCAACATTTTACGCGCCTGGCCGTCAGCGGCGTTCAAATCGCGTTTAATGACGTTAAACAGCAGTTCCAGCGCTTCTTCATTACGCCCGACCTGATGCAGCTGCAGCGACAGTTTGGTCGCCAGTTCAGCGTTATCCGGGTCGCTTTCCAGCTGTGATTGCAGCTGCTGAATTTCAGGCGTATCGGCCGCCTGTTTCAGTAAATCGATCTGGGCGATCAGGCTTTGATAACGGGTGTCCTGATCCTGCAACGGCACGGCGTTGAGTACCGTTTCTGCTTCATCGCTACGGTTCAGGGTAATCAGCACGTCCGCCAGCAGAAAACCAATTTCGCTGTCTTTATTACTGAGCTGCCATGCCTCTTTCAGCAGCGGTAAAGCGTCCAGCGGTTTGCCTTCCTGCATCAGCGCCATCGCCTGCTGGGCTTTTAACTCTTCCTCACGCGGCAGCACTTTTTCCAGCAGGGCGCGCACGGCGTCTTCCGGCTGTGGCCCCTGGAAACCGTCAACAGGCTGGCCGTTCTGGAACAGGTAGACGGTGGGAATGGAGCGTAACCCAAATTGCGATGCCACCCTTTGCTCTTTATCACAATCCAGTTTGGCAAGAATAAACTGGCCTGCGTATTCCTGAGCCAGTCGCTCCAGCAACGGCGTCAGTTCCTGGCAATGTTGGCTGCGATCCGACCAAAAGTAGAACAGCACCGGTATCTGCATTGACTGCTCAAGGGTCTGTTGCAGGTTGGATTCGTTAATGTCGATAATCGAAGCGTGTGGTGACATGACTAAGTCTCTTTGCAGAAAATGTTTAAAGAATATGGGGCCGACTGGCCCTGCTTCAAGCTGTATTCGCGCAATACCTTTACTGACTGCGAATTATGCGATCCAGTATCCAGCCTGGCAGCGCGCGTTTCAACAGGCCCATCGCGTGTGCGACCAGTGTCACCGGATAACGCAAACGCGGATGTTTGCTTTCGAGCGCATGGCGCAGCTTAGGTAAAATGGCCTCAGGCGGCAGCGTAAACCGCGCGGCCAGACCGGGATTCAGCACCGGATTATCCTGCTCACCCTGCGTCACATTATCGGTGAATCGGGTCTGGATTGGACCCGGTTCAATGAGGCTGACGCGCACGCCGCTTGCGTGCAGCTCCATGCGTAACGCATCGCTCCAGGCTTCCAGCGCATATTTACTGGCGGCATAAACGCCCCGACCCGGCGTGGAAATCAGGCCTAACACCGAACTGGTATTCACGATCCGGGCATTGCCAAAAGCCTTCAACGCCGGAAGCAGCCGCATAGTGAGTTGGTGGGTGCCAAACACATTGCTGGAAAATTGCTGTTCAAATTGCTGACGCGTGATGGTGTTTAACGGACCATAGGTGCCGAAGCCGGCGTTATTAAACAGGGCAAACAGCCGGTTACCGGTCAGCGCCAACACCTCATCGGCAGCGCGGTCAACGCTCTCTGCGTCGTCCAAATCCAGCATCAGCCCCGTAAAGCCGAGGCTTTGCATGTGCGCCACGTCGTCGGCTTTTCGGCAGGCTGCAATAACGTGATAGCCGCGAGCCAGCAGGTCATTGGCTGCAACCAGGCCAATACCGCTCGAACAGCCCGTGATCAAAATGGTTTTTTGCATGTGTTACCTTTTTTGCACAACTACTGCTTAACTAATGGGGCCAGTTCTTTCGCCATCAGTTCAGCGATAAAGGGTTGGGCGTCAGGATTGGGATGAATACCATCCTGCTGCATCCATTCGGGTTTTAAATAAACCTGCTCCATGAAAAAGGGCAGTAAAGGAATATCGTGCTGTTTCGCCAACTGCGGATAAATCGCGCGGAACGCATCCGTATAACGGCGGCCGTAGTTGGCGGGTAAACGTACTTGCATCAGGATCGGTTTAGCCCTGGCGGTTTTTACCTGCTCGATGATGGTGCTTAACGTTTGCTCAATATCCTTTGGCGGAAAGCCACGTAAGCCGTCGTTACCGCCCAATTCGATTAACACCCACTGCGGTTGGTGCTGTTTTAATAGGGCAGGTAAGCGCGCCAGTCCTTGTGCGGCGGTATCGCCGCTAATACTGGCATTAATCACTCTGGGCTGCTGCTGCCAGTTTTTATCGAGCAGGCTGGGCCAGGCTTTACTGGCCGACATTTGATAGCCTGCACTCAGGCTGTCGCCCAGCACCAGCAACGTATCGGCCGCAGCAAGACGGGACACCAACAGACAGCACAATAACAGGAAAGGATAATGCCAGCGGAAAACATTCTTGAAGTTCATCATCTTACTAAGTCCGTGGGTCAGGGAGAGCATCAGTTAACCATCCTTACCGGAGTTGAGTTAGTTGTCAAACCAGCTGAAACAATCGCCCTGATTGGCGAGTCAGGATCGGGCAAATCTACGCTGTTGGGGATTCTGGCCGGTCTGGATGACGGCAGCCAGGGCGAGGTGCATCTGCTGGGCCAGCCCTTGCATCAGATGAATGAAGAGCAGCGGGCGGCCTTACGTGCGCAGCAGGTAGGATTCGTGTTCCAGTCTTTTATGCTGGTGCCAACGTTAAATGCGCTGGAAAATGTCCAGTTGCCTGCACTGCTGCGCGGTGAGAGCGACCGTCAGAGCCGTGACCAGGCACGGGAGCTGCTCACGCAGTTAGGCCTGGGTGAGCGTTTGCTGCATCTGCCCGCGCAGTTATCCGGTGGTGAGCAGCAACGCGTCGCGCTTGCCCGGGCCTTCAGCGGTCGTCCGGGCCTGCTGTTTGCCGATGAGCCAACGGGGAATCTGGATCGTAAAACGGGCGAGCGTATTGTCGATCTGCTGTTTTCCCTCAACCGCGATTTTGCCACGACGTTAATTCTGGTTACCCATGACGAGCAGCTGGCGGCGCGCTGTAACCGACGCTTGCGTCTGCGTGACGGCAAACTGTGGGAGGAGCAATGATCTGGCGCTGGTTCTGGCGTGAGTGGCGTTCGCCCTCACTGTTAATCGTCTGGCTGGCACTCACTCTGGCGGTGGCCTGCGTGCTGGCGCTGGGATCAATCAGCGACCGGATGGAAAAAGGGCTGAGTCAGCAGAGTCGCGACTTTATGGCGGGCGATCGTACCCTGCGCACCAGCACGGCGGCACCGCCCGACTGGCTGGCGAAAGCGCAGCAAGCGGGATTATCGGTTAGCCGTCAGCTGAGCTTTATGACCATGACCTTTGCCGGCCAGATGCCGCAGCTGGCGTCGGTCAAAGCCGTCGATAACCACTACCCGATGTTTGGCGAGCTGCAAACCCGCCCGCCGGGCCTGAAACCTCAGCCCGGCACGGCACTGGCCGCTCCGCGCTTAATGGCGCTGCTTAACCTCCACGTGGGCGATGAACTCGATGTGGGAGATACCACGCTGCGTATTGCCGGAGAGGTGATACAGGAGCCGGATGGCGGTTTCAATCCGTTCGAAATGGCACCGCGTTTACTGATTAATCTGGCCGATGCCGATAAGACCGGCGCGATCCAGCCCGGCAGTCGCATCACCTGGCGCTACAAGTTTGCTGGCACCCCTCAGCAGCTGGAAAACTACGACCGCTGGATAACGCCGCAAATAAAAACCGGTCAACGCTGGATCAGTATTGAGAACAGCGAAGATGCGCTGGGCCGTTCAATGCAGCGCGCGCAGCAGTTTTTGCTGTTATCGGCGTTGTTAACGCTGATGCTGGCGATCGCTGCCGTGGCCGTGGCAATGAGCCATTATTGCCGAAGTCGTTACGACCTGGTGGCGGTGCTGAAAACGCTGGGTGCTACGCGCGGCGCGCTGCAAAAGCTGATTATTGGACAGTGGCTGGCGGTATTGCTGCTGGCGGCCGTAGCGGGCGGGGCAGTCGGGCTGGGCGTCGAAGCCCTGTTGATGAGAATGCTTAAACCCGTTCTGCCCGCATCCCTGCCTGATGCGAGCCTGTGGCCGTGGCTATGGGCCACAGGGTCGCTGTTTGTCATTTCCCTGCTGGTGGGATTGCGTCCTTATCGCCTGCTGCTGGCGACGCAGCCTTTGCGCGTATTTCGGCGCGATGCCGTCGCCACCGTCTGGCCGCTGAAAATCTACCTGCCGGCGATGGTCGTGGTGGTGGTGGGGCTGCTGGCGGCGCTGGTGGGCGGCAGTAAAATGCTGTGGGCGCTGCTGGCGGGCGTGGTGGTGCTGGCGGGGCTACTGGCGCTGCTTGGCTGGGGCACGTTACTGCTTCTGCGCCGTCTGACAGTGCGAAATCTGGCGCTGCGTCTGGCGATTAATCGGCTACTGCGACAGCCCGCGATGACGCTGAGCCAGCTTGCCGCGTTCTCACTGTCGTTTATGTTGCTGGCCCTGCTGCTGGTGATGCGGGGCGATCTGCTGGATCGCTGGCAGCAGCAGTTACCCGCCGACAGCCCGAACTTTTTCCTGCTTAACATGACGGCCGATCAGGTGCCGCAGGTGCGTGATTTCCTGCAGACGCATCAGATTAAACCAGAAACCTTTTATCCCATCGCACGGATGCGGCTGAGCGAGTTGAACGGCCAAGCCGCCGATCCTGAACGGGATAATGCCCTTAACCGTGAGCTCAACCTGACTTCGCTGGCGGCCCTCCCTGCGCATAATCCGCTGGTGGCGGGCAACTGGCCGCCTGCCGTGGGGGAAGTGTCTATGGAGGCCGAGCTGGCGGAGCGGCTGGGGGTGAAGCTGGGAGACAGCTTAACGTTTGAGGGGGATACGCAACAGTTCAGTGCCAAAATTACCAGTCTGCGCAAGGTTGACTGGGAAAGCCTGAAGCCAAACTTCTTCTTTATCTTTCCACCCGGTGCGCTCGACAGCCAGCCGCTGACCTGGCTCACCAGCTTTCGGCTGGACAATAACCCCACGCTGCTGGCGCAGCTAAACCGTGAGTTCCCGACCCTGAGCCTGCTGGATATTGGCAGCATCATGCGTCAGATCGGACAGGTGCTGACCCAGGTCAGCCAGGCCCTGGAGATTATGGTGGTGTTGGTGACCGCCTGTGGCATATTGCTGCTGATGGCCCAGATTCAGGTGGGCATGCGTCAGCGCCGTCAGGAACTGGTGGTGTACCGCACGTTGGGTGCAGGCAAGCGACTGCTGCGGACGACTTTATGGTGCGAGTTTGCGCTGATTGGCGTGGTGTCCGGCGTTGCGGCCGCAGTGGGGGCTGAAGCGGCGCTCTGGGCGCTGCAGCGTAAAATCTTCGATTTCCCGTGGCAGCCCGATTGGGCCTTGTGGCTGGCGTTACCGTTGTGTGGCGCGTTGTTGTTGTCGCTGTGCGGAGGCTGGCTGGGCGTGCGTTTGCTCAAGGGCAAAGCGCTGTTCAGGACGTTCGACGGCGCATAAAAAACGCCGTGCGCGGCAAGGCTGCGCACGGCGTCAGTCCGTCTTAAAGCTTGTCTGTGGCCCAGCGAATACCGCTGGCATATTCAGCCGGCAGCAGGGGCAACAGCGCATGCAGTGCAGCTTTGAGTCGGGGCTGATCGCTGTCGTTCAGGTTCAGATGGCCCACCTTGCGACCTTGCCGAACCGCTTTGTCATACCAGTGCAGATGGACAAGCGGCTGCTGTAGCCAGTCTGGATTCACATCGGTGCCAATCAGGTTGATCATGACCGAGGGCGCAATGACGACCGGCTGGGGCAACGCCAGCCCCAAAATCGCGCGCAGATGCAGTTCGAACTGGCTAATCGAGGCGCCGTTCTGCGTCCAGTGTCCACTGTTATGCACCCGCGGCGCCAGCTCATTAATCAACAGACCCTGAGGCGTCACAAAACATTCCATCGCCATCACGCCAACGTAGTCAAGCGCGTGAAGGATCGCGCCCAGCATTCCTTCGGCCTGCTGCTGCTGTTCCACATCTGCCTGGGGAAAAGCGACGCTGGTCCGCAGAATGCCTTCTTCGTGCAGATTATGTGTCAGGGGATAAAACACGGTGCTGCCGTCGTGGCCGCGCGCGCCGACCAGCGACACTTCACCTGAAAAGTGAATGCCCTGTTCGACGATACACTCGCCATAGCAGTCGTCGGGTAACGTGGCCGTTTCGCTGGCCCGTAAACGCCACTGACCGCGACCGTCGTAACCCCCGGTGCGGCGTTTAACAATCGCCAGTTCACCCAGCCGAGAGAAAACCGCAGGCCACTCGCTTTTATCCGCCAGCAACTGCCAGGGCGCAGTCGCCAGATTAAGCTCGTCCAGCAGTTGCTTTTGCGTCAGGCGATCGGCCAGACGCGGAAAAATATCGCGGTTCACAAAGGCCGGATGATTCGCCAGCTCGCGCGTCAGAGCGGTTTCGGGCCAACGCTCGATTTCGGCCGTAATCACGCTTTCGGCGATAGGCAGGGCGGCGGGATCGGCATCCAGCCCCACGGGATGAACGGCAATGCCCATCGGCTCGCCCGCCTGGCGCAACATGCGGCCAAGCTGACCGTTACCCAGTACGCAAACCGGCTTCATGCGTCCTCCCGCGGATCCGGATTATCCAGCACCTCATCGGTCTGTGCCTGACGCCAGGCGGCCAGACGAGATGACAGCGCGCTGTCGTGAATCGCCAGAATCTGCGCGGCCAGCAGTGCCGCATTGGCGGCACCGGCTTTACCGATTGCCAGCGTGCCGACCGGAATACCGCGCGGCATTTGCACAATAGAGTAGAGGCTGTCAACGCCGCTCAGCGCTGCGCTCTGCACAGGCACGCCCAGCACCGGCAGCAGGGTTTTTGCCGCCAGCATGCCAGGCAGGTGCGCCGCGCCACCGGCACCGGCAATGATGACCTGAAAGCCGTTATCTGCAGCCGTTTCGGCAAAGCTAAACAGCTTGTCCGGGGTACGGTGCGCTGAGACCACTTCCACATGGAAGGGCACGTCCAGGCTGGAGAGGATTTCCGCAGCGAACTGCATGGTGGACCAGTCACTTTTGGAACCCATAACAACAGCGATGCGGGCCGGGGCGGCATTCGACGACATGCGGTCAACTCCTGTGAATGAAAACACACCTGACCAGGCGGACAGGTTTTGAAGGGCAAAGAGAATAGCATGAGAAGGGCGCAAGGAAAACGGTTGCGTCGGGATTACACGTCGCGCTGGCAGGGTTTTATCGACATTCTGTTCTCTGACGTTGACGCGCAAGAAACGCTGAACTTTAGTTAACAGAGTTGCAAGGTGACTGACATGATGAGCCGCGCTGCACCCGGTTGGTAAGGGATGACGTTAACTGACAGAAAGAGGAACAGGATGATTTCACGCTGGCAACTGATTTTCAGACAAGCAGGCAGAAAACTGTGGTTCAGGGCAACTTTATTTGCCCTTGCTGCGGTTGTCAGCGCCCTGGCCTCCATTGTCTTTAAATCTGCAATTCCCCCCTCGGTTTCGGTAAAGGTGGGTGCTGACGCAGTGGACAATATCCTGAATATTCTGGCGTCCAGCATGCTGGCGGTCACCACGTTTTCCTTGAGTACGATGGTAACGGCGTTTGGTTCAGCAACTACCCATGTTACGCCGCGCGCCACGAAACTGGTCGTTGAAGACAGTACAACACAAAATGTTCTCGCGACCTTTATTGGCTCTTTCCTGTTTAGTCTGGTCGGCATCATCGCACTGAATATGGGGGCTTATGGTGAACAGGGGCGAGTGATCCTGTTTGCGGTCACGCTGGTGGTCATTGCATTAATTCTGGTGACGCTTCTGCGCTGGATTCACCATCTCACCTCGCTTGGCAGCGTAGATGAAACGACCTCACGTGTGGAACGCATGGCGCTTGAAGTTTTTAGCGCGCGTGCTCAATCCCCTTGTTTCGGCGCCAGGCCCTGGCGGGAAAGCGATCGTCAACCTGCGGGCACGTTTGCTGTTTATTCGGACGCTATTGGCTATGTTCAGCATATTGATATGGACAGGCTACATAAGGCGATCACAGACAGTCCTGTACATGTTTACCTGGTCGCACAACCCGGATTTTTTGTTCATCCCGCCCGCTCGGTCATGTATGTCACCCACGCCCTGTCTGCGGAGCAACGCAAACTGATGTTGTCTGCCCTGACAATAGCCGCGTCTCGCACTTTCGCCCAGGATCCACGTTTTTGCCTGTGTGTGATGGCAGAAATCGCCTCGCGTGCGCTGTCGCCTGCGACTAATGACCCTGGCACCGCCATCGATGTGATCGGGCGAGCCGTCAGAATACTCTCCTGCTTTGCACGCGAATGTGCGGCGCCAACGGTGATCTATCCCGCCATTCACGTCGCGCCCTTGTCAGTAGACGCATTATTCGATGATTTTTTCTCACCTGTCGCGCGAGACGGCGCGGCGATAAAAGAAGTGCAGTTACGGTTACTTAAGGCGCTGGGCATGTTGTCTGTCGCCTGGCCGGATGCGTACCAGGCTGCAGCGTTGCGTCATGCGCATGAAGCCATGGCATACCTGGCGCGGGAAGCGATCATCCAGACGGACAGAGCACGAATTGAGCGCACATGGCGTGAACAATTTGGTGCAGACTATCCCCATCCCTTCCTGGATGAGAAGCTAAGCGATTCGCCCTGTCAGAAGTCGAAATCGATCAGCTGAATGCCGCTGGCATCGAGTTGAATCATGGATCCCCGACTGTGCCAGGCCCCTAATACGGCACGCTGAGCGTTTACGCCATTCAGCGACAGATCGTGTATCGCGGGACGGTGCGTGTGCCCATGAATCAGCAGTGGCGCCTTATGCTGAAGCAGGGCATCGATCACGGCCTGTTGATTCACATCCATAATCTCCAGCGACTTATGCTGATTGGCCTGTTTACTGTTGGCGCGCATACGTTCTGCGATGCGTTTGCGAATAAACAGCGGTAACGCCAGGAACAGACGTTGAATCCAGGGATTGTGGACTTTAGCGCGGAACTGCAGGTAACCCACATCGTCGGTACACAGCGTATCGCCGTGCATAATCAGCACTCGATGGCCGTAAAGCGTCAGCACGCGCGCTTCAGGCAACAGCGTCATGCCGCTGGCGCGGGCGAAACGTTGACCGATTAAGAAATCGCGATTGCCATGAATAAAGTATACCGGAACAGGCACGGATCGCAGGGCATCAGCAACCTGTTGATGCAGGGGATTGGGATCGTCATCGCCTATCCAGGCTTCAAACAGATCGCCGAGAATATAGAGCGCGTCGCAGTGTGGGGCTTCGCGCTGTAAAAAATGCATAAAACCGGCGGTGATCGCCGGTTCTTCCTGACACAGATGAAGATCTGCGATAAACAGCGTGCGCGGCATTACTCGCTGACGGTCACTTTCTGGATCACAACGTCGTCTTTCGGCACGTCCTGATGCATACCGCTGCGGCCGGTTGAAACGGCTTTGATTTTCTCAACCACATCCATACCTTCAACCACTTCTGCAAACACACAGTAACCCCAGCCCTGCAGGCTTTCGTCACGAAAGTTCAGGAAGTCATTGTCAGCCACGTTAATGAAAAACTGTGCGGTCGCAGAGTGCGGGGCAGAAGTCCGCGCCATCGCCAGCGTACCTTTGGTGTTTTTCAGACCGTTGTTGGCTTCGTTACGGATCTCTTCTTTGGTGGCTTTCTGCTTCATGCCGGGTTCAAAACCGCCACCCTGAATCATAAAGCCGTTAATCACACGGTGAAAAATGGTGTTGTCGTAGAAACCTTCACGGCAGTAATCCAGGAAGTTCTTTACGGTTGCGGGCGCTTTGTCATCGAAGGTCTTGATCACGATATCGCCATGGTTAGTCTGGAAAGTTACCATTTTTTTCGTCCTGTAAAGGTTGTCGTCAGTAGCATAGGGTGCGCGGTTAGGGTGCACACGCCTTTTTCTCGAACGTTCTTATATCATAATTTCCGATAATACGTCAGCCAGGCTGCGCAGTTGGCTTGCTTTGCATCGCGTGACAGATAAAAATACGGCACAATATCAGGATACTTAAAACGGTGCGTTACGCACGCTTACTACGGAAACCCCAATGCTGAAGATTTATAACACCCTGAGTCGACAAAAAGAGGAATTTACCCCTATTCATGCTGGCAAAATCGGCATGTATGTCTGCGGCATCACGGTGTATGACCTCTGTCACATTGGGCACGGGCGCACGTTTGTGGCGTTTGATGTGGTATCGCGCTATCTGCGTTACGTCGGTTTTGACGTAAATTACGTGCGCAATATTACCGATATCGACGACAAAATTATCAAGCGTGCCAACGAGAACGGCGAGAGCATCGAAACCCTGACCAATCGCATGATTGCCGAGATGCACAGCGATTTTGATGCGCTGGGCATTTTGCCGCCAGATCGGGAACCGCGCGCCACGCGCCATATTCCGGAAATCGTCGAGCTGGTGGAAAAGCTGATTGCCCGCGGTCATGCCTATGTGGCGGAAAACGGCGATGTCATGTTTGATGTGCTGAGCGATGTGGATTACGGTGCGCTGTCGCGTCAGGATCTGGACCAGCTTCAGGCCGGCGCCCGCGTTGAAGTGGCGGATGTGAAGCGTAATCCCATGGATTTCGTGCTGTGGAAGATGTCTAAAGCGGACGAACCCTCATGGCCTTCACCGTGGGGCCAGGGGCGCCCGGGCTGGCATATTGAGTGTTCAGCCATGAACTGCAAACAGCTTGGCGCGCATTTCGACATCCACGGCGGCGGATCTGACCTGATGTTCCCACATCACGAAAACGAAATCGCCCAGTCTACCTGCGCCCATGATGGTCCCTATGTGAACTACTGGATGCATTCAGGCATGGTGATGATCGATCGTGAGAAGATGTCGAAGTCGCTGAATAACTTTTTCACCGTGCGCGACGTACTGCAGCATTATGATGCCGAAACCGTGCGCTATTTCCTGATGTCCGGCCACTATCGTAGCCAGCTTAACTATGGCGAAGATAACCTGAACCAGGCACGTGCGGCGCTGGAACGTCTTTATACCGCGCTGCGACATACCGATCGCAACGCGGTTGCCGACGGCGGTGAAGCCTTCGAGGCCCGTTTCCGCGAGGCGATGGACGATGATTTTAACACTCCGGAAGCCTATTCCGTGCTGTTCGACATGGCGCGTGAAGTGAACCGTCTCAAAGGCGAAGACATGACGGCAGCCAATGCGCTGGCGGCAAAGCTACGTGAAATTGCCAACGTGCTGGGCATTCTGCAGCAGGAGCCAGAAGTGTTTCTGCAAAGCAGTGCGCAGGGCAACGATGAAGAAGTGGCAGAAATCGAACGCTGGGTGAAAGCCCGTGCCGACGCACGCGCGGCAAAAGACTGGGCGCAGGCTGATGTAGCCCGCGACAAGCTGAACGCGCTTGGCGTGATTGTCGAAGATGGCCCTCAGGGCTCCAGCTGGCGACGTAAATAACGGGCAACACAGGAGAGGGCGAGTCATCGCCCTTTTTTGTTTATGACGATAAAACAGATTCACCTTCGCGGTTTCCGCTCTGTACGCGATCTGACCCTGCCGCTTCAGCAACTGAACGTGGTAAGCGGGCCTAATGGCTGTGGTAAATCCAACCTGTATAAGGCCGTGCGCCTGCTGCACGAGGCCGCGAATGGTCGCCTGGCGTTAGCGCTGGCAGAAGAGGGCGGCATTCAAAAAGTCATGTGGGCAGGGGAACTGCATCGCAGCGCTCGTCGTCAGGATGCCAGCCGACTCATCCTCTCGGTCCTGATGGACGACATGGATTTTGAGCTTGCGGTGGGGTTTCCTCAGAAGCTTGAGACCAGCCTGTTTAACCTCGATCCGCTGGTCAAAGAAGAACGTATCTGGCTGAGTGGTCAGCAGCGGCGTCCCTCTTCCTGCATCATGCAGCGCACGAACCAGACCGCCTTTTTGCATAATGTAGAAGGGGAGCGCGTAAGCTATCCCGCCGTATTGCATCCCGAAGAGTCCCTGTTTGGTCAGCTCGGTGAGCCGCACCGCTATCCCGAGCTTTCTCAGATGCGTGAACGTCTGCGCCAGTGGCGCTTCTATCACGAGTTTGCCGTCTGGCCCGGTTCGCCGATTCGTGCGCCGCAAATTGGCGTGCGCGCGCCCATTCTGGCGCACGATGGCGCTAACCTCGCGGCGGCATGGGCAACCATTGTCGAGCGGGGTCATCATGAGCTGCTCTACAAGGTGACAGCGAAAGCCTTCCCTGATACCGAATTTCAGGTGGATGTCCAGAACGGCCGTTTCCAGATGCTGATGCGGCGACAGGGCATTATGCGCCCGCTGGAAAGCGCCGAGTTCTCTGACGGGACGCTGCGCTTTCTGTGCCTCGTGGTTGCACTGCTCAGCCCCCGCCCGCCTGCCTTTATGGCGCTCAACGAACCCGAGAACAGCCTGCATGAGGATTTGCTCCCGGCGCTTGCGGCGCTGATTGCTGAAGCCAGCCAGTTTAGTCAGCTGTGGATCACCAGTCACTCACCGAAGCTGGCCGCACTGATTGCGCAGCATGCAGAAGTGAATCACATTGAGCTGGAGCAGATTAACGGGGAAACGCGGATAGTTGGGGAAGAAAGGATTTAAGGTGCCCCGGGCACAGGGCACCTGACGATCAGGCAACGACAGTGATGCGCTGTCCGGCAAACTCCACCGTTTGCCCCTGAACGATTTTGCAGCGCTTACGGGTTTCAACTTCCCCATCCACCCGCACTTCACCTTCACTAATCACGACTTTGGCCTGCGCGCCGCTTTCCACCCAACCTTCCAGTTTCAGCAGATCGCAGAGATCAACGTGTGGAAATTTACCTAAAGAAAACGTCGCCATTATGCCTGCTCTCCATCGTGAAACTCTTCACATGCCTGTAAGGTATTTTCGATTAAGGTTGCGACCGTCATCGGCCCAACGCCGCCGGGAACGGGCGTGATATAAGCGGCACGCTCAGCGGCGGCATCAAAATCCACATCACCGACGACTTTGCCGCTTTCCAGACGGTTAATCCCGACGTCGATAACAATAGCGCCCGGCTTAATCCAGTCACCTGGAATAAAGTTGGGTTTGCCTACCGCGACGATCAGCAGATCGGCGTGCTCAACGTGATGGCGCAGATCGCGGGTAAAGCGGTGCGTTACGGTCGTGGTGCAGCCCGCTAACAGCAGCTCCATGCTCATTGGACGCCCCACAATGTTCGAGGCGCCCACCACGACGGCATTCAGGCCGTAGGCATCAATGTTGTAGCGCTCCAGCAGCGTGACGATGCCGCGTGGTGTACAAGGGCGCAGCTTTGGTGCGCGCTGGCACAGGCGACCGACATTATAGGGATGGAAGCCGTCTACGTCTTTATCGGGCGTAATGCGCTCCAGGATTTTGACGTTATCAATGCCTGCCGGGAGCGGCAGCTGCACCAGAATGCCGTCAATCTCGTTGTCGCTGTTAAGTTTATCGATCAGCTGCAGCAACTCGGCTTCGCTGGTGGTGGCGGGCAGATCGTAAGAGCGGGAGATAAAGCCCACTTCTTCACAGGCACGACGCTTACTGCCGACGTAGATCTGCGATGCAGGGTTTTCACCCACCAGAACGACTGCCAGACCCGGAGCACGTTTACCGGCTGCCAGACGTTGCTTCACTTTTTCTGCAACCTCAAGCCGTACCTGCTGCGCAATCGTTTTACCGTCAATAATTTTTGCTGCCATCAGAGCGTAAATCCACTGTGTTGAGTTTAAGTCGGGAATGGCGCCTATTTTGTCAGAAGCACGTCCGGCTGTCAGGTAGAGATTCTTGCAGCAGGTTGGTTTACGACATTTCGCCGTGACGAAAGTGTGGGTTAACGCTTATGATGCCAGACAGGGACCTTACTGGATGACGTGATGATTTGGTTAATGCTTGCCACTCTGGCTGTTGTATTTGTTGTAGGATTTCAGTTGCTGACCGCCGGTTCACGCCATGCCGCACAGGCACTCAGCAAGCGCCTGCTACTGCCGCCGGTTCATATTGAATCGATGTTGTCGCAGATGGGTAAAGAGGCGGCGAAAGAGTTTACTGATTACATCGCGGGTGATAACGAAGCGCACTTAAACAACGGCGCGGCAGTTTTGCTGATTTGGCAGGTGCTGATTGTGGATGGCAGCGATGAAAATACCTGGCGCTGGCACAGCGTGCTAACCCGGGCAGGTTTCTCTGCCACGCTTACCCGACAGCAACTGTTGCTGGCACTGGGCTTTTTGCGCCAGTTAGAGCCCGACAGCCAGGAGCTGAATGCGCTTCGCGAGCAATACAACGCGCGCGTAACGCAGCAGGGCGTTGAGCTGGAAGGGGAAACGACAGAAGCAAGCAATCTGGTCTCCCTCAGCGCCTGGCGCGACCGTCATTAGCGCAAATTGGTTATTACCTGGGCACTCGCCGCCCCTCAGCGGCAAAAACGTTGACGTAACAGCGTTCAACCGTATAATTCGACCCAACCTCTCCGCGCCCTTAGCTCAGCTGGATAGAGCACCGGCCTTCTAAGCCGTAGGTCACAGGTTCGAATCCTGTAGGGCGCGCCACTTTCTCTTCTGTTTGCATCTCTTAAAGTCTACTTTTCCCTTAAAAATCAGAATATAAATCTTTTAACTGGTCCGTCTTGGTCCAAGGTCACCTATTGCGTTCTTATCCAATATGGGGGCACGATAGGGGGCATCGACAGGTTCAATGGAAATGATGCCCCCAAATGAAGCTAACAGCCCGACAAATCGACTCTGCGAAGCCAAAAGAAAAGTCATACAAACTTTCCGATGGTGGTGGTATGTATCTTGAAATATTTCCAAACGGAGCCAAAAGCTGGAGACTCAAATACCGTATAGCTGGTAAAGAGAAGCGGGTAGTGTTTGGGACATATCCGTTACTGAGCCTCGCAGAAGCCAGACAGAAACGCTCAGAAGCTAAGAAGCTTCTGTTGGAAGGCGGAGACCCGAGTCAGCAGAAGCAGGATATCAAGGCTGCAAAAATTTTGGCTGTTAATAACAGCTTTGAGCTTATCGCTCTTGAATGGCATGAGCACAAGAAACCATCATGGTCAAAAGGTTATGCTTCAGACATCCTGGAATACCTGAAGAAGGATATTTTTCCTCACATTGGTAAAAGACCTATTGCAGACATTAATGCAAAAGAGATGCTCGATGTTTTTCGCAAGATGGAGAAACGGGGAGTTCTGGATAAGCTAAAGAAAACTCGTCAGGCATGTCGCCAGATTTTTACCTATGCAGTGATTTCTGACAGGGCTGGGCACAATCCCGTATCAGATTTAGTCGGTGTGCTCAAAGCACCAAAGCAAAAACATTTTCCACATTTGTCAGTAACAGAACTGGGCGAGTTTCAGAGACAACTGGAGCAATATTCTGGTAGCAAAATCACCCAAATAGCTACTCAGCTTCTCATGCTAACTGGATTGAGGACGATTGAGCTTCGCTCAGCAGAATGGACCGAGATAGATTTCGAAAAACGTCTTTGGCAGATTCCTGTTGCTCGCATGAAAATGAAAAGACCACATATGGTGCCTTTATCTGATCAAGCTCTCAAGCTTCTTGAAGAGTTAAGAGTGATTACTGGCGGATTCAGATTTATTTTTCCCGGCAGAAATGACTCACGAAAAAGCATGAGTGAAGCCAGTATCAATCAGGTAATCAAAAAGATCGGCTATGCAGGAAGGGCTACAGGACATGGCTTTCGACATACTCTAAGCACGATCTTGCATGAGCAAGGTTTTGATAGTGCATGGATTGAGACACAGCTTGCTCATGCCGACAGAAATACTATTCGTGGCACCTACAACCATGCTCAATATCTGGATGGGCGTCGTGAAATGATGCAATGGTATGCCGACTATCTCAATAAATTAAAAAATGAATCTAAGCTCGGAAAGGTGAAGTCATGAAGGTGAACGAGATCAACATAGAGCTTCAGTCATGGTTCAACATTGAAAATTATCAGGATGTAGAAAAATTATCTTTGAGGGAGTTTTATAAAGAATTTCAAGTCAGGAGAAATATATTTGAAGGAATGGATTTCTTTGAAGGAGATGATACTACATTCGAAATGATCTTAGATGGAAAACCCTTAATCAGTCAAACAATGAATGTGGGTGAATTATCTAACTATAATAACAGCCATATTCATCAGGTAAGTTTTAGACATATTGAAAGTTTAAAGAGAACACTTGAGTGTTTTGCTTCTGATTCTTTTGTAAAAGGAACGGGAGAGCTTAAAAAAGAAATCAAGTATCAGCCAATAACTTCTATTATGAAAGATGTAATAAGAAAGGATAGTGATAATAGGCTGTTCATATCATTCGACATTAAAAATTCCTCTGATGAAGAAATTATAAATGCACTAAAAGTTATGCTTCCTGTTTGGAGGGACGATTATCAGGTCAAGGAAAACAAAATTGAAAAATTTGGATTGGCTAAAATCATCAAGCTTATAGATTATCGAATACTACCCATGATGGACTTACTTCTGTGGGCCAAGTTTAAAAAAATAGCCTTAACGAATACCGTTCTATCAAGGATTCTTTACCCAAGATTAACAGATGAGATTCGAGGAGAAGAACAACTTAAGGAAACTGATCGTCCTTTAGCTGAGAAAGCCTTGTCTGGAGAGACATGCAAAAGCATTGAGAATTTTATAAATAAAAACAATCATATGGAGGTAATTGCTCTTAGTGGACTCAGAAGTTTACTGTAAGGGATTTCATGTTTAACTTAAATTTGCAAGTGGGAGATGAAATTAATTTTTTTCCTCTCCCTTTTTTCCAAGCGATTAACGCATAGAATTCTATATACCAAAACTCCCTTCAATAGCCTATCTGCTGGGTATTAGTATCAACTCTTCGAACAGACGAGGAGATACAATCATGAACACATCTACTACACAAACCACTCGACTCATCCGCTTACCTGAAGTCCTACATAAAACAGGTTACAAGAAAGCATGGATTTACCGATTGATTTCTGAAAATAGATTCCCCAAACCTATCAAATTAGGTTCGAGAGCTGTGGCTTTTATTGAGGCGGAGATCGATCAGTGGGTTTCTGACACCATCAACAATTCGAGAAAAGCTGGATAGTAAGTATTCAGATAAACAACAACGACAAAGTGAGGACAATGTGGAAATCAAAGAATTCATGAATATTGGGAGCCTTTCTCGGCTTGTGAGTCAAAAAACTTTTGATAAGATTTTTGATGCTGAAGCTATCAGGTTATTACCTATGAATACATTGAGTAAGAAATCTGTGGCCTGTTTAAGCTATTACCTCGAAGATAGCGAATACAATCCATTTCAGTTTTTACCTGAGTTAGATGAAGAGAGCCGAAACTATATCTATGAAACCATACTGTCAGTGGTCAAATGTAATGAGCTACTCAGAGGGTTATCAAAGAAAATCACACAGAATGAAATTAATATCGCTGTAAAAAAGACTGAAAAGGGCGAAGACTATGTGTTGCTATGTAGCTTAAGTGTGCAAAAAGGGATGCTAGACCATTATGTGAAAACAATGCCGGATCTTCTGCCAGATGAAGATTCATTTATGACAGATGATATTGAACTTCTTAAGCTAAGCACTGAAGATATAACAAGAATTTTGCTGTGTGACATGTTGGAAAGAGAAGCTTTGATAATTCATATTGGAGATGAACTCCGCAGTAAAGCTAAAGTTATTCAAGAGGAATACTGGAACGAAGTAGAAAGTATTTACAATGGACGAACAACAATACAAATTACTATTTAAAATATCATCATTTTAAAAATGTAAAGTTTTAAGATTAAAAAATAGTAAAATTTAACGGAATACTTTACAAATTATTTTTTGGTGCCGCTGTATTACTTATGCAATAAGGCTTTATTAGTTTTTCTTCTTGAATCGGGTATGACTACCAGGAACTAGCCGTACTGGTTTCTTTCACGTGAAAGAAATTTTTTTAAGTATCTAAATGGATTATAAATAAATCCAAAAATAACAAAATAAAATTGCAAAGTTTAAATCGATAAAATAATGATAAGCCGTAGTGATTACTAAATGTAAAGTTTTCGGAGGGTTATTATAATGTCATTCAAAATAAAAAAATTTGTTATGAGCAATGGAGAACGCGGTTGCTTAATTCTCAACAAAGAAACACTGCTACCAGTTTACTATCAGAACCTATATCTCACAACTAATGTCAGGAACAGAAGTGCGACTGCATCTACGATGGAGATAGTCGCAACGAATCTACTTATCCTTAGCAATTTTATGGAAAGTAGGAAAATCAACATCATTGATAGGATTGAAACCAAGCGGTTCCTAAGTGTAGCCGAAGTCGATGACCTGATACGGTATGCAAAGCAAAGATTCGATCAACAAAAAATTACGAATGTAAGATTACTAAAAGGAAAGCAGATTGCTACAAGAACTTTTAGTTACAGGATACACGTTTTTTCAAGCTATCTAAATTGGTTGTGCGGATTGATCCATTCTATGAAGGGAATCCATGCCAGATATGAAGTCGAAAGTTTTATTGAAAGCATAAAGGCGCACATCCCGCGAAATCGCTCACTCAGCATCAATGACAGAACTGACAAATCGATAAGTGAAGAACAAATAAAAACTCTGTTTAAGCTGTTGGAAGTCGGAGGGAATCAAAACCCTTTTCAGAAGGAGGTTCAAGTCAGGAACCGGCTCATTTTCACCTTGCTACTGAATTGTGGGTTGAGAGCAGGTGAATTACTAAACCTTAAAGTAAATGATCTAAATCTTAGAAAAAACACACTGAGTATCTTCAGAAGACATGACTGCATTGAAGACCGGAGGCTGAATCAGCCATTAGTTAAAACTGGCGAAAGGATAATCCCATTATCAGATGAGTTAGCGATGGAAATTTTCGATTACATACAAACTTGTAGAAGTAAAACCACTAAAAAGAAAAAACATGACTTCCTGTTTGTAACTCACAGCGCAGGTAAAACGGTAGGAGAACCATTATCTGTTTCAGCATATGAGAAAATAATTTCAACTATTAAAAAAGCAAGCCCGGAATTAAAGAGTTTATCGGGGCATAGATTGAGGCATTCATGGAACTATTTCTATTCAAATGAAATTGATAGTTCAAATTTGGATATCAGTCGAAAATCAGGATTGAGATGCTATCTCATGGGGTGGTCAAAAGATTCTAAAATGTCAGAAAACTATAATTCCAAACATATATCAGAAAAAGAAAAGGAAATTATTGGAAGAGTTTATGAATCTTTGAAAAAGATAACTGAGGGTCAATATAATGGAAACATGTAATCTAAGAAAAGAGAATCTGATTTTTGCAACGATGCAAGGGTATAGTTTCAAGCTTTCTGATATCAAATGGCAATTAGATAAAGAGACTTGTATTTTTCCACATAAGATTGCCGACAAAATGCCAGAGTCGATGCGTATTGGTTACCTTACTACCTTGGCATACTTTTCGGCTGAATACAGTGCAGGTTACACAAAAAACATAAACCAGATTTTTAGTCAATGGTTAGGGATGATAGACCTTAAGACGATAGATGCTAATGCGGTTTATCAATTTAATGTTAGTTTAGGCCCTGAGAAAAACTACAAACTAAATTCTATAAAGAAATTTCTAACGAAGTGGAAAAAGCTCGGTTATGTAGGAGTTGAAGCTTCAGCTTTAACAATGCTGGGAAAAATAAAAATCAAAACTAATTTGACAGGAGAAGCCGTCAAACGAAGAGATCCAAATAGTGGACCGCTAACTGGAGAAGAACTGGAGTTCATTCTTGAGAGTATCAGCAATTTGTTGAAAGAAGATAAAGTCCCCATGTATCTTTATTGCTATGTCATTCTTTTAGCAACAACGGGAAGGAGGCCTTTACAGTTAACCTCCTTAAAAGCGAAAGATCTCATCAGAACGGGAGAAGGTTGGTTTCTAAACATACCGAAAGTAAAACAAAGGAAGGACTTTAGAAGTGAGTTTAGCTTGATAAGTATCGATGACTGCCTTTATGAGAAACTAACAACCTTGATTGATATGAATCAAAAATATATCGAAGATAGTATTAATCAGAAGATTAATCATATAAAAAATAAATTACCTATATTCATGGACTACAAAAAAACCGTATCAATTCAGTCTGGCCAAAGTTTAGATACCATTATCGCAACTGATTTTTTACATATGAAGAATTCATTTATCTCTAAAGAATTAGATAAAATCACCACTAAATTTAATATCAAGTCATCAAGAACCCATAATCCTATAAAACTGAATGCAAGACGATTCAGGTATACCCTTGGATCTCGTTTAGCAAAAGAAGGAGCCTCGGTTGAAGTGATCGCTAAAGCATTAGACCATAAATCTATTAACTCATCAGGAATATATGTAAAAAATAGCCCAGACAATGTTCACGATATTGATATGAAACTTCATTCATTTTTTGAACATCTATCGAAGATATTTCAGGGTATCGATAGCACACAGAACAAGAAGCTCTTTACAGAATATGTTTTAAATTCTTTTGGATTCACTGATTGTAAACACGAACACATAGAGTGTTTTACCTGCAAAAACTTTAGAGCCTGGAGTTCAGAATGACCAATGTTATTTTATTCGAGCCAATAAATACTAATAATCCATCATTAAATGTTGAAGGTTTTATTGAGTTTTGTAAGAGTAATATATTCAACTCAAAGTTAGCGATTACATGGGAAAGCCATGTATGGAAGGGATGTTACAGATTCAACAAGTTTGATATCAAAAATAATCGAAATACCAAAGATAGATTAGATGATATTTTCATTGGTTTTGCTAAAGCTTATATGTTCCATACTCATTCGTTTAACAAGTCAAAGTTAAACCACAATACTTTGGCAATGTTGAAGATCGTTGAGTTTGTGTTATTGAAATCATACGGTGAAGCTAATGTAGTCAAGTGTAATAATAACATTTTTGATGAGTGTGTAAGAGTAGCAACGGCTAAATATACGAAATTAACAGCAGTTGGAATTGGTAAGGAACTTGAGAAACTATGTTTATTTTTGAGTGAAAACAGGATGACAAGCTCATCATACTTTTTTTGGGTTAATCCGTTAAGGCATAAAATAACTCAAAGTTGGCAAGGTTATGAACCTTCGCTGGAAGGGCACTCAAAATTACCAGATATAAAATCCGTCATAGCCATTGCAGAGATTTTCTCAAAAGATGAAAGCCAACTGTCTGTGAGGGACATCTTCACAACGTCTGTTCTTGCACTACTGATGTGTGCACCAGGACGAATCTCGGAAATTTTAAGCCTTCCTGCGGATTGTGCGATTACAGAGCATGATGAGAACGGCATTGAACGATATGGTTTAAGGTTTTTTTCAGCGAAGGGGTATGCTGGAGACATCAAATGGATTCCTTCAGTAATGGTCCCTGTAGCTAAAAAGGCCATAGCTCGGTTGAGAAAGTTGTCCACCCATCCAAGGTTTGTTGCAAAAACGATGGAAGGGAAGGTTCCTGAGTCATCCAGACATGAACTCTTTAGTAAAAAGCCTAAAAATTTTCCCTGGTATGATGAAGAGAAAAAAATCAAATATTCAAATGCTTTGTGTCTTTTATTTGAGGGGCAATTATGTAAGAAAACGAGCAATCATTTGGCACCTTTGTTCAGACCCACTGCTCAGTTTTTTGGACTGGATATTGATGCCTTTGCGAGTATCAAAGGCACTACAAACCTGTTTAAAAGACATGGTTATGTTAACGAAGATGGTAGCACATATTCGCTTAGAACTCATCAGTTAAGACATCTACTCAATACGTTTGCTCAAATCAATGGGATGGACGAATTTAGCATCGCCAGATGGTCTGGAAGGAAGCTGGTCTCACAAAATGTCTCCTATGATCACCGATCACACTTACAAATGATCAATCTCATGAAAGATAAAAATTCAATCGGAGCCGGTAATAGCCATAGGAAAAAAGAAATAGCTGTTATGGACATAACTGAATTCGATGTATTGAATGATGGAGCTGTGCTCGTCACTAAGCATGGCTACTGCAAGCACTCATATGTTTTTGAGCCTTGTAGTTATTATCCCTTACAAGACTCTGGAACGGATGATGGCCAACTAATGATGATACACACTAAAATTTTTGAAAAAACCAATTATGATAAAAGTGATGGGAATGTTAATGCTGATAAATGGTATAAATTTCAAACTAAAATAATAAAAGGAGAATAAATGGCTAAACATATTACTTGTTACGATGAAAAATTGATAATGAAAGTTATTAATACCTGGAATGACGATGAGAAGCTGACTTGGGAGGCTTTATGCGACCAGTTGATAAAGATCATTGGGAAGAGACCTTCGAGGCAATCTTTAAGTTGTCATGTTAAAATTGCGGATTGTTTTAATTCAAAAAAGGAGCTTCTCAAGTCTGGTGTGAAAGAAACATGTGCGGTTAAACCTGCTAATTTGAAGATTGCTTGTCAGAGAATAAAAAGGCTCGAAACTGAAAACGAAGCTTTGATAGCATTGAATAACAAATATTTAGAGCAGTTTAAGATATGGCTATATAATTCTCACTTAAAGCAAATAACAGTCGATGAGCTTAATCGTCCGTTACCTAAAAAAGATATTCAAATAGAAAATGATAGGTTTTAGCTATTGACATGATTGAATATTATGATATTTCTTTAAATGTCAGGATGACATTCACAACAGCAAGGATGCTACTATGAATAAATTAAACATATATTTGCCAGATCAGAAATTTTTGATACTCCTTAATCGCTTCATTCTTAGATACGATGAATCAGACTGCAATAAAGAAAAGGTCGTAAAGGATGCCTATCTGTTCTGTGTAGGATACTTTTTGAAGTATCAGCAGGACTATAACAATCCTCATTTAACTGGATCAAGCAATATCATTGCTGTTCTCTCATCTGCACTACTTAGTCCTAATTTTAATAATATACCGAACACCATCAGCCTCGAAAGGGTTCTGTATTTTTATAAGTTCATTGTTGAATATATTGTATGGAATGAGTATGAGGTGGAAAAAATTTTTTCTACTCAGAAGATTAGCTTAAAGCCTTTTGCTGAATCCAAAATAAAAAACTCAAAGTATTAAATCACGGTTTAACATTTTATATATTTATTGATGGTTGATATGTTATCCTCATGGTCTCTTCTCCATCAACCGGATGGTGAGTCTTAAGCACTTAAACGATCACTACTAAAATGGCACCTATGGATGGGATAGAGAATCTCTTTAGTGGTAATGACAATCTTCATAAAAAGATTTACCCAATTCCTTCCCAATTCCTTCCCAATTCCAAGCATTCTGCACTAAATTTATAGAACTTCTATTTAAAGTTTTGGTAGTATTCATTATCCTTCTCATTCTGGTGTTTTAAAGCCGTTTGTCAAGAAAAAATTAACTAAAGCCACAACATCATGAATTTACTGAATGTTGGTGTCCAATGTTCATTCAACCTGAGCTAAATGTTAAACTTACTTATTGATATATATCAGGATTAGAGCTAACAAGATTGTGGTCTGGAAAATCTTTTATTCTTCTACTTGTCAAGAACCAAGTACTTATGTAACTATAACTTTAGCTTAACAATGCTAATCGAATTCTTAGAGCGTTTAGAATGAGCATATATTCCTCTCTATATAAACGGCATCACCAATATATTTTCGATTACAAGTAAATAAAGATTTTTTTATCCTGATCATTTATATTTTAAAAAAAATTTTGAGAATGTCGATATGAACAATGTTACTTACAGGAACCTATTTATTCTGAGCTTGTGATTTGTTGTAGGAAACACAAATAAAGTTAAAAATTCGAAATGCACTATTGGAGATATTTCGCCTCAAGAGTTAACTATAATTATTTTGTGCCTAAGGGTTATTTTGTAATAAAAATTTCATTGGAGATTAGTATGAAAGTTTGCACTGATAGTTGCGTTGTAAAATCAAGGTTGAAAAAATACAATCCCAAACTTAAAGGTAAAATCATCCCACCTAACCCAAACTTTGATAATACTAAGCTGTTCAATCATCTTATGCAAGGGATGAAACATCCTGATGACAAAATTAAAGCACATAACCTTCTTATGGCATCGGATGAGATTGCTGACGAAATGAGTATTAACCAACTATCCGTGTGTCAGAGTGGTTGTGCTTATTGTTGCAAAATTCCCGTTGATGTTAGTCAAATAGAAGCTGAATTAATATCAAGTTATACTAATAAAAAAATGAATCATTATAATAACATTAAAAAGATAATTAATAAGTCTACATATTGTCCATTTCTTGACACGACTAAAGCAATGTGTAGCATTTATGCAGTGAGGCCGCTTGCTTGTAGGTGTTTTCAAACGATGGATCATTATAAATACTGTAAGACACCGAATGTAATACACCTTACAGTCACTGTAAATAGTAGTTCAAAGTGGGTTCAAATCAAAAATTTGCTTTTAGATTTAAGTCAAAATAGGGTCGCAGATATCAGAGAATGGTTTTGAATCAAATCTTCACCACCATACTGACTTCTTCTATTCTCTTCGTGATAATAAAGAAGAGAGCATTAATTAGTTCACTTTTTATATCCTCTGGATAGTTATCCAGACAGTTTGATTCTAAAATTATATCTTTAATTCCATTGATAATATTTTCAGTAAGAATTCCTTTATTTAATTGATGTTTTGTTATGTCATGTTCCGTTAGTAACCACAAGACATTTAATGCATATGAGAAATTTGATCTTGTTGGCATTTATACTTACCTCTTGTTGACTTTTGTTTTAAATATCACTTAGAAGAAAAAAGTCAATAGATTTTAAAAATAATAGTTTTATGATTGCGTTAAATCTAATTTATTAAAGATTATATTTGAGTTTAAATTTATAATTTTGATATAAAGATGGTTTTTATTAAGTTGCTATAATGAAAATTAAGGAATATTTAAAATGAAGACTGTATATATCTTAGGTGCAGGGTTTTCTGTTGAAGCTGGAGCACCTACTCAACAAAATATAATATCAAAAGCTTTTCAGTTAAATGAAGAAAATGAACAGTATTTTGATGTGGAAAAATTTAATATTTTTAAAAATTTTATTGTAGAACAGCTTAATGTTGAGTTTGATAGAGCTGGTAAAGTTGATTTAGAAGATATATTCACGCCATTAGACCGCTGTATAAACGAAAATAGTCAGTATAGGGGAGTCAGTGTAAAAAAACTTGCCGATGTGAGAGAAGCGACATTTTATGTTGTGGGTAGAACAATTGACGTCTTGCTTGAGAATACATTAAAATCAAAAGATTACATCAATTTATTTGCAAAAAACCTTATCGCTCATTCACGTAGAAAAAAGGATGACGGTTATTTTGATAATGACCCAGTGAGCGTGATTAGTACTAATTGGGATATCCTATTGGATAGTTCAGTTTATAATGAAATACAGAATAACCATGATAATGCTGTGGTAGATTATTGCTGTTATATAAGTTCATTAGATAAAGGCGATAAAACTGTTAAGCCTGGTTTGGAAGTATTAGGAAGAGGGGGGTTTAATGTTAAGATCCTTAAGATTCATGGTTCTCTTAACTGGTTACAATGCCCAAGATGCATGAGGCTTTATGCTGGTTTTTCAAGGAAGGAAGCTATTTATAATTTTTTTGATACCATCTCATGTCGTCATTGCGACGACAATTTTCCTGAAGAGAAGGGGAATCACAACCTGTATTCAAATTTAATAATGCCAACATTCATTAAAGATCTGACTAACCCTCAGTATAAAATAATCTGGCAGAATGCTGGTGTGGAAATTTCAGAAGCAAATAAGCTTGTTTTCATAGGTTATTCTTTACCAAGCGCAGACTTCGACATGAGGCAGTTGTTATCAAGGATGACTCGTAAAAGTGCAACTATTGAAGTCGTTGATTATTGTGATGATGAAGAAAAGATCCTCGAACGAAAAGCTCATTGGAAGAAGTTTTTTGGCAATAGGGAAATTTGTTTTTATTTTAATGGTGCTGAAAATTATATTAGGAATATATGAAATTTTCATATTTCCCACAATTTTAAAAATGAATAAAGCCAGCGCTTTAGCTGGCTTTAAGAATTAATTTCAGTGCTTATTGATTGCATTATCAAAGATATGCATCCATCTTTTGAACTGAAGTTCCAAATCCCTTACACCATCATGAGTGTTGATGTGTCCGTTCTTTGGGAAAAAACGAATGTGCCATTCTGGTTGTTGGATATCATTTACAGTTACGAAGAAGCCTGATTCATAGAGGTTCCTGTTCGTTTGGATATTATTTTGAGCCATGCTACTCAATCCGCAACTAATGGTTTCACCACCATGAGAAAGGTTATATCTCCACTCCTTTACATCTGAAAGGTTATAAGTTTTTTGTTTGTTCTCTTCTTTTAAGAAAATTTTTCCTTTATTGGTATCAATAATCATCAATGAACTGAAATATTCATGACTCCAGATACCATCATTTTTTTCATTAAAATAATCCCTAGTGCTGGCATTCCACTTCTTAACTTTGAACTTCTTATAGGCGAACATCAAAAGCATAATGCTTACGAAAACCCAAATCATCGCAAGCTGAACTAAGCCTTGCATACCCAAAAAGTAAAAAATGACGATTGGTAAAGCGATAGCAATCCATACACGTTTCATCATCAGAAAATTCGGCTGTTTTACTTCTGTCATCGCAATCATGTCAATGTCCTATATAAAAGGGGCTAAATTTAGGGCGCACGTATTCGTCAGCATTTTCGCTGATAATTCAGTGAGCTATATCGCTTTGTTTGAAGTTACATTACGACTGATAAACCAGGTCTAGCAAATCATTTATACCGATCGATCGCTTTCATTTAATAGCTTTCAACTATCATGAGTGGATGATTGATCAGTAATAACGATCGATCGTTTTTATCTATCAATCTGATTTTGAATTAAAATATTCATTGTTTTTGTCTTAGGGGCTGATTTCAACTAACTGAAAAATAGACATTTTAAGAAATTTTGATGTGTGGTTTTCTTTCTGATTTTTTAGAATCTGCTTCTGAAAATTCCCAAGGTTTTGGATCTTCATCCATGATTTTCTTAATGGGGGCGGTTTTCTTGGTTGGCTTGAGAATTGTTGAACCAATAGCTTTTAAACTGGCAACAAGCTCTTCAAGGTAAGGTATCCACTGTAACCAGCGAACGTGCTCTCTCTCGCTTGAACTTGCTTTAAGTTGTGTTGTAATAATTGTGGGATGAACTTCAATAGGAGTCGAAACGTTTTCATTGACGGCAATCGATATAGGAGCAACGGTTTCAATTGGTTTAGCCACGATGATTCGCTTACTCAGGTTTGACCAACTGTATGCCTTACCGAGTTGTGATGCCTTAAAAGCGACTCCCTGATGCTCAAATGAAAAACCGTTCATTTTGCCAGAAGATGCGATGTTTGCTGTCGCTGATATGTTTTGCTTTTGTAATTCATATATGAAGTCTTCGATAGTGATGGTATCGAAGAAGGTAAGGATTGCATCTACAGCTTCCTGTATCACTTTTTTAGAAGGTTTCTCTCCGGTCCTGTTCTGCATCATCTCTTCGTTGCGAGTGAGCTTCCTTTGCTTCTTGGACGATTTAGCAGGAGAAGGACCTTTCGTTCTAGTAAGCTGATGATCCCGTTCAAGGTCTTGAATGATTCTGGTGCTAACGAGATTCTCGTTTTTACCCAAGTAAACTTGGCCATCTACTAAAACGTTTATACGGGAAGCAATGATGTGAATGTGCTGTCCTGCCTCGTCGTCATGCAGAACATAGCAACGAAGGTGAGTGTCACAGAAGCCCATTCGCCTCATGTAGTCGTCAGCAATGTTCCTCCATTGTGGATTAGTGAGTGATTCACCAACAGGGAGACGAAGGGAGTTATGCCAAACGGGTTTCGTCACATCCTCTCTGAGCTTCTGAGTCTTTACGAACTCGGCGGTCAGCTCGTCTACAGTAATGCCTACAAGATTGCCACCAATCACCATTGGTGTAGTCATGTGATGAGTAGCAGGGGCAAGAGCATACGAGATGACTCCTCGGAAGTTTTTACCCCTTTTTATTTTATTCATACCCTTCATCTTGGATGATCACTTTTCAAGTGTCAGCAGAGCATCTCTTACATGCGACAGTTTCAATTTTAAAGCGCTTACTTCCTGAGATAGTGGCTGAGCATCTTCGCCTCTGCGAAGCAGGAACGACGTAAGATCATTCAGTTTCTGTAGGGAACCAGTAAGCTCCTGCCAGGCTTCTTTGTTGATTTCGGGAACAGAAGGGGGTAGTTGCTGAAGAGCTGAGGATCTCAGCCAACAGCTTTTACTAAGCTGGTTTCGAGCGTCATTCACTCGATTGAGTTCAAAATCGTTAAGACGAACCGTTACGGTATGCTTGCGGATGCGGTTAGGTGGTAGCTTCTTTGCTTTTGGATCATCACTGAACGACGAAGGAAACTCGTCATCAAATATATTATTAAATTTTTCCATATCAACTCCTTTGATATTAAATTGACGCAAGTTCGTATGCTATATATAAACGAATATCATAATATGCATTTGTGTCAATGGGTTAGATGTTGATTTTGAACTTAATTTACCTTTTTCAACCGAAGGGAAGAAAAAGCAAGGCAACTGAGCATCGCTCAGTTAGCCCTTGCTTTTAATTAAGGCAATTAGAAAGGATCGCCAGTGAGGAACACTATAACACTTTCTTTTCATTTGTGTTTTTTTTTGATATAGTGTATTGGCGGAAAATTATTTGTGAGTTAATATGATTGGTTTAAATGAATATAATTTAAAGCTGAAATTCATTTTTGAGAGATATAAAAATCAAGATGTTAATTATATTGATCAGGAATTGAGTGTATTGCTTTCCGCTCAGGAGTATCTGCGTTCAAACGAGTCGATAACCTCTTTAAGAAAAAATGGTGTTTTTTTTACTGGAGATGAATTAGCTTTTGAATGTCTAAATTTTCTCGATATAAATTCAGATAATTTTTCGGTATTAGATCCTGCATGTGGTGTCGGTAACCTTTTAGTTTGTGTGACAAAAAAATTAAATGTATACGGAAGTTTGAGTGACACTTTACATAATTGGAATGGTTTTTTGCATGGCTTTGATCTACATCAGAATTTTATAGAGGCAACACAAATAAGAATCGTTTTGGAGGCTATTAAACGAGGGGCTTTTTTTGATGGTCATTGTTTAGAACATTACACTAAAATTCTTAAAAATATAAAATGTTATGATTCTCTAAAAAACGATTACGACATGAGTGTTTATACTCATATACTGATGAATCCTCCATATAATCAAGAGGTTTTGGCGGAATATAATCATTGGAAAGGTGGGAAAGTCAATTTAGCGGCAGTTTTCGTTGACAAGTTCATGACGCAATGTAAACAAGGAACACAGATTGTAGCTATACTTCCTGATGTTTTAAGGACTGGGACCAGATACGAAAAATGGCGAAATGCTGTCGAAAAATCATTACGGGCAGAAATATATATAAAGGGAAGGTTTGATAAAAAAACCAATGTAGATGTTTTCATCATTAACGGGAAAGTTAATAGTAACAACAGTATTGCATGGTCAAAAATTTACGATAATAATGAAATAAAAAGAATATCAAATTATTTTAAAGTGTCTGTTGGAAAGGTTGTGCCATATCGTGATAAGTATGAGGGCGAGAGTAATAAATACATATACCCACGATCTGTAATTCCTTGGTCAACTATAGACAGCAGTGAGATAAAAGACCTAAGAATGCATAAAAGTTTAGCAATTAAACCACCATTTTTAATTGTGAAGCGAACATCTTCACCTAAAGACAAGTTTAGAGCTTCATCTCAGGTAATTACAGGTAAAGAAAGTGTCTATATTGAAAATCATTTACTTGTTGTTGAGCCGATATCTGGGAAGGTTCAAGATTGTACAGAGTTATTATCATTTTTGAAAAGCGATTTCGTAAATTCTTATTTGAATGAAACTATTAGATGCCGTCACTTAACTGTAAAGTCTTTATCAACAATCCCTTTTGAATTGGGTAAAGAAAATGAAAAAACTAATTAGTAATGTATCGTTTGATCTTTCATCACGATTACCTCTTCAATTAGGTCGGGAGAGTATATCTAATTCAACTACAGCTATATCAGAGTTAGTTAAAAATGCTTATGATGCCGACGCTAGTAATGTAAAATTATCTTTTTTTAACTTAACTAAACCTGTTTCTACTATGATCATCGAGGATGATGGAAATGGAATGAGTTTAGATCAACTTATTGAAAAATGGTTGAGAATTGGAACTGAAAATAAAACTATCACTGCCACTTCACTATCGGGTCGTGTATTAACTGGTGCAAAAGGATTAGGTCGATTAGGCATAGACAGATTATGCAAAAGGGTTATTCTTCAAACTAAGAGTGAAAATGATGACTCAATATTTCAAATTGATGTTGATTGGAGACGATACGAGTCAACTAATCAAAGTTTTTTTGATATTAAGCATAAGATTCATTCGATCCCTTTTCCATATTCAGATAAATATGGTTATGCATTGAGTACCGGAAGTGGGACGAGATTGATTTTAATCGGTCTCAAAGATGACTGGAATGGATATATAAAAGATGATCTATTAAAAGAACTTAGATTATTAGTTTCACCTTTTAGGGAGGTCGAGGATTTCAAAATTGAACTTTCATTTGAAGGTGAAAATGAAACGTCATTAGATTCATCCGATATATTAAAGTTTGCTCGCTGGGAAGCAAATGCTAATCTAAACAAAGATGGAAGTTTTTTGGTCAAGTTTAAGTATAAAGATGAACTACCGGAGATAGACTTTTCTCTAAATTGGTCTGATTGGATTAATAACAGAGGAAATGCTCCAAAATGTGGACCTTTATCATTTAAGTTATATTTTATACCTCGTGAATCTACTAACGATAATCAATTTAAATTAAAGCAACTCCGACATTTTTTAGATGCAAACCAAGGTGTTAGGATTTACAGAGATAATTTCAGAGTTAGACCATACGGCGAACCTACAGGAAAAGGGGATTGGTTAGACCTAGGTTTAAGAAAAGTTAGAAATCCTGAGGCTATCAAAGACAAGGGGTGGAAAATAGGTCCTAATGTTGTTGTAGGTGCTGTTTTTATCTCAAGATTTGAAAATAAAATACTTAATGACCAAGCTAACCGTGAGGGAATCATTGAAAATGAAGCCTTTTATGATATGCGAGCTTTCATTTTAAGGGTTATTGAGCAATTTGAAATTGAAATAACTTTGAAAGCACAGTCACAAAGCGAGTCCTCTCCAAAAATTGAACTAAAAAATATCAAAGAAAGAACTGAAAAAACATCTTCAGAAATCGATATTCTCAAAAACAAAATTGAACACGATTTGTCTTCAAAAAGATTAGATAAGAAAAAGCTAACTAAATTAGCAAATAGTCTATTTGCTGTGGTTGAGAAACAGCAAAAGGAAAACAATGACGTAGCTTTGCTCATCGATAAAATGGAAAAACTCAATGATACTATGGCAAATTTAGCTTCATTGGGAATATTAACAGTTTCTTTAGGTCATGAGTCAAGACAGCAATCTAGTATGGCTCTAACTAATATTAGAGTTTTAAGGAGAATAATAAATGAAGATTTGGAAATTGATAGGGTTAAGGCAATAAAGAAAATTGATGCTTTAGATGTTAGTTTGAAATATATTTCAGCTTTTGCAGGTTTTGCATTGAGTAATGTGAAAATAGATAAAAGGCATATGAAAAAACTTGAGCTGAAATCTATAGTCAAGAGTATCATAGACGTTTTTACTAACTCTCTCAAAAAAAGCAAAATAGTTATAGTTACTAATTGGGATGAAGAGGAGTTTTTCTATATTAAAGGTTTCCAAATGGATTGGGAGAGCACAGTTATCAACTTTTTAACTAACTCAATGTGGGCGCTTGAAGAAAAAAGAGAAGGAGAGAGAATAATAAAAATCACTCTTGAAAAAGATAATTTCAATAAGAATATTATTTTTACATTTTCAGATAGTGGGCGCGGTTTGGAGCCAGGAACTGAAAAGCATATATTTGATACTGGTTTTAGCACGAAGAAAGATCCTAAAGGTGATCAAATCGGGACTGGTATGGGTTTAGCGATAGTTAAAAACTTCGTAATTGCACGCTCATCTGGTGTCATCGAAGCCCAACCGACATGTGAGTTGGGTGGGGCAAGTTTCAAAATTACAACTCCTTGTTTAGATTAAGAGGTCTTGAATGAAAAAGATAATTTACATAGATGATGATTCAGAAGCTCGTGAAACCTACGCAGAGGTTCTTCAAGAGGTTTTTGGAGGTGATTTTGAATTAGAAGATATAGCCCCAGAGTTTTTGTTAGAGGATATGCTTATCAAGATAAACGATATGCATTCTGTTGCAGGTTTTGTTTTAGATGAAAAAATGAATCAACTTGGGCAAGCTAATTTTGTAGGGCAAAGTCTCGCAAAAAAGATAAGAGAATTGGATCATAAAATTCCGATTTATATATTTACGGCTTTTAAAAATGAATTTGATAATGAGTTTGGTCCGGCCGAAGTTGAATATGTTATTGATAAGAACGAGCTTTCTGACGAGGAAACTTTGGAGTCTTTAACAGCTAAAGTTAGACGACATCAGAATGTATACAATGATATCATGTCCGAAAGAGCAGAGAAATTAGACGAATATCTTAGGAAGTTTTTAAGTGGTGCTATAACTCAGGCTGAAAAAGAAGAGCTTGATCAGCTAAATTTTTTAAGAAAGAAAAATATTGTTTTACAAGATAGTATAATCGATGAAAATGTTAATGATCTTTTTACGGAAACAGCAAAAAAAATTGAAGATATTTATAAAAAAATAAAAGGAATATAGTATGTTTTATTCAAAACTAAAACGTCAAAAGAGCTACGAAAAGAAAAAAGATGGTTCTTATTATGCCTATAACCATTATAAGGACGTAATTATACAAGATTGCCTTGAGAGTTGTGTTTACTGTGATGTTCAGTATAGAGAGCACGCTTTCGAAGGTATGCAGTTAGATCACTTTCGCCCGCAGGATTATTTTAAAGAGCACATTAATAATCCTGAGAATCTGGTTCTTTCGTGTCCTAAATGTAATCGATTGAAATCTAATCATTGGCCAGGTGATAAAAAAGATTTCAATAAACCTAGCCATGATGGTGTAATTGGGTTTATAGATCCTTTTGTTGAAGATATTCGAGAGTATTATTCTGTTGACAATAAAGGATTCCTTCAGGCTCTAAAAGCACCGGCACCTTATGTTATAGAAATATTAGACCTGAATAGACCCTCCAGAATAAAAGTAAGACAACTAAGAATTATTCGCTCATTGCTTTCTGAAGCTTTGAAGGATATCGACAATAGAGTGGGTTTAGCATATGAAGACTTTTGTAACGGACTGATTGATAGAGAAAAACTTAAAGAAAAGTTACACTCTTATTCTTTATTAAGAGATGATTTATATGCTTTAATATAATATTATTATAGTTTTTTCAATTTTCACACTGGGGAAATAAATTTTCGATTTTTTTCAGGGATGCACTACAAAATTTCCAAGTTATGAGATGGTAATTACTTTATTAAAATCAGTATTGTTAAGTTTTTTTAGGCTCATATATTCATTCAGTAATGAAATCCCCTTTATGGGAGTGCTTACTTTGTTAAGGGGGCATGTCTGGGGGCATGTAACAAATTGAAATTAAAAAAATTATATGCAGAACATAAGGCTAGCTAGAAGGTTTGAATCCTGTAGGGGCGCCAATATATTTCAATAACTTACCTCCATTTGCTTCAAGCCAGCTTTTCAATGTGGGACAGTTTTGGGACACGACTACCAAAAATCGCGTCAATTTTGGGGCTTGTTCGATCTTGTGCCAGATTGACATGACCTCGTCTTAAAAAATGTTTAGCACCCTTACGACACAGAAAATGAACTGAAATTTAGCCAGAATCCAAACAAGCCTGTGAACGACGCCATCAAACATGCGTGTGAAGCTCAGTGCAGGCGGAACGCTCCACATCGTTTGTCAAAAAAGAGGTCTTATTAATCGCCTGGTACATAATATGGCGGGGACTTTGTTTTAAGTTTGGTATTAACCTCTGCTGTTGTTGGTGCACGCGCTAACCTTTACTGTAAATTTCGCTATAGCTAAATCAATGGGCTACACCTCAGGCTACTCATTTCAAAAGGAGCTTGCATGACGAGAAATCTTACAAGGAATAGGCTAAACGGTATTAAAAACGCATTCGTTATCCACATCTTCGGAATGACCTGCTGATAAGCTTATTGGATTAAGGCTGAAGGGTTTCACGAAGCAACGTTTGTGGTCATTTTTAAACTGAATCCTGTGACGGAGAGAATTACGCCGGAGTTTTTCTTATTGGAGCTGTATTTAGGCACTGCGCCTAAGAGATTATGACAAAAACTGTGCTACTTTTTTGTGTAAATTAAAAAAACATATAAAGATCAAGCTGAAAAAAAACCTATGATGATACTAATAAGATGTAAAAAAGAGTAGAAACTGGTTTGTTAATACTCCAGTTTTTACTCTTTGGTTTAAGAATTTCACGGGAAATATAAGTTTTATTTTTTAATAAAACTGTTAGCAGAAAAAGCGGAAGCGCTTTCTTTTACCATTTTTTCTGCTTCAGTGTTGATTCGTCGTTCAAATATTTCTTTGTCGATAAGAAAATCTTTTTCATCGATGACCAGTGTGTAATTGGGTATATGCTCAGATCTGTACTGAATGTATGTCGTTACATGCAACTTAAAGGGTAAGTTAGAGGACAGTGTACCCGCTTTCATTGCCTTATCTCCGGAAAGACCTTGCTGCTCGTTAACTCTATTTGCGATGTTAGTTAAAGCATTATGAATATCGTCTGAGAAATTTTTTGGATCCAGGTTAGTGAGGTTGATTTCTTTCGGGGCATTATCAGATGCAGGTGCTAAGGTAATATCCATCCCACGTCTTTCGCTATAAACTTCGCCGAGATTTACGCTGCCGGTTGCGGTCGTAATGATATGTTTTTCTTCAAAAATGAGTCCTTTATTAACCATCGCGGCACAAAATACAGCACCACCCAGAATAAAAGACGATACGAGTAATGCAACGCCATACTGTTTTGGAACCATGAGACTAAGTCCTTTTTATTAATATTACTTATCTGATTATTTTACATCAAGATGACAAGCGCTAACCTCAAAAAAGCACACTTTATTTTGCTTTATTAATGCGTTAGAACGTTCGTAAAATGTGACTGGTGTTTGTGGATGCCAGGGTATTGAGACTGAAACAGAGGAGTAAGCCCCCTCTTTTTGATGTTTTTTGAACAAATTCATTTGGCGGAGGTGTTACAGATGCAGGTTTTTTGCTCAACATAAATTTTTTTTCTCAACAAACAGCCCCACATCATTCTTATCTTAAACCTCTGCCTAAAGCACAGAATGTTTATTCCTCGTTTACTTCGAATTCTTTATCTTATGCAATATCAGTAAGCGCTAATGCTTCCCTTTTCGTGGTGAGTTCACCCATGTATAAGCAAAATTGAAAAGGTCATTGCATTAACTGTATACGTTATATCTGAAATGAATCGGGTTAGCGGGTATTTAAAAGATAGCTTTCGCATGGACATGACGGCTGAGTCAGCATCGACAAGGTTAAGTTTAAACCAACCCATTAACGTAAAAAACAGGCAGGGCAGGCCAGTAAATGGTGAATACAAAAAATTGCCAAAGCGTCTTTCCAGTTACGCGGGCAACAGGTCCGGAACGCTTTTTACTTCGAAAGTTCGCCAGTAAAAGCAACACTCACGCTTACGCGACCATGCCCTTTTTACCTGCTCCCCAGCAAATCTCACTCGTATTGTGCGTGCTTGTCTTTATCTGCTGGTTACTACCGGGGCTGTTTGGACATGAACCGTGGAAACCGGATGAAGCCTATACGTTCGGGCTAATCCGTCATATTGCCCAGACTGGCGACTGGGTCGTACCTACCCTGGCAGGCGAACCCTTTATGGAGAAGCCGCCACTGTATTTTATTGTGGCCTCTTTTTTTCTCCGCCTCTTCAGTCCGTTGTTAGGCGAGCCCGATGCCGCGCGTATGGCAACCGGGTTTTTTATCGTGCTTGCATGCTATGCCATTGCGCTTTCGGCCAGAGAGTTGTTCGGCAAGGGCGCAGGCCGCTGGGCCGTACTTATCCTGTTTGCCTGTTTGGGCTTTCCTGTCCGGGCACACCAAATGATTACCGATATCGCCTTGCTGGCAGGCGGTGCCACTGGCATTTATGGTTTCATTTTGGGGATTCGCCGCCATGTGCTGGGTGGCGCGATACTGGGTATTGGCGCAGCGGTGATGTTTCTCTCTAAAGGGCTTCTCGGCCCGGGCATATTGGGACTGACAGCGCTGACGTTACCCTTGATGAATACAGCGTTTCGTAGCAGACGCTATATCGTGTTTTGTGCTATCGCGTTTCTGGTCTTTTGCCCGCTGGTAGTGCCGTGGCTGTATGCGCTCTGGATGCGTTCTGAAAAGCTGTTTTCAACCTGGCTACTGGTCAATAATTTTGGCCGTTTTGACGGTACCGCTAAGCTCGGGCCTAAAGCGAAACACTTCTTTTACTTTAAACTGCTTCCCTGGTATGCCTTTCCTGCATTGCCGATGGCTGCGTGGTGGCTCTGGCGCAGTTGGAAAACCGGCATCAGCGCATCCGCAATGGTACTGGTAACGTTTTTTTTAGCCGGTTTTGTCACTCTGTCGAGTGCATCTGACGCGCGGGAGCTTTACGCCATGCCGCTGCTTCTGCCGTTGGCCATACTGGCAGCAGGTACCTGTCAGCAGAAAACCCTCTGGACGATAAAGTTGCGGCCATGGGCACTCGGCTTATTCTGCCTGCTTCCAACGGTGATGTGGGGAGCGGGCATCATCCTGATGACCGGCTGGCCTGCGCCACTGTGGAATAAATGGGTGGCACAGGGTGCGCCCGGATTTACGCATCAGATTTCATCAGTGATGTTTGCAGCAGCATTACTGGCTACTTTATTGCTGAGTGGGCTGGTGTTTTTGAATCGCACCTGCCGGGAAAGTCCCTTATCAATTTTTACCAGTTGCATCACGCTGTGCTGGGTGTTGGCCATGACGCTGGGCATGCCGTATCTGGATTACACCAAGCGTTATTCTGATGTTTTTCTCCCGCTGCGGGCATGGTTGCCAGGGGATGAATGTGTCGCGAGCCGGCATCTTGGTGAACCACAACGGGCTTTACTGGAATATTACGATGGGCTGGTAACGCTGCGAGAAGGGAAGCACAGAGGTGCCTACCGCTGTAACTGGCTACTCCTGCAACATGATAAAAGGCATCCTGAGGAGTTTGTCGACGGGACGTTGGTCTGGCAAGGGGAGCGGCCTGCGGATAACGAAGAGAATTACCAACTTTATCGACTGAACAGATAAGCCAGTATTTTTCATGCTTAACTCGCCTGAGGTCATTTTGCAGGCGAGTGACGATTCGTTACATCGGCTATTTCAGTAAAATCTGCACTCAGGGAAGCGACAGATGAACTTCATTTTCTTTTGGCGCCCAGTCTCTGTCAGAGAACTCATCTACAGAATAGGAGACATTGCGCAGCCCCTGGGTGCCTAGAAAGTTTTTTACGCCTTCCTGAAGATTACCGTCACGAAACAGCTCAGCAATAACAAACAGGGCATCGGAAAGCGAAAGCGTTCTGATTTGCGCAGGTAACCAGTTTGTACGCGTGAAGATCAGATGATAAAGCGCTTCATCTCCCGACAAGGGAAAATAGCGCGTACCAAATTGTTTGCGATGCTTGTCCAGAATGATTTCAAGAATGAAAATCTGTGCTGTCCGTTGCCTGATTTGATTCACAAAAACATTTTCGGAATTGCCCATATCCAGCGTCGTGGCATCGTTGTTCTGCTTGACGCGCGTCTCAATAGCATTCCAGAGATTGTCATACTGATTCATAGCTTACCTTGTCCGAAAGTGTCGTTATCATAACAACGTTAGCAGAAGGAACTCTTGCGGCAAAGGTTGCGAGTATAATCAGGCGCTTTCGGCCGGAAAAAAACAGTATTGGTTTTACTGCTTCACTGCCGCTGCGTAGTGCCCTGCAAAGTCGGGCTGTGCAGTATGACGTTTTTATGAAGCGGAGAAAGAAAATAGCAGAAGTTACGTTTGATGCAGTGAAAAAAATGGCCACAAAGGGCCATGTCGAGGAATTCAGACGCGATTAATGCAACACACCGGCAGTGGTTAAACAAAGTGTGCAAAACGCAACGCTGAATGCAGAGAAACCCACCAGACCAAGAACGACGAAACCGAAATTTCTCATATCGACCTCCACCGTGTCCAGGTGACACAGCCAAATCATAGGGCTGGCGGGTAAAAAAGTACATACTGTTAATAAAGACATAGAAAATACTGCTGTGACATTCATTAAATGGCTATTCTCGTCATTTTACCGGATTTTAAACGTGGATTGTTTTTTGTTATCTAAAGCATCCCACTCATCTATGTGGCCAGATATTTATCGCCTAAATCAGATAAAAACTGCTTTTAATCTATTAAAAAAATCTTTTTTTTTTACATCAGTCCTGACTCTTCTTAGAGACGTTGGTTACCTGAATAGAATTGTCCAAAGCTGACTAGCCGTTGATGGGTGCTCTACTTTTTACGATGTTATCTGAGGCGCCATGATAAGCAGCATCTTTGTATATATTGATTTTATCAACACTCAACCCCAGCGGATCCACCCAGCTCAGAGGGTTAGGTGCATACTGATACAGGTTCCAGCCGCCTTCCAGCCCTATCGGATCCTGAACCGTAAACCGTCCCACCTGGGGATCGTAATAACGGAACAGATTGTAGTGTAGACCGGTTTCGCTGTCCGCATACTGGCCCGCATAGCGCAGGGGCTGATGGGGGAGTACTGACTGTTTCGCCAGCCGGGTAAAGCCCTCTGTCTGTCGGCGCACCTCGCCAAAGCTGCCGTACTGGCCGCTCCAACTGATGTCGCCGCGTTCATCAATTACCTCCAGCGGTGTTCCGTTGAGATCGGTATTGAACCACAACACATTGCCCCGGTCGTTCTCTGCTATATGATCGATGCGGGTCAACAGGATCCAAGCCTCGTTTGGATCGTACACATAGTTCCTAAGTGGACGTTATTTAATAAATTTTTTTATGTATGCTTTTACGAAGCATCTGTTATTTTTATAAAAGAAATTTTATACGTTTAGAGCAGGATAAAGCATTTTTGAATATCGTCTTTTGATAAGAAAGCTGGAGAAATAGTATTTATTTTTACAGCTTTAAATAATTAATCCAGAAAATCATCATTTTCAAGATAATTGATAACCGCATTTAAAAAGTAGTCTCTATCAGAATCGGGATGATGCTCAAGCTTATTTTCAACTATAGCTTTGAAAATAGGTGCCTCTAAGAATGTTCCGTAGTTTTCTTCAAGGTCAATCTCCTCATCTTCATCTTCATCTTGATCGATAAAGTATTTTCCCTCATTAATATCTTTTTTAGATTCAAGATCAAATGACTCCTCAACATAAAGCCAGCCTACGTCAGGGATTTCATCACGCTTTGTCAATAACTCATCGAAACCATTAATTACAATCATTTAACACCTTGTTTTCGGCAACTAGTTCCACCACCCCATTTATTTCGCCCACCTGTTCCATCGGGGTGATAAATTTTATGGTAGCTTTTATGATCATTAAAATCAGCTAGTTGTAAAGATCTGGGTGAATCGCCGTGATGCCAGGTCATGTTTTTTGGCGAAGAACCTCTAAATTTATTATTCTTCATAGGTTGAACATGTTCAATAACATCAGGATATTTTTTTGTAGCTCACGCTTAAATTCGGGATCTTATTATCAGCCCGCCTAACGCTATTTGATCTCCGGCATCTGCCAGTCCGGGTTCAGCGCCCCCGGAAGGTCTTTCAGCCAGGCGCTGACCTTTTACAGTTAAAGCTTGTGACGCTAAGGTCCTCAATGCAGCCCCAAAGCTCGCGCATGCTCTGCGGGGTTACTAGACAGGAGCTATGTCTCATACAAATAGACCTGGCGTAATTCATTTATGATTTCCTGAAAATTTACTATTTTTCATATATAAGGCATTTGAGTGGGCACTCACTAATCTGTAGTTAATTGGATTTTTTCAATAATCGGGCTAAACTAACTATTGGCTTGCATTTCATGAGAATATGCTATTTGTTTAGGTTCTTAATTATCAACAGTAAAAATTATTAATAACACAGACGGATTTACATGCGCTGCTTAGTTTAATAAACATGCGCATCTGATTGAGCAGTTAACCAATTAACTTTAGGTTTACAGGATTATGGAGATCTATTTGTATTTTTAGACCAGCGGTCGACTCGACCAGTATTGTATTTTCTTCATGCCCGAATACACTGACAAAAGGATTTGATTTTTCAGAGTACAAAATCCATATTGGATTTTTATCTTTATCAAGATAAGCAATGAAACCCTCGGAGCCGTAGCTTCCTTCTCCTACACAACAATAACATTCATTGGGTAACTTAACTTCTTTTTTTATATCAATAGATGTGACTTCTTCATTATTGTTACGATAAAAATCTATAAAATCAAAATCCTCACCCACTTCAATTTTTGGTGTGGGAAAGGATGTTATTTTACAGGAGATAGCTTTTCCATCAGCGAAAAATATAGCATCCGTAATTGGTATTAACTCTTTTTCCCATAACATTGATATGATGCTTTGCATTTTTCACCCACAATTATTTGGATGTTTTCCAGATTGGTTTTAGCTTTATATTTAATATTTCAACTGTGATTCTTTTTTTATAAACTACCATTCCGCTTTTTCAATACCATACTCGCTACTAAGAACAACAAAACCTCTACTAAAATCTTCTTTGATAAATATCCTGTTTCTACTATTATGCATGATTTTTTTACTATCCCAGAATAACTCTTGACTTTCTTTAATGGCCTGAGAGGGTAATTTCAGAAAAAAGATGTTATTTTCTTTCATGAAAGATATTATAAGACATTCAAAGCCTGAGATTGAATTTATAAACTTTTCAAAATTACTTTTCTGCGTATTAATGTCGTATACTTCATTTTCTAGTACTAATAGATCATAAACATGATCTATTATTGATTGATAAGAGATGCTACAAACCTCAATGCTATCTTCTCGAACACCTGTTTCAGCGATTATCAATTCTATCATTTTTTTTAACTGACCTTTTTTTTGCGCTTCTTTTAATTTTTCTTGTAATGTCAAGGGCATCTTTTTTTCTCGCATATCTGTAATTCCAATCTTATTTTCGGGTATATGTCCTGGATGTTGATTGTAACGGACATTTTTCTCTAATAGGTTTTCATGCAAATTATCGGCAGTGTGTAAATGAGGGTCCCTGCAAAATATATCATCCTCATGCATGATGATATATTTTTTATCACCGCTATGATTAAATTCCCAGGCTGTTCTGTTTTCATATTTAAAATCGAAAATTTTTACAGCTTGTGGTGTATTTGTATTTTTAGGTATATCTAATTTCCTTTTAGCTTCCCTAAACATAGCTTTAAAGGCTGTGGACAGATTATTCAACCCCAGCGGATCCATCCAACTCAGCGGGTTCGGCGCATACTGATACAGGTTCCAGCCGCCTTCCAGCCCTATCGGATCCTGAACCGTAAACCGTCCCACCTGGGGATCGTAATAGCGGAACAGATTGTAATGCAGACTGGTTTCGCTGTCCGCATACTGGCCAGCATAGCGCAGCGGCTGATGAGGCAGGGCAGACTGTTTTGCCAGTCGAGTAAAGCCCTCCGCCTGTCGGCGCACCTCGCCAAAGCTGCCGTACTGGCCGCTCCAGCGGATATCGCCCCGTTCATCGGTTACCTCCAGCGGCGCACCGTTAATATCGGTGTTAAACCACAACACATCGCGCCGTTCGCCTGCTGCCATATGGTCGATGCGCGCCAGCGGGCTCCAGGCCTCGTTGGGAGCGTGCACATAGGGTCTGGCACTGGCCCTTATCCTGCTGTTCCTGTAACAGGCGATAGCCTTGCCAGAGGAAACTGATTTCTTTAATATTTTTGTTATTAGTTTAACTCAGCAATGGTGTGTCAATTTTGACCGATGATTGTATTTTAATAACAAAATGTTCGTTTGAAAAAGTAAGCCAGCAACCTTGCTGGCTTACTTTTTTAGTCCCATCTTTCATCTATATATGGTGTGATGCTTTCAATTGTTAAGAACTTTGATTTGCAATAAAAATCGAGCTCGTTATTTTTTATTTTTATTTCTGAATAATTTTCAAAGGAATTTATTTCCGGGGAGCAAGAGAAGCCGATTCTAGAACCAGTGGCATTTAAATGGATAACATCTCCAAAGTTAATGACCAGGCTAAGTGCATTGAATCCATCCTTCTTCCATTTTTCAGGATGCTTTTTCGGTATTTCCTTACAAAAGAAATGAATTTTTAAGTCTGAAAAACGCTCCAATGAAAAACTTGAAATCTCGATATTTTGAATGTTTAATTCATTATCAAACATGAATTGAATTTTTTCTTTACCTATCGCATTTTTAAACCACATAGAAATACCTTATGGGAAATTATAGTGACCATGAGTACCAGGAACTGAACCGGTATTCAAGTTGTCAAGAGGCCTAAGATTAAAATGAGGTTCAGCTCCATGACCAGAAGTAGCCTTGGTATGTCCTAAACTATGTTCTTGTAGAAAGACGGACTGACCTCTTTTGTCAACAAATTCGTATTGCCTAGTTTTTATTGGCTGCCCAGTACTATCTAATATTTTTTTACCACTCCCATCTAGTAAGTCGGGTCTTGTGATAGAGCTAGGATGTTGATTCATTGGTATTCCAGCATCCCTTTTAGCTTGCCTAAACGCATCTCTGCGACTGATACCTTCATAAGATGTCTTTTTGTTTGGAGCACCGCAATTACTCAACCCCAGCGGATCCACCCAGCTCAGCGGGTTCGGCGCATACTGATAAAGGTTCCAGCCGCCTTCCAGCCCTATCGGGTCCTGAACCGTAAACCGTCCCACCTGCGGGTCGTAATAGCGGAACAGATTGTAATGCAGACCGGTTTCGCTGTCCGCATACTGGCCCGCATAGCGCAGCGGCTGATGGGGCAGGGCAGACTGTTTCACCAGACGGGTAAAGCCCTCTGTCTGCCGACGCACTTCACCAAAGCTGCCGTACTGGCCGCTCCAGCGGATGTCGCCGCGTTCATCGGTTACCTCCAGCGGTGCCCCGTTGAGATCGGTATTGAACCACAACACATCGCCCCGTTCGCCTGCTGCCATATGGTCGATGCGCGCCAGCGGGCTCCAGGCCTCGTTGGGATCGTATACATAGGTCTGGCACTGGCCGTTATCCTGCTGCTCCTGTAACAGACGATAGCCCTGCCACAGAAAACGGACTTCTTTACGATCGTGCTGGGTGCTGGCCACTTTGCGGGTGCGTCTGCCCAGCGCATCATAATGATAATGCGCGGTAAACCCGCCGTCCGGGCCATTGCCTTTGGCGCTGATGAGCCGGTTTTCGGCGTCATAGGTAAAATGCTGCTCATGCAGGCCGCTGCGTCGACTGACCAGGTTGCCCCAGTCATCGTACTTCATAAACAGGTTCTGCCAGTGATGCACTCGATTGTCGGTAACCGGCAACACGTGCAGTGCATCGTCGTTGGCGGCCAGGTTGTCCGCATTATCGTAAGTAAAATGCGAGGTGCTGTGGCCCTGTCTGGCTTCGTAGTGCTTCAGCAGGCGGCCTTCATCATCGTAACCATAGATAATGTCGCCGCGCAGCGTATCACTGACAGACTCCAGTTCACTGCGCGCCGAATAGCGGAAAGCGCGTTCCAGAATGGCTTTTTCCGGTAGCACCACCTCGCTATGCAATTCACTGCGCTGCATCGTACGCCTGCCAAGGCTGTCGTACTGACGCGCCTGCTCACGCGCGCCCTGACTGCGACGAATTTCCCGGTGCAGGCGGTCGCGGGTAAATTCACTGACCAGTTGCTGATTAAAGCGAATCGCGCTGACGTGACCCGAACCGTAGTGCAGCCAGGCAAGTTGCTGTTCACCCGGCAGGGTCAGATGGGTGAGGTTGCCCAGTGCATCCCATTCGTAATCCAGTTTCCCGTTTATACCGGCTTCTGTTAACAGCTGACCTGCGACGTCATAGGTAAAGGCGATTTCATCGTCTTCGATACCAAGCGCCATTCCGTCACTGGTCGGCGTGCGAACCAGGCTGGCAAGTTGACCGCTACGATGACGCCGGTAGTGGTATTCAGCATGCTGCGTTGTGCGCTGGGTAATCAAGCCGCTGTCGTCGTAGCTAAAGCGCTGCCAGCGTCGAGCTATGCCACCGTCATTAGCGGGCTGGCCATTTTCCTGTAAACCAATGAGAAAGCCACGAGCATTCCATTCCATATTGCGTGAGGTCTTATCGGGCCGGATCTCACTCAATGGACGGCCGAGCGGATCGCAGGTAAAGCGATAGTCACCGCCGTTGCCGTTTTCCAGCCGCAGCAGATTACCACGGGCATCGTAATGCCAGCGACGCGTGCGACCAATGCGGTCCGTCAGGCTCACCGGTAATCCGAGTGCGTTATAGGTCCAGCGGACTTCGGTCTCCAGCGGATCGCGCCACGCACTGAGCTGCCCCTGGGTGTTCCAGTGCAGGGTTTCCCGGCTGCCGTCTGGATGGATAATGGCGCAGAGTTGTCCCTTGTCATTCCACTCGCGCTGGGTGACATGACCTTCAGCATCCACGCTGCGAACAAGCTGGCCAAATCGGTCGTAGCTAAACGTCGTTACGCTGCCAGAGCAGTCGGTGCGCTGCGTCAGCAGCCCTTGTCGGTTCCATTCCAGCTTCACCACGCCGCCCGTTGCATCGGTGATGCTGTCTGGCAGCAGTTCTGTGTCATCAGGGTAGTGATAGGTGGTGACGTTATTGAGCGCATCGGTTTCAGTCAGCAGGCGAACATTAAGATCGTAAGCCGCCTGAGTCGCGCTCAGATCGGGATAGTCCGTACGGATCACACGGTCAGTCATGCGGAACCAGTGATAAGTGGTTCGACGTCCGACCGGATCGATCTCCTGCGTCATGCGACCATAGCGGTCCCAGTTGCTGCAGCGCATGGCGCCGCCGGGCATAATCACATCGCACAACTCGCCTGCGCGGTAAACCAGCATGGTCTGGCGGCCGTCGAAGTCGGTGAAGCGGGCGACATGATCGTCATCGTCAATGAGCCAGTGAGCTTCAACGCCGTCATCACGTCGCGCGCGTCGGATACCGTTGTCAAAATCGTACTCAAAATCCAGCTGCTCGCCGCCGCTGTGACGGAAGGCCACCACTCTTGGGAGGCCATCGATCTCCTGCCAGCGATACTCACTTAGCAGGCCATTCATATCTTCATGGGCGACCATCAGGCCATCGCACCACTGGAAGCGTCGGCGCACGCTACCGCCCCGGCCCGTTACCGTAACGAGTTGGCCGATATCATCATACGCGTAACTGACCAGACAAATATCGTCATCCAGCCAGGCACCTGCGAGCCGGTTATTCGCATAGCGGCAGGTTACGCGCTGACCGGCACTGTCTGTCAGCGCAGCCAATGTGTGATCGGGGTTCCAGTCGAACTGAATCTCATTGCCGCAGGGCTCGGTCAGGCAGAGGGGAAGAGAAGGGGCATCATCGCGCAGGGGCATAAAATGCCAGCGCTCACCGCTGATGTCATACAATGACCAACTGTCGTCCCGATGATGTTCCAGCCAGCGTTTCTCCGCTTCGCAGTAGGTACGCTGGCCTTTGGGCACCAGAGGAAAAGAGACGTAATCGCCGGAGGGCGCACGCCAGACCAGCCCATCCTGGTAGCGTTCCAGCCGTGTTTCCCAGAACAGGTTCCAGCCACGGCCTAATACGCTGTCGCCGGGATTACCGCTGCGCCAGTAGCGCTGCCAGCGTAGCGGCAGCCGGGAGGGCAGCACAAAATCCAGTTCATCATCGCCGCTAAGAAACTTCTGGCCGCTTACGATATCAACGGGACGGGCAAGAATACCTGCAGCCGCCACACCGGTCATTAAGGCACCAGCACGGCAGGCCACCCGGGCGATTTTATTGATGCCGGGAATCTTGCTCAGTAATTTACCCAGCGCGCCGACCTTGCCAGCCGCACCGCCCACGCCACCGGCCAGCCCGGCAAACAGCAGGGTAAGATCGGAGGCTTTATAAACCCATTCGGGCACTTCAGGTTGGATAGGCAGCGTTTGTTCAGGCTCGCCGCCGATATAGACGTTGTCAGAGCCCGTCATCACTTTGGCATCGCAGGTGGTGCGATCGTCGATGCGTGATGCAGGCAGGCCGTTGATATACACCCGGGAGGAGCCTTCCGCCATCTGCTGCGGACCATCGTCCTTGCAGGCCACTATGCTGTTGGTGGCCATGGCGGCGGGTTTACTGTTAATAAAGACGTTGGGCGAACCGGTGGTAATCTTGCCCTTTGGGGTCATGCTGGCCGCCCCAGCATCCGCTATTCCGTCTCGCGCGGCGGTGGCCAGTTCGCCAGTAAGGTAACCCACGCCGATACTGAGTCCAACCAGCAATACGCCCACGCCAAGGCAGGAGGCGCCTATCCCGGCAATCATCAATGCACCCGCAGCAATACCGCCCGCCGCAGCGATCAGTCCACCGACGATAGTGCCTGCAATCATGCCCGCCAGGGCATGAGAGTGACCGATATCATCGCCGAGGCGTGCAGCTTCAAACATGATAATTGCCCTTGTCGTTAAGCGTTAAAACGAAAACTTTTAAGCAGTGCCTGAAACTGTTCGCTGTCCGCGTCACCAATGGCGGACGTAGAGGTCATGGTAAAGACCAGTACTTTGTGACCATCGGGCGTGAAGACCGACTGCTGTTGCCAGATACGTTTGCCGTCACGCAGAAAACTGGCGTGTACGCATTCACCCTGTAGCAGCGCGTCACCCAATACCGCAGCGCTACGTTCGGTTTGTTTCCATCCCTTTATGTGTTTTTGCATTAGCGTGAGCTGACGGTCGATGTACGCAGGCAGCGTTTCACCCTCGTTAAGCGTATCGCGTGAAATATTAAAAGCGGGAGCAGTGGCATCAGAGGCGGTGAAAGCGTTAACCGTGCGGTCCTGATAATCATCAGGCAGTGTGATTTGGCCTTCAGTAAACAGACAAGCGATGTTTGAGCCTGACATCGTGCAGATTCCCTATCCTTAAGATGTGCTCAAGTTTGTCATGAAAAGCGGCGAATCTCCAGCAAAGGCATGCGCAGAGAGAGGGCGTAAATGTAATGTCAGAATAATCCTGATCGCGATGCAAACAATGGCCTCCTGGTGAGGCCATCATGTGTTACCTGTGTGGACCGCCGCCAGGCCCACCGCCGCCGCCAGGGCCCATATGTCCCGGGCCATCGCCTCCAGGGCCCCAGAATGGCCAGACACAACCCGAAAGGGCAGAAACACTTGCTAACGCGATAACGAACAGAATCACTTTTTTCATACAGGCTCCTGATTAACAGGAATGACTATATCAAGACCTGCTTGTACAAGTGTGTGGCGGATGAAAAAGACCCGGCAGGATAGCGTAAAAGTTCCGTTAATCGGGGCGTTCAGCAGCGAAAACCGGTCGCAGCCCCATGTTCTGGCTTTGTCGCGCGCGTTTAATCCTGAGAACACCTTTCCGAATATTCCCGTTATCCCTGATAAACGAACCACGACAGTTATTCACGCAGGCAACATCGTTATGTCTGATAGCTGAAAATGAACATATGCAGATTACAGCGGCGCTGTTTTTGAGCGGATACGCCGGCTCCTTGCATCAGAACTGTGCAATACAACGCGGTTTTAGTCTCAGATCGGGTGCAGGCTGGCGTGGCGCTTACCCTTATCTCTGGCCTGTAAATTGCAGTGCTGATGGGGTGAAGTCATCTTAAAACAATGCGAAAGGAGTTGGACGAATGTCGGTAAGCCGTTTATATGTTGCCCGTATGGGGTTGTCTGTAATTATCACGGGGTTATCGTGCTCGACGGCGGCCTTTGGGGCAAACGTACCCAATGGTGTGACATTGGCTCCCGTGCAGGAGATCGTGCGGGGCAATGGAGCCGAGCCTGCTACCCTGGATGTTGATAAAGCTGAAACCAACGATGCCTTTTCAGTTATTAACGACCTGTTTGAAGGGCTGGTGCGGACTGATCCAGAGGGCAAAGTCATACCGGGACTGGCTGCTTCGTGGGAAACGGCCGACAACAAAGTCTGGACCTTTCATCTTCGTCCTGACCTGACATGGTCAGACGGATCGCCGCTGACAGCTGAAGATGTTGTCTTCAGCTGGCGTCGTCTAACCGATCCCAAAACGGCATCGCCTTATGCATCCTTTGCTAACTATGCGCATATCCTTAATGCTGATGCGGTGACGGGCGGTAAAAGCCCGCCTGACAGCCTGGGCGTAAAAGCCTTAGACGCGCACACCGTGCAGGTTACTCTGGATCAGCCGGTGTCCTATTTTTTGCAGTTTGTTGCCCATCCTTCCCTGTTTCCGGTCAGCGAAAATAACGTTAAAAAGTTTGGTGAGGCCTGGACCCAGCCGGGCAACATGGTCAGCAGCGGTGCCTATAAACTGGATCAGTGGGTAGTTAATGAAAAAATCACGCTGAACCGTAATGATCGCTACTGGGATAACGCGCATACCCTAATTAATCGCGTAACGTTTTTACCGATTAATGATGTTTCTGCCGAGCTTAACCGCTACCTTGCCGGCGGCATTACCATTACGGACAACATTCCCGCCATTGATTTCCCTCGAATGAAAAAAGAGCGGCCCAAAGAAGTACACAGCACCTCTGTTTATAGCGTGTTCTATTTCCAGATAAATACGCACAAGGCACCCTTTACCGATGTCCGCGTGCGTCAGGCGCTGGATCTGGCGCTGGATAAAGGCATCATCGCCGATAAGGTCATTGGTATGGGGCAGAAACCGGCTTATACCGTTGTGCCATTATCAATGGGGGACGTCAAACTGTCTCCGCCTGACTGGGCGGGCTGGACCCAGGCGCAGCGCATCAAAAAAGCTCAGGCGTTACTCAGCGGAGCCGGTTTTTCAGCCAGCCATCCTCTGAGTTTTACCCTGCTCTACAACACCAATCAGGATAACCAACGTATCGCAATTGCCGCTGCTTCCATGTGGGGTAAAGCGTTAGGTGCGAAGGTCACGCTGCAAAATCAGGAATGGAAAACCATGCTGGATACCATGCATCAGAGGCAATATGATCTGGTGCGCTACACCTGGATTGGTGACTACAGTGAGCCCTCTACTTTTTTAAATACCTTCCGCAGTGGCGACAGTCAGAATAGCTCAGGTTATGCCAGCACAGCGTTTGATGCGGCAGTAAAAGCCGCGGGAATGGATACCGATCCAAACGCCGTAACCCAGGATTACCAGAAAGCCAGCGACATTATTGCAAAAGATGCGCCGGTTATTCCGGTTTTCTATGGTGCGCTCAACAAGATGGTCAGTCCAAAGGTCGGCGGCTATGCCCCATCGCATCTGGGTTTCTACTACACCAAGGACCTTTATCTTGTTAAATAAAACGCGCGCCGGTACGTTTCTGACGTAACCGAACTGCTGAGTGCTGTTTGCTCGCTGGGGCCAGCTTTTGGCCCCAGCGAGCCTGGTGACATCCCCCGCCTTTTCTGTCAGCGCCGTAAAACGTCCTTTCATACGCAGTCAAAGCCGTTCTCTGACACAGCAAACTCGAAAGATTGAAACTCGCTTGCAAAAGGTAACGACTGGAAATGTTCTTCTGTTTTAAAACGGCACAAGGAAATGGGATGTTAAGCGCAGAGGGGAATCCGTTACCCGATTAGCCTTGAATTAACCGCACTCACAAAACATCTGTTACATGGCGCCTTGCCCGGTAATATCCCTACGTCATTATTGAAGGTATAAAAATGGAAAACCCATTTTTTAAGAAACAGATCGTTGAATCATCCGGCGCTGAGTGTGGTGAAACCCTGTCCCCGTTGGCACTGTTGCTTCGCCGGAACCTGGTTTCACTCGTTGTTGGGACAATAACCGTCATTTATTTCGTTCAAAGCCATCCGCTTAACGTGCGCCCGTCTGCCACCAGGCAGGCCGCACAGCCACAACCTGTGGCCTTCAATGCGCCTGCAGGCGGCACGGTTAAGCAGGGGCAGAACAGCCAGGGCCAGCCTGCGCTGACCGCCGCTTCACTTGAACTTGCCTCTGCCCAGACCCGGTTAGCCGCGGAAAAAATTCGGCTCGTCAGTGCGCAGTTGAAGCTTGAGCAGAGCAGTCTGCTGCAGGATATCGATCACACCCAGCAGCTTGCTCTGCAACAGGTCAGCGACAGCCGCTTCCAGCAGGCCATGCTGAATGGTCAACTTGAGCAACTGGCGGACCAGATTAAAATTGAATCGGCGCAAATGAGTATGGCTCAGAAGCTGGTCAACACCTGGCGACCGCTGTTAGCAAAGGGATACATCTCCACGCTTCAGTTTGAGCAGGAGCAATCGACGGTATGGGGCTATGAAAGCCAGTACCGTGCGCTGTTACAGCAACAGTATGGTGCCCGCCAGCAGTTAAACGTTTTGAACGACCAACAGCTTCAAATACCGCTAGCCACATCCGTAAAGCTTAACGTCCTGCGTCGTCAGCTGGCGCAGGTGGATGAGAACCTGTCACAAAATGAAACTATCCTGCAGCAGGCGCTCTATATGCCTTCTGACGGTTCAGTGAAATCTGTTATCGCGAAGGCTGACAACAGGATGACAGGGGAGCAATCGAGTCAGGCTGGTGAAGCCAACAGTCAGCAAACCGCGACCACCAGATTGATATCCGATAAGCCAGTAGCCGGCATGCACAGAGACAACCCTGGCGGAGCGCATTTTCAGACCATAAATGCCCAGTCTGGTAATTCCTTCAACAGTGGGCATCATTCGGTATCAGCGCATAATGTGTAACCCATCAGGCTGGTGGCTGAAGCGTATGGGGGGAGAGGTATTTACAATATCAACCACAGCAGGATAGAGTCATTTCTTCTCTTCTTTCAGGCGAAGCGCAAAATGCCAGATTACTGTTTCTATCAAAAAGGTCAGCACACCGTCGTGCTGGAAAGACATGATGCGGGCGGTGGTTCTCAGTTAGAAGATAAGGGCTATAAAAAGCAATTCGAAGAGGTGAGTGCAACTGACAAGCATCGGGCACTTAACCGCTTTGCTGATATTCGCCGAAGCAATCAAAAAGATCATCACGACTTCTTCTCGGGCGCGATCGCTATGCCACTGATGGGCGTGCTTACCGCCATTGCTGTTTTTCTGTTACGGAAAAAATAGCCCGCTTGAGGATATCCGCAGGCGGCGGGGCACAACGCCTGGTTAAAAAAGGCCAGGCTCAAACCCGATAGCGGTGAGAAACCAACCTGTTAATTATCTGCTTTGTGCCCATGATGGCTTCATAAAACGCATTCGGATGTCTTTTTTGCCTGTTCTGTATTAAAGCCAGCCCGCTGTCCTGATTTTCCATCGCTCCTGCTGCCTGATAACGGTCACAATCATGCTTTATGCTGTGGTTCGGCAGTCACAAAGAGCGTTCCTGAAGCACGTCATCATATCGCCTGGTTATGCCGGCTTAGAGAGTAAACGTCTCAGGAAAGCCATCTCGAGCGCGCGGGAGCCTGAATCATGTCAGAAGTGCTGGAGCAGGAAGGGTGGATAGAAAATGCCATCGGTGAAAAATTTAACGCCAAAGGTGAGGTACTGCCATTCAGAGGCAATACGCTGATTTGTCATCTCGAACAGGACAGTGAAATCGTCCGTGTGACTGGCGAAATGGTTGATGCAATGAAAGCCGCAGGGCTGGGGCGGTGTTATGCATTTCTGCCGCAGTCGAGCTACCATATGACGGTGTTTAACGGTGCCAATGACCGGGCACGGCACTATCCGGCCTGGCCACAAGACCTGAATCTTGATGCGTCGATGGAAGAGTGCGACCGGCTGTTCGCGGCGAAGCTGGCAAATTTCAGGCTCATGCCCTCGTTACCTTTGCAGATGCGCATTGGTGCCATTGCCTTAAAACGTGGCGTCTCGCTGTCGCTGGCGCCGTTGGACAAGGCCGAAGAGCGCAAAATACGGTCGCTCAGAGATGCGCTCAGCCGCACGCTTAACTGCAAACGAAATAATCATGATGTCTACGAATTTCATGTCAGTGTCTCTTATCTCATCAATAAACCGAACGATGAGGAGTTGCGCCTGCTGCAAATTTTAAGAGCCGGATATCTGGAAAAGCTGATGCGGGTTGCGCCGGTGATGACGCTGGGTGCGCCTGAGTTTTGTACCTTCAGGGATATGTCTCGGTATACGCCGTTGTTAAGGCTGGAATAGCCCGACAAACTGGATTCATTATTTCTACTGTTCTGCTTTTACTTTTGTCGCTTTTGAGCTGTTAACTTCAATAGCGTAGAGCCTCTTGGTTAAAATATTGTCTTCATAATAGTGACTTACCTGGCCCGGGCAGACAGGTAGGAGAGGAGAAATCGATAGCCATAATTTTGGTCTTTTCATCGTGAATATATTTTAAACCGGCCCCATCAGATTCTTACCAGAAATGAAGGGGCTCATCGGTGAATGTACCAAACCGCCTTGATTTAACATCAACCTTATTGGCAATGAAAATGGGTCCCAACCTGTAAATAGCGGGTAAAGGCTTCATGCAAAGCCTCTGCGCAAGATTCGTGGTTAAAGGCTACGTGATGCTCGAAGCCATTACGGCAAATCCACGCCAGCAAGCGTTCCAGCTGCGGCACTTCAATGACCGCACGACAGCCAACGGTATCTAGCGGATCGTTCACGGCGACGCCTTCACCCACATAGGCTTTAATTTCCCCCCTCAGATCGTCTGAGCTCAGTCGGAAGAAGGTGATGTTGCCAGTTTTACTTCTGCCATGAACGGCACCGCAGGTATTTTCGTTGCCGACGCGATGACCAATAATATTGGCGGTGCCCATTGTGGCGTCCTCCAGAGAGGCTGTGGCAAAGTTGCCACAGTGAAACAGCACACATTTGTCTGGATCGTCGCCGTAGTTATTATTCCAGTCGGCAATGGAGGCCGGACTCAGGCTGCAACTGGCAAGGGCATACATGGATAATGCGCCCATCACATCGACTTCACAGGCGCTGGGCAGTAACTGACCGGACAACACGCTCATCACAGAGCACGCGTTAATACCGAGCGTTTCCTGCAATGAGGTCCAGCACTGGATGGCGGTGGCATCAATGTCTTCAGCTATAACCCATTCAGCGATGACCACGAACAACTTTGCCATGACGGTGATTTTATCTGAAGCCATCGTGCTGACATGCGCATTATCCAGCAGCAGGCGGCGCTTCTCATCGACACGAATATCGCTGTCGCCTAACCGTTTCATTCTGCTGAACACCTCCGATAAATCCAGGGTTTCCACGGCGATGCCCAGCCTTTCAAGTAATTTTTCACTGTAGCGAACGGTATTAAAACCAGCAGGACGCGCACCAATTGCGCCCACTCGCGCGCCGCGCATGCTGCTGACCACCCGGCAAACCTGCTTAAACCGGCTTATATCCCGGGCAAAAGATTCACCCGCTAAGTCACTCACGTGCTGGGTGGTTAAGGTGAAGGGAATGTCATATTGACGCAGGTTATTACACAGGGAGATTTTGCCGCAAAAACTGTCGCGCCGACTGGCGAGATGCATCTTGTCCAGGCGGTCTGGCTGGGCCTGAATTAACACGGGAACATTAAGTCCGGAAAGACGTAATGCTTCTGAAACGGCTTTTTCATCGCCAAAATTGGGAAGCAATACCACCACGCCATGAATATCGTCACGACGAGCGCGTAACCATGCTGCACATATTTTGGCTTCTGCACGTGTTTCAACGCCACCGTAGCGGGTCTGGGTTTCATCGAGCATTACCGGATTGATATCGTGCTGAATAAACACCTCAATAATCTGCTCGCGCGCCTCATTGACGACGTATCCGGGGAAGAACCCCCGGTTAGCGATAATGACGGCCATGGTTAATTGATGTGGTATTCTTGACATGATTTTTCTCCGGTATGCATAGGTTTATTATGGGTATTTTGATGTTTTAAAATTTCATCATTGTTAATGATGTTGTTTATTTTTTCTGGCTTTTACAGATGGTGTGATCTGTGCAAACCATTCAAGTGGACGCTTTTCTTGTCGGATGATTTTGATTTTATTAATTCATTCTCACATTATTCGTGATGCCTGTTTTTGTCTATTTTTGTTTTTTTAAATGGAGTGTGTGCCGCAAATAAGGCGTGTTTTTTGGCAGTTACTCTTATCTTTGATAGCATTTTTAGTTGTTGGTGGATAGAGGTGTGAAGAGATTTTTTATCGAGATGCGTTAATTAATCAACTTAAATATTGATGTATTTTTGAAGGTGTAGTTTGTTTTTTATTGAACTAAGTTCACAAAAGAAACTTAATGCAGTTTGTTTCTGTTCCCTGTTTTTATATGGTTGGCGTCCTTTATTAATGCGGGAGGATGCTGGAATGGAATTACATAAACCATTAAAAGTGAGTTTTCGCGAAAAATTTTGTTACGGGCTTGGGGATACCTCAGCGAATATCTTCATGGGCATGACCATGATGTTTTTGTCGATATATTACACCGATGTATTCAAGCTCAGCCCTGCAGTAATGGGAACCTTATTTCTGATTACGCGCTTAATTGATGCGATAAGCGATCCATTAATCGGCGTGGTGGCCGATCGCACGCGTTCTCGACATGGCCGTTACCGCCCCTGGCTATTATGGTTCGCTGTGCCTTATGGGCTTAGCTGCGCAGCCGTTTTCCTTTCACCCGAGTTGGGTGAAACCGGACGGATCATTTATGCCTACACCACCTATATCATGCTGGTTATGGCGTTCAGCCTGGTGGCGGTGCCCTATGTCTCTCTGCTGGGAGCCATTTCAGCAGACAGTGACGAGAGGATACAGATAAACACGATTCGCTTTCCCTTAGCCAAGGTCTCTTACTTAATTTGTTCTTTACTGGTCCCCATGTTGATTGCGCTTTTTGATAATGAGGTGATGGGTTATCGGGTTGTGATGTGCGGTATTGGCCTGCTCTCAACGCTATTGGTTTTAATTTGCTATTACAATACTCAGGAACGCGTTTCAGCAGGGGATGTACAGACGCTCAGCGTCGGCAACCAGATACGGCTGATGTTGAAAAACGATCAGGCTTTAATCATTTTTGCTGCACAGCTGGTGGTGATGATTATGAATACGCTTAAGTTTGGTGCGGCGGCGTATTTTGTAAAATATGTGCTTAACTTGCCTGTTTCATTTCTGAGTATTTTGCTTACCGCGGGTTCAATTGCCGGAATTATTGCCCCCTTGATTACCGGATATGTCCTTAAAACCGGACGGGTAAAACGGATTCCATTACTGATCTGGAGTCAGATCGCGGGGGGACTTATTACGTTAATCATTGGTTTTACCTCTGCCGAAGCCGTCTGGGTACATGCGGGGCTGTTTGTCACGGCGACACTGGTTGTTGAACTTATCGCCGTAATTATTTGGGCAACCGTCGCGGATGTGGCTGACTACGGCTTTTATAAATATGGCGTCCGAATAAACGGCATGATTGGCGGCGGCATGTTGTTTGCCACAAAAGCCGGAATGGCGATCGGTGGGGCAATTATTGGTTATGTCTTAGCATGGTACGGATATAACCCCGATTTCATGACCACGGCTTCAGAAAATCAACTTTCTGCGTTTAACCTCCTTTATGTCTGGCTCCCCGCATCCTGCATGTTTATCACCGCCGGAATATTTTCACGTTACAAACTGGATGAAAAAACCTGCCAGTCATTTATCAATGAAAAAGCGTTCTGATATCAGGAGTGGTAGATGAAAAAATTAACGGTTCGTGACAGAAGTTTTTATCAGGATGATCGCCCCTTTTTCTATACGGCCTGTACTGCCTGGGAGCTGTTTCACAAACTGACGCTGACAGAGGCAGAAGCGTATTTAACAAATCGGGCAAAAAAAGGCTTTAATGTGATTCAGGCCGTTGCCCTGTGTGAGCTTGACGGTTTACAGACGCCGACTTACGAAGGCGGACATCTGCCCTTTAGGGATTTAACGTCTCTGATCCCCAATGAAGCCTATTTTGATCATCTGAGGCGAGTCACCGACATCGCCAATTCGCGAGATCTCTATATCGCCCTGGTGCCGATGTGGGGGTCACACTGGAGTGTGAACAACAGTTGGGGAGCGGCCAAAACGCCCTTATTTAACGCAGAAAACGTTCAGGCATTCTGTCGGTATCTCAGTGACAAGCTGCAAGGCACGGGCATCATATGGATGATCGGCGGTGATCGTGCAGTGCAAACCCCGGAACAACGCCAGCTGATGGAAAATATGGCCCAAGGGTTGCGACAGGGCGGCAGTGGCGATGCGCTGTTGACCGTGCACTCGCAGGGCGGGCGAAGCACGCTGGACATGTTGGGCGATCGGCCCTGGCATGATTTTATCGTCTGGCAATCGGGACACATGGGTGAGGCTTATCCGTCGTGGCGCGCCATTGAAATGGATTACCAGCGTCAGAGCAAGCCGGTTCTCGATGCTGAACCCTGCTATGAAGCCCATCCGATCATGTGTCAGCATCAGTTCCGTCGTGCACAGGAGGCCAGCCGCTTTACCGATCGTGAGGTGCGCCGCAGCAGCTACTGGTCAGTCTTTGCGGGGGGCGCGGGCATTACCTATGGTTGCTACAGTCTCTGGCAGATGCGCCGACCGGAAGATGACGCCGTGGCGATACCTGAAAGCGCAGCGAGTACTTATCAGGGCGATACCATTCCATACTGGTTTGATGCGCTTGACTATCCCGGCGCCTTTGCCATTGGCATCCTGCGACGGTTTATTGAATCCCTGCCTGACTGGCATCTACGGGTTCCCGATCGGTCTTTACTTATCAATCCTAATCCCAGCGATCAACGCCACTGTGGTGTGATGCGCGATCACCAGCAGCGCTGGATAGCGGTATATATTCCGCAACAGCAAAATATCACCCTGGATATCAGCGCCTTTGCCGCCACGGGATTCGAAACAGGATGGTTTGATCCCCGCTATGGCATCATGAACTGGCTGAGCAATGATATGTCGGAGACCTTCTTCCTTAACATCGACCCACCCGCCAGCGGAAATGACTGGATACTCGTGTTGAGAGCAAATTCCTGATAAGGCGAACTGTGTTACTGTCCGCTCAGAAGCGCAGAGCGGGCAGAGGGTCGTGAATGGATTACAAGAAGCAGATCTTGAATATTCTGCACAGCGAATGCGAGTCACGGGCAGAGATGACGCGCCGCCTGGGTGTGACGAAGGCCTACGTGACAAAATTGACGTCGCAGCTGCTGGAAGAGCGGGTTATTGAGGAGCGGGACGTAAAGGACAGTGCGTTTGGCCGACCTCAACAGTTGCTGGCGGCAACGCCGGGCCAGTTTTTCAGCGTCAATATTATGCTTCGCAAAGGCCAGCTCCAGGCGATGCTAAACGACTTCAATACGCAAGTGCCCGCGCTGGCGCACCACAGGATCTCGTTGCCTGCCCTGCTAACGCCACAACGCCTGGTTGCCTTTATCGCCACCAGCGTTGCGGCGTTATGCCTGTCAGGCAATGTCCGTCAGCAGCAGGTCAACGTAATAAGCGTGGCGTTGCAGGGCGGCATCGAGCATTTCACCGGCGTCGTACGTTATTGCCCGTTGTTCAGTGAGACGAACGTGGCGCTTAAAAAACGGATTGAAGACGCGATGTGTATCAGCACACAGATTTTTAATATTGCGTTCTGCACCACCTTTCAGTTGGCTCAGCGCTTACCTTACTCATCGTGGGTGGCGTTTATGCCTGGGTTTGGCAGCCTGGGCTATGGGCAATGTATTCACGGCGAGCCGGTACTGGGTGAGAACGGATTTTATCCGGAGATAGTGCATTTACCTTATGAGGGCGGTATCGAGCAGGCCTTTGCTGTCGATCCGGATAACCAGCCCGCAACGGTACTGGCCACCGCCAGAGCGCTCTGTTTTGCTATCTGCTGCACCGCACCGATTCACAATATCAGACACGTGATTGTCACCGGTGAGCTGTTTGAAGACTATGGCGACGAGGTGCTGCCACTGGCGCAGGCGATACTCGCAGCGAATGCAGACACGCATATCAGCGGTATCCGCATTAAACATGATAAAACTGGTTATCACTATGGCGTCAAAGGGTTGGTGCAACTGAGTTCTGACGCCATCACAGAGCATATTCTGCCTTAATCACGTGCCGGAATCAGGTAGCTGATGCCAGAGCCGGACGACGAGATGCGCTGTCGCCCAGTCGTTTCAGCGTTAACAAGATAGCGGCATCGCGTTGCCCTAGGGTTCAAAACACGCCAGGCGCTTTCGGGGACGTGAAGGTGATTCCACAAGCGTACTGGCGATGGCGGCACCGATCTCGGCACACACCGTGAGTCCCTGCACAAACGGCTGGTCATGCATTAAATAGGGCAGGGCGGCCAGGGCAATGCGTCCACGGGCAGATTCAGGAGACAGCAAAGTATAATCGTCACCCACATCCGGAATCTCATCGCCGCAGCGCTGGATCTGCTGTTTCAGTGTTGCAAAGGGCAGATCGCGGGTCTTAAGAGCCTTTTGCCCTCGCGCATCAATAAACACGTCAAACGTTCGCTGTTGCCCCTCAGTCGTAATCAGCGTTTTCTGCTGTTGCCTTCGCAGTTCATACTCTTCGCCAAGGGCAAGGATGCTGATGATTCCGGCCTCTCGTAAGGCCAGCAGTCGACGGATGGATTGAGAAGGAATCGCCGCGTAGTTATCAATAAACACTTTAGCGAGGCCACCTGAAAAGCGTTTACTGTCGCTTTCGTTAAGGAAGGGAACGATTTCCTCAACCACCTCGTGCAGCCGCAAAAGGGTATAGCGCCAGGGCACGGTGTGCCTGTCGCGTTTGTTGCGTTCGACTTCATTCAAGTTAGCGCTGGCCCAGTGGAAAGGATCCTGTTTATGTCGGTTGGCAAACCAGGCTTCTGCAAGGCTGTCGGCAGTGAGTGCTTTCAGATCAATCGTTTTGCTCCACGCGGGCGCAGCCTCCTCCAACTCCTCAACCATCAGTGCAAATACGCGATCGAGTAATCCGTCAGCGCCTGCCTCAATCGCGTTATCGATGGCATTTTGGGTAACGACGCTCAGTGGCTCATAGGGAATCGGGCAGTAGAAATCGGCTTCTGGCAGAATGCCCGATCGTGACATTAATACGATCTTCAGGGCTTCGTGGCCTTTGTCCAATGTGAAGGCGATCGCGTCGTTGTCGCTTTCCTGAAAGTCACCATGCTGGATCGCCACGGCCATTGCGGCATCAATGCCACTCAGGGAGGTGCCCATAATACCCACGTGACATGCCGCTATTTTCGCTTCCATCAGACCGGACCAGGGGCTGGGGAAGTAGGTGCGGGTGGCGGCGCTGTCGTCTGGCCAGACATGGCCTGTGGCGATAACGACCTGATCAAATATTGCTGGGGCAGTATCGCCCTGCGTCCAGAGTTTTACGCCAGCATCGGTGGCCTCAAGATCGGTGACCTGACAGCGCTCATGTATTTTTACCTCGAAACCCTGTGCCGTTGCGCGGGACACCAGCGCTAAAAACCGATCGCGGAAATACTCGCCAAGCAGGATACGCGGCAGAAACTGACGGATATGCAGAGAGGCAGGATCGACGTGATATCGCCTGAGATGACTGTCGCTCTGGGCGCGTAGCCAGTCAATATAGGTCATAAATACAGGCGGGATTTCAATACTGGCAATGTTTGCCAGCATCATCCGGGAATTCTCTTCATCGTTATAGGGCATGCCAACACCGGCCTCATCACCCTGTTCGTAAACGGAAACGGACATCGGTACATGATGACCCAGAAGCGCATAAAACGTGTAGATACCGGTTGGCCCAGCGCCGACGATCGCGATCTTTTTCATCACTGTTCGCACCTTATTATTGTTATGGGGGGCGGTTGTAAGGCGTGTTTTGATCTCGCCGCAGGACAGGCAAAGCCTCAATACAGGTTTTTCCTTTCAGCCAGTATGATCAAGTTTACTCGAGTATTGCAGAACTGCGCGGAAGGGGAGCTGAGTGGAACGCCATCACGACAAATGCAGATTGTCCTGGTAGTGCGGTCGGCCTGAACAGGTTCATTCAGGCCGGTTTCTGTCATGGTACCCAAACGTAAAAACCGGACATCTGAGGTAATGGGCTGACGTGGAATATTATGCGAACATTCAGAACTGGTATTTTATCCCCAGCGTGCCCTGTGTATCGCTAAAGCCATTATCGCCGAGTTGTTGAGCAACGTTGCCCCACAGTTGCAGGCGAGCGTTGATCTGACCTTCGACGCCAAGTTTCAGTTCACCCACATCGCGCGCGCCTGTGATCGCATTGCTGATACCATTCATCATGACACTGTCGTTATGGGTGTTATGGATCCAGTTGGCCTCAATAAACGGCTGGAAAGTGCGATCTTTGCCCTCATCACTGATGTGATTTCCCTGCTGATAAAACTTCATGCCCAAACGGGTCTGCAGATTTCCGTTGGTGTTGTTGACAACATGTGTGCCGTTATTTTCGATGTGATCGTCAGCCTGCACGTCCATCCAGGTAAGCTGTATCTTTGGCTGTAGCCAGTAACGCGTGCGGCCATCGCGGCTCTCTCCTGTCTGAAAGGTGTAGCCCGTTTCAAGGGCAGCGGTGATCCCATCAGCATGATATTTTTCCGTCGCCAGATTTTGCCCGGTAACCTGATTATCGAACCAGTTGTACAGCATCCATGCATCGACATAGGCCCCGGTTTTCTCTTTCTGGTTAGCGTACCAGGTGCCGTACAGGCCTACGCTGTAACCGTTAATGTCTCCACGTGAGGTATAGCCATTCGCTTTAGAATGCGTGCGGCTCTGGTTATTGGCGTAGCCGGTCATCAGGCCAAGGTGCCAGCGATCCAGTCCATTGCGGCTCCACTGTGCGATATCGCCGCCGAGCTGCATCACGTAACGATTACTTTGGGTATGGAGTTTGCCGGAAGCATCTCTGAAGCGGTTATGCCCACCGATATGGCGCATCCACAGGCTCGTGACTTTTTGTTCGCCCGTTAACCTGTCGGTGTATTGTGTTTCACCCAGGCGGTCGTGGAGGCGGGTATGGAACAGCGTGTTGGCCGCACGGGCATTTGCCAGATAGCTGCCAAATTCGGGACGGTACGCTTTTTCGCTGGCAAGAAACCAGTTGCTGTCTTTTTTAACTACATCGTAATCATAGGCCCCGGCGACGATTCGGCCTGATTTTGCAAAGGTACCGGCGGAATCACCTTTAACCGTGACAATTTCAATGCCCTTATCGGTCAGTGCTCCCTGTCCGCCCAGATTATTGATACTGACCCAGGTATGGCCGGCCGTATCGCCATTGACGATCAGTCGGTCAGCAGTGCCATTGTCACCTTCGAGAACGCTATTCAGGACCAGGTTGCCGTTATCCCCTGAATAATCACCCTCAATGGTTAACCTGTTGTCACTGTTTCGCTCAATGCCCAGATCGAGGGAGCCTGCATTATTTACCTTACCCGCAAGAGTGACATCCCGGACCGCAGAAGAAACGTTAACCCTTCCCCCTGATGCGATAGTGATCTGATCTGCATTGAGATCGCCGGAAAGGGTTAACGTCGCATTACGGGTCTGCGCTGCGTTGCCAACATTAATGATATTCCAGTTCAGAATGGCGACATCGCCTGCTGCCCCCTCAGAAAAAGAAGAACCCGTCAGTGACTGGTTGATATTGAGGGTAGTGATACTGTCCTCAGGATCATCGTCATCGTTTCCATTTATCACTGTCAGGCCGCTTACATCTGAACCCTGATTAAGATTCAGGATGTTATTCCCGTTTCCCAACAGAATCTGTCCGGAAACTTTGGCGCCGTTATTCAGGTTTACCGTTGCATCAGAATGAGTAGACCTGATTGCAATACCTGAGGCGGCTGAAATATCCGCACCCTGGTTCAGGTTGATGGTAGTTTTTCCGTCATTACCTCTAAAATCTGTATTGATACCGGCGACGCTACCGCCAATAACCTCACCCGATATATTCACAGTCGTGGCGCCCGTTTCGCGGTTTAAGATATCTATGCCTGACTGAGTACCTGAAATTTTTCCCTGAATCTGAGTGAAGGCGATATCGCCGCCGTCCATGGTCGAGACGCTGACACCGGAGCCATTTTCACCCACGATTTCACCGCGGGTGGTAACGGAAGTATCGCCGCGACTGTGATTGTTCGCGTAGATACCATGCTCACCGCCGGTTATTTTGCCGCCAGATTGCACAATGGACAGATTGTTTGCGCTCTCAGCATTGTCGACGTAAATGCCTGAACCGTTAGTGCCTGTGACGTTACCTGCTGTCAGGATGGTGGTATCACCGATTCCGTGGTTGAAGGCATAGATACCGTAATGGCCCCCAGTGATGCTGCCATCTGACTGCATCACCAGGATGTCTTGTGCCGAAGCATGATTATCGACAAAAACGCCCGCGTATTCACCTGAGACATCACTGGTTGTGATGATGGACGTGTTTCCGGTACCTTGGTTAGATGCCTGAATACCGTTAAATCTGCCGGTTATTTTTCCGCCAGACTGCATGATGGAGAGGTTTTTTGCCGTGCTGCCATTCAGGGCATTAATACCGTTATTCGATTCTCCCTTCACCTCGCCGGATACCGCGATAAACGTATCGGCCGTTCCCATATACTGCGTTTGGATGCCATTCTGTTCCCCTGATATTGTGCCTGCTTCCTGAATAAGGGTGATTGCGCCTGCCTCGTAGGACGTAATGATTTCAATACCATCGGCTCTTTTCGCCACCACAGTGCCGGAAATGTTAAGCGTGGTGTCGCCCGTACCGGTATTTTCAATATTTATCCCTGAACCATCGGCTACGATAATGCCGCCTTCCTGCTGCGTAATGGTCAGGGATGAACCCGTGACGGATAAGCCATATCCGCTATCGGTATTAATGTAAGACGTCCCGTCCAGCACGACGTCGAGGACATCGCCTGTCAGGTTTTGTGTGTCATGATCGGCGCCACTACAGGTGTATTTGTTCCCTTCTTGGCTACAGACCGCCTCTGCAGGGGCATTCATTAATCCAAACGTACTCATCACCGTAGCGATAACAAACTTACGCGTTGTTCTGCTCATTGTTATTTATTCATCCATTTATTTCATCGATGTTTTTCTTAGCGTAATGGGGTTGTTAAATGTTCAGAAGATCGCTTTTCATCAGGCAGGAACATTCTTTTTAAGCATTCTGTTAAAATAATTATTTTTAATGTTAATATTTTAAATAACGCATCCGTTAACTTATGAATTAACATTAAGGATTAACGCTTTATTCTTAATGATAATTATTATTAAATTAATGTGACGTCATTTTTATACACCTGGTGGTGTGGCTGACTGAATGTTTTAATCTGCTCGAAATTAGGTTAATTAAATGTATAGAAATACTCCTTAATCCTAAGCGGAGCGTGAAAGTTATTTTGCAGAGATGCTGACCATTTAAAAATAGTTAATATCGATCGGTACGGCGTTCCTGATAGGTCGAGGCTATTGCACATAATTAATTGATCGATACGTCCTGTTTATTCGTAAGAGAAGCTCACGTTTGAATACAAGGCGATAGAGAAGAGACAACAGGTATCTTCTGTTGATGTCGATGAAAATGAAGAAATTAGGTGCGTGGCGTTTGGCAGGTTTTAATCGGTTGCTTAATTATTTAGATTCACAGTAAATGCAATAATAATATTTTCGTCGGGGTAATGTTTGATAAGAACGTGAAGGAAGACTTCATTAATGAGAGATGGATCACGAATATCTGGGATGACAGACGCGTCATTTGTGGTGGTCGATAAAATATTTTTCAGTCTGGACAGGAAAAATCTTAAATCTGCTCCCTTATGGTTGAGGGTGAAATGTTAATATAATAATCAAATTAAGAACGGTAATGAAACACCACCGTGCGGGACTTTTTCTGTCAGGGGGATAAATAACGGCGGCATCCAGAGGATAATAACCGTGCTTAGCGGCTGTCATTTGCCGGCGCTGTACAGCCATTTTGCGCGTCTGGTGGAAAGTTAAATCAGATTTACGCAAACACAAAGTGAAAAAACCGGCTCAGCGCCGGATTTTTATTTAAGCCTGTGGCTGGCCTACAGGGCCTTTACCTAACGGGCCGCCTGGAACAGATTGCCCGCTTGGCGCATGTGGACGACCATCATTGCCCACAGCACCGCTGTCCTGCTGGCAACCCGACATCATTAAAAGGCTGGAAACAATCAATAAACCGCTCAAAATGCTTTTCATGTCTTTCCCTCGTGATGAATACACTATAAAACAGCTCGCCTGATAAGCCTGGTCGGTATTTCTGCTAAGTCAATGTTGGTGGGAAAAAGTAAGCCATATCATCAGGTTGACGGTAGTGAATCCAGACTGTGCAATGTAATGCCGGGAAACTGCTGTGCTGACCTTTGGCTAAGACGGCAGAGAACATATCCAGCCTTGTAATCCGAAGCCACGATGACAGACAGATCTGTAAAGAGCGATCATCCGGATGTGCAACCCGAGAAAAGAACCAGGGCGATACCAACGACGCAACAATTGATGAAACCCACGTACCTGAATGGGCTGATAAACAGCCGCATTACGCGAAGAATGAAATGGACTTTCATTTCTTGTTTCGTGAAAGTGCTGCATTCATGTGTTCATCTGGCTATGCTACCGACATGATGTTTAACGATATCTCAGGAGAGAAGATGACGGCGGCCGCTTATATTGACGCTCTCTACGCGCAGCGTAACAGGGAAACCCAGCAATGCTGGCGGCAAGAAACAGCGAGTGCACATCAGCAAGCAGACAAGTTTTTCTATCCTGCCGGGCTTCACGCCCTGACCAGTGGCATTCAGCCCGTCCTGAATCCGCAAATTCAGTCACTCCTTGCCGATCTTCGTGGCTTAACTCAGGGGGATCCGCTGGCAGACGTCATGCGGGCCGAACATTTTCACGTTACCTTCCTGCCCGTCACGCCAGCGCGCTATCAAAGCCCGCAGCAGCTCCCGGCTTTGGCGGGCCTGAGGGATGCCTTTCGCCAGAACGTGACCGACTCGTCACTCAGGGTTGACGCATTACGGCTGGTGGCGCTTCCCGATCAACTGCTACTGGCAGGTATTCCTGAAGACCACGCCGTAGCGCAAAGAGCAGCATGCTGGAATGCGCTGCTGTCACTGGAAGAGTGGCGGGATTTGCTTCTGCAAAGACATGGTGGAAAAACAACGCCACCGGAATACTGGCACACCACGTTGCTACGTTATCGTTCAACAAGCCTGCCCGACACGCTCAAATCGTATTTTACCGACAATATGCACCGAAGATATGGGGCCATTTCGGGCGACATCAGGCTGGTATTTGCGGTTTATAACTGGTCTGATCGAGAAACGATAACAGTTTAATCCGGAAAGATCCCATGATGAACAGGGATTCTAAAGTATCGCCAGGCGGCGCGGAAATGTGGCCGTTATTAATCGTAGTCACCGTTCTCGTAATGGGGCGAATAACGGTCATCAAGCATTTCCTGGATAGCCATCAAACCCAGGATAAGAATCAAATTAATAAAGAACAGTAATAATAAAATGATGCTGGTCATTGCCTGTTTCCTGTCGTCACTTTTCCTTGAGGATGAACGCTCCAAACACGGCAGACAGGGAAAGTGACTGTTAAAAAATGATGTAAAAGGAAAGGGCGCGCATTGGGTCGAACAAGAACGTGTAAAAAAACGGTATTTCGTCGTTGTCACCCTCAGGTAATAAATTGATGCGCTTTGCTGTGCAGTATTGTATTGCCTAAATGAGCAGCAAGAAGCATCGATAACCAGAAAAGTAAATTACGATATTTCATCGCGTGTGCGGTGAGCGTGGTTAACAAGAATACGGGTACATAGCGGCTATTTATTCTTATACGATGCATCATATCGTCAGCGCGGCACCGTGACGGTCAGGTCTTCTGGCGACTCTTCATGCAAGACTGGCGCGATGATGGCTTAGGTTAATTACCCGCCGGGTTTGGATGGTTCCACGGGTCAGCGGTCACCATCGGGCTTTTTACACATTATCGCCAAAAAAAGCGTGTTGAAATATCAGGTCATAAAACGATAAATGCGCCCTCCCTCATTCAGTGAGATCTGCATCACACTTAGAGTGGGATCAGTAAAATCGTCCATATCCTGACCTCATTTGCCCTCATCGCCCGCTATCGCTACTTTATATGCTGCATGGACACGACATGTTGTATGAGCGGAGCTTAATGATGTCTCATGTAAATACTTTCACTATTCAAAGCGAACATAAGCAAAAAGTTCGTCGTATGAACCTGTTCATCTCAGTTTCAGCCGCGTTAGCCGGGCTGCTGTTTGGACTGGATATTGGCGTGATTTCCGGTGCGCTACCTTTTCTGACTCATCATTTTAGCCTGAGCAGCCATGAGCAGGAGTGGGTGGTCAGCATCATGATGCTGGGTGCCGCGCTAGGGGCGCTATGTAATGGCTGGGTATCGCATCGGCTTGGCCGAAAATACAGCCTGATGGCGGGCGCCGTGCTGTTTGCTATCGGATCGCTCGGTTCCGCGGGCGCAACCAGCGTTGAAATGCTGTTGATCTTTCGTCTGCTGCTGGGCCTGGCCGTTGGCGTGGCATCCTATACCGCGCCGCTTTATTTATCTGAAATGGCCACTGAAAACGTGCGTGGCAAAATGATAAGCCTGTATCAGCTGATGATTACCCTGGGCATCGTAATGGCCTTTATATCGGATACTGCTTTTAGCTACAGCGGTAACTGGCGGGCCATGCTGGGGGTTCTGGCCATTCCCGCCGTTGTACTTTTTATTATGGTCATTTTCCTACCGAACAGCCCACGCTGGCTGGCGGCTAAGGGGATGCATATTGAGGCGGAGAAAGTGCTGCGCATGCTGCGCGATACGTCGGAAAAAGCCCGCCAGGAACTCAATGAGATTCGGGAAAGTCTGCGCATGAAGCAGGGCGGTTTTTCGCTTTTCAAAAGCAATAAAAATGTCAGGCGTGCGGTCTTTATGGGCATGTTATTGCAGGGCATGCAGCAGTTTACCGGGATGAATATCATCATGTATTACGCGCCGCAGATTTTTAAAATGGCGGGCTTTAAAAGCACTCAGGAGCAGATGATCGCCACCGTTATCGTTGGCCTGACCTTTATGTTTGCCACTTTTATTGCCGTTTTTACCGTAGACAAAGCGGGCAGAAAACCCATCCTGAAAATTGGCTTCTCGGTGATGGCCTTTGCCACTCTGGTATTAGGTTACTGCCTGATGAAAGCAGGGCAGGGAAATATCAGCAGCAGCCTGTCCTGGGTTTCTGTCGGCATGACCATGTTATGTATTGGTGGATACGCAATGAGTGCAGCACCCGTCGTCTGGATCCTGTGTTCTGAAATCCAGCCGCTAAAATGCCGTGACTTTGGTATTACCTGTTCCACCACGACGAACTGGGTGGCGAACATGATTATCGGTGCGACATTTTTGTCGCTATTGGGCAGCATCGGCGCGGCCGGAACCTTCTGGCTGTATACCGGGTTTAACCTGGTGTTTATTGTCATTACTGTGTACCTGGTGCCGGAAACCAAGAATGTGACGCTGGAACGGATTGAGAGGAATTTGATGTCAGGTGAGAAGTTGCGGGATTTGGGGCGATAACTAACGATGTGAAGACAATACAATTTAAATGTATTGTCTTTCTTTTACCAAAATGTTTAGTTAAACCCAGAATAATTTTTTATTTAACAGCCTCCATTAATCACTACGGAAACTTTAGATTCCTGACTCAATATGCTTTACAGCGCATTATCCCGCCCTGTTTTTGAACGCTTTGTTCAGCTTCACTCTTTGGCCCACCACTTTCAATCATCTTGTCCACTCCTTATTTATCATTTACCCGTTATGTTCTGCAGGCGATATCTGTTTTATGTACCAACAGCAGATTACTTCAACGAATGTATACGACGTAATCTCTCAAATGATGTTTGCTGCCTTAATCTTTATTGGTTTTTTATTCTTTATATTTGGTCCTTATTGGTTTTTTATGTCGTAATTATAATTATACCTGGCCTGCTTGTCTGTTGTTTGGTTTTTGGTAGCATAATCCTCCTCGTCAAAAGCAACGCAGAAAACGTAACGACACGTCATCTCAATAGCCTGATCAAAGAAAAGGCCCCTTATGAGATCGTCGTGCTTTTGGCATCAGAGGATGTCTTTCCAAATTTTAAACACGGGATTGAATGTAATGAAATTGAATAAACTCGCATCAGTACTGGCTCTTAGTTTAAGCATGGCTGCGATTTCAAACGTTTATGCAGTAGACGACGTTGCTAACCAGGGCCAGGGTAAAATTACCTTTACCGGTTCTATTATTGATGCGGCCTGTTCTATTAGCCCAGAAACATCCGATCAGGAAGTCTCACTGGGTCAGATCGCAGCGTCTCAACTGGCCGACAACGGTACATCTAAACCCGTCAATTTTGAAATTGACCTGCAGCACTGCACCATGAATACCACTAAGGATTCAGATAGCGGTGAAGTTACACAAACTGCACCAGCAGTAACCGTGACCTTTGGGGGTTCACCCGCAGTGGCAGGTGACAACACCTGGTTTGGTATCACCGGTACGGCATCCGGCGCGGGTGTGGTCATCACCGATGCATCCAGCAACAAAATTCCAGTTGGCGGTTCTACCACCGCGCGTGACCTGATTGAAGGTGATAACACTTTGAGTTTCTCAGCCTATGTTCAGGGCCTGGGTGACGAAGTGACCACCGGTGAATTTACCTCGATTGCTGATTTCACACTGGCTTACGAATAATTCCTGCGCAAAAGCATAAGTGCCCCTCTGGCTTGCCAGAGGGGCATTGATGGAGACTGGTATGTTCCTGCGTTGTTTTCTTGTCTCACTTTTTGTTGTCATTTGCCAATCAGTTCAGGCTGCACAATGGATTGATCGTGGACATGGACATGTTCACGTTAATGGCCAAATTCAGGAATCCGCATGCAGTATCCATACTGATGACGTCTGGCAGGAAGTGACGTTTCCCGTATTTTCTGCAAATGCTTTATTAAATAGTGGGCAGGAATATTCTTTTCCGTTTTCACTAAGATTAGTGAACTGCAAATTAGCCCGTAAAAATGGCAAAGAATGGAAAAGTGTCAGCGTCACATTTGAAGGTGACCGTGTCTTAACTCAACCTGATTTATTTTCCTTAACGGGGGAAGCGCAAGGATTTGCGCTGGCTGTGTCAGATAGTGAAGGCCATCAAGCAAGTCCTGGAGAAATGATGGAGGGCGTGCCGTTAAACCCAGAGGGTAATGAATTACAATATCGCTTAAGGGTTGTTCCAACAGGTGAAGAAATTCGAGAGGGAAAATGGTCTGGCATCATTCGTTTTATGGTTAGCTATCAATAAGTCTTATTTCTTTCTGTTAAATCAATTAAAATTAAGAAGACGATTTAAATGGATAAATCATTGTTATTATCGCGTTCAAAGCTGGGTGCATGCATACTGCTGGCTTTGACTGGATTTTCATTTCCTGTTTTCTCCGTAGAGTTTAATATGGATATTCTGGATGCTGAAGATCGTAATAATATCGATTTGTCACATTTCTCTGAAGCCGGTTATATTATGCCGGGCAAGTATTTGCTCTCGTTTAAAATCAATAACAGTACGATTGGCGATCAGGAAATTATCTTCAAAGAAGCTGCGTTTCCGGGCGATCAGAAATCACTGGTCAGAGCGTGCCTGACGCAAGAGCAGGTTGACATGCTGGGCTTACGCCCAGAAGCGCTGGCTAAAGTCATCTTTAATGAGACAAGAACCTGCGCCAACTTCGACGCACTTGAGGGCGTGATACTGAAAGGGGATCTGGGTCAGTCGACACTTGAGGTCTCTGTGCCACAGGCATGGTTGGAATATCAGGATGCAACCTGGTTGCCGCCTTCTCGTTGGGAAAATGGCATTTCTGGCGTCATGCTTGATTACAGCCTGAATGGCACGATGACACGCTCGGCGCAGGGCTCGCGCGCTCAGGACGCGAGCGGAAGTGGAACGCTGGGTGCCAATTTTGGCGCATGGCGCTTACGGGGGGACTGGCAAGGCAGTTACCGTCAAAGTGGTGGTCAAAACAGCACAACGACCAAAAATTTCAGCTGGGGGCGTTTTTATGCGTTTCGCGCCCTGCCATCCATTATGGCGAAAGTCACGCTTGGCGAAGATTATCTGTCATCTGATCTGTTTGACTCCTGGCGTTATACCGGTGCGTCCATCGTTAGCGATGAGAGCCAGCTTCCCCCGAAGCTGCGAGGCTATGCGCCTGAGGTAAGCGGTATCGCAAAAACCAATGCCAAGGTGACCATCAGCCAACAGGGACGGGTGCTGTATGAGACCACTGTTGCTGCCGGCCCCTTTCGTATACAGGAGTTAAACAGCGCGGTAAGCGGTGAGCTTGACGTAAAAGTGACTGAACAGGACGGCAGTGTACAAAATTTTCAGGTTACGACGGCAACAATCCCTTATCTGACCCGGCCCGGACAGTTTCGTTATAAGTTTGCCACTGGTCGCTCATCGAATTACAGCCACAGCGTTGAAGGCCCCGTATTTGGAACGGGAGAGGTTTCCTGGGGGATTAACAATAGTTGGTCATTATATGGCGGTGGCATCGTCTCACCTGACTATAAAAGTGCCGCAATAGGTCTGGGGCGAGATTTATATCAGCTGGGTGCTATTTCGGCAGACGTGACACAGTCGATGGCAAACCTGAACCATAACGAAAATGTGCAAGGCCGTTCTTACCGGATAAGTTATTCGAAACGTTTTGATTCGATAAACAGTGATATTACGTTTGCGGGCTATCGTTTTTCTGAACGGAATTATATGACGATGCCGGAATACCTTGATATCCGTTATCACGGCAGTACTCGGGGTAATAGTAAGGAACTCTATACGCTGACCGCCAGTAAAAGTTTTACCGACTTACGTTTATCGGCTTATTTTAGTTGGTCTCACCAAACCTACTGGAATAAACCCGAAACAGATCGCTACAGCTTATCGTTAAGTCGTTATTTTGATATTGGTGACTGGCATAATATTTCAACCTCGCTTTCCGCATCGCGCAGTGATTATAACGGGCGTAATGATGATGCTGTGTGGTTCAGTCTGGGTGTGCCTTTCGGCAAGGGAACCGCGAGTTACAACGGTAATTACAGCGGTAAATCGTTCAGTCAGACAGCCGGTTGGTATCAGTCTCTTGAGAACGGTGACAGCTATCGGCTGGCGACGGGAACACGCAGTGATAGAGATGGACACAATATGACCACCCAGGCCAGCGGAATGTATAACCATACGGGCGATCATGCGGACCTTACCGCGAACGTCAGCTGGCAGGAAAAAAGTTATACCTCAGCAAGCTTGTCTTTGAGCGGGGGAATGACAGCGACACGTGAGGGGGCCGCATTACATGGCTCAGGAGGGCGAGGCGGAACACGCATGATGATCAGTACTGATGGCGTGGCAGATGTCCCTGTTGGCCAAAACGGTAATACGAATGCGTTTGGTATTGCGGTGATGCCTTCGGTGCCCAGTTATTATCGTTCATCTGTCAGTATCGATGTCGATCGTTTGCCCGATGATATTGAAATGGGCGATGCCCCGGTGGTTGAAGCGGCGCTGACAGAAGGGGCGATTGGCTTTCGCCGTATTGATGTTTTAAAAGGTGCGAAGGTGGTGGCGATTCTGGGTATGCGAAATGGCTCACATCCGCCCTTTGGTGCCACCATTTTTAATGAGAAAAAACGCGAAGTCGGGATGGTCAGTGATGGCGGGCTTGCCTGGATCACAGGCGTCAATCCCGATGAAAAACTGAGTCTGCAATGGAATGGTAAAACACAGTGTACCGCTCGCCTACCTCATATCCTTCCAGCGAGTCAGTTAATTCTGCCTTGCGAATAGGCTGCCGAAAGGTTACCGGCAACGTTTTTCATGCTCAATTTTTGGATGGTTATTTATGAAATTTTCTAAACGCTTTATCTCAACATGGGTGGTGATTGGCGCGTTGTGCGGGGCTTTTAGCCAGCAAGCGCTGTCTGCCGTATCTCTTGACCGGACGCGCGCCATTTTCAATGGAACAGAAAAAAATCTTATTCTGAATATTGGAAATGACAGCACCAAAAAACCGTATCTGGCACAGGCGTGGCTTGAAGATGCGAAGGGTAAAAAACTTACCGATTATTTGATGGTCACGCCACCGATGCAACGGCTTGAACCTTCGCAAAAAAGTGTGATTCGGATTACTTCATTACCTTCGGTTAATACGCTGCCGCAGGATCGCGAAAGTTTATTTTATTTCAGCGTAAGAGAAGTGCCCCCTAAAAGCGATCATCCCAACGTCTTACAACTGGCACTGCAAACGAAAATAAAACTTTTTTATCGCCCAGCGGCTATCGTGGCAGAACGCTTCAGCCAGCACGATGATCAACTGGTTTTACATAAGATCAGTGGGGGATACAAAATCGTTAACCCGTCGCCTTATTATATAACGGTCATTGGCATTACGGGTAAGCCGGGTCAGGCCGTGGCGAAAGATTTTAAACCGGTGATGATTGCACCCAAATCCAGTGAAATCGTTCATTCAGCCCTGTTTCCGCAGCCCCATGTCATCACCATTAATGATTTTGGTGGAAAACCGATTATGGCTTATGACTGCCATGGCGATGTCTGTCAGGCAAAGGCCAAGAAATAGTTGGGTCAGGAATCTGGTATGCGCAATATATCTCGCTTTATCGTCTCTCTGTTATTCCTGTCGCCAGTATGCTTTGCTGCAAAGAACACAAACCCGGCAGATAACTGGGAGGTGGATGGTTTGAATGGCACGATTGTCGTTAATGGCATGATGCTGACTGAACCCTGCGCCATTGCCAGTGAATCACGTGAACAGGAGCTGGATTTAGGCGCGCTTTCACAACGTGAGTTAGAAAAAGTCGGTGATGTCAGTGTTCCCGTGGATATGCATATCATACTGGAGCACTGCCCTGGTGGTGTACACCAATTACATGAAAGCCAGGATGTGCGTCGTAATCTTTGGCTGGCCGACCAGAGTATCGCCAGCATGACAATTACGGGTGAAGAAGAGCCGTCAGATCCGCGTTTTTTTCGGCTTAAAGGGAGCACTTCGGGAATTTCTTTACGCCTTGAAGATGCGAAAGGCGAGCAGCTTATGCCTTCGGTGGCAGAGCACCCTCTGGCACTGAATCAGGGGCGTAACGATCTGATGCTCAAGGTGCAATTGAGACGCAACGAAATGCCCATAACCCCGGGCGAATGGACTGCTATTGTTCAGCTCGGAATGGAGTACGATTAATGCAGCAGCGTAACAGAGGCATCAACCGCTTTTTATTTACGATTTCGGGCTTGATATGCGTATCGCTGATGATTTTTTCGCTGCCCATAAAGGCGGATACTGATGTTGAGTTTTCAGGGGCGTTGATATCTGAGCCGTGTCAGATTGATTCTGAATCGGAAGACATGACGGTAGATTTTGGGCCGCTGGCGAAAAAATCTTTTATTGATACCAATGAATCAGTGAGTAAAAAATTTTCAGTTTTACTCAGGGAGTGCGATCCGGATATAGGGAGTAAAGTTGCTGTCCGTTTTAACGCCAGTAAAGATAATGCGGATTCAGATCTGTTTGCCGTAAACGGCACGGTATCCGGAATAGCCCTGAAAATAACCGACAGCGAAGGCGAAACGGTTAAGCCGAATGCACCACAGGAAGCCTTAGAGCTAAACAAGGGCGACACAGAACTGAACTGGCAGGCCAGTATTATAAAAACAGCAAGGGATGACATTATGACGGGTGATTTCTATGCTATTATTAACCTTTCATTAGAATATCCCTGATGATCATTGTTCAGGTGCTAAAATATGTTGAGTGTCATTCAGGGCATCAGATTGCAACCTATCGTTAGACTCGATAATAATAATGTTTTTGGATACGAGATACTCTCGCTACTGCCTTCTAATACCGATGTAGAGTGTTTTTTTCAGAAATTGCCCACTTCACTTTTTGTTACGTTATTAGAAAAGCAACTGATGAGCATCCGTCGTTTAACCTTATCCGGGCTACTGTTTATCAACATCCCCGTAGCGGTGCTTTTAAACATGGAGTTATCAGATATCACTTTTTTTCGGCATCCTGACAGCAGAATTGTTATTGAGGTTCAGGATGCGCAACACGTCGGAGAGATGACCGTTAAGCGTATCGCTAAACTAAAAGAGAGTATCAAAAGATTACAACATCTCGGATGGTCAGTCTGGCTGGATGATTACAGAACCGATATGGCAACGTGGCTAACTTTAGCTGAATTTAACTTCAATGGGATAAAGACAGATTATCACGAAATGCAGAAGTGCAGGAAAAACGGTACACCAATAAAACCACTCGTTGAGAGCGCTAAGCGATTTAGTCAGAACGTTCTTATCGAAGGTATTGAAACGGCACAAGATTTGTATCGTGCAATTGACAGTGGTGCTGCGCTGGGGCAAGGCTTTTTATGGCCTGAATCCACTGTGAGCTAAGTGGCCGAAATTCATGATTGCGAGAAAATCGCCTGATTGGTCAGCTAGTAAAGAATAAGCAGGATCTGAACATAACGTTAATCGTTACCTCCTCAAGATAAAAGCGAGCGTACACGCGACACAATATGCTGGCATGGGGCGATTAATCACTCAGGGAAGCCGTTTATCTCGTCATTTTTTCCCGGGAAGGAGTGAATGTCGTTGATCCCCCTGACGGGTTACTTAACGCTATCCACCATTAAAATTGCGTAAACTATCTCCACACTATCGCGGGCTGGTTTTTGCTTATTTACGCATCGTTTGTGTTGGGCTGTTAGGCAGGGAGGTTAAATCAGTCTTCATGTTAATCATTAATAAAGGTTTTATATGAAAAGCGTTTTAATACTGACTGCATTAATTGTTGCTAACGTAGCCTGTATGACTTCAGCGAATGCTGCGCTCACAATCGACCGATCTCGTCTGATTTATAACCAGGATGACAAATCGGTCAGCATTAATGTGACCAATCGCAATACGAAAGATCCCTATCTGGCTCAGGGCTGGATTGATGATGAGAACGAGAAAAAAGTCACCAACCTGATGATGGTCCTTCCTCCGGTTCAACGTGTAGAAGCGGGAGCGAAAACGCTGGTCAGGATTCAAAAATTAGCGGAAATTGAATCGTTATCCAAAGATCGTGAAAGCGTATTTTATTTTAATCTACGAGAAATCCCCCCTAAATCGGACAAGCCCAATACGCTAATGCTGGCGATGCAGACCCGATTAAAAGTGTTTTATCGGCCATCATCCCTTAAGGTAGACAGAATGGCCGATACCGTGCCGGGTACGACCAGCCTCACTTTAGCGAAACAAGGGGATGTTTATTACCTTAATAATCCAACTCCTTACTATTTTTCTTTTGTCGAGGGACGAACGGCAGAAAATGCAAAAGGTGTTGAGGCGTTTGAACCCGTCATGGCTGCGCCGAAAAGTAAAATTAAATTACCGGTTTCAGCCTCTAAGCTCGGTAATGCACCCGTGCTGATGTTTGTTAATGATTATGGCAGTCAGCGCCTGTTAACATTTACGTGTAACAACTCGATTTGCAAAGCCAGTAAAGTGGTCGTGCCTAAGGAATGACACGTCCAGTACAGCATTTACCATCAATCATCAAAATAAGACATCATTAAAAGCACGGAATAAAAAATGAAATTAATCAGGTTGAGAGCGCTACTGTTATTTCTGGTGGTGACGGGTGGACCTGTCTACGCTGTGAGTGAAGGTGATACTACGCAAATAAATGTATCCGGCACGATTGTGGAAAGTAGCGCCTGTACGATCAATGCCGCCACAGGCAATAAAATTGAAGTTTTTTTTGGTGATGACGTTTATATCGATAAAATAAATGGAAGTGATTATAAACAAACCCTCATCCCGATTACGCTGGACTGTTCTAACAGTGCGGGCCTGACGATGTCGTTAAAAATCAATGCCAGCGGTATAGGTGAAGGATGCGATAAGTATCTTTGTACCGATCACGAAGGTCTGGCGCTGAAGTTGTTTAAAGACAAGACGATAGATCTGAATGTTGGAAAAGAACTCAGCTTCGTTGTGGGAAAAAATGGCGTAGCAACCTCACCGCCGCTTATCTATGCCTCACCGATCATTACTGGGGCTCAAAAGCCTAAAGCGGGACTGTTCTTAAGCGCAGCGACCGTTGTTATTGATATTAAATAACCGGGGTTACAGAATGAAATGCAAAATATGTTTCTTTAGCCGCTTCTTGTTTAGCGTGATTACAGGTTATTTTTTGACATGTTTTACGCTCGTAATGGCCACTGAAACCGCCGAGGTGAGTTTCTCCGGAACATTACTGGAGTCCCCGCCCTGCGTGGTGAACAGCAATCGCGACATTGTGGTCGATTTTGGCGATGAAGTGATGACCACGCGCATTGATGGAACTCAGTATCGACAAAAGATAGAATTTACGCTCGACTGCACGTCGGCAATCAGCTCAAAACAAAAAATACGCATTTCTGGTGCAACAACCTCTGCGGGTTATGCAGGAGAGGTTATTTCTACCCCTAAAAAGGGGTTAGGTATTGCGCTTTATCATGACAGTGTCCGCTATTCACCGGGCGAGTGGCTTAATTTTAATGTGCCTAATATACCTGCCCTCTATGCGGTACCTGAAAAAAATAAAAATGAAGCTTTGAGTGGCGGCGTATTTAACGCAAAGGCTTCTCTTGTCGTGGAGTATCAATAAGAGCGGCCCGCTTGACTGAATTTTTAATTTATTACATGTATTTTTACTTTATTAAGGTAATCCGATATGGGATCCATTAAACACTTTTTCAGCTGTTTACTGTCCTGTGTTTTCATGTTTTCAGTCACCCTGCCTGATGTTGCGGCAGCAGAAACAGAAAACCTGGAATTTCGCGGCACGCTTATTGAACCACCTCCCTGCAACCTGAGTGAAGCGGGCACTATCAAGGTTAATTTTGGTGACAGGGTCGGTGTCAAAAAAGTGGCTTCGGGTATTTACCGTCAGTCCATTCCTGTGACACTACATTGTGAACAGGACAGCAGTAACGCGGCCTGGCAGTTGATGCTATCCGTCAGCGGCAGCCCAGCCAGCTTTGACACCGATAATGCCACGGTTGTTACGCCGGAACGTGAGGCGTTGGGGGTGAAACTGTATGCCGATGGCAAACCGTTAGTGCTGGATTCGCCCGTCAAGGTCAATGGCACGACAATGCCTGATCTGGAAGCGGTACTGGTTCAGAAAGAAGGTGAAGTGCTTGAAGAAGGGGCGTTTACCGCTCATGCCACCTTGCGGGTAGCCTATGAATGATGACCGACCTCTGGCTGCAGGCATGGCGCTGGCTCTGCAATCAGCGCAGACATGCGCCCGACAATGCCGATATCTGGCATCTGCGGCATCATGCCAACACACAGCTCCCGTTAATCAGGCGGCAGGTAGAAGGCGGTGTATATCGGCTTTCACCGATGCAAACCGTGCGCTGTTATGCCGCAGGTCGCGAATGCGACACGGTGATAATGTGGCCGGCTGCCGATGCGCTGGTGCTCAAATGGGCGGCGCTGACGCTTTCACCCAGCCTTCCCGTTCACACTCACTGTTTGCATTTACAAGGCGGTACGCATCATGCCGTAGGCAGAGTGGCGCAGCAACTGAAGACCGAAGAATGGCAGTATGTGTATCGCACCGATATTCGCGGTTATTACCGACACATTCAGAAGACGATGGCCTGGCAGATTTGGCAGAGCATTACTCAGGACCCTGCCTGTCTGAATTTGCTGTACCAATATCTCTACTACAGTGCGGAGGATGGCGGCGAAATACGTACGCCAGAAACCGGTATTCCCCGTGGCTGTGCACTCAGCCCCCTGACGGAGGCGGTTTTGCTCTGGCATATGGACCGCTACTTCGGTTGTCAGACAGGACAGTATTACCTTCGCTATATGGACGATTTTTTGCTACTGGCACGCCATCGCTGGCCGTTAAAACGCGCGATTCGTGACTGTAATCAGTACTTACAGATAGCAGGTTTTACCTGCCATCCCGATAAAACACAGATCGGCCGACTGAGCCGGGGTTTTGACTGGTGTGGTATTGAATTTAGTCCACCGAATCTACCCCGCATCAGCGACCGGTCATTGAACAAACACCTTGAACGGTGCCAGCGGCTTGATGAGCAGCTCAGAGCACGCGGTCTTTCTGACAAGGATCGTGCCGCCCGAGTGCAGGCATACCGGACACGGTGGACAATTTGGGCAAACAGTCTGGTAAAGGCTGCGAAATACGAGATAACCACATGAACAGATTGATCTTAGGGGGTCTCATGATGACCGCCTCAATGCTGGCGGGTGCAGACACATACCCCTGGCCATATGTTGCATCTGTGGAGGTGCACAATATCAGTACAACCACGGTGGAATATGTACTACACATGGCTACCACCGTGGTGGCCGACAGCAGTGTGACGCCGGAAACCCTTGTTCACGTCGTAAGAACGGCAGCCGGGAAGACCCCACATGGCACTCCGAATTGGGGCTGGGGGCCGTATCGTAGATACACCAGTAGGGGGGGGGGAGATAATAGCTGCGCATGAGCGCCTGTATAGCGGACAACTGATCGACCATGTGATGGACGTCGCCTCGGCACTGAGCGCCAGATATGGGTCGGGCACCCTGACGACAACGAACCGCAGAATGGCGGACGGTAACGAATGCGTCGGAACAGGGATGTGGACATACGAAGGAAACCAGGAGTGGGAGTCCTTCTTGGCTACCGATCTGTGGAACGGAGGGGTACTGGGGGGGTGTTTAGGGATCCCCCCAGTGGACCAATGGTGTGCTCTGAAAACGCCCACCGTTGAGATCGGGTACGGGACCTTGACGCTCAGAGATGCCGAAGGAAGCAACAAAACTGCGGGGGTTAAGGTGGAGTGCACCACAGGGATGAAATACACACTGCGACTACAGGACGCAAATAATGAAACACCACTTGATAACGGCGGACGTGTCACGTGGCAAGCAGGAGGCAAGGCGATGGGCGAAACGCTAACTGGGGAGGCCGGCGAGAATGGTGTTGACCTCACCGCGACGCTTCATGGCCCCTTTGAACGTACAGGGGAGTTCCATGGGAGCGGTATTCTTTTTGTTTCATACCCTTAGGCCAAGAGCTGCACGTACGGCAACGCGCTTAAACCAAAATACAGGCTAAAGCGGGACTCGGTGGAGAGTGAAATGGGCTTAATCATCTACATGAAACAGACCCAGTCTTTAAAGTTGAAGTGAGATCGCCCGCGTCTGTTGGCTTTCTTCCAATAACCTCGAGGGAAAGGGGAAGCATTATTCATGTCTGAAACTATTGCGCTCCAGGTTCACTTATAAAGCTTTTTCTGGTTAACGCTTACAAAAATGCTATTACCGTCGTTATCAGACGCGCTTTAATGATTAATAACTCTTAGCCGAAATGATTAGAAAAAAAGACGCTCTCTAATGCGTACTCCGGATATAGGTCATAGAACCGTATTGAAATTGTATGCATAAAAAGGAGCGTTAGAGGTCGGGCAGTAATGTTAAAAACCTGGAGTTGTCATTCATGTCAGAAATAGAGAATTGATTATGAAAACACAGGCGGTTTAATTCAAATTCGGGTATGCAAGGTGACTGCTTTTTCTAGCTGTAACGAACCCGATAAAAATCATATGGCTTCAGTACTTGGGCCGATCCACTTTATGCTGAAGCGCGGTCAGTGGAGAGCGAGCCAGATTTGTATTTTTCCCACACTTAAAGAGTTGGAAATCTTGCCATTATCACGAAAAGTTCTTTAAAAAAACATCACAAAAACTTACCATTGCGAAGAACTTTTTTAGGATAAAGACGATATGAAAAAAGCAGTGGCAGTCATTTTATTAGCTTTCGCGTTAACAGGTTGTGGCGAGCCAAAGATCGATGGTTCATCCGAACAGGCCTTTCAAACCTCTATGCAAAAAGTCCGTGATTCTCTTGCCGAAGATAAACGCGCGGTCTTTAACGACGCCATTCAAGTCATTGCGTTCAGCCAGGTCAGTATGAAAGAGTTGATGCAGGCGGGCAGCGGTGACGAAGGCGGACGCGCACTGATCGATAAAAAGATCAAAGGCGCGCTGGCTGGCAAGACCGGTGAAGAAGTCATTGATTACGCGCACAAGATCAAGCAAGAGCGCGCGGCTAACCAGTAACATGACTTCTGAATCCTGACCCAGCCGGGTCAGGATGTTGCAGGTAATGGTTGCCTGTTTGATGAAGCCCATTTTATGGGCTTTTTTTTATGCACCGCGTTAAGGCTGTAACAGACCGACAAACGCCTGTTTTCAGCGCCATTACGCTAAAAAGCACGCCTGGGCTTTTACGGACGGAGAAGGGGCTTTGTGATAAACCAGCGTCGCGTGATCCCACCAAGGATTAACATTCACCGCCTGCCCAACCAGCATAAATCCCGCGTCTGCGATCTCGGCGATAAGTGCATCCAGCGGCTTCAGGGTGCGCCAGGGATGAGCGTTAACCATTAAAACCCCGCTGCGGGCATCATAGCGGTCAAGGTCGGTTCGCTGTTTAGGCGCACCATACATACTGCTGATGATCAATGTGCCATTGGCAGCCAGAACCCGATGCAGAGCCTTGAGGCACGCCGCGCGCTGGGGACCGATCAGGCAGTGAAAGCAACTGCCGTCAAAGACGACGTCAAACGTTGCATCCGGATAGCGTGCCAGGTCACAGACATCGCCCTGATCAAAATGGCCGCTTAAGCCTGACTGTTCGAATCGCGATCTGGCCCAGTCCACGGCGACCGCTGAAATATCCACGCCAAATACCCGAAAGCCTTTTTCGGCAAAACAATGTGAGGCCATGGCACCGTTGCCGCAGCCCAACTCAAGGAACGTTCCGCCAGGTGGGATGAACTGCGCAGCACCCAGCCAGCTAATGGTAGCGTTAAGTTGCTGATGCGCCCGTTGATAACCGCTGCCGGTCCAGGCTTCATGGCCTTCCCTCTGAAGGCGACGATAAATAGCGTCATAGCTTTCCACGTCAGGCTCACCTTTTATTCAAAGAGCGTCATGACAGATTATGTGATTTTTAGCGGCTTTTACCACAGGGCATCAGCAGGTAACAAACCGGGCGTATCAGGCATCAGCGCAATAAAAAGATGATGACCTGAAGAACGGCAAGCAGTAAGAATTTAACATTTTGACCACTCCTGGCGCTGCTACCGTGATTCTGCTTTACCTGCAAAGAAGGACTTGCGTATTGTGAGGCCCTGTTTCCTTATCGCCTTTTCACTATGACGAATCTGAATGTGACGATGTGCCGCAGCGCCTCTATTCTGTTCGCAGTTTTGAGCGTATTGATGAGTTTTACGGCTCAGGCTGGCGATCGAAGAAGGGTGACACAGCCTGTCTCGCCGCCCGTTTGCCAGCGGATTTATGCAAGCAATCAATCCAATATCGGCCCGCACATTCAACAGGCGCTGAACAACTGCCCACCTGGCAGGATGGTACTGTTAGTGCCATCGCCCACTGTAAAGACGTTGACGAGCGGCCCCCTGTCTTTGCCCTCCGGCGTCAGCCTGGGGGTTGATAAGGGTGCGGTGCTGAGCGCCATCCCGGATCCACGCTTATACGATAACGGCCGCGGGAGCTGCGGGAAGCTGGATAACCAGGGCAATGGTTGCCGGGCGTTTATTACGCTTAATCACGTCCACGGCAGCGGGATTTACGGGCAAGGCGTGATCGACGGGCAGGGCGCTGCCAGCATGGCAGGTGAGGGGCAAACCTGGTGGCAACTGGCAGCCAGCGCCAAAAATGATGAGGCGAAGCAAAACGCCCCGCGACTGATTCAGATTGATCATGCCAGTGATATTACGCTGTACCAGATCACCCTGAAGAACGCGCCAAACTTTCATGTAGTCATCAATGACAGTCAGGGCATTACGCTGTGGGGCATCACCATCGACACGCCTGCCACCGCGCGAAACACCGATGGCGTGGACCCGATGGGTTCTTCCGATGTCACGCTAATTAACAGTCGAATCAGCACCGGCGATGACAATGTGGCGATTAAAGCGGGCAATGCGCCTGCCTCCCATATCTCCATCCTGAATAACCAGTTTGGCTTTGGGCACGGTATGTCAATTGGCAGTGAAATCAACCGTGGCGTTAGTGATGTACTGGTTGACGGGCTGACGTTAACCGGCACGACGAATGGCCTGCGTATCAAAAGCGATCGCTCGCGGGGCGGGCAGGTCAGGGCGATTCGCTATCAAAATGTCTGTATGCAGAACGTGGACAATCCCGTGGTCATGGATACGCACTATGATACGCACGCGAGCGGCACGATGATCCCGGATTACCGCGATATCACCTTCGATAACGTCAAAACAGGCAAGGGGAAACTTACGCTGGATGGTTACAGCGAGGTTTATCCGCTTGAGATGACCTTAAAGAATGTCACTGTCGGTGAGCAGGCAACGATAGAGGAACGCTTTGCTATCGTTCATGGGCGCTTTACGCGGGCACCTCAAACAGCGTGCCGTTAACCGCATGGTGGGCTGCCCGCGACTTACTCTGGCAGTCTGTTTTGATCTTCATCGCGCTATTTTATCTCGGCTTCAGCGCCATTTTCTGATTCACCATACAGCTGGTTTGCCGTGTCGTTTGGCCAGGATTCAATGTCACCGCAGGAATAGGTATAACTGCCTAACGCCAGTTTATAGCTCAGCACGTTCTTATCGTCTATGGCCGCGCCCCAGACCACTTCCAGCGCTGGATTGTGCGTTTCAATGAAGTGCTTCGATAACTGATCAAACTTCACGGGCACGAAGCGGGAATAGGTATTGTCTGCAGTAAACGCCACGCTGGACATAAACAGATCCATCTCACTACTTTCCCGGTTTTTCAAACCTAAAAGCATGATGTTATCGGACGTTTTCACCAGTTGAAGCTTTATGGTTTTGCCGCACTGCTGCTGTCCGCTGGCAGGCAGATTACCCAGCAGCGGTGCGCGCTCCGCAAGGGCGCTGTTTGAGATTAAAACTGTCGATAGAAAAAGAAAAAAAACAGTCGTCGCGCGTTTCATAAGGCCCTGTATCAAATAAAAAATCATCAGATTGCAGAGCCTGCATGTTTTAACGCTTCGCCATCTTGATCTGTTACATGAAAAGCGCAACAGATTGTCATCTGCGGCATTGACCGGTTACGCGATGTGTTTTATCGCACCAGGGTGAGTAGGCGCGATATAATATGCCGGACAGACAACCTCTGTAACACGCCGCCGGGAAAACCAGATGATAAAAGAGTGACATCATGCGCTTAATTTACTGTTCCAGAGCGATGTAAACCCTGGCGAACAACCAGGTATCTTCGCTCTGCTTTTCAACTTCTCATGCCCCTTCATGGGGTATCCAATTGGACCCGAAGGTAAAGGATTTATCCGGCTAAATCTGGCCTGTCCGCGAGCGTATCTGCAACAAGCGCTTGAAGGACTAAAGAAAATTCGGCTGTGACATCCAGACAGGCCAGCGGTCATCGTTAACCTGCTGGCCTTAATCGCGTATTACCAAGCCCATTCGTGAAGACCGCCTAAAAAATTATTCCGGCGTTTCTTCACGATAACAGGCGGCTGGCGTAAAATCGGCCAACCTGAGTGGGTTGTCTTGCAGAGTGGATCTTATGCTTATCAGCACAGAAACAGAACGGACGTATATCGCTGATAGCCGTCTTGCCTGCACCCTTGCCGCCGTGGCGGGCGCCTTAAATACCGCCGCGTTTGAGATTGTAGGATTCTTTTCCGCCAATATGACCGGTAACGTCTCTTCGCTGTCCGATTTTCTGGCCAAGGCAAAGTTTCACAACGGTCTGTTTTTCCTGTTTATCGTCTGCATGTTTATTGTGGGCGCGCTCTTTTCCACATTAATTATTAATGCCGGACGCAGACGCAAAATTCGCACTATTTACGCGGTGAATATCTTTATAGAAGGCATTGCGCTGGTGGCGCTGGGCGTGATTGAGGCCCGCTATCCCATTGCTGCATCCGGTGTGGTGCTGATCCTGAGCCTGAGCTTTTTAATGGGGCTGCAAAATGCGGTGGTCACGCGTATCTCGAATGCGCGCGTCAGAACGACGCACGTGTCCGGTACCTCCACAGACATTGGCATCGAACTGGCCATGCTGTTTGATGTCCTCCGGCGAAAAGAATCACCCAAAGATGCGCCACTCTATCTGGAACGCCTGCGACTGCATACCTACACGATTCTTGCTTTTCTGGTGGGCGGCGTGGCCGGTATCTGGCTGTGGCATTTGCTGAACTACTATTTTCTGGTGCTTATCGGTCTGGGACTGATGGGCATGGCGCTGGTCGCTATGCTAAAACCTCAGCCTGCTGATGTTGCCCGTTAAGGGTGGCGCTTTTCAGGGGCCAGCACCTTGAGCGCATCATTAATCAGGCAAAACTGCGCGGGCGTTTGCCCAATAATTTCGCCGTCGGCGTTAATGTAGTGCGGACGGCGCGTATGCAGTGTGAGTGCCGTGGTGCTGAAGGTGCGTACGTTACGCCAGCGGCCCTGGGTGCCGCGCCGCAAAGAGGGGAAGAGCGCCAGCAACTGCCAGCTTCTTTTCAACTCCAGGCTGTAGACGTCCAGCAGCCCATCGTCCGGGGCCGCGCTTTGCTCTACGGTCATGCCACCGCCGTAAAAACGTCCGTTACCGACCGAAACCTGAACGGTTTTGATCGCAATAGCCTGTCCCTCATGATGTAACGTCGCACTAAAGGGGCGGCTTTGCCGCAAGATGCGCAGTGCTGCAAAAGCATAACCCAGCACGCCCCAGCGTTTTTTGGCCTGAGCCGTAAGGTTCCGCGCCAGCTCTGCCGAAAAACCGATGCTGGATACGTTCAGGAACAAATGACCATTTACCTCACCCAAATCCACAAAGCGTACGTGTCCCTGGCAAATGATGCTGACAGCCTGCTCCAGCTGAGGCGGAATCCCGAGCGTACGTGCAAAATCGTTGGCGGTGCCAAGGGGCAAAATGCCTAAGGGTAAGCCGGTCTGCATAAGGCCCGCTGCCGCCGCATTGAGGGTGCCGTCGCCCCCGCCGACAATCACCAGATCCACCTGGCTGGCATACGCGGTGATGAGCTCAGCGTAAGGACGGCTGTCGTCGTAAGCGGGTTCTAGCAGAATCAAACCGGATTGCTGCAGCAGCTGCGTGGCGCGCGCGGCATCAATGCGACCTTTACGTGAGCGCTGGTTGATTAAAAGTAATGCCGTCTTTACCCTTTGCTGCATGCTTCGTCCATTTTTAATGAAATGTTAGTGATGAAGTAACCAGAAAGTACACATGCGGGATTATCTCTTACAACCTTGCTTGCGCTACTTTACGTAAGCTCTGGACGGGGGATGGCCCTGACGAACTGCGCCAGGATTGTCTACACTGACAGAAAATGGCACGACTCACGGGAGCACAAATGACAGAACAGCAATTTCGAACCCTTCTGGCAGAAAAAGGGTTTGCAGAGCCGGTTATTGTGGAGCGGGGCGCAAATAGCGAACTGGATCATCATGAACATCCCTTTGAGGCAATGGCTCTGATCCTGAGTGGCGATATTACCTTGTACACCGAAAATCAGGCGACCACCTATCGCGAAGGCGATATTTTTCACCTGCATGCAGGGCAGCCGCACCGCGAGACGTTTGGCGACCGAGGCGTTCGCTATCTGTCAGGCAGAAAAAGTTAATCCGGTGATGCGCCAGTGATGAACACCTTTGACGCGCTGTTTCAGCGCTTAGCCCAATCGCCTTTTCGTCAGCGTTTCCGTCTGGGGCGGTCGGAATATGACTACTGCCTGACGAAGGGAGAGGCCGATGTGGCAGCCCATGCGGCCACGTTTGTCCAGCAGCGGCTGGCTGCCAGCGCACCGCCTAATGACGGTAAACAGACGCCAATGCGCGGCCATCCGGTTTTCATCGCGCAGCACGCCACCGCGACCTGTTGTCGTGGCTGTCTGGCGAAATGGCACGGGATTGCTCAGCATCAGGCGCTGGATGATAAACATCAGGCTTATGTGGTCGCGGTGATTATGCACTGGATCCATCAGGCGATGGCGCAACCCGCGCCTGTGCCGCGCGTACGTAAGGCCAGAGCCGCCGCCAAATCACCTTCGCCGGGCAGCCAGCAGCTGGATTTGTGGTAGAAAAGATTATGCGGCTGATGGACTTTTAACCAGTCAGGTTCGCCATATTTCATTTCAGGTCTATTCTTAAATCGTTCTTTGGTCTCCTGTGCCAGGATAATCACGCAAGACGACAAATTTCACACAAGAGGGAATTACGATGAAGAAAGCAATTATTGCACTGTCTGCTGTTTTACTGGCCTCGCCAGTTTTCGCTGCTACCACAACGGATGAAACTGTCGCTGAAGCGCACAAAGGCGCAGATACCGCTAAAGAAAAACTGCATCAGACCGAGCATAAAGGCGAAGAGCTGAAGCTGAAGTCTGAGCATGCCGCAGAAGGCAAGAGCAACTCGACCTCCAGCAAAATTTCTGAAAGCACGCAGAAAGGCTGGCACAAAACCAAAGAAGGCACCGAGAAAGGCTGGGATAAAACCAAGCAGGGTGCTGAAGACCTGAAAAATAAAGCGACTAACTAAGCCGCTTTAGTGTGAAAAAACCCACCGATGGTGGGTTTTTTTATGGCTTATTTTCGAGCCGGCTCGGCCGGAACCGTTTTCGCCTCCAAGGCCTCGGCCTTTGCGGCCTCTGCTTCTGCCGCATCCTGTTGTGCGGTATCAGACTGTTTTTTTCCTTCTTCAATAAACTCTTCATCGATCTCTTCGATGTTTTCACGGTTATCGCGTCCGGACAGCAGATTCCAGCAGGCAATGAACAGCGCGGCGATCACCGGGCCAATCACGAAGCCGTTAATGCCGTAGATTTCCATCCCACCCAGTGTCGTAATCAGAATCAGGTAGTCAGGCATTTTGGTGTCTTTGCCCACCAGCAGCGGGCGCAGAATGTTATCTACCAGGCCGACAACCACGACAAAGAAGCCGACGAGGAACAACCCTTTCCACAGCGCACCGGTGGCGAAGAAGAAAATGGTCGCTGGAACCCAGATAATGGCGGAACCGACCGCAGGAACCAGTGACAGGAAGCCCATCAATGCGCCCCATAGCAGGCTGCCATCGATGCCGGTAAACCAGAAAGCCAGCCCGCCCAGAATCCCCTGCACGACGCCAACGACGACCGTGCCTTTCACCGTTGCGCGTGACACCGCGGCAAACTTCATAAACAGATGATGTTTAACGTAGGTAGACAGCGGAAGCGCTTCCAGAATGAGATGCACCAGATAGGAACCATCTTTCAGCAGGAAGAACAGCAGGTAAAGCATGATGCCGAAGCCAACGGTAAAACTGAACGTACCTTTACCGATGATAAAGGCGCTGCCCGCCAGATACTGACCGCCCTTAAGGGCAAATGCCGACAGCTTCTGCTGAATCTGCGTAGCATTGTCCAGATTATTTTCAGCCAGATAATGTTTAGCCCAGCCCGGTAGGTGCTGTAACAAATCGGCGAAGACCACCGGAAACTGGGCGGAGTTGGTTTGCAGCTTGTGATAAACCGTGTTCACCTCCACCACCATGGATGAGGCGATGATCGCTAACGGGGTGAAAACGATCAGGCAGATGCAAACCAGCGTCAGCAGTGAGGCAAGACCGTTACGATCGCCCAGTTTGCCGCGCAGATACCTTTTGAGCGGGTGGAAGATGACGGCCAGCACCGCTGCCCACAAAATGGCCGAAAAGTAGGGCGCTAATACTTCAAAAAAGGCAATGGTGGCCATTGCTAAAATCAGAAGGAAAAACCCGACAGTAAGTCCTTTAAAGCGCATTGGATAACCTCATGTAAACATCCCTTAATAAGCACGCACGCCGATGCGGCCATTCGCAACCCGAGAGTGTATGAATGTGGCAACGGTAATCAACGATCAATTCTGTTTTTTAATCAATGTCAGACGGCATTCGTGCGGTAACGCCCTCACAACGTCGTAAAGAGGTGGCGGGGCGTAGTCTTGACATCGCCATTGGGCAAGACCTCGTTATCTGTGAATAACACCGGTCAATCCTACACTAGCGTAGCGGGTTCGGCCGTTTTTGCTGCCTGTTCGCGGTGGTTTATTCAGCGCGCAACGCGCTTTGGGGGTAAACCTCTGGCATAGCAGCTGAAATAAAAATGTCATAGGGCAATGCTAGCGTGACAACCGGCAAGGTCAGAGATAATCAGACATCAAAGGAATAATAATGAAAATGAAATTCACGCTGATTGCGGCGGCACTGCTGGTGGCGCAGCAGGCACAGGCAATTTCGTTGTCCGAGGCCAGCACGCTGGCAAACAACACCTCGCAGGGATCGTCCAGCCCGGCTTTTAACGCACTTGAATTACAGGCGCTGGCGGCAGAGCGGGCGGCCATACAACATGGCGCGCCTGCGCTCAGCCGTGACCAACTCAAGCAGGCGAAGAAGAGTGATAAACTCGCTGACTACCAGTGGCTGAAAGCCAGTGGTTATGATTTCCAGGGGACTGCGTTGCAAAAGGCAGGTATTGCCCTGTTATCAGGGTTCAGCACGCTGCCGAAAGCGGTACTGGACGCCAATCGTGCCACGGTGACATCAATTAACCTCAATGCCACTCAGGGCGAGCGCCATCAGGCGCTGGCGGACGCAGAGGGGATCAGCTATCTCTATTTTCTCGCCGATGCACTCGGGCCGCGTTTAGGTAAAGCCTTCCTGGCCGCCTATGACAAAGGCGAAATCAATAAGGCGGCAGCCCTGATCAAAGCCAGTGAAGTCAGTACCGGTGAAGCAAAAAAACATTTTAACTATCCGCGTCCTTTCCTGCACAAAGGGAATACGATTCATCTGGTGCCGGATGATACGGTGATCAAAGACAATCATCCCTACACGGCCGATGGCGGCTCGTTCCCCAGCGGGCACACCAACACGGGCTATACCGATGCGCTGCTGCTGGCCGAGATGGTGCCGGAGCGGTTTGAAGCCTTACTGCAACGCGGCGCACGCTACGGCTATTCACGGCTGGTTCTGGGCGTACACTACCCGCTCGACGTGATGGGCTCGCGCATGGTGGCGCAATACAACGTTGCCCATTATCTGAACGATGCCGCTTATCGGACGTTATTCAATGATGCCCGTCAACAACTGCGTAGCGCGCTGGAAAAAGAGTGTGGAACAACCCTGGCGGCGTGCGCCAAACCTGCCGGTAGCGACGATCCTTACGGCAATGGCAGCATGAAGCCGTTTTATCGCTTTACGATGAGCTATAACCTACCCAAGGTCGCCGGGAACGCGGCCAAACTGCGGGTACCGGACGGGGCCGAGGTGCTGCTGGAAACGGCCTTACCCCAGCTGTCCGCAAAACAGCGCCGTGAACTGATGGTGAAAAGTGCCTTATCTGCCGGTTATCCGCTGGGTGGACCGGGCGCCGATCAGGCATTCTGGCAGCGGCTGGATCTGGACGCCGCTTACGCACAGGCCAAATCCCACAGATAAAAAACATGGGCGGGAATCTCCCGCCCATGTTTTTACAGCGTGGCCTGGGTTGGCATCATGCCAGGCACCAGAATAACCTTGCGGCACGCTTCTTCACGCTTTTCAAAAATCTCATAACCGCGAGCGGCATCTTCCAGCGGCATATGATGCGTCACGATTTCTTCCGGTGTTAAATGCCCTTTTTCAATCAGATTCAACAGATCGGGCAGGTAAGCATGCACATGCGTCTGGCCCATTTTAAAGGTCAGGCCCTTGTCAAACGCATCGCCAAACAGGAAACCATGAATAAATCCCGCATACACGCCGGGCACGCTGACAATGCCGCCACGGCGAACCGCAGCGATACATTGACGTAACGCTTTCCCGCTGCTGCCTTCTAGCTTCAGGTTGGTTAGCACTGTTTCGGTCATGCTGCCTTTGGCTTCAAAACCCACCGCGTCAATCACGGCGTCCACACCGCGGTGTCCCGCGCTGTGCTCAATAATCCAGGCGGCGGGATCGTCGTTGTTATCAAAGTTGATGGGGATCACGCCGTAGCGCTCTCTGGCAAAATTCAGCCGGTAGTCATTGTGATCGATCATGTAGATCTGCTCTGCACCTTCCAGTCGGGCACAGGCGGCACTGAGCAGGCCCACAGGACCTGCGCCAAAAATAGCGACGCTCGATCCCTGTTTAATCTCGGCATTTTTCACCGCCTGCCAGGCCGTAGGCAAAATGTCGGACAGGAACAGAACCTTTTCGTCTGAAAGGGTGTTCGGCACTTTAAAAGGGCCGGCGTTGGCCTTAGGCACGCGCACGTATTCTGCCTGACCACCGGGCACTCCGCCATAGAGTTTGCTGTAGCCAAACAGGGCCGCCGGCGGCGTAATGCTTTTGCGGTTTAGCGCCGCGCCTTTGCCGCTGTTGGTGTTTTCACACGCGGCATACTGATGCAGATGACAAAAAAAGCAGTCACCGCAGGCGATAACAAACGGGATCACCACGCGGTCGCCTTTTGCCACGGCCGTTACCGCACTGCCGGCTTCCACCACTTCACCCATGAACTCGTGGCCGAAAATATCGCCATGATCGGTGCCGGGAATTTTTCCTCGATAAAGGTGCAGATCAGAGCCACAGATCGCCGTGGCCGTTACGCGCAGAATAATATCATCGGCGGCTTCCAGTCCGGGATCGGCAACGTTATCAACGCTGACTTTATGAGGGCCGTGATAGGTTAACGCTTTCATAGAGTCGACTCCTGTAAATCACTGGACGGCAACCGCCGATCGGGCGACTGCAGCATTAACAGCGCGGTTGAGCGCACTGTCCTGTCCAAAATGTTAAAGGTGATTGAAGTGTAGTGAGGAAAAAATGGGTAAGCAGAGCGGTATCCGCAAACTATGGCGGACGGGGCAGGCCGTAACGCCGTCATCACACGTTTTCCCCTGTTTTTGCCGGAAAGGTGCACGATATGGCGCTTAACTTGAATTTTTACCGTCAGATAGTGTAAAAAATGGGGCGCAATCGATTACGTCCTGACGGGGCGGGCTGAATCTGGCAGGTTGCACACATGCGTTGATGGCGAAAAACGCCAACCCTTTACCCGCTGCAAGCCTTGATTCAGGCTGATGCATATTCTGGAAGATCTGATGAAAACCTCGCAAACCCGCACGCTGGAAACCCCTCACGTTAATGATGAAACTGGCTGGCGGAAAACGGATACCGTCTGGATGCTGGGTTTATATGGCACCGCTATCGGTGCGGGCGTGTTGTTTCTGCCGATCAATGCGGGCATGGGGGGACTGTTACCCTTGATCGTTATGGCGGTGCTGGCGTTTCCCTTGACCTTCTTTGCCCATCGGGCCTTAACGCGTTTTGTCCTCTCTGGCAGCAATCCGGCAGGGGATATCACCGACGTGGTTGAAGAGCATTTTGGCGCAGGGGCGGGCAAACTGATTACGCTGCTCTATTTTTTTGCCATTTACCCTATTTTGCTGATGTACAGCGTAGCCATGACTAATACGGTTGAAAGCCTGATGGTGAACCAACTGGGCCTGGTGCCGCCGCCGCGTGCGCTCCTGTCGTTAATATTGATTATCGGCATGATGACGGTGGTGCGCTTTGGCAAAAGCATGATTGTGAAAGCGATGAGCGTCCTGGTTTATCCGTTTGTCGCCGTGTTGATGCTGATGGCGTGTTGTCTGATTCCTTACTGGCACGGGGCCGCACTGGAAACCCTCAATGCGGGCAGCGGGCGCAATCTGTGGATGACGCTGTGGCTTGCCCTGCCGGTCATGGTATTCTCGTTTAATCACTCGCCAATCATCTCCTCGTTCGCCCTGGCGAAGCGGCAGGAGTACGGCGAGCAGGCCGAGCGAAAATGCTCCCGGATTCTGGCCTGCGCGCACCTTTTGATGGTGCTTACCGTGATGTTCTTTGTCTTCAGCTGCGTACTCAGCCTCTCGCCGCAAGACTTACAGTCCGCTAAAGCGCAAAACATTTCGATCTTGTCCTACCTTGCCAACCATTTTAATGCGCCGCTTATCGCCTGGATTGGGCTGTTGATAGCCGTGGTGGCGATCACCAAGTCATTCCTTGGCCACTATCTGGGCGCACGTGAAGGGTTCAACGGCATGGTGAATAAAGCGCTCCGTAGCCGGGGCAAAGCGATAGCCCCTGACAGGCTGAATCGTCTGACGGCCGTGTTTATGCTGCTGACAACCTGGCTGGTGGCAACGCTCGATCCCAATATCCTCAAAATGATTGAAACGCTGGGCGGCCCGATCATTGCCGTAATTCTGTTTTTGATGCCGATGTACGCTATCCAGCGGGTGCCCGCTATGCGTCAATACAGTGGCAAACTCAGTAATCTGTTTGTGATGCTCGCCGGTCTGATCGCCATTTCGGCCATTTTTTATTCGCTGCTTAAGGCGTAATTCTCATTGATATCAAGGCGCCGTCCGATCCTTATGCCGGGACGGCGCCAACCTGAGACAGCGTTCAGACGTATTCATTAAACAAAGGTTTATATTTGTTACGAATTAGCATGGTAAAGTTAACGAGAATAATTCTTATTTCTCAACAGGGTTAATAAACATGAAATTCGGTATTTTTGCAGCCACGTTGCTGGCCTCAACGGTCTGTTCGGCCACCACCTATCCTCTGACCGTAACGGATGTGGATGGACAGACGATTACGCTGCAGAAAGAACCTCAGCACGTCATTCTCCAGGACGGGCGAGACATCATGACGCTGGCGCTGCTGGACCGGGATAACCCTTTTAAACGGGTTGTGGCATGGAATAACCTGCCAAAGAAACAGGATACGCAAACCTGGGCGCTGCTGAAGAAAACCTGGCCGCAGGCTGAGAAGATTGTGGATATGGGCTTCAACGATCAGGGGCAGGTGAACCTCGAAAGCGTATTGGCAAAGAAACCGGATATCATGATTGCGCAGTTGCGTGCCAAACCTGCGCTGATGCAGTCGGGAGTGCTGACCACGCTCAAAAGCCTGAACATCCCGGTCGTGTTTGTTGACTATGAACTGCATCCTAAAGAAAACACCGTGCCGGGTATTACGCTGCTGGGTAAAGTGCTGAACCGTGAAGCCGAGGCGAAGGCCTACACCGATTTTTACCAGCAGCACTGGCAGAATCTGCAGAAGGGCATTGACCAGGTTAAAACCAAACCCACCGTCTTTATTGAACCGATAGCCGGTAACAGCGACAGCTGCTGCTTTACGCATAGCCACAGCGGCTGGGGTGGACTGGTGGAAGCGGTCGGCGGCAAAAATATCGGATCGACTTTGCTGCCGGGTAACGCAGGTTTTGTTTCCCTTGAGAAAATCATTGCCATGAAGCCGGACGTTTACATCATGACGGGGTCAAAACGTTCCAACAGTAATGTACTGCCGTTCGGTTACGGATCGGACAGGAAAGCGGTGGCGGCAACCTTTACGACGTTGTTGAAGCGTACAGGATTAGCGCAGATTGAGCCGGTAAAACAGGGGCGCACCTACGGGATCTATCACCACTTCTACAACCATCCTTACAACATTATCGGGATGGAGATTCTGGCAAAAGATTTGTATCCAAAGCAGTTTAGTCAGCTCGATCCGGTGGCGGATTACCATCAAATCATCCGCAGGTTTACAAAATTACCGGATGCGCCTGTGCTGCTGAGTTACCCCTGATGGTCATCCGTTCAGGCGTAAAGCGCGCCTGAACGGATAAAACTGAACACCCGTTTTCAGGTTTGCGATGTGCAGCGGTGTATTTCTTATTGGATCAAACCGGCATGTAAAATATATCCGAGCCGTTTTTCATCCAACTGTCATTGACCAGAGGTTATTATTTCATCCCGACACTTGTGATGTGGTGTTGTCTGCTTTGCTTCTCCCTTTTTCTCTTAAGGGGCATTTTCCAGTTTACTGGCTTTGACGATAACTTCCCGATCTCAGGATCGGGGTTTTATTTTGATGCCTCGCCAGGTTTGAGTCCCCAAACGATTTTCCGCAAGGTATCTGTGTTTCACGCCTGATGCAGCGTGCCTGACGAGAGAGAGACGCCGTCCGCGCCTGTTTAGCGCGCTGACTTTTAAGAGTTTTGGTCATTCTTATTTCTTCCAGTTACGACAATAGTAATGGCAACGGCGCTGAGTCGCCGTTACCACTGGAGGCAGTACCATGAAAAAAATAAAATCAGGTTTGATTATCGCCCTTTTAGCATACAGCACGATGTACAGCAGCCCTGGGCTGGCACAGGGGCCAGGCGGCCCAGACGGTCCGTGGCATCATCCTGGCCGCGGTCCCGACGGCGATGGCCCGCCAGGCCTGGATCGCGATGGACCTCCCGGCCACCGGCCTGGCCCGCCACCGCCAGATGTGCGGCGCGATTATCATCACGATCGCTTTGCCTGGCGCGGTCATGAGTTTCGCCGTGGTGGTCCTGTACCGCGAGAGTACTGCGGTGAAGATTATCGGGTTGATGACTGGCGTGAGCGTGGTCTGAGAGAACCGCCGCCGGGTCAGCACTGGGCCGACATCGACGGTAACTATGTATTGATTGCCGCCGCCACCGGCATTATTACCTCGTTAATCCTGAATAACGCGTTTCAATAGCGACACAGGGATGGCCGATGCCATCCCTTTTTTATGCACCGAACGCCCGTTACCAGGCTATTCTGACAGTTAATCCTGAACGTTTACCGGCTAAGGAGTTCTGATGACCACGGTTAAGATGGTTGCTGTTGATATGGATGGCACCTTTCTGGATGACAAAAAGCAGTATAACCGCGCGCGGTTCCTCGCCTGTTACCACCAGCTCACTCAGCGACATATCAAATTTGTCGTGGCCAGCGGCAATCAATACCATCAACTCCGCTCATTTTTCCCTGAGATCGCCAGTGAGATTGCGTTTGTCGCAGAAAACGGCGCGTTAATTATCGATCGTGATGAAGAACTGTTCTGCGGTGCTTTTAGCCGCAATGACATCGATGCGGTACTCGATACGCTTGAAAATGGCCACTATCCTGATCTGCGCTATCTGCTTTGCGGACGTGAGAGCGCCTACTACTTCGAAGGGATGGATGAGAAGTGGCTGGTCAAGATGCGGCATTATTGCCACCGGCTCAGGCCCATTCGTTCTCTTGATGAGGTTGCCGACGACAGGATACTTAAGTTTGCCCTTAATCTGTCGGATGAGTATGTCGAGCCTTTAATGGCGGATATCCAGCGCCTGCACGAAGGTTCGGCGACGTCGAGCGGGCACGGTTCGGTTGACTTAATCGTTCCTGGTCAGCATAAAGCTAACGGCCTGAACCTGCTGGCGCAGCGCTGGGGCATTTCTCACGATCGGGTACTGGCCTTTGGCGACGGCGGTAACGATCTCGAGATGCTGCAGCAGTCGGGTTTCAGTTTCGCGATGAGCAATGCGCCGCAGCGGGTTAAAGACGCCGCGCGCTTCCTGGCACCCGCGAATAATGATGAAGGTGTGCTACAGGTGATCGAGCAAATGCTTGCAGGTGAAACGCCCTTTAGCGGGGCGGAACAGGGGGAATGTGCGGGCTAAAACACCGCCCGCACTACGCTTACGCGCTGACCGGCCAGGCGCGCGTAATCATGTCGCGCATCTCATCTTTGCTGTAGCTGACGAGGCTGTTTTTACTGTTGGCCCGGGCCAGGATCCAGTCGATATCCGACGGGCTTAACGTTGGCCCCTCCTGCCAGAACGTCATAATGGCTGAGCGTTGTAGCCAGGCTTTAAGATAGCGCGCGGGTGAATCGGTCTCCTCGTTAAAAAGCTGCGCATGCATTTCATCCATGAGCTGACGCTGGCGCGCATGCTGGCTGTCTGCAAGATGATCCAGAAACGTGAACAGCAGCCTGCCGCAGACTTCACCATGATGGAAGGGTTTAATCGCGCCCAGCTCTCCGGCGATGCCGTGAATGACGCCCAGCCCCGCGCTGCTCAGGCTGACACCGCCCAACCAGGACGCCATCATCATCGCCTCACGCGCGCGATCGCCGGTTTCGTCTTGCTGGTTTTGCCGAGGCCATCCCTGAATAAACTGACGCAGTCCGGTAAGGGCTAACTGGCGCGTAAAGAGGTTGCCCTTGCTGGAAAGATAGGCTTCAAATAAATGGGTAAACGCGTCGATTCCACAGGTGGCCAGCACCTTATCGGGGGCGCCCTTAAGCAAGTCAGGATCGAGAATCGCGACCTGTGGCACGAACACCGGATGGCGCAACGATGCTTTTATCTGGATATCCCGCTGGTCAGTCACGACGGCGTTCTGCGTGACCTCACTGCCGGTGCCCGCCGTGGTGGGAATCGCGATGAGCGGCAAGGTAACGGCGCTGACTGCCGTGTCTCCGACTTTTTCCAGGTAGCGGGCGGTGGGAAGCGGGTGCTGAATCATGGCGCTGAAGGCCTTGGCGGCATCCAGAACACTGCCGCCTCCTACGGCGATAACCCGATCGACATGGCCGCGCCAACGTGCCACCCAGCCATCAATATCGGCAGGCGAGGCCTCGTTGCTCACAATTTCATAACCCACAATGTGATCGTTCAGCGTGGTTTTAATTCGGGCATAGGCGTCGCCCTGTAAGAACGAACGGCCGCAAAAGAGCAGGGTAGCCTGGGGTTGGGCGGCCAACAGGGGAATCAGTTTGTTAAGGCTTCCCTGGCCGAAAAGGGTTTGTTGATTGCTGTACAGTTCACTCAGATTGTCACTCACCAGCGCATCCTTTTATATCTTCGCTAAAATCTGAGTGTAACGAAAAGCGGGCGATCGGCCCCGCGAAACTTTCTTATAGCGAGGGGAGCAAAAGTTGATCGTCTTCGCAAAACGCAAATTCAACGACGTGGAGTGATGCTTTAACACGGATGTTACCCTTAACATGTTATCGGTAACAGGGGTTGTCAAAATGTTACGACCATGGCAGCGCCCCAATTTTGCGCGTCCTCCGGGACGACGATAACAAAGCGGCACTGAGAAGATTCAGAGCATCAGGTGGAGAAAAATTATGCCATTACTCTATGTGGCGATTGGCGTGGCATTACTGTTACTGCTGATGATTCGCTTTAAACTCAACGGCTTTATCGCACTGATTTTAGTCGCCCTGGCGGTGGGGATCATGCAGGGCATGCCGGTCAACAAAGTCATTCTTTCGATTAAAAACGGCGTCGGCGGGACGCTGGGCGGACTGGCGCTGATCATGGGATTTGGTGCCATGCTCGGTAAATTACTGGCCGACTGTGGCGGTGCACAACGTATCGCCACCACGTTGATCGATAAATTTGGCACAAGGCACATCCAGTGGGCGCTGGTGCTGACCGGTTTTATCGTTGGTTTTGCCTTGTTCTACGAAGTGGGCTTTGTGCTGATGCTGCCGCTGGTGTTTAGCGTTGCGGCTTCTGCACGGGTACCGCTGCTGTTTGTTGGCGTTCCTATGGCGGCGGCGTTGTCTGTCACCCATGGGTTTTTACCGCCTCATCCTGGCCCCACGGCAATAGCGACGCTGTTTAACGCCGATATGGGAAAAACCCTGCTTTTTGGTACCTTACTGGGCATTCCGACCGTTATCCTGGCGGGTCCGGTTTACGCGCGTTTCCTCAAAGGCATTGATAAGCCTATCCCTGAAGGGCTCTACAACCCCAAAACCTTTAGTGAAGCCGAAATGCCAGGCTTTGGCGTCAGCGTCTGGACATCGCTTGTTCCGGTCATCCTGATGGCACTGCGTGCGGTAGCGGAGATGGTGCTGCCCAAGGGACACGCGCTGTTGCCTTATGCCGAGTTCTTTGGCGATCCTGTTATGGCGACGCTAATTGCCGTGCTGATTGCGATCTTCACCTTTGGTCTGAACCGCGGGCGCAGCATGGAACAGGTGATGGACACGTTAAGCGATTCCATCAAAATTATTGCCATGATGCTGCTGATTATCGGGGGCGGCGGGGCCTTCAAGCAGGTTCTGGTGGACAGCGGCGTGGATAAATACATTGCCAATATGATGCATGCCACCAATTTGTCGCCGTTGTTTATGGCCTGGTCTATTGCTGCTGTGCTGCGTATCGCGCTTGGCTCGGCAACCGTGGCGGCGATTACCGCCGGAGGCATTGTCGCGCCGTTAATTGTAACCAGCGGTGCCAGTCCTGAATTAATGGTGATAGCCGTGGGGTCGGGCAGTGTGATTTTTTCACACGTTAACGATCCAGGATTCTGGCTGTTTAAAGAGTATTTCAACCTGACGATAGGCGAAACCATCCGCTCCTGGTCAGCACTGGAAACGATTATATCAGTGTGTGGTTTAGTGGGATGCTTGCTACTTTCTTACGTGGTGTAAAGGCGCCTGCACGTGACAAAAGGGCCGCGAAACATGGCGGCCCCTGCTGTTAATCTGACGCTTCAAAGCCCGCTTTTACCATCTGTTCTCGCAGTGCGCGGGCGATCTCCCGGTTACCTCCGGTAACCGGATAAATCACGTTATTCACCACATCATCAAGGTAATGCTCCGCAAATTCCTGTCGGGTAAGTTGCGTGCCGCCTTCATCATTAATGGCGAAAAAACCTTTGATTTGTTCACCGCTGTCTTTTGCCTTCAGGCTGTAGCGGCCCATGCTGGTATTAATGCTACTCATAAGGTCTCTCTCCCTGCTTTGCATTTTTAGTGTCAAAACCGTCGAGCTGTCCTGTCCGCCTAAATTTTAGCCAGAGATGATTCTTAAAACGAAGCGACAGGGGCGACAAAAAGGCCGCTATGCGATGCTTCTCACAGAAAATAACAATTAAAGCTGAATGTTGCTTTCATAGTTGAGAACGCAATAAGCAAAAAGCACATCGCTGAATTTTGCCTATACTGTTATGGGAATGTTTTTTAATGGTAAGGGAGAGGAAATGAAAATAACTCTGTGGATTATCGCCATTATTTTTATCGTGGGACTGTTGACCCTGACAGGGGTATTCAAACTGATTTTCTGATTCGACGGGCATCTTGACGGGTGCCCGCAGCCCGACCAGCGAGCGTTTCTCTTGACACCGCGAGCCTGTAAGATTTTCATCCTGCTACCTGCTACCTGGTTAAGCGAGCGCATTTTTACTGGCATTACCCTGACCCTTAATCATTCTTTATGTGGTTTACCTGAGGTGGTGTGTGGTAAAAGTCGCTGTTTATCACTGCTCGCCCCGTTCGGCGCCTGTATGAAGGCGCGACGTGATGTTGCGTAAGTGTTGAGTTTGGTTGTGAAAACTACAGAACTTAGTGGAAATGTTGAAAGTTCTTGCTGTTTGGGCTTGGTTCATCTTTTTTGCGCTAAAATTGCTCGTGCTTTATTACGTCAATGATAATTACATGCTGAATACCCTGAGCATTTTTTTTTAAATTTCGGGTCAGGCGGGTCTTCCCGTTGCTGATTTTCAGCATGGAACACTGCGTTCAATCAATAAGAGACAGGTAATACCGAAGTGAACAGGTACCTTTTAACAATGTTATCAGCTCCATTACTGGCGCTGTTTTTTTCTTTTTCCCTCCAGGCCGCTATGCTCTCCCAAGAGATTAAATCAGGCTGGGATACCTTTACCGGCAACGTCCAGCAAACCTGGCAACAGCCTGATGCAATTGATGTTTATGTGCCCGCCATCACCTGGCACAACCGCTGGACGTATGATGAAGAGCATATTCACAGATATAACGAACGTCCCTGGGGCGCCGGTGGTGGCGTTTCGCGTTACGATGAGAAAGGGAACTGGCACGGCCTTTACCTGATGGCGTTCAAAGATTCTTTCAACAAGTGGGAACCGTTTGGCGGTTACGGCTGGGAGGCCACCTGGCGACCTTTGCAGGATCAAAATTTTCACTATGGTCTGGGCTATACCGCAGGGGTAACGGCACGGCATAACTGGGGATACTATCCCGTTCCGGCCATATTACCGTTGGCGTCAATAGGTTATGGTTCGCTGAACTTTCAAATGACTTATATTCCAGGTACTTACAACAACGGGAACGTGTATTTTGCCTGGCTGCGCTGGCAGTTTTAAGCTCTGGAGCCAGTGAAAAAGTAACCAAAGGGTAAATAATAGCGATATTTATCACTTTTTCATCAAATCAGGCTGGACAAAACCCTCAGCAATTGCTGTACTAGATGGCGACACAGTTTAGTGTCCATTTTTCATGTAAAGGTAATATAGATGTCTAAGATTAAAGGTAACGTTAAGTGGTTTAATGAATCTAAAGGATTCGGTTTCATTACTCCTGAAGATGGCAGCAAAGATGTATTCGTACACTTCTCTGCGATCCAGAGCAATGGCTTCAAAACTCTGGCTGAAGGTCAGCGTGTAGAGTTTGAAATCACTGACGGCGCAAAAGGCCCATCTGCTGCTAACGTTATCAGTCTGTAAGTTAACAGTCAGAATTCTAAAAACCCGCCTTCTGGCGGGTTTTTTTATGCCGGTACGTGTCACATTTCTGGCTGAAGGATGAAACGGCTTTAAGGCGCAATTGCAGTGCTGCCGCTGCCTCGTCCCCGTATCATTTCCTGCACATCACGCCCTCCCGCGCTTTTCGATATCACGCTGGCACACTGCGCCAGACAGGCTACTGCAGCACGATAACCGCCAGTAAACTGCGGCGCGAGTCACAGATAATCCTTGTAACATAATCATAACAACTCGCAGGGGGAGCATTTTAGCGCGTCTCAGGTTATAACTGACTCTCCGCATAACAGATAAAGAGGTGCCAGGATGGATATTCGTCCGGCTCAGGCGAAGGACAGCTTCGTACTGAGCGCGTTGTTAAGTGAACTCGGTTATGGCGGTACAGAGCATTTTATTGAACAACGTCTGGCCCAGCTTATGACGGACCCCAATGAAAAGCTGCTGATCGCAGAACAGGGTAATCATGTACTGGGATTCCTTTCCCTGCATTTTATCCCTCAGTTGGCGCTGGCAGGGGATTTTGCCCGTATCAGCTATTTTTGCATCGCGGACGGTGAGCGCAGCAAAGGTGTGGGCCAGAAACTGCTCCAGCATGCAGAAGCCTTGGCAGCGCAGCACGGCTGCGACCGCATGGAAGTTCACTGTCATGCTTCACGTCTTAAAGCTAACCAGTTTTATGGCCGTGAAGGCTATGTTGAATCACCACGCTACCATGTGAAAGCCCTTCAGCCTTTGTAAGAGCATTGAAAGGTTACCAAAGGGCCTGTATATCACGGCAGTACTGCTTTCAGGGAGAACCCACGATGAAAGTCGCATTAGGGCAATTTGCGGTTCAGCGTGACTGGCAGGAAAACGCCCTAACCTGCCAGGACATGATGGACCAGGCCAGCCGTGCCGGGGCCGATCTGCTGGTTCTGCCAGAAGCGGTGCTGGCCACTGATATCACTAATCCCGATTTCATACTGGAAGCCGCTCAGTCGCCTGACGGGCCGTTTCTGTCGCAACTGCTTAGCGCCAGCAAAGGCCATGGGCTGACTACCGTGCTGGGAATGCATATGCCGGGCAGTGAGCGCAAAGTGTTTAACGTGCTGGTGGTCATTCGCGATGGCAAGATCGTGGCAGAATACCGCAAGCTGCATCTGTACGATGCGTTCGCGATGCAGGAATCAAAGCGGGTTGAAGCCGGACAAGAGATTCCGCCGCTGGTGGACGTTGCGGGCATGAAAGTCGGGCTGATGACCTGCTACGATGTGCGTTTTCCCGAGCTGTCGCGGCGTCTGGCGCTGGAGGGGGCCGAGGTGTTGGTCTTACCCTCCGCATGGGTCAAAGGGCCGCTAAAAGAGATGCATTGGGATTTACTTACCCGCACGCGCGCGCTGGAAAATACCTGTTATGTGGTGGCTGTAGGCGAGTGCGGTATGCGTAATATTGGCAATAGCATGGTGGTCGATCCCCTTGGCGTACCGATAAGCCGGGCGGCCGAGTCCCGGGCACTTATTTTTGCCGAGCTCGATCCACAAAGAATCGCAACAGCGCGCGCAATGCTGCCGGTGCTGGATAACCGCCGTTTTAGCCGGCCCGAACTGGATGGAACGCGCTAACCGGGGGCAGGGATCATCGCTAGCCGATTGGGCCTGAAACCTGACGGCGCCGCTGCGCGATCTTAATCTGTTACAGATTACGCTTGAGGTTAGCGCTAAACTGCGCCTAAATAAGCGTTACCGTTATTCGCCAGATTATAAAGGTTATATATGGAAGGTATCAGTATTGCCAAGCTGCTGATTATCGGTGCGCTTATCGTACTGCTTTTCGGCACCAACAAGTTACGTTCTCTGGGTGGCGATCTGGGCTCCGCAATCAAAGGCTTTAAAAAGGCCATGAAAGACGAAGACACCAGTGCAGCGCGCACCACGGCAGAAGAAACCCCTGCGGAACGCGTTTCTCATAAAGATTAACGCGGCGTCAGTTTTAGAAAAGTGTTAATTTTTATTTCTGACAGCCATAAAAAAACCAGATTGCGGGCAATCTGGTTTTTTGCTTTTTAAGGCAGCCAGCAGGCGAACGGTTATTTCACTTCCAGGCCTTTTGCCTGCATGTCGGCATGGTAAGACGAACGGACAAAAGGACCGCAGGCAGCATGGGTAAAGCCCATCGCCAGTGCCTCTTCTTTCATTTCATCAAATTCCGCCGGGCTGACATAGCGCTGAACAGGCAAATGGTGGCGGCTGGGCTGCAGATACTGACCCAGAGTTAACATTGTCACGCCATGACGACGCAGGTCACGCATGACCTCGACGATTTCAGCGTTAGTTTCTCCCAGGCCTACCATTAAACCGGATTTTGTCGGTACCTCGGGATGGGCTTCTTTAAAGCGTTCCAGCAGCTTCAGCGACCATTCATAGTTTGCGCCCGGCCGTACCTGGCGATACACGCGAGGCACGTTCTCGAGGTTGTGGTTAAACACATCTGGCGGTGTGGCAGTCAGAATTTCAAGCGCACGATCCATGCGGCCACGGAAGTCAGGCACCAGCGTTTCAATTTTGATGCTGGGGCTTTTTTCCCGGATAGCCGTAATACAGTCGGCAAAATGCTGAGCGCCGCCGTCACGTAAATCGTCGCGATCCACCGAGGTAATAACCACATAACGCAGTGCCATGTCGGCGATGGTCTGGGCGAGTTTACCCGGTTCGTTTGCATCGGGTGCGTTAGGACGACCGTGGGCCACGTCGCAGAACGGGCAACGGCGGGTACAGATCGCGCCCAGGATCATAAAGGTCGCCGTGCCGTGATTAAAACATTCAGCAAGGTTAGGGCAGGAGGCTTCCTCACAAACGGAGTGGAGCCCGTTTTTACGCATTGCGGCTTTAATGCCCTGAATACGACTGGAGTCCGCCGGCAGTTTGATTTTCATCCACTCCGGCTTGCGTAGAATCTCTTGCCGGTCGACGGCCACGGTTTTCACCGGGATCAGCGCCATTTTGTCTGCGTCACGATATTTGACGCCGCGTTCCATCTGAATTGGTTTACTCATAAATCAGCAGGTTCCGGTCGGATTGCGATTTGAAAGCTGTCTCACTCAATCAGAGAAGGCGGCTTTCAACTTTATTTGAAAAAAGTGCAAAAATTATATCATCTCAACGGCCAGGAAGCAGCCAAAGACACCACCGATAAGTTACATATTTGTAAATACGCATTCACCGTTAACTCAGCGTGGGTTTTCATCCTGATGCCATTCAACCTGCTGATAACCCAACTGGCGGGCAAAGGTTTCGGCCAGCAACGGCTGAACATCGCCTAACGTGATTTCAGGCCGGAAGTGTTGCAGCTGCGTCATGTGCATTCCGGCATAGCCGCACGGGTTAATCCGTAAAAATGGCGACAGGTCCATCGCCACATTTAATGCCAGCCCGTGAAACGAGCAGCCCTTACGAATGCGCAGCCCCAGCGAGCAAATTTTTTCATCCCCAACATAGACGCCTGGCGCATCGGGTCGGGCCCGCGCCGCCACGCCAAAGCGGTCCAGTACGGCAATGACCGTTTCTTCTAAGGCGGTCACCAGCTGACGCACGCCGGTTTTACGGCGTTTCACATCAATCAGAACATACATGATCTGTTGTCCTGGCCCGTGATAGGTCACCTGCCCCCCACGATCGCTTTGTACCACAGGAATATCGCCGGGCATCAGCAGGTGCTCGGCTTTTCCCGCCTGGCCCTGTGTAAAGACCGGATAATGTTCCACCAGCCAGACTTCATCCCGGCTTTCGCTATCGCGCTGATCGGTATAGTGGTGCATGGCGTCTGAGGTCGATTGCCAGTCACATAACCCAAACTGGCGAATAAGAAGCGTGTCTGCAGACAAAACGAGTATCCGTTAAAGAGGGGAGACGCTGAGTATAACGCTGGCGGCGATGAAGTTAAACGCCTTCGGGATGAGAGGATGAGTACAGAGCGGCTGGGCCGGTAGGGCAGAAAATACGGGTCAGCGCGTTATCTGCGCAGCCTGACCCGCTGACCAGTGTTGACAGCGTTACAGCACCATCCGCACGATTTCAATTTTGCCCAGCTCTTCGTACAGGGTTTCGACCTGCTCGATGTGGGTGGCATTGATCGTGACGTTTACCGAGTGATAGTTACCTTTGCTGCTGGGTTTCACTTCTGGGCTGTAATCGCCGGGTGCATGGCGTTGCACGACCTCAAGCACCAAATCAACCAGCTCCGGCTGTGCCAGCCCCATTACTTTGTAGGTAAATGGGGTAGGGAATTCGAGCAGTTCATTCAGTTTGGTTTTCATAATCACTCCGGTACATAAAAAACAGGCTCCCGCCGAAGCGGGAGCATCATATTAACCTGTAATGGGGGCAGAGTGGCGGTTTTTCAACCGCCATGCACCATTAACCGAACCAGTGGTGGAACATCAGTTTGATATAGTCAACGATACGACTGAAGAAGCCGCCTTCAGAGACTTCATTTAACACCACCAGAGGACGCTGATCGATAGTTTTGCCATCGAGCTGGAAATTGATACTGCCAACCACCTGGTTTTTCTTCAGTGGCGCATGCAGCTCGGTATTGGTGAGGACATAGCTGGCTTTCAGATCTTTCATCCGGCCGCGTGGAATGGTCAGATAAGCATCTTTTTCAACGCCCAGTTGGACGCGATCGCTGTTACCAAACCACACGGGCTCAGAGGCAAACTCTTTCCCGGCTTTCAGCGGTGCAACGGTTTCAAAGAAGCGGAAACCCCAGGTCAGCAGCTTTTTACTTTCCGTTTCGCGGCCTTTGAAGGTATGACCGCCCATCACGGCAGAGATCAAACGCATCTGTCCTTCTGTCGCAGAGGCCACCAGGTTATAGCCTGCTGACGCGGTGTGACCGGTTTTGATGCCGTCAACGGTCAGGCTGGTATCCCACAACAGACCATTGCGGTTCATCTGACGAATATTGTTAAAGGTGAACTCTTTCTCTTTATAAACCGCGTACTCTTCAGGAACATCACGGATAAGCGCCTGGCCAATCAGCGCCATGTCGCGTGCTGAGCTGTATTGACCTTCCGCATCCAGGCCATGAACGGTCTGGAAATGCGTGTTTTGCAGACCCAGCGCTTTCACGTAGTTGTTCATCAGACCAACAAAGGCATCCTGGCTGCCGGCGACATAATCGGCCATCGCCACACAGGCATCATTACCGGACTGCAGAACGATACCGCGCGTTAACTGGGAAACCGGAACGCGGTCGCCAGGCTTCAGGAACATTAAGGATGAACCTTTGAATACCGGATTACCGGTCGCCCACGCATCCTGCCCCACGGTAACGATATCGTCCTGGTGGATTTTTCCTGCTTTAACTGCCTGACCGATGACGTAGCTGGTCATCATCTTCGTCAGGCTCGCCGGGTCGCGGCGTGCGTCCGCGTTTTTCTCAGCCAGCACTTTGCCTGAATTGTAGTCGATGAGGACATAAGCTTCGGCATCAATGTCCGGTACGCCGGGAATCATGGTCTTGAGATTAACATCATCAGCGATGGCAGCATGGCTGAGGGAGAAGGCGATCAGTGATCCCACTGTCAGGCGTTTTAACAAACGAGAAGGTTTCAGCGTGTTCATGTGTGGGACGACAACATCCATGGGTTTAAGGTTTAAAAAAGTCACTCATCATAACAAATGCCTGATTTTCAGACATCCGGCTTAGTGAATGAGTTGTTAGCAGAGGTTACCTGTCACGGTAACCTCTTTCGATTAACGACCTGCGGTGGTAACGAAGGCCGCACTCTGGCCTTCGCTGCTCAGCCGTTGCTGTAAGGCCACGGCTTCTGCACGGGTTTTATAACCACCAAGCTGCACGCGGTACACATTGCCTGCGTTTTCCACAGCGCCAGGAACGCCAAAGCGCTGGCGTAAACTGTTAACTAACTGCCGGGCACGTGCTGCATCATTAATGGCACTCACCTGAACGACATAGCCTGAAAGGGATGAGGCACTCTGGCTGGCGGCAGGCTGGCGGGGTGATGCGGCGGCACTGGCCGCAACCGGCGCAGCGGCAACAGGCGCGGCTGCGACAGGGGGGCTGGCAGCGGGCTCACTGCTTTCCAGCACGCCGCTGGGTAACGGCTGCGGCGCGCCCAGGAAGCCGCTACTTTGCACTGGCGCGCCCATAGCATTATTGCTTTGCAGCGTCGCATTGCTGACGGGTGAAATATCCTGAGCCTCGGGTTCAGCCGCCGGGGCGGTCTGCGGCTGGCTGCTACCGTTCATGATGGGTTGACTGCCACCGCTCATGCCTTGTGGGCTGCTCATGACCGGACCGTTCAGGTCGGGACGCGCAGGCAGGGCATAGCTCTGTTTCGCGACCACGGTGCCGATGGTGCCGGGGCCGGAAAGCGTGCCATCCGGTGCGACACTGATGTAATCAACCCGCACGCGGGAATTGTTGGAGATATTCAGGCGGTCACCTGCCGCACGGGACAGATCGATAATGCGTCCCGGCGTATACGGGCCGCGATCGTTAACCCGCACCACAATCTGGCGGCCGTTTGCCAGGTTTGTCACGCGAACGTAGCTGGGCAGGGGCAGCGTTGGATGGGCAGCCGTCAGGGCATCGGGATCAAAGGTCTCGCCCGTCGCAGTACGATTACCCTGGGCTTCCTCACCGTACCAGGCGGCCAGCCCCACTTCACTGTAGTTGGCCGGATTTTTGATAATACGGTAGTTTTTACCGTTGACGCTGTAGTCCTGATTGGTCGACGGATTGACCGGCTCATAACGAGGCTCAACGCCAGGAATCTCTACCACCGGGCCGTTATAGGCAGGCTGCGGTGGCGCACTTTGTTGTTGCGGTTCCTGGGTAGAACATGCAGCTAAAACCATTGAAGCCAATACAACGCCAAGCCAGTCCTTACGCATCTGCGACCTCTTAAACACTTTTAGATAACATTTTTCGGTGTGTGTGGATCGACATTACGATGCCAAATCCCGCCATAAGCACAATAAGCGCCGAGCCGCCGTAACTGACCAGCGGCAACGGAACGCCAACCACCGGTAAGATACCACTAACCATGCCAATGTTAACGAAAACATAGACGAATAAAATCAACATTAAACCCCCGGCCATCACCCGGCCAAAGGTGGTTTGCGCACGGGCAGCCACGATGAGTCCACGCATAATCAACAGCAGGTACAGCACCAGCAGCAACAGTACGCCCACCAGTCCCAGCTCTTCTGCCAGCACGGCGAAAATGAAGTCGGTGTGACGCTCCGGTAAGAACTCCAGCTGTGATTGCGTCCCATGCAGCCAGCCTTTACCGCGCAGTCCGCCAGAGCCAATAGCGATTTTAGACTGAATAATGTGGTAACCCGCGCCAAGCGGATCGCTTTCGGGATCGAGCAGCATCATCACGCGGTCTCGCTGATAGTCATGCATCAGGAAGAACCACAATATGGGGATAAAGGCCGCAACTAACAGGACGGCGATACCAATCAGCTTCCAGCTCATGCCGGAGAGGAACAGCACAAATAATCCCGAGGCCGCGACCAGAATCGAGGTTCCGAGGTCAGGCTGCGCGGCCACTAACAGCGTAGGAAGGAAAATCAGCACCAGAGCGATGGCGGTGTTTTTCAGGGTCGGTGGGCACACGTCGCGGTTGATAAAGCGCGCGACCATTAAAGGAACGGCGATTTTAGCGATCTCAGAGGGCTGGAAGCGGATAAAACCCAGGTCCAGCCAACGCTGCGCCCCTTTACTGATTTGGCCAAAGGCATCCACGGCGACGAGCAGGATGACACTGACAATATACAGGTAAGGCGCCCAGCCTTCGTATACCCGGGGCGGAACCTGGGCCAGCACCAGCATAATGATCAGCCCCATGGCGATCTGGCCGAGCTTACGCTCCATCATGCCGGGATCCTGCCCGCTGGCGCTCCAGATAACAATGGCGCTAAAGGTCAGTAGCGCGAGGATAATCAGCATAAATAGCGGATCAATATGCATGCGCATCCATATTGACCGCTTCTGCGGGCTGTCATTCATCGACATGATTATTCACCTTCGTAGCCTGGCGGTGTGGGGGCCGCATCCGGCAGGACAGTATTATTGTCACCTAACATGATGTGATCCAGTATCTGACGCATTACCGTGCCTACGGCGGGTCCGGCTCCGCCGTTTTCCAGAATCATGGTCACGGCGACACGCGGTTTATCGTAAGGGGCAAACGCGGTCATCAGCTTGTGGTCACGCAGGCGTTCTGCGATTTTGTGTGCGTTATAGGTTTCGTTCTCTTTCAGACCGAAGACCTGAGCCGTACCCGATTTCGCGGCAATTTTGTATGGCGCATCGGCAAAGCTCTTGTGAGCCGTACCATTGGGGCGATTGGCCACGCCATACATCCCGTCTTTGGCAATTTCCCAGTAGCCCGAGTGGATATCGCCTATCGGCTGGGAAGGCGGTTGACGATAAGGCACCAGGGTGCGGCCTTCGCGCGTGGCGCGCAGCATATGCGGCACTTTGATAACCCCGTCGTTGATGAGGATCATCATCGCTTTGTTCATCTGCAATGGTGTTGCCGTCCAGTAGCCCTGACCGATACCAACAGGAATGGTATCACCCTGATACCAGGGCTTTTTAAAGCGGCGCATTTTCCAGTCACGCGTCGGCATGTTACCCGCGCTCTCCTGGGGTAAATCAATGCCCGTACGTTCACCGTAGCCGAATTTGGTCATCCACTCCGACAGGCGATCGATGCCCATGTCATAGGCGACCTGATAAAAGAAGGTGTCCGCAGACTCTTCCAGCGATCTGGTGACGTTCAGACGACCGTGGCCCCACTTTTTCCAGTCGCGATAGCGTTTTTCAGAGCCGGGCAGTTGCCACCAGCCGGGATCGAACAGGCTGGTATTTCGGTTGATAACGCCTGCGCTGAGCGCGGAAACGGCGACATAGGGTTTGACCGTTGAGGCTGGCGGATAGGCGGCCTGAATCGCGCGGTTATACAGTGGACGGTTTTCATCGCTCAGTAATCCGCGATAGTCTTTGCTGGAAATTCCGTCAACAAACAGGTTCGGATCGTAACTGGGCGTGGACACCATGGCCAGAATTTCTCCGGTGCGGGGATCGCTGACCACCACTGCGGCACGACTGCCGGCTAACAGCGTTTCGATGTACTGCTGCAGTTTCAGATCAATGGTCAGATAGATATCGCGCCCGGCCTGCGGGGATTGCTCGTGCAACTGACGAATAACCCGGCCACGGTTGTTTACCTCAACCTCTTCATAACCGGTTTTACCGTGCAGCAGGTCTTCGTAATAGGCTTCGATACCGAGTTTACCGATATCGTGCGTAGCCGCATAGTTTGGCCATTTACCTTCTTTGTCCAGACGCGCCACATCCCGATCGTTGATTTTCGATACGTAGCCCACAACGTGGGTCAGGGTTTGCCCAAAGGGATAGTAGCGGCGCTGGTAGCCTTTGACTTCCACGCCGGGAAAGCGGTACTGGTTCACGGCAAAGCGTGCAACCTGCACCTCATTAAGGCCGGTTTTTACCGGGATAGAGGTAAAGCGACGTGAGCGCTTACGCTCTTTTTCAAACGCCTCAATATCGTCATCGGTGAGTTCGAGCACCGGGCGTAAGTTTTGCAGCGTTTGTTTTAAATCGTCGACCTTTTCCGGCACCAGTTCTGCCTGATAAATCGTACGGTTCAGGGCCAGCGGCGTGCCGGTACGGTCATAAATAATGCCGCGGCTGGGCGCGACCGGCACCAGCTTAATGCGGTTTTCATTTGACCGGGTACTGTAGTCGTCGAAACGTAAAATCTGCAGGTGATAGAGATTAACCACCAGCACGGAGGAGAGCAGTAAGATGCCGACAAAAGCGATAAAAGCCCTGCGGACAAAGACTTTTTGTTCGGCGCTGTAATCGCGAAAGGCGTTGCTTTGTAATTTCATCCGCTACTTGTAATGTCTGGAGTGAGCTTATCGGTTATTCACGATGATAAGGATGATTTGTCGTAATGCTCCATGCACGATAGAGGCTCTCTGCAACCAGCACGCGCACCAGCGGATGAGGCAACGTTAACGTTGAGAGAGACCAGCTTTGTTCTGCCGCCGCTTTACAGGCCGGCGCTAATCCTTCAGGCCCGCCAATCAACAGGCTGACGTCACGGCCATCCTGCTTCCAGCGTTCCAGCTGCTGCGCCAGCTGTGGGGTTTCCCAGGGTTGTCCGGGGATATCCAGCGTCACAATGCGGTTGCCTTTACCTGTCGCTGCCAGCATCGCTTCGCCTTCTTTTTCCAGAATGCGTTTGATGTCGGCATTTTTCCCCCGTTTCCCCGCAGGGACTTCCGTTAACTCAAACGGCATGTCTTTGGGAAACCGACGCAGGTATTCCATAAAACCGGTCTGAACCCAGTCAGGCATTTTGGTGCCGACGGCAACAAGCTGCAATTTCACCGCTTAACCCCAGAGCTTTTCCAGTTCATACAACTGACGGCTCTCTTCCTGCATGACGTGCACGATCACTTCGCCCAAATCCACAACGACCCAGTCAGCGGCGGCTTTACCTTCCACGCCCAGCGGCATCAGGCCGGCGGCACGGGATTCCTGCTCGACGTGTTCCGCGATAGAGGTCACGTGGCGCGTTGAGGTACCGGTACAAATGATCATGAAATCAGTGATGCTCGATTTGCCCTGAACGTCGAGAGTCACGATGTTCTGGCCTTTCAAATCATCAATCTTATCAACAACGAACTCTTGGAGTGCTTTACCTTGCAAAAGGTTCCCCTTCAAAACTGGTGATAGCGGGCTGGCTGAAACCCGGAAGACAGCCAAAAAATTTAGCGGCGCAGTATATCACGCCCATATCAGTCGCGATATAAGCCGGCGCGGTCGATGTAGGTTATCACAGAGGCGGGCAATAAATCGTCGCAGGCGAGGTGCTGATGGCGGCGCTGTCTGATCTCGGTGGCCGATATCGCATAAAGCGGGGTTTCCGCCAGCCAGATCGCCCCTGCAGGACGTTGGTGAAGCTGCTGGCTGTCTTGTGTTACATGGCTGTCCAGCCAGCGTTGCATTGCTGGAGACGCCATTTCCGTCGGATAGCCCGGTCGCTTGCAGACCAAAAGATGGCACAGGCTAAGCAGCTCCTGCCAGCGATGCCATTTTTCCAGCGACAGCAGAGAGTCCTGACCAATAATAAAACCCAGAGGTTGTTCACCCCGTTCGGCACGCAGCGCTTCTAAGGTATCGACCGTCCACGAGGGCGTATCACGTTGTAATTCCCGCGTGTCGATGTCAAAAAGCGGCAAATCGCGAATAGCGCACTCGAGCATTTCAACCCGCTGCTGCGGACTGGCCTCTGGTTGGGGCCGGTGCGGCGGCACATTATTGGGCAGCAGTGTGATCCTCGACAGGCCAATTTGCCCGGCCAGCGTTTCCACCGGGCGCAGATGACCAAAATGCACAGGATCGAAGGTACCGCCAAACAGCGCGTGTAAATCAGACATGGGCGAGGCTCGCAGGGAAAGCGCGATTGGCAATCAACATCGACAGCGTCTGCAACTGCGGCCAGACCGACTGACCATAATCCTGCTTTAGAGTAAGTTCGATTTGCATCAACAGATGAATGGCCTGCTGTAGCCTGGAGGCATCAAGGCGCTGAAGTGCTTCCGTAAACAGGTTGCGACGGTTTTGCCAGATACGCTGCTGATCCATTAGCGTGCGCAGCGGCTGTTGCGACTGATGCCGTTGCAGATGCAGCAGGGTCATCAAATCGCGCTGCAGGGTGCGGAGCAATATCGCCACTTCGCTCTCTTCTCTTTCTAACTGCTGCAGGATGTGCAAGGCGCGGCGGCTTTTGCCGCCGAGTAGCGCATCCACCCAGTGGTAGGGCGTGAAGTGAGCGGCATCGCTGACGGCGGCTTCAACGCGCGGCAGGGTCAGTTTGCCATCGGGCCATTGCAGTGACAGCCGTTCAAGCGCCTGGGCCAGAGCCAGCAGATTACCTTCATAGCAGTAACACAACAGCTGGACGGCCGCATCATCGATATCGAGCTTGAGGGTTTTTGCTCGGCTGACAACCCAGCGGGGAAGCTGAGCCTGTTCGGGTGTCTGGCAGGGGACCAGCACGGCATGAGCGGAAAGCGCTTTAAACCAGGCACTGTTTTCCTGGGCTTTACTGAGCTTCGCCATTCGGCAAATCAGCAAAATATCGGCGTGAAGCAGCGGGGCCAGCTTGATCAACTGTTCGGCAATCGCCGCGTTAGGGCCATTTTCCGGGAACTGCAACGTTAACGTTTGACGCTGGGCAAACAGGCTCAGCGACTGGCAGCTCATAAACAGGCTGTCCCAGTCGGTCTGCGCATCCAGTGTAAAACTCAGATGTTCTTCAAAGCCCTGTGCCAGGGCACTGTCCCGAATCGCATCTGCACTTTCCTGCAACAGCAAGGGTTCATTACCGGTTAATAAATAACAGGCGCGCAGCCCCTCACGGAGCTGCGCGCTGAGTTGTTCCGGATAAATCCTGATCATTTCGACTTGGTTGCCGCAGAGGAAGAGACCCCGGCAGCAGGCTGAACCGCTTTTGAAACCGTCGATGTAGAGGGCATCTGCTGATTTTCCATCTGCGCGGCATGCACGGTAAGCAGCTTACGAACCAGCTGTTCGGCAGCGCGCTGACGCATCTCCTGCATAATCATGTCCTGCTCAGCATCTTTCGCCAGCGCCGCGTTCGGGTTATCAAAGAACGAGCGGTAGACGGTTGCGCTGATCGGATAGATCCCTTTATTGGGGATCAGCACCTGAGCAGAAACCGACATCGTCAACTGATACTCCGCTGTGGTACCGCTGATAAATACGGATGCGGTACTGCGGCTTTGTGCTTCTCCACCAAGACGCATTGTCGGGACGGTCAGGCTGTTTTTCTGCGTCGCCTCAACAATATTGACGTTGTTAATCCGCAGCTGCTGGCGCACGGTACGCGTCAGCGGGCCATAAGGGTCACCACTGTCTAAAATCAGCGTTCTCAGTTCGGTTGGCACCTGAGTGGTGCCGCGCGGATGAAAACCACAGCCGGCGGTGATCACCACCGCCAGCATGACAAACAACCTGATAATCGGATGTCGCACAGTTCCTCCTGAACTTAACCCACAACCAGGTTAAGCAGTTTGCCCGGTACATAAATGACTTTACGAATGCTAACACCATCAAGGTATTTCGCCACTAATGGTTCCTCAGCCGCACGAGCCTGAACCTGTTCCTGGGTAGCATCGGCTGCCACGGTAATTTTACCACGGACTTTACCGTTAACCTGCACGACAACCAATAAGGCGTCCTCAACCATCGCGGCGTCATCGGCAACCGGCCATTCTGCATTGTCGATGGTGCCTTGGCCGCCCAGCGTTTGCCACAGTACGAAGCAGGCATGAGGCGTGAACGGATACAGTAAACGCGTCACGGCGAGTAACGCTTCCTGCATCAGTGCACGATCCTGTTCGCTGTCCTGTGGTGCACGCGTCAGCTTGTTCATCAGTTCCATCACGGCGGCAATCGCGGTGTTAAAGGTCTGACGGCGGCCGATATCGTCGGACACTTTGGCAATAGTTTTATGCAGATCGCGACGTAAGCCTTTCTGATCATCGTTCAGGCTGGCAACGTCCAGAGCGACAGTCGCGCCTTTCTGTGAATGGTCATAGGCTAGTTTCCAGACGCGCTTCAGGAAGCGGTTCGCGCCTTCAACACCGGATTCCTGCCACTCCAGCGTCATGTCGGCCGGTGAGGCAAACATCATAAACAGACGTACGGTATCCGCGCCGTAGCGCTCAACCATCAACTGTGGGTCAATGCCGTTGTTTTTCGACTTCGACATTTTGCTCATGCCTGCGTAGATCACCTCACGGCCCTGGGTGTCCACGGCTTTGGTAATGCGGCCTTTCTCATCGCGCTCAACGGTGACATCCACCGGGGAAACCCAGTTACGTTCGCCGTTGACGCCCAGATAGTAGAACGCATCCGCCAATACCATGCCCTGGCACAGCAGACGTTTAGCAGGCTCATTCGAGTTTACCAGGCCTGCATCGCGCAGCAGCTTATGGAAGAAACGGAAATACATCAGGTGCATGATGGCGTGTTCGATACCGCCCACATACTGATCCACTGGCAGCCAGTAGTTCGCTGCAGCCGGGTCCAGCATGCCATCTTTATAGTCCGCACAGGTGTAGCGCGCGTAATACCATGAAGACTCCATGAAGGTGTCAAAGGTATCGGTTTCGCGCAGGGCAGGCTGACCGTTCACGGTGGTCTTTGCCCACTCGGGATCGGCCTTAATCGGGCTGGTGATGCCGTCCATGACCACATCTTCAGGCAGGATAACCGGAAGCTGATCTTCTGGCGTGGGCATCACGGTGCCATCTTCCAGCGTCACCATCGGAATGGGCGCGCCCCAGTAGCGCTGACGGGAAACACCCCAGTCGCGCAGGCGATAATTGACTTTACGTACGCCAACACCTTTCGCCGCCAGCGCATCCGCAATGGCGTTGAAACCGGCACTGTGATCCAGACCGCTGCACTCGGCGGAGTTAAACAGCGTACCTTTATCGGTCATCGCGCCAGTGCTTACGTCCGGCTCGCTGCCGTCCAGGTTCAGGATCACCGGCTTGATCGGCAGATCGTATTTCGTGGCAAACTCCCAGTCACGCTGGTCATGTGCCGGAACCGCCATCACGGCACCCGTGCCGTACTCCATCAGCACAAAGTTCGCGACCCAGACAGGAACAGCCTCACCTGTTAACGGGTGCACCGCAGACAGGCCAGTGGCCATGCCTTTCTTTTCCATGGTGGCCATATCGGCTTCGGCCACTTTGGTATTGCGGCATTCGGCAATAAAGTCAGCGAGGGCAGGATTGCTGGCAGCCGCCTGCAGCGCCAGCGGATGACCGGCGGCCACGGCGACATAGGTCGCGCCGTAGAAGGTATCTGGACGCGTGGTATAAACCGTGACTTTCTCAGGGCTGTCCGCCACGTCAAAGGTGATTTCCACCCCTTCAGAGCGGCCGATCCAGTTACGCTGCATGGTTTTGACCTGCTCAGGCCACTCTTCCAGCGTATCCAGATCGTTTAACAGCTCTTCGGCGTAATCGGTGATTTTGATAAACCACTGTGGGATCTCTTTACGCTCAACTTTGGTGTCACAGCGCCAGCAGCAGCCGTCAATAACCTGCTCATTGGCCAGTACCGTCTGGTCGTTCGGGCACCAGTTCACCGCCGAGGTTTTTTTGTAAACCAGGCCTTTCTCATAGAGTTTGGTAAAGAACCACTGTTCCCAGCGGTAATACTCTGGCTGACAGGTCGCCAGTTCGCGGCTCCAGTCATAGCCAAAGCCCAGCAGTTTAAGCTGGTTTTTCATATACGCGATGTTGTCATAAGTCCAGGGGGCGGGCGCGGTGTTGTTTTTTACCGCCGCGCCTTCCGCAGGCAGACCGAACGCATCCCAACCGATAGGCTGCAGCACATTTTTGCCGAGCATGCGCTGATAACGCGCGATGACGTCGCCGATGGTGTAGTTACGAACGTGACCCATATGAAGGCGGCCAGAAGGATAGGGCAACATGGACAGGCAATAATATTTCTCTTTGCCTTCCTGCTCAGTCACTTTAAACGTTTCGTTTTCATCCCACTGCTGCTGAACGCGGGATTCAATCTCTTCCGGGCGGTATTGCTCTTGCATGGCTGCCTGTGGTCCTTAATAAATGACACTTTGCTGACTTTACGATCCGCATAGCATACCCATAAGGCCGCGCATCAACAACACTTCCCACTTTTGCAGAGGCGATTTATCGTCAAAGCGTCAGTGCTTTCACTCTTTTACCATTCCTTACCCAGGGAACCGGGCAAATGTGACAAAGTAGCTAAACTTAGTACAGGTACCGAGCGCAAAAAGGAGAATAAAATGAATAAAGTGGCACAGGAGTATCATGAGTCGTTGGCGGTATTAACCGAACGTCTTCGCCACGGCGATCGCGATCTGGATACGCTGGTAGAAGATAGACGCCGTCATTTACGTGCGCACTCCGATCTGACACCGGACGAAATCGATCGGGCGCTGGCGTCGGTGCGCCGCGATTTGGCGGAGTTTGGTCGTAACTATGCCGAAGCAGAAGAACCGGTGGCGGACTCGGTCTTTATGCGCGTGATCCGGGAAAGCATCTGGAAAGAGCTGGCGGACATCACCGATAAAAGTCAGCTGGAATGGCGGGAAGTCTTTCAGGATTTGCAACACCACGGCGTTTACCAAAGTGGTGAGGTGGTGGGCCTGGGCAACCTGGTCTGCGAAAAATGCCATTTTACCCGGGCGATTTATACGCCAGAAACCCTGTCGCGCTGCCCGGAATGTCACCACGATCAGTTTTATCGTCAGCCTTTTGAGCCGTAAAAGAAGCAGGCGGGCAGGGTGCCCGCCTGTTTTTTAGTGCAGAATTTTTGCCAGGAAATCCTTCGCCCGTTCTGACTGCGGATTATTAAAGAAGTCGTCTTTATTCGTGTCTTCGATAATTTTGCCTTCATCCATAAAGATGACCCGGTTGGCTACCTTACGGGCAAAGCCCATTTCGTGCGTAACAACCATCATGGTCATGCCTTCCTGCGCCAGTTCCACCATCACGTCCAGCACTTCGTTGATCATTTCAGGATCGAGCGCCGATGTGGGTTCATCGAACAACATGGCAATCGGATCCATGCACAACGCCCGCGCGATGGCGACACGTTGCTGCTGACCGCCGGAAAGCTGACCGGGAAACTTTTCCGCATGGGCAGACAGACCGACGCGAGTCAGAAGCTTGAGGCCTTTATCACGGGCGGCGGCTTTATCACGCTTTAGCACTTTGACCTGCGCCAGTACCAGATTGTCGATAATGCTCAGGTGAGGAAACAGTTCGAAATGCTGAAACACCATGCCGACTTTGCTGCGCAGCGTGGCCAGATTGGTTTTTTTATTGTTTACCTCTGTGCCGTTTACCGTAATGCTGCCCTGCTGGATCGGCTCCAGGCCATTGACGGTTTTAATCAGGGTTGATTTGCCGGAACCTGACGGTCCACATACCACCACCACTTCACCGGTCTGAACCTCGGTAGAGCAGTCGGTTAGCACCTGAAATTGACCATACCACTTGGAAACGTTTTTCAGGTTAATCATTTAAACCGTCCTTTTTCTTTTTAGATAGCTGACCAACAGCGACGCGCTCAGGCTGATCACAAAGTAGACCAGACCAGCAAACAAAATCATTTCTACCTGGGTGCCGTCACGCTCGCCAATGGTGGAAGCGGTACGGAAGAAGTCAGCCAGACTCAATACATAAACCAGCGAGGTATCCTGAAACAGGACGATGCCCTGCGTCAGTAACAGCGGCACCATGGCGCGAAACGCCTGAGGAAGAATAACCAGCCTCATCGACTGCCACTGCGTCATTCCCAGCGCCAGCGCAGCGCTGGACTGCCCACGCGCGATACTGATAATCCCGGCACGAATGATTTCAGAATAGTAGGCGGCTTCAAACAGGGAAAAGGCCACCATTGCTGAGATCAGGCGGATGTCGGTCTTGGGCGAAATCCCCAGCACCTGCTGTAAAAAGCTGGGAACGACCAGATAAAACCACAGCAGCACCATCACCAGCGGCACTGAACGGAACAGGTTGACATACAGTTTGGCAAACCAACTGACAGGTTTAAAAGTGGACAGGCGCATCACCGCCAGCAGGGTGCCCCACAGGATGCCAAACACAACGGCCGTCAGGGTGATCTTAAAGGTGATCATCAGGCCACTGAACAGATAAGGCAGGCTGGGAGGAATCGAACTCCAGTCAAATGCGTACATTATTTGCCTCCCACGTTGCCAGGCAGGCGCACTTTGCGTTCGACCAGGCCCATCAGTACCATAATCACCAGGTTAATTCCCACGTAAGCCAGGGTAATCGCCGTAAAGGATTCGTAGGCGTGCGAGGAATAGTCCAGCAGTTTGCCGGCCTGAGCCGCCATATCCACCAGGCCGATCGTCGAGGCAATAGCCGAGTTTTTCACCAGATTAAGCATTTCTGACGTCATTGGCGGCACGATTACCCGGTAAGCATTGGGCAACAGCACATAGCGATAGGTTTGGGGCAGCGTCAGCCCCATGGCCAGCCCGGCATTCTTTTGTCCACGCGGTAAAGACTGAATGGCTGCACGCACCTGCTCGCACACACGGGCAGCGGTGAACAGTCCCAGACAGACAACAGAGGAGATAAAGAATTGCAGATTGGGATCCAGCTCCGACTTAAACCACATCCCCAGATCCTGTCCTACCAACTCTGGCGCAACCAGATACCAGAAGAAGAACTGAACAATCAGGGGGATATTACGAAACAGTTCTACATAGCAGGTTCCTATCGTTGATAACAGACGATTAGGCACAGTACGCAGAATGCCGAAAAATGAACCCACACAGAAAGCAATAATCCAGGCACAACAGGAGACGGCAATCGTCACCTGAAAACCGGACCACAGCCAGCCGAGATAGGTGGTATTACCGAACGGGGCCTGTTCGAGAAATATGCCCCAGTTCCAATCGATACCCATAACGAGCTCCGGTAAAAAAGGGTAGCAGAGCTACCCTGAAGATTGATGAGCGGCTAATTTCGCCTGATTCGGGGGAACGACCCGTTCAGGCTGTCTGTCCACGCCGCGGTTTCAGCAATCGAGAGGGCGACGAGGCCGCCCTTGTTATCGTTGTTAATTCAGTGCCTTGTCATTCGGCGTTTTGAACAGCGTTTTCATGTCGTCAGACAGTTCAAAGTTCATGTTCAGGTTTTTTGGCGGAATGGGCTGTTTAAACCAGGTGTCGAACCATTTCTCTGCCTGACCGGAGGTCTGGGCTTTGGCAATGGTGTCATCGACCAGGGCTTTGAACTGCGGATCGTCTTTACGCAGCATACAGCCATAGGCTTCTTTAGACTGTGGCGTACCGATGATAACCCAGTCATCCGGCTTTTTCGCTTTGGCGCGTTCGCCTGCCAGCAGGGCATCATCCATCATAAAGGCCACGGCGCGACCGGTTTCCAGCGTGCGGAATGAATCACCATGGTCTTTGGCGCTGATGATGCGCATATCCATCTTTTTCTCGTCGTTCAGTTTGTGCAGCAGCACTTCTGACGTGGTACCCGAGGTCACTACGACGGTTTTGCCTTTCAAATCGTCAAAATCTTTGATCGGGCTGCCTTTCTTAACCAGCAAACGGGTGCCGATAACAAAAATGGTATCGGAGAACGCCGCCTGTTTCTGGCGCTCAAGGTTGTTAGTGGTAGAGCCACATTCGTAATCGTATGTGCCGTTTTGCAGCAGGGGAATACGGTTTTGTGAGGTGATCGGGATCATTTTGATTTGCAGATCGGGCTTATTTAACTTGGCTTTAATGGCTTCTGCGATAGCGTTTGAATACGCCTGAGAATAGCCAACGACTTTTTGCTGGTTGTCGTAATATGAAAAGGGAACTGATGATTCACGATGCCCGATGACAATGACGCCATTGTCATTGATTTTCTTCAGGGTACCGCTCAGATCTTCCGCCTGGGCCGCTCCCGCCGCTGCGCTTAACAGCAGAAGAGATAATGCCACTTTGCGTAATTGCATGTTCCAACTCCTTCATGTGGAAAGTGCACAGGATCTACCCTGTACTGATTGTGTGATGTTGTGTGTATTTTGCGCTGCTTTTTTTGTTATCCCTTCGCGCAACTGCGCTAAGAATATTCACTAACATAGCGGATTGTTAACTCAATGAAACAAAAAAGTTTCTTTTTTGCGATGTCATTCGCACCAAAAAAAGGCAAATAATCGCCATTGCACGTAAAAGGTGCGCATCTGGACTCTTTTTAGTGCGTCTCGTCCGTTAACTGGCCCGAATGTCGATGAATACAGAAACATTTTGCAATCATCGTGCCAAAACAAAATGACAATTGGGTGAAATGGCCGTTTTACTGCAGAGGCAGAGGCAGAGGCAGAGGCAGAGGCAGAGGCAGAGGCAGAGGCAGAGGCAGAGGCAGAGGCTGAGGCTGAGGCTGAGGCTGAGGCTGAGGCAAACAGATGAAGAGGCGGCGAAACAGCGCTTCGCCGCAGAGGATTAGCGGTTACGCCTGATAAAGGCAATGACGCCGCTCAGCAGCGCGGCCAACCATACCGGCCAGATGCCGGCTTTAGAATAGGGCGTTTCACCGCGGGTGGGCGTCACGTTATCCACTAAAACATCCCGGGTGAACTGGGGCAGCACTTTCTCCACATCGCCATCGGCATTCACCACGGCCGTTACGCCGTTGTTAGTGCCGCGCAGAAGTGGCCTGCCCAGTTCCAGCGCTCGCATACGCGCCATCTGGAAATGCTGCCAGGGGCCAATCGAGTGACCAAACCAGGCATCGTTAGAAACGGTTAACAGGAAATTGGTATCCGGACGGAAGTTGGCGCGCACCTGTTCACCCAACACAATCTCATAGCAAATGGCCGTGGTCAGATGATAATTCGCCACATTGAGCTGAGGTTGCAGATAAGCGCCGCGGCTAAAGGCGGACATCGGCAAATCAAAGAAAGGGGCCAGCGGACGCAGCAGATCGGCCATGGGCACGAATTCCCCAAACGGTACCAGGTGGTTTTTTTGGTAGCGGTTAGTGCTGTAGTAGTTATAGGGTTTCGGGCCGCCCAGCACGATGACCGTGTTGTAGTCGTGGTAACGATTCTGTTCCAGCCGTGAATCGACGATGCCGGTTACCAGTGAGCTGCCGCGCGCGCGCAGTTCATTATCCAGCGAACGCAGGAAAGGCTGCTGGTTGCTTTCCAGATCGGTAATCGCCGACTCAGGCCAGATAATAATGGGGGCTTTGCCCATCAGCGGCTGACTCAAATCGCTGTAGATGCGCAGGGTATTTAGCAGCTGCTGCGGATCCCACTTCATTGACTGGGGAATATCACCCTGTACCAGCGCCACGTTGACCGCCTGCTTCGGCAGCGCCTGATACCAGTGCAGATAGCGTAACGGCCAGCATACCGCCAGTAATGCCAACGCGCCCAGCAGGCTTTTAAGATGGCGTTGCTGCAGAGCATAAACCAGTAAGCCCGCAACGATCATCAGCAGGAAGGTGATGGTTTCCACACCGGCCAGGGGCGCAATCCCTTTTAACGGGCCGTTAATCTGGCTATAGCCGAACTGCAGCCACGGAAAGCCGGTTAATATCCAGCCGCGTAAAAATTCGGTGATCTGCCACAGTGCCGGGGCGGCCAGGGCCAGTCGCCACAGGGTAGTTCGCGGCCAAATGCGGTTGAGCAGTCCGGCAAACAGCGCCGGATAAATAGCCAGATAAGCCGCGAGCAAAACGACCAGGAATACGTTAACCGGGCCTGGCATTCCGCCAAAGGTAGCGATACTGACATAGACCCAGTTAATCCCGCTGCCAAAAAGGCCAAACCCCCAGATGAAACCTATGGCGCTGGCCTGCGGGCTGGTGCGTTTTAACGTAAGGATTTGCAACCCACACAGCGAGACGAGGGCAGCAGGCCAAAAATCATAGGGGGAAAACGCCAGCGTGCCGCAGGCACCGCTGAGTAAAGCCAGCAGCAGACGGACCCGCTGCTGCTGGTAAAGTGAGGCTAATGCCATAAATTTATTCGTCATCCAGTTGAGGTTGCGCCGAATTTTCCGGAATTTTTACGTGAACCTGGATGATACGACGGCTGTCAGCCATGGCAACTTTGAACTGGTAACCATCGATGTCGATGCTTTCGCCGCGCGCCGGCAGGTGACCAAAGCCCTGCATCACCAGTCCACCGATGGTATCCACTTCATCGTCGCTGAACTGGGTGCCAAATACCTCGTTGAAATCTTCAATCGGGGTAAGTGCCCGAACGGTATAAGTCTGACGATTAAGCTGGCGGATATCACGATCTTCTTCATCGTCATATTCGTCTTCGATTTCGCCCACGATCAGTTCCAGAATATCTTCAATCGTGACCAGCCCGGACACACCACCAAACTCATCGATCACAATCGCCATATGATAGCGCTGTGAGCGAAACTCTTTCAGCATGCGGTCAACGCGCTTGCTCTCAGGGACCACGACCGCCGGACGCAGGACTTTTTCCACGCTGAAAGGCTCAGATTCGCTGCTCATAAACGGCAGCAGATCTTTCGCCATCAGGGTCCCTTCAACGTGGTCTTTGTCTTCGCTGATGACCGGAAAGCGGGAGTGCGCGGAATCGATAATCACGCTGAGGCACTCTTCCAGGTTCTGATTACGTTTCAGCGTAATCATCTGGGAGCGGGGGATCATGATGTCACGCACGCGCTGTTCTGCAATATCCAGCACGCCCTCGAGCATGTCCCGGGTATCCTGATCAATCAGATCTTTTTGATTGGAGTCACGGATCAGGCCCAGTAGCTCGTCACGGTTTTTAGGTTCACCGTGGAACAGTTGGTTGATGAGAAGGGAAAAAAATCCCTTTTTACTACTGGGTGCATCGCTGTTTTGAGAATGGTCGTCGCTCATGGCGGTTTTTAAAGATCTCTCTGGTAAGGAAATTACGCTGCCGGCCTGTTCACCAGCAGCAGGGTGGCCTGAATCAGATACTCAGGTGTTTTCTTTCTCCGAAATGTACGGATCAGGATAACCAAGAGCAAGCATTATCTCTGTCTCAATACCTTCCATCTCTTCGGCTTCACTGTCTTCAATGTGATCATAACCCAACAGATGCAGCGTGCCATGGATCACCATGTGCGCCCAGTGGGCTTCTGGGGTTTTTCCCTGCTCCTGCGCTTCCTGCTCAACGACCTGACGACAAATGATCAGATCGCCTAACAGCGGTAATTCAATGCCGGGCGGGGCTTCAAAGGGAAATGACAGCACATTGGTCGGTTTATCTTTGCCCCGATAGGTCAGATTAAGTTCATGACTTTCGGCTTCATCCACCAGACGAATGGTCACTTCACTTTCTGGCTGGAAGGGCGTTACCGCCGCTTCCAGCCAGCGTTGAAACTGGCTTTCAGTCGGTAAATTATCGGTCTGCTCGCAGGCCAGCTGCAGATCGAGGATCACGTCGCTCATGAATTCTCCTGGGCGCTGTGCTGGGCCGCAAGGGCATCACGTTTACGCTCTTCCGCTTGCTGATCGCGGCGTTTTTGATCGGCTTCTTCCCAGGCTTCATAAGCGGTCACAATGCGTGCCACTACGGGATGACGCACAACGTCTTCGCTGTGGAAGAAGTTGAAGCTGATCTCTTCCACTTCAGACAGCACCTCAATGGCATGACGTAAACCGGATTTCGTGTGGCGCGGCAGGTCAATCTGCGTCACGTCACCGGTGATGACCGCTTTAGAGTTAAAGCCAATACGGGTCAGAAACATCTTCATCTGCTCGATAGTGGTGTTCTGACTTTCATCAAGAATAATGAAGGCGTCATTGAGCGTACGGCCGCGCATGTAGGCCAGCGGGGCCACTTCAATGACGTTGCGCTCCATGAGTTTCTCGACCTTCTCGAATCCCAACATCTCAAACAGGGCGTCATAAAGAGGGCGCAGATACGGGTCCACTTTCTGACTCAGGTCGCCCGGCAGAAAGCCCAGTTTTTCCCCCGCTTCGACCGCGGGACGCGTCAGCAGGATACGTCGAATCTCCTGACGCTCAAGCGCATCGACCGCGGCGGCCACGGCCAGATAGGTTTTACCCGTACCGGCCGGACCCACGCCAAAGGTGATGTCATGGTCGAGAACATTCGCAATGTACTGTGCCTGATTCGGCGTACGTGGCTTAATGACGCCACGTTTGGTCTTAATGTTGACCGCCTTACCATAGTCCGGCACGCTTTCCGCCGTTTGTTCCAGCACCCGGCTCTCTTTAATCGCCAGGTGAATCTGTTCAGGCTCAATATCCGGGATCTCCCCGCGCACTGGCGCAGTATCGACATAGAGCGTTTTCAGGATATCAACCGCGGCATTCACACACAGCACCCGACCAACCAGTTTAAACTGGTTGTCACGGCGATTAATCTCAATGCCAAGACGACGTTCCAGCTGTTTCACATTATCGTCGAACGGACCACACAGGCTCATCAGACGGCGGTTATCAGCCGGTTCAAGGGCGATTTCACGGGTTTCAATATTCAAACGAATCCTTTGGGTCACTCAGGGCCAGTTGAAAGGGTTTGCTGCTGCATCAAACGCGTTAAGCGGATGCATCGTAACGAAATTATTTATGCGGTAGCGCCGGGGCGCAAGCTTGTGAAGTGATATTTGGGCGGCACTGGCATAAACCAAGTGCAAAACAGCAGAATGTGCGGCGGCGAATGCTGGGCCGCCGCACAAAACGAAGCATCAGGGCTGGAATACGCTAACGCCGATGTCGTTTTCCTTGCGGGTACGGGCGATAACGGACTCCGGGCTTTCCGCCACACGCAGGCCCAGTTCCTCTTCTGTACGAACCAGCTTGCCGCGCAGTGAGTTGGTATAAACGTCCACGATTTCCACGTCGGCAAATTTACCAATCATCTCCACGGGCCCTTCAAAGTTGACCACACGGTTGTTTTCGGTGCGGCCAGTCAGCTCCATCACGTTTTTACGTGAGATGCCCTCGACCAGAATGCGCTGCACGCTGCCCATCATACGACGGCTGATGGCCATCGCCTGCTGATTGATACGTTCCTGCAGAATATAGAGACGCTGTTTCTTCTCGTCTTCGCTGACGTCGTCAGGCAGGTCTGCCGCCGGTGTACCGGGACGCGCGGAGTAGATAAAGCTGTAGCTCATATCAAAGTTGATATCGCCAATCAGCTTCATGGTCTGTTCAAAGTCCTGCTGGGTTTCCCCCGGGAAGCCAATGATAAAGTCAGAGCTGATTTCAATATCCGGACGCGCCGCCCGCAGTTTGCGAATGATGGCCTTGTATTCCAGCGCGGTATGCGCACGCTTCATCAGCGTCAGAATACGGTCGGCACCGCTCTGTACGGGCAGATGCAGGAAGCTCACCAACTCTGGCGTATCGCGATAGACCTCAATGATGTCATCAGTGAATTCAATCGGGTGGCTGGTGGTGAAACGAATGCGGTCAATGCCGTCGATGGCCGCGACCAGACGCAACAGCTCAGCAAAGGTGCAAACGTCACCATCGAAGGTCGCGCCGCGATAGGCGTTGACGTTCTGACCGAGCAGGTTGACCTCGCGAACCCCCTGTGCAGCCAGTTGGGCGATCTCCAGCAGAATATCATCTGAGGGACGGCTGACTTCCTCGCCGCGGGTATAAGGCACCACGCAGAACGTACAGTATTTGTTGCAGCCTTCCATGATGGAGACAAACGCGGTTGGCCCTTCAGCACGCGGTTCAGGCAGGCGGTCAAACTTTTCGATTTCCGGGAAGCTGATATCCACAACCGGACTTTTGCTGCCGCGCACGGTGTTAATCATTTCGGGCAGACGGTGCAGGGTTTGCGGACCAAAGACGATGTCCACGCACGGCGCACGCTGGCGAATATGATCGCCTTCCTGTGACGCAACGCAGCCGCCGACACCGATAATCAAATCCGGGTTGCGCTCTTTCAGTTTTTTCCAGCGCCCCAACTGGTGGAAGACCTTCTCCTGCGCTTTCTCGCGGATAGAGCAGGTGTTGAGCAGCAGAATATCCGCCTCTTCGGCTTCCTCTGTCAGGGTATAGCCGTGCGTGCTGTTCAGTAGGTCAGACATCTTAGATGAATCGTACTCATTCATCTGACATCCCCAGGTTTTGATATGCAGTTTTTTTGTCATCGAGCTAGCCATTAAATCAGTGCAGTGAAGTGCTGGGGGCGTATTGTAATGCTTTGCTGCGGATGTGACCAGCCTGAGGGCTTTTCTGATCGTGTCTGATTTTTCCGGTACACTTTGCCGTAAGACAACCGCGCTGAAAAGTGACGGCAGATAAGAGGGAAAAAAGTTATGCAGGATAACCGGTTTGATGTGGTGATAGTGGGCGGTGGCATGGTCGGCGCCGCGCTGGCATGTGGTCTGACGCAGCACCAGTTTCGTGTGGCGGTTGTAGAGCGGGCAACACCACCTCCTTTTGATCCACACAGCCTGCCCGATGTGCGTATTTCCGCGGTCGGATCCTCTTCCGTGGCACTCCTGAAACAGCTCAACGTCTGGCAACGTGTTGAGGCGATGCGCTGTGCGCCTTATCGCAAACTTGAAACCTGGGAGTGGCAAACGGCGCAGGTCAATTTCGACGCCGAATCGCTGGGGCTGCCTGAACTCGGTTACATGGTTGAAAATAATGTGTTGCAACGCGCCCTGTGGGAAGAGATGGAACAGCGCGGCATCACCCTGCTGTGCCCGGCGACGATGGACGACCTCCAGCCCTGCAATGGCGGCTGGACGCTGTCATTGAGCAATGGGACTGCGATCAGCACGGCATTAGTCGTGGGGGCCGATGGTGCCAACTCGCAGGTGCGGCAAATGGCCGGTATCGGCATTCGTGGCTGGCGCTACGCGCAGTCCTGTCTGCTGGTCAGCGTCACCTGTGAACATCCCGCTGGCGATGCCACCTGGCAGCATTTTACGCCGCAGGGGCCGCGTGCGTTTCTGCCGCTGTTTGGCAACCATGCTTCTCTGGTGTGGTACGACTCCGCTGCACGCATTCGTCAGCTACAGACTATGCCGATGGCGCAGTTGGAAAAAGAAATTGCCCGGCATTTCCCGGCACGGCTGGGACGCTTTCACGCCCATGCAGCCGGGGGCTTCCCGCTGGTGCGTCGTCACGCCTCGCGCTATGTTATGCCAGGGCTGGCGCTGGTGGGGGATGCCGCGCACACCATTAATCCTCTGGCGGGGCAGGGCGTCAATCTGGGCTATCGGGATATCGATGCATTAATGGACGTATTGATTGAGGCGCGAAATAAAGCAGAGGACTGGTCATCCGAACGCATACTGCTGCGCTATCAACGCCAGCGGCGCAACGATAATTTGCTGATGCAGAGTGGCATGGACCTGTTCTATTTTACCTTCAGTAACCAGGTTGGGCCGCTAAAGCTGGTGCGCAATCTGGGGCTCATTGCCGCTGAGCATTCAGGCGTGCTGAAGCGTCAGGTTTTGCGATACGCACTGGGATTGTAAGCATCGGCTGCGCGTTGCCTTGAGGTGATGCGTGGCCTGTTTGACCGAAAGACAAAAACAACAAAGCCCGCAGAAGCGGGCTTTGTTGCTTAATTTGGCTGGGGTGCAGGGATTCGAACCCCGGAATGCTGGTATCAGAAACCAGTGCCTTACCGCTTGGCGACACCCCAATGGTGTCAAATCAAATTGTCTAAAAATGGCTGGGGTGCAGGGATTCGAACCCCGGAATGCTGGTATCAGAAACCAGTGCCTTACCGCTTGGCGACACCCCAAGAAAATGGTGGCTACGACGGGAATCGAACCTGTGACCCCAGCATTATGAGTGCTGTGCTCTAACCAGCTGAGCTACGTAGCCAAATTGTACTGCCTTTCGATGATGGCTGGGATACCTGGATTCGAACCAGGGAATGCCGGTATCAAAAACCGGTGCCTTACCGCTTGGCGATATCCCATTCGTCCACTCGCAGCCGCGAGATACATCGAAATTGGCTGGGGTACCTGGATTCGAACCAGGGAATGCCGGTATCAAAAACCGGTGCCTTACCGCTTGGCGATACCCCATCCATGCTGCCGAATCATGAAATGGTGCGGGAGGCGAGACTTGAACTCGCACACCTTGCGGCGCCAGAACCTAAATCTGGTGCGTCTACCAATTTCGCCACTCCCGCAGAAAAAAGATGGTGGCTACGACGGGAATCGAACCTGTGACCCCAGCATTATGAGTGCTGTGCTCTAACCAGCTGAGCTACGTAGCCATCTTTTTTTCGCGCAACCTTCATCGGCGTTGCGGGGCGCATTATGCGGAGTTGACTACACAGCGTCAACAAGTTTTTTGCCGTTTTTTGCCTTCAAACGCCTGTTTGTCTGGCTTATAACCAGGGTGATGCTTTATTCGGCAATTTTTCAGTGAATACAACGGCAATAACAAAAAAGATGGGCCGTATACGGCCCATATTGTCACTCAGTATAGCACTTATTTGTAGGCAGACTGGTGAACGCCTACGGCACGTCCTGACGGGTCATCCATGTTTTTAAAGGCTTCGTCCCACTCGATGGCTTTTGCCGATGAACAGGCAACAGACGGCCCGCCTGGTACGCACTCGGCAGCGCTCGGCAGTGGGAAGAGTTCTTCAAAGATTTCACGGTACAGGTACGCTTCTTTCGACCCCGGCGTGTTATACGGGAAACGGAAGTGCGCCGTCGCCAGTTGCTGATCGCTGATTTGTTTGGCCGCGACTTCTTTCAGTGTGTCAATCCAGCTGTAACCCACGCCGTCAGAGAACTGCTCTTTCTGGCGCCAGGCCACGCTTTCGGGCAGGTAAGAGGAGAAGCATTCACGCAGAATGTGTTTTTCCATTTTACCGTTGCTGCCGCACATCTTGTCTTGTGGGTTGATACGCATGGCGACATCCAGGAATTTCTTATCCAGGAACGGCACGCGTGCTTCAACGCCCCAGGCAGACATCGCTTTGTTGGCGCGTGCGCAGTCAAACATGTGCAGGGCCAGCAGTTTGCGAACGTTCTCCTCATGGAACTCTTTCGCGTTTGGCGCCTTATGGAAATACAGATAACCACCAAAGACTTCGTCAGCCCCTTCGCCCGACAGCACCATTTTGATGCCCATGGCTTTAATCTTACGCGACATCAGGTACATCGGCGTGGAGGCGCGAATCGTGGTCACATCATAGGTTTCAATGTGGTAGATCACGTCACGAATCGCATCCAGGCCTTCCTGCACCGTGAAGTGAATTTCGTGGTGCACCGTACCCAGATGCTCTGCCACCAGTTTGGCCGCTTTCAGATCCGGCGATCCTTCCAGACCGACCGCGAACGAGTGCAGCTGTGGCCACCAGGCGTCACTTTTATCCTGATCTTCCACGCGTTTGGCCGCGAAACGTTTGGTTACCGCTGAAATAATTGACGAGTCCAGACCACCAGACAGCAGCACGCCATACGGAACATCGGACATCAGGTGGCTTTTTACTGACTCTTCCAGCGCATGTTTCAGTTCTGCTGCGTCGGTCACGTTGTTCTCAACGTTCTGGTATTCCATCCAGTCACGTTGCCAGTAACGACGAATTTCACCGTCGGTGCTGGAAAGGTAGCTTCCCGGCGGGAATTCTTTGATTGAACGGCACACTGGCACCAGCGCTTTCATTTCTGAGGCGACAAACAGGTTACCGTGCTCATCGTTGCCCATATACAGCGGGATGATACCGATATGGTCACGGCCAATCAGATAGGTGCCTTTGACGCTGTCATACAGGATGAAGGCAAACATGCCTTCCAGTTCGTCAAGAAAATCGACACCTTTCTCCTGGTACAGCGCCAGAATCACTTCGCAGTCAGAACCGGTCTGAAACGCGTAGCGATCGCTTAATTTTGCGCGCAGGGCCTGATGGTTGTAGATCTCACCATTGACTGCCAGTACGTGGGTGTGGTCAGCGTTATACAGCGGCTGTGCACCGTTGTTCACGTCAACAATTGAGAGGCGCTCATGAGCAAGAATGGCGTGGTCATCGGCGTAAACGCCTGACCAGTCCGGCCCACGGTGACGCATCAAACGTGAGCTTTCCAATGCTTTTTTACGTAACTCAACGGGATCGCTTTTCAGATCCAGCACACCAAAAATAGAACACATATCTGACTCCTGAACTCACCTGCGGCGATGTAATTTTACGTTTGTCCGGCAGCCTGTGGCTGCGTGATGTATAAGAAAATGCGTTATTTACGGTCCCCAATGCAAGAGGAATCGTATTTTGCTGATGAAAATGTTGTTGTGTGGCGAGGTATATTGAATTTTATCTAACAAAATTGGTTTTTTATTGTTGAATCGGCAATGAAATGAAATTTCAGCACGCTTTTTGAGCGAGGATAACGGGCGCAGAGAGCCATAAAGGTGAGACGCACCACAGAATCTGGCAGTGCGTCATAAGAGAAATGAATCAAAAGAGGTCGATATCGGCAACAGACGGGAAAATCCAGTCAGGACGGAAAGGCATCGCATCAATGTCGGTAAGCGTGGATACGCCAGAAAGCACCAGAATCGTTTCCAGACCGGCCTGAAAACCAGCGAGGATATCGGTACGAAGATTATCGCCCACGATAACCGTTTCCTCTGAATGGGCCTGCATCTTGTTCAGCGCGGCGCGCATGATGTAGGGGCTGGGCTTGCCAACGTAAAATGGCCTGCGACCTGAAATCTTTTCAATACCGGCACACAGTGCGCCACAGGCGGGCACAAAGCCCCGGGCATGCGTATCGGGATTGGTTGCAATGAACCGCGCGCCGTTTGCCACAAAGAAAGCGGCCTTGTGCATCATGTCCCAGTTGAATGAGCGGGTTTCCCCGACGATAACGAAATCCGGGTTAACGTCAGTGATGGTAAAACCGGCTTTATACAGCTCGTGTACCAGCGCACCTTCGCCAATGACATAGGCTTTTTTGCCTTCCTGGCGGCGTAAAAAGTCCGCGGTGGCCATGGCTGAGGTGTAAAACACCGAATCCGGTATGTCGATTCCCGCTGAGGAAAAACGGTTTGCCAAATCACGCGCCGTTTGTGAAGGATAATTGGTCAGCACCACCAATGGCATGTCTTTCGCCAGGATGCGCTGCAAAAATTCTTTCGCGCCGGGCACTGCGGTATTGTCGTGCATCAGCACGCCATCGATATCACAAATTACATTTTTAATCGTCATAAAGGGGTTCCGATACGCGCCGCGCTGAGTAAGGCCGCGCTTAGTCTTCCAAAAGATGTTGCAGCAGAATGCCGTTTAACATCGCCCGTTTTGCCAGGGCAAAGGCCCCAATCGCGGAGCGGTGATCGAGTTGTGAACGCACCACCGGCAGATGTTTACGGAAGGCCGCCAGCGCCTGGGTATTAATGCAACTTTCTATGGCCGGGAGCAACACGCGTTCAGCTTCCGTAATTTCGCCGGCCAACACAATTTTTTGCGGATTAAACAGGTTAATGGCGATAGCAATGGCTTTACCCAGATAGCGACCCACGTATTCGACAACTTCACTTGCCAGCGCATCGCCCTGGTTCGCCGCCTGACAGATGTGCGGCATCTGGCAGGCATCCTGAGTTAATATGCTGGGGTAGCCTTTATTCAACAGCTCTCTGACGCGCTGTTCAATGGCGCCATTCGCCGCGATGGTTTCAAGGCAGCCAAAGTTACCGCAATGGCAGCGTTCCCCGAGCGGATCGACCTGAATATGGCCGATTTCACCCACGTTGCCATTACTGCCCAGGAATATTTGTCCGTTGGCAATAATCCCTGCGCCCGTTCCCCGATGCAGTCGCACTAATATGGAATCAGCACAATCACGGGTTGCGCCAAAATAGTGCTCTGCCAGCGCCAGACTGCGAATGTCATGACCCACAAAGCTGGTCACCTTAAAGCGTTTTTTCAGGTTGGCCACCAGAGGCCACTGGTCCACCGTAATGTGCGGCATATAACGGATAACGCCATTATGCGGATCGACCAGGCCAGGCAGAATCACCGAAATGGCTATCAGCTCACGAATTTTCGCTTCGCTCTGCTCAATAAAATGCGCAACGGCATCGAACAGCGCCTGCTCCAGCGTGTCCTGCGTGGTTTGCGGCAGGGGATAATCCTGCTGAGCCAGTGATTTGCCGCTTAAATCGAACAGCGTTAAGGTCGCATCGTTGCGGCCGAGGCGCACGCCGATAGTGTGAAAGTGGCGGGTTTCAGTGACGATGGAGATCGCGCGGCGTCCGCCAGTGGACGCCTGCTGGTCCACCTCTTTGATCAGGCCGCGCTCTATAAGCTGGCGGGTAATTTTGGTGACACTGGCGGGCGCGAGTTGGCTCAGATCCGCAATCTGAATGCGCGAAATCGGTCCCTGTTGGTCGATTAACCGGTAGACGGCTGCGCTGTTCAGTTGTTTGACAAGATCGACATTTCCAATTTGTGTCTGGCCGCCAGTAGTCATTCAGTGCTTACTCGCTCAGGACGTTATCTCCATTGACTAACGTCTTAATAATTTTAAAGTCGCGTGTAAATACGGTCAGATTGGCGAGTTTTCCTGCCTGGATAGTGCCTGACTGTTTTTCTACGCCCATTGCCCGTGCCGGATAAAGTGATGCCATGCGCAGCGCTTCATCCAGTGGAATGCCTGCATGTTCAACGCTGTTTTGCACGGCTTCGATCATCGTCAGTGCTGAACCGCTCAGCGTGCCATGTTCATCAACACAGAGTCCATCACGATAATATATTGTTTTACCAGCAAAAATAAACTTATCGATTGTGGCACCTGCGGGCGCAGTGGCATCGGTTACCAGGACCAGCTTGTCACCCTTAATGCGTTTGGCATTACGAACGTTAGCGTAATGAACATGTAAACCATCCGCAATGATGCCGCAGTATACATCAGGCGCATCAAACAGCGCACCGATTAGGCCCGGCTCACGCCCTGCAAAGGCCGTCATGGCATTATAAAGGTGCGTCGCAAAGGTGATGCCGGCGGCAAAACCCGCTTTGGCTTCTTCGAAAGTGGCATTGGAATGACCCGCAGACACCACAATACCGGCGTCGCTGAGTTGGCGAATCACGGCGCTTCCGACGCTTTCTGGCGCCAGTGTGACCTTGCTAATCACATCCGCATTCGCACACAGGAAATCGACCATCTTCGGATCGGGCTGGCGAATAAGGGCAGGGTTATGGGTGCCTTTTTTGGCGACGTTCAGCCACGGACCTTCCAGATGTAATCCCAGCAGAAAGTGGGGATACTTCTGCAAAAAGGCGCGCATTGTTTCGACGGCGCGCACCATGAGTTCGTCACTGCTGGTAATCAGCGTTGGCAGAAAGCTGGTGCAGCCGGATTTAACATTGGCGCGGTGCATGGTTTCCAGCGTTTCCACGCTGATGGCATGGATATCGTCATTAAACTGCACGCCTCCACAGCCGTTAAGCTGCAGGTCAATAAAGCCGGGTGCGATAATCGCGCCCCCAACATCCTGCTGTTCTATTTCTGGCGGCAAGGCTGCCAGAGAGCAAACCCGCTCAATTTTGCCGTCAGCGATGACGACAGCATGATGATCGAAAATGTCATCGCCGCTGTAGATACGGCCGTTCACTAATGCGTACATCTTGTTCTCCCGGCTTGCCTGCCGTTAACGCGTCTAACCGCAGGTGACGAAATGATTGTGTTAAACGCCCTGCATATTTTCCGCTTCCATTTCACGGAAGTATTTCACCGTTTTTACTTTTAGCTCCATGGTGGCAGGCTCATCACAGACCACCACGGATTTAGGATGAAGCTGCAGACAGCTAATCGTCCACATATGGTTCACGTTCCCTTCAACAGCAGCCTGCAACGCCTGGGCTTTTACGTGCCCGGTGACCAGGATCATGACTTCTTCGGCATCAAGCAGCGTACCAACACCGACTGTCAGCGCGTATTTGGGTACCTGATCCACATCACCGTTGAAAAAACGCGAGTTCGCTACGCGCGTGTCGTGCGTCAGGGTTTTAATCCGGGTGCGTGAAGACAGAGAGGAGGCGGGTTCATTAAACGCGATATGCCCATCGTTACCAACGCCGCCCATAAACAGGTGAATTTTACCCAGTGTCCGAATTTTATCTTCATAACGGCGACATTCTGCGTCAATATCTGGCGCATTACCATTCAGTAAGTTGATATTTTCTGGTTGGATATCAACGTGGTCGAAGAAATTGCGGTACATAAAGCTGTGATAGCTTTCCGGATGCTCTTTCGGCAAGCCAACGTATTCGTCCATGTTAAAGGTCACGACATGTTTAAAGCTGACCTGGCCCGCTTTGTGCATGTCAATCAGGTGTTTATAGGCTTCCAGCGGCGTTCCGCCCGTGGGCAGTCCCAGGATAAAAGGCTTGTCAGCACGGGGATTAAACGCATTGATGCGATTGACGATATGGCGTGCCGCCCATTTGCCGACCTGAGTTGGGGTGGATAAAGGAATCAGTCTCATATTGCACCTCGAATGTGAGTTAACGGTCAGACGTGCAGCTAATACGCGGGTCAGGCCTGAAGTGGCAGGCGCAAAGGGTGTAAGAAAGCGCACATCTTGATATTTCGCATCATAAAATAAGTTTGCCTTTATAGCCAGTGAGAGTGACCTTAAAAATCGATTTATGGTGATAATTGTCACAGATAGTAGCTATTAATTTGTGAAGCGAATTAAATTGTTATTACACTCCTCAGCATTGAGTGTAATGCCGTAAGAGGCTTGCTGCTGACATAACAACATTAAGCGGCAGCATAGCTACAGAGTCAGTTCATAGGGGGAAGGGTCAATGTTAAGTTATTTACAACGAGTGGGACGGGCGCTGATGGTGCCGGTCGCCACTTTGCCTGCTGCAGCAATACTTATGGGGATCGGCTACTGGATCGATCCGGACAGCTGGGGCGCGGGCAATGCCTTTGCCGCCCTGCTGATTAAATCCGGTGGCGCGATCATTGAAAACATGTCAGTGCTGTTCGCGATTGGCGTGGCGTACGGTATGTCAAAAGATAAAGACGGCGCGGCCGCACTCACCGGCTTTGTTGGTTTCCTGGTCGTGACGACGTTGTGTTCGCCTGCCGCCGTGGCGATGATTCAGAAAATACCGGTGGCTGACGTCCCTGCGGCCTTTGGGAAAATCAGCAATCAGTTTGTCGGTATTCTGGTTGGGGTTCTGTCAGCCGAAGTCTACAACCGCTTTAGCCATGTTGAACTGCCCAAAGCGTTCTCTTTCTTCAGCGGCCGTCGTCTGGTCCCGATTCTGGTCTCGTTCCTGATGATTCTGGTCGCGTTCATCCTGATGTATATCTGGCCAGTCATCTTTAATGGTCTGGTTAGCTTTGGTGAGCATATCCAGAAGCTGGGATCGGTAGGGGCTGGCGTCTATGCCTTCTTCAACCGATTGCTTATTCCGGTAGGCTTACATCATGCGCTGAACTCCGTGTTCTGGTTCGACGTCGCGGGCATCAACGACATTCCTAAATTCCTCGGCGGTGCGCAGTCGCTGGCGAATGGCACCGCTATTCCGGGCATCACGGGCCGTTATCAGGCGGGCTTCTTCCCTATCATGATGTTCGGTTTACCCGGCGCAGCGCTGGCGATTTACCATTGTGCTCGTCCTGAAAATCGGGCGAAGGTCGGCGGGATCATGTTGGCGGCGGCTTTTGCCGCCTTCTTTACCGGCATTACCGAACCACTGGAATTTTCCTTTATGTTCGTGGCACCGGTACTCTATGTCATCCATGCTGTGTTGACCGGTCTGTCTGTGTTTATTGCTGCCAGCATGCATTGGATTGCCGGCTTTGGTTTCAGCGCGGGGCTGGTGGACATGGTGCTCTCATCCCGCAATCCCCTGGCGACGCACTGGTACATGCTGATTCCGCAAGGGCTGGTGTTCTTCGTTATCTACTATGTTGTGTTCCGTTTCACCATCAAAAAATTCAACCTGATGACGCCGGGCCGTGAACTGGCGGTTGCTGGCGATGAAACCGATGGTTATGACGTGAATGTGGATACTACCGACAACGGTGAGAGCGCGACCGAATCTCTGGCGCGTCGTTACATTGGCGCGGTGGGCGGTTCAGACAACTTAACCGCGATCGATGCCTGCATTACGCGTTTGCGTCTGAATGTGAAGGATGCCGGGCAGGTTAATGAAGGCGTGGCGAAACGCCTGGGTGCCTCAGGTGTGATCCGCCTGAACAAGCAGAGCGTTCAGATAATCGTCGGCACACAGGCTGAAAGTATCGCCATGGCCATGAAAAAAGTGTTGGTGAAAGGCCCGGTTGCAGCCGCTACCGCCAGCACCGCCAGCGCACCCGCTGCGGCCAGCGACGTGAAACCTCAGGCTGTGTTAAACAGTGAAAAACGCGTTATCGCGACCTTAGTGGCGCCCGTAAGCGGTGAAATTGTGCCGCTGGATGCCGTACCGGATGAGGCTTTTGCCAGTAAAGCGGTCGGCGACGGTGTGGCAATCAAACCCAGCGACAAGCGCGTTGTGGCCCCCATTGCGGGCACAGTGGTGAAAATCTTTAACACTAACCATGCGTTCTGCCTGGAAAGTGAAAACGGGGTGGAGATCGTGGTGCACATGGGGCTGGATACCGTGGCGCTGGGCGGTCAGGGCTTTACCCGTTTAGTGGAAGAGGGCGCTCAGGTCACGGCAGGTCAGCCGGTGCTGGAGATGGATCTTGACTATCTCAACGCCCATGCCCGCTCGATGATAAGTCCGGTGGTGGTCAGCAATATTGAAGACTTCGCAGGATTAACGCTGTTGACGCAGGGCCAGGTGATCGCGGGTGAAACCCCGCTGTATGAAATTAAAGGCTAATTCGCTGTATCAACAACAAAAGGCAGGAAGCGATTCCTGCCTTTTTTATTTTAAACGCCCAACAAACGGTTGTTTCTCTGCAACGCTTTGTGGATCATACCCGGATATTACGTGGTATAAACCACCCTTTCTACGCGTTGAGGATTTTGAGATGAGTGAGGCTGAAGCCCGCCCAACTAACTTTATTCGTCAGATTATTGACGAGGATTTGGCGAGCGGGAAGCACAGCAGTGTGCATACCCGTTTCCCGCCAGAGCCAAATGGTTATCTGCACATCGGTCATGCTAAATCAATCTGCCTGAATTTTGGTATTGCACAAGACTATCAGGGCGAGTGCAATCTGCGTTTTGACGATACCAATCCGGTTAAAGAGGATATGGAATTTGTTGAGTCCATCAAGCGTGATGTGCAGTGGTTGGGTTTTTCGTGGAGTGGCGACGTTCGTTATTCATCTGACTATTTTGATCAGCTTTACCAGTATGCGGTTGAACTGATCGGAAAGGGACTTGCCTATGTTGATGAACTGACCCCTGAAGAAATTCGTGAATACCGGGGAACGTTAACCGCGCCGGGTAAAAACAGCCCATACCGCGATCGCAGCGTGGAAGAGAACCTTGCCCTGTTTGAAAAAATGCGCAACGGTGAATTTGCAGAAGGTAAAGCCTGTCTGCGTGCAAAAATTGATATGGCTTCCAGCTTTATCGTTATGCGCGACCCGGTGCTGTACCGCATTAAGTTTGCTGAGCATCATCAAACCGGCAACAAATGGTGCATCTACCCGATGTACGATTTTACCCACTGCATTTCCGATGCGCTGGAAGGCATTACGCATTCACTCTGTACACTGGAGTTCCAGGATAACCGCCGTCTGTATGACTGGGTGCTGGACAACATCACGATTCCGGTTCATCCACGTCAGTACGAATTTTCGCGCCTGAATCTTGAATATGCGGTGATGTCAAAACGCAAACTCACGCAGCTGGTCAGTGAGAAGCATGTGGAAGGCTGGGACGATCCCCGTATGTTAACCGTGTCCGGCCTGCGTCGCCGTGGTTATACCGCGGCCTCAATCCGTGAGTTTTGCCGGCGTATTGGTATCACCAAGCAGGACAACATTGTTGAAATGGCCTCGCTGGAGTCTTGTATCCGCGACGATCTCAACGAAAATGCGCCACGCGCGATGGCGGTGTTGGATCCGGTTAAGCTGGTGCTGGAAAACCTGCCGGCAGGCCATAACGAAGTGCTTAGCATGCCGAACCATCCTAACAAACCGGAGATGGGGACGCGCGACGTGCCGTTCAGCCGCGAAATCTGGATCGATCGGGCCGATTTCCGTGAAGAAGCTAACAAGCAGTATAAACGCCTGGTGCTGGGTAAAGAGGTGCGCCTGCGTAATGCGTACGTGATCCGAGCCGAGCGCATCGCGAAAGATGAAGAAGGCAATATCAACTGCATCTACTGCACCTGTGATGTGGATACGCTGAGCAAAGATCCTGCTGACGGCCGTAAAGTTAAAGGCGTGATTCACTGGGTGTCCGCTGAACATGCGCTGCCCGCTGAGTTCCGTCTTTACGATCGCCTGTTTAGCGTACCCAATCCTGGCGCGGCAGACGATTTCCTGACCACGATTAATCCCGACTCGCTGGAAGTCAAACAGGGCTTCGTTGAACCCGGCCTGCGTGATGCGGTGGTCAGCGCGCCTTACCAGTTTGAGCGCGAAGGCTACTTCTGTGCCGACAGCGTTTATTCAACCCCTTCACAGTTAGTGTTTAACCGCACGGTAGGTTTACGCGATACCTGGGCGAAAATCGGCGAATAATTTCTCTGTGATGTTGACCGCAGGGTAATCGAAAGGGCGACTTATCGCCCTTTTTTATTGCAGCGATTTTTTTTAGTACCGACGTTTCTCCTGAGCAGAGTCAGAGTATTAATTTTATTTTTGTGGAACCGCTCTCAGTTTAATTTTTTTAATAAATTTCCCAGTGTTAATTCTTTTTTTTCAGGTACGCTAACCCTCTGAAGTATCAGTTTGTGGGTTTAAAAGGAAAAAATGACACTTTTTGCACAGGAAGCCAAACATAGCGTTGTCGTGTTACATCAGCTTATTGAACATATTTTTAATCATGTTCGGGATGGTAGCGACAGTTTTCATCTGCTGCTCTCGCACTTTCATCCCGATTTTAAGATGGTCACGCCGCAGGGAAAACAGCTGAATCTGGATCAGGTTGAAGATCTTTTTCGACGACTGCAGGGGGCAAGGGAAGGGATGCGCATTGCGACCAGTGAGCATGTAATTCTTTCTGAGCATGCGAACGAAGTGACGATTCAGTATCGCGAACTGCAGATGATGAATGGTGAAAATAAAAGCCGTATTTCGCTGGCGATTCTGGACTGCACCACCTCTGTTCCACGCTGGCGCTACCTGCAGGAAACGCTCGTGACCTGAGCGACAGCAATAAAAAAGCCGATGTGAACATCGGCTTTTTTACTTTGTACCCGAAAGCGCTTATTTGTCGTGCAGCGTTTCGTCTTCACGGCAGTCGCCCAGTGCACAGTGGCCGTACAGGTACAGGCTGTGGTTGGTGAGCTTAATACCATGACGGGTCGCGATTTCACGTTGACGCGTCTCAATGGATTCGTCACTAAATTCAATCACTTTACCGCAATCCAGACAGATCAGGTGGTCGTGATGGTGCTGCTGCGTCAGCTCAAACACCGATTTACCGCCTTCAAAGTTGTGGCGGGTCACGATGCCTGCATCGTCGAACTGGTTAAGCACACGGTAGACCGTGGCCAGTCCAATCTCTTCGCCCATGTCGATCAGGCGTTTATACAGATCTTCCGCGCTGACGTGATGGCATGCAGGTTCCTGAAGCACTTCCAGAATTTTGAGTCTGGGCAATGTGACTTTCAGGCCAGCCTTCTTTAATGCGGTATTGTTGTCAGTCATGCGGATATTGTCCTGTTACTTTAGTCACTCTTGTGGCACGTAGCCTGTATGTCGATCGACCGCCATTCTCATTTGCGTCTCATTATAGAACTGATGCGCTGAAATGAAAACCGATGTCCTTGCGATGCGCCAGCGGCGATGTTCGCTGCGCATGGCATGGAAAGCGGACGAGTCGCATTTCGCGTTTTGTCATCTCAGTTCCAGGGAAATAAGCAGATGATCGATGCGGGTATTCTACAGATTAAATGGGGAAAGTTACAAAAATGTAGCTATTATTTTTATAGGAAAAGCCGTTTGCCCAGTGTGAACCTGCGTCCACACTGAGCTCAGCGCGATCAGGCTTCAATGATTTCTTTGAGCTGCAGCTCATCAAAAATTTGCTTAACCCATTTATCAACGCGTTCGTTGGTCAGCTCTGGCTGGCGATCTTCATCAATAGCCAGACCCAGGAAGTGGTTGTCATCAGCCAGGCCTTTTGACGCTTCGAAGTGGTAACCCTCGGTCGGCCAGTGGCCCACGATGATGGCGCCGTTAGGTTCGATGATGTCACGAATGGTTCCCATGGCATCACAGAAGTACTCTGCGTAATCTTCCTGATCGCCACAGCCAAACAGCGCAACCAGCTTGCCGTTAAAGTCGATCTCTTCCAGCGTCGGGAAGAAGTCATCCCAGTCGCACTGGGCTTCACCGTAATACCAGGTGGGGATGCCCAGCAGCAGAATGTCAAAGGCTTCTAAGTCTTCTTTAGTGCTTTTCGCGATGTCGTGAACTTCTGCAACGTCTTTACCCAGTTGTTTCTGGATCATTTTTGCAATGTTTTCGGTGTTACCGGTATCGCTGCCAAAGAAGATGCCTACGATTGCCATGGGTAAAATAACCTCTTAAATCCTGATGATAGAATGAATGCCGGAGCCTGTTCTGCAAATGATAGCAGACCGCGCAAAAGGGCGGAATGTGTAAAGCCGCGACATTTGTTTCTGTGTGCGGTTTACCCGCGTGAGTCCAGTTTGAGTTGTGCCAGCAGCATTTGTTCAATTAATTCGCTGCGGCTGAGATTGCGCTGCTCAGCCAGCATATTCAGCGCTTCAACGGCTTCACTGTTCATTTTGAGTTCGACACGACGAAGTCCGCGCCCTTTGTCGCGTTTCAGTTGATTGCGTTTGTTGATACGCAGTTGTTCATCACGCGTAAGCGGACTGGTTTTTGGGCGACCCGGGCGACGCTCGTTAGCGAACAGATCGAGCGTCGTACGGTCAGTGTGTTCTTTTGCCATGACTTAGTACAACTGAGTGGGCGCGAACGAGACGTTTCCGCTGCGCAGATTAAAGTATTGACTCTTCCCGCGGGCAACAGCGCCCACGGCAAAAATTTAGCGCGCCATCATACTCCAGGCTAACCGCGGACGCCAATCTTAAACTTTTACAGCCAGTTAAGATGTTTTAAAGCGCAAAAAAGCGTCGAATACTGCGTAAAACGGCATCAGGTTTTTCAGCATGGACCCAGTGACCAGCACCACCGATCACATGTGCATGCGCGGCCGGGAACTGCCTGAGTAACGCGTCACGATACTGATTATCCAGATAAGGTGAGTCGCCACCGCGAATAAACAGCGCGGGATGTGGCCAGGCAGGCACCTCCTGCCAGCCGGAGATCAGCGTATAGTTGTCCCATAACACCGGGACATTAAAGCGCCATTCGCCCTGACTGAATGATTTCAGGATGAACTGAATGACGCCGTCCTCATCAATGTGGTTGCGCATGATCTCTGCGGCTTCAGTGCGCAAGGTGACGCCAGCGGCCGTGACGGCCCGGATAGCGGCGAAAATCTCGTCATGCCGACGTGTCTGATAGTCAACGGGCGCGATGTCGATCATCACCATCTGTTCGATACGTTCTGGTGCCAGCGCGCTCATTGTCATGGCGATCTTACCGCCCATGGAATGACCAATGACCGCGATCCGCTCAATCCCCTGAGCATCCAGCGTATCCAGCATGTCCTGAGCCATCACCCTGTAGTTCATCTCGTCTGCGCGCGGCGATAGCCCGTGGTTGCGCACATCAACCTGAATAAGCGGTCGATCGTCTTTAAGCCCTCGGGCCAGAATGCCAAGGTTATCAAGACTGCCAAACAGACCATGAATCAGCAGGACAGGTGTGGAATCAGAAGAAGATTGTTCAGTTTGCAGGCGCGCATTCAAAATCATAGCAAAGTTCTTAAGTGTGAGACCTGAGCTTAGGTTATCATGGTTTCACCTTTTCAGGCGCGCTGCTTCCGGCGGCATTAGGACATATTCTGACTTTTGCCCATAAACCGTTTGAATGCTATCAGCCTGTCTGAATTTAACTTTATAATCTTCATGTTAGAACCTGCCTCCTTTTTGAAATGCCGATCAGCAGCTCGGGGTATTCAGAAAATCGCGGGTTCTGTCGTGAGTAAAAAAACCGTACGGAATAAGATGAAAACGATCGAAGTTGACGAAGAGCTCTACCGTTATATTGCCAGCCACACGCAACACATTGGCGAAAGTGCATCCGATATTCTGCGCCGTATGCTGAAGTTTACTGCCGGTCAGCCCGCGGCGGTCAATGACACGCAGCCCGTCTCCGCACCGGCCCCGTCTAAAGCGGCACAGTCGGCAGGTAATGAATCGCGTCCTCAGGATCGTGTTCGCGCGGTGCGTGAGCTAATGCTGTCGGATGAATATGCGGAGCAGAAGCGGGCGGTTAACCGCTTTATGCTAATCTTGTCAACGCTCTATCGTCTGGATACCGCAGCGTTTGCCGAGGCGACAACGTCGCTGCAGGGCCGCACGCGCATCTATTTCGCGGGCGATGAACATACGTTGCTGCAAAGCGGTACCCATACCAAGCCGAAGCACGTTCCCGGCACGCCGTACTGGGTTATTACCAATACCAATACCGGTCGCAAACGCAGCATGGTTGAACACATTATGCTGTCGATGCAGTTCCCGTCGGAGCTGGCAGAGAAAGTTTGCGGCACCATTTAAACTGAAGCGTCAGGGAGAAGCGCCAATGGCCAATCACCCCCGTGCCGGGCAGCCTGCCCAGCAGAGCGATTTGATTAACGTTGCACAATTAACTTCACAATATTATGTCCTGCAGCCCGATGTGGCTAACCCAGAACATGCGGTGAAATTTGGCACATCAGGCCATCGCGGTAGCGCAGGACGCCACAGCTTTAACGAAAAGCACATCCTGGCGATAGCTCAGGCGATTGCCGAAGAGCGTAAAAAGAACGGGATTACCGGTCCGTGCTACGTAGGTAAAGATACGCATGCGCTTTCTGAACCTGCGCTGTTGTCCGTGCTGGAAGTGCTGGCCGCAAACGGCGTTGACGTGATTGTTCAACAGGACAATGGCTATACGCCAACGCCGGCGATTTCAAACGCCATCCTTGAGCACAATAAATCGGGCGATCAGCTGGCGGATGGCATCGTTATTACGCCTTCGCACAACCCACCTGAAGACGGCGGGATTAAATACAATCCGCCGAACGGTGGCCCTGCCGATACCAACGTCACCAAAGTGGTTGAAGATCGCGCGAATCAGCTGTTGAAAGAGGGCCTGAAAGGCGTGAAGCGTCTGCCACTGGACCAGGCCTGGGCCAGCGGTCACGTGGTTGAGAAAGATTTGATCCAGCCTTATGTTGAAGGCCTTTCACAGATCATCGATTTCCCGGCGATTCAAAAAGCGGGCCTGAAAATTGGCGTCGATCCGCTTGGCGGTTCCGGCATCGCTTACTGGCAGCGCATTGCTGAGCACTACAAACTCGATCTGACCCTGGTGAATGACGCCGTTGATCAGACGTTCCGCTTTATGCATCTGGATAAAGACGGCGTGGTGCGCATGGACTGCTCGTCCGAATCTGCCATGGCGGGCCTGCTGGCCTACAAGGACAAATTTGACCTGGCGTTTGGCAACGATCCCGATTATGACCGCCACGGTATCGTCACGCCTGCCGGCCTGATGAACCCGAACCACTATCTGGCCGTTGCTATCAACTATCTGTTCCAGCATCGCCCACAGTGGGGCAAAGACGTTGCCGTGGGGAAAACCCTGGTGTCCAGTGCCATGATTGACCGCGTCGTTAACGACATCGGCCGCAAGCTGGTGGAAGTGCCGGTTGGCTTTAAGTGGTTCGTGGATGGCCTGTTCGACGGCAGCTTTGGCTTTGGTGGGGAAGAGAGTGCGGGCGCTTCATTCCTGCGCTTTGACGGTACGCCCTGGTCCACCGATAAAGACGGGATCATCATGTGTCTGTTGGCAGCGGAGATTACCGCGGTCACCGGCAAGAACCCGCAGGAGCACTATGATGAGCTGGCCGCGCGTTTCGGTGCACCCAGCTACAATCGCCTGCAGGCGTCAGCCAGTTCCGCACAGAAAGCGGCGCTGTCTAAGCTGTCACCTGAAATGGTGAGTGCTGACACGCTGGCGGGCGATCCGATCACCGCGCGTCTGACCGCTGCGCCGGGCAATGGCGCGTCTATCGGCGGCCTGAAAGTGATGACGGAAAACGGCTGGTTTGCTGCCCGTCCTTCAGGCACCGAAGATGCATACAAAATCTATTGTGAAAGTTTCCTGGGCGCAGAACACCGCGCGCAGATAGAAAAAGAAGCGGTAGAGATTGTCAGCGAAGTGCTGAAAAACGCCTGATTTGCCTGTTAAATGAAAAAAGCGCCTAAGTGGCGCTTTTTTTATGGCATAAACCGGTAGCCGATGCCGGTTTCCGTGAGCAGATGTACCGGCTGGGTAGGATTCGCCTCCAGCTTTTGCCGCAGGTGCCCCATATAGATCCGCAGATAGTGGCTGTGTTCAACGGCGTTTGGTCCCCACACCTGGCTCAACAGCTGCCGCTGGGTCAGCACTTTGCCCGCGTTGTTCAGCAGCGTCGTCAGCAAACGAAACTCTATCGGCGTAAGGTGCACTTCCTCGCCAGCGCGCAACACTCTGCGGGCCGCAATATCCACGGTAACGTCGGCGAAGCTGACCTTGGGATCGGTATGTTGTCCGGCATGACGGCGCAAGGCGACGCGAACGCGTGCCAGCAGTTCACCAATACCGAAGGGTTTCGTCAGGTAATCGTCTGCCCCTGCATCCAGTGCGTCAATTTTATCCTGTTCGTCGATTCGGGCCGACAGCACAATCACGGGCAGCGTGCTCCACTGACGCAACTCGCCAATAAAGGTTTTGCCATCGCCATCGGGCAGGCCGAGATCGAGAATGACCAGATCGGGTTTTCGCGTCGCCGCCTCAATCAACCCACGTTGTAGCGTTTCGGCATCGAAAACCTTCAGGCCTTCGCTTTCCAACGCGATGCGCACGAAGCGGCGAATTTCTTTCTCATCTTCAATGATTAAAACCGTGGTCACGCCAATCCTGCCATTGCCTGAAAAGGGAAAATACACTGTATCAACTTTTCAGCCTTTCGTCCGTGTTGCCATCGAATCGCGCTAAAGATCATCGTCAAAACCATTATTTAACCAAAATGTAACTAATTTTCAGATTGTCATTAACAGTACAAAAAACAGTCAAATTTAGTGGTCAGATGAGTAGTAAAATTACACAATCAGGCGTAATATTGGATGCAGATCACATTTAACCGACTTTTCGTCAGGAGGAATCCATGTACCGGACTTATTCTCGTCATAAAATCATTTTGCGCCGTACGCTGGTTATCCTGTTGGGCCTGCTGGCTCTGCCGGTCATGCTGTTTCGCAAGGATCGTGCCCGCTTTTACAGCTATCTGCATCGTATGTGGTGCAAAACCAGCACCAAGCCGGTCTGGTTGGCACAGTCTGAAGCCGCTGCCGGTGTCTTTTGGTAATCAGACTGCATTAAACCGCCTCAGCCCCTGAATTTCTGGCCCGTTCCCTGAATCTTATTACGGGGAACGGGCTTTTTTTGAGCATTATCGTCATCTGCAAAGCCCCGCAGGCTGATTTCCCCACTATTTTGCGCTACACTTAAACCTCTACAAGTTTTCGGAGGTTGTACAAGTATGAGTGAGAAAATTCCGGTTGGAATCAGCGCTTGTCTGCTTGGTGAGAGCGTCAGATTTGATGGCGGCCATAAGCGCCTGGCTTTCGCTACTGATCAACTCACCCCTTTTGTACGTTTTGAACCTGTCTGCCCCGAAATGGCGATTGGCCTTCCTACGCCTCGCCCGGCCTTACGCCTCGTTAAAATGGGCGATGATGATGCTCTGCACCTGTGTTTCAGTAAAGAGGGCGGAGAGGACATCACCGATAAAATGCGCGACTGGTCCGAAAACCGCGTTAAATCCCTTCATCATCTCTGTGGCTACATCCTGTGTGCAAAATCACCCAGCTGCGGCATGGAACGGGTCAGGATTTATGAACCCGCCACCAACAATAACCGCAAAGCAGGCACCGGCATTTTTACCGCCTTTTTGCAGCGTGAAATGCCCTGGCTACCGCTTGAAGAAGATGGTCGCCTTAACGATCCCACCCTGCGCGAAAATTTTATTGGCCGGATTTGTGCCCTGCATGAGTTTAATCAGATGTGGAAACAGGGCCTGACTCGTCACAACCTGATGGCTTTTCACAGCCGCTACAAGCTGCTGCTGTTGGCGCATTCCCAGAAGAAATACCGTGAGCTGGGGCCGTTTGTTGCCTCAATGAACCAGTGGGAATCGTTGGAGGCTTTTGCCTTTGAATACCGCAGCCGACTGATGGATTTGATGTCACAGCCCGCGTCCCGCACGAATCACACTAACGTTTTGATGCACGTTCAGGGTTATTTCCGTAGTCAGTTAAGCTCTCCTCAGCGTAAAGAGCTGACGTCGCTGATTGACTGCTACCGGCAGGGAACGCAACCGCTGTTAGCACCCATTACGATTCTTAAGCACTATATGGCGGAATATCCGCACCCCTGGCTGACGCAGCAGCGTTACTTCGATCCTTACCCCGAAGCCCTGCGCCTGCGATACGGACAATGATTCAGGAGTACTATGACCACGCATTTAGTCTGGCTGCGAAACGACCTGCGTATTAACGATAATCTGGCGCTGCACGCGGCCTGCACCCAACCCGATGCCAGGGTGATTGCGCTGTTTATCGCAACGCCCGGGCAGTGGCAGCAACATGAGATGGCGGCCCGCCAGGTCGCATTTATTCATCAGAGTCTGGATATGCTGCAGTCCTCCCTCGCGGAGCGGGGCATTCCGCTTCACTTTCATCAGTGTGATGATTTCGCGGCCAGCATCGATTTTCTGGTCGGCTTCTGCCAAAAGCAGCAGGTCGATAAGCTTTTCTACAATTACCAGTACGAAGTCAATGAGCGTGAACGGGATGCCAGCGCAGAAAAACGCCTGCATGAGGCGAACGTAGTCTGCCAGGGCTTTGATGACAGCCTGCTGCTGCCACCGGGCAGTATTCAAACCGGCGATGGCGAGATGTATAAAGTGTTTACGCCGTTCAGCAAGGCCTTCTTACGGCGGCTACAACAGGGTTTACCCGAGTGTGTGCCGGCTCCCAAAGCCCGTGAAGGTGCGCCGCTTAAAGAGCCAAAAAGCCTTCCGCCTTTTGATTATCCAAAAGCGGATATCGACACGTCGCTGTTTCCGCCCGGTGAACAGGCGGCCGTTAAGCGGTTACGTGAGTTTGCCAAACAGGCGGTGCTCGATTACGCAAAGCAGCGCGATTTGCCCGCGCTGGACAGCACCAGTCGTTTATCGGTCTATCTCTCTACCGGCGTGCTCTCACCGCGGCAATGCCTGCATCGAATCCTGCATGAACAACCCAAAGCGCTGGATAGCGGTCCGGCTGCCGTATGGATCAACGAACTGATATGGCGTGAATTTTACCGTCACCTCATCGTGGCGCATCCGCGCCTGTGCAAACATCAGCCTTTTGTTCACTGGACACGCAACGTGGCGTGGCAACGTAACAGCGCGCACTTCGACGCCTGGAAGGCGGGGAAAACCGGTTATCCCATTGTGGATGCCGCCATGCGTCAGATGCAGACCATCGGCTGGATGCACAACCGACTTCGCATGATTACCGCCAGCTTTCTGGTGAAAGACCTGCTTATCGACTGGCGAGAAGGCGAGCGGTACTTCATGCAGCAGTTGATCGATGGCGACCTGGCTGCCAACAATGGCGGCTGGCAATGGGCGGCGTCAACCGGCACCGATGCCGCACCTTATTTCCGCATCTTCAACCCGACCACGCAGGGCGAGCGCTTCGATAAAGAGGGGGAGTTTATTCGCCGCTATCTGCCAGAGTTGAAAGAGGTGCCTGACAGCGATATCCATCAGCCTCACCAATGGGCGCAGAAAAATAACAAGAAACTCGATTATCCGGCACCAATCGTGGAACATAAGGACGCACGTAAAAAGACACTCGACGCCTTTGAGCGCGCGAAGAACGCGGCCTGAGGCGGCAAGGAGCAGAAATGAATCACTACGAGTTAGAAAAAATCGTCAACCAGCAGCTCAATACCGCTGCCTTCAGCGACTATGCGCCAAACGGCCTTCAGGTTGAAGGCCGCGCCAGGGTAAAAACGGTGATTACGGGCGTGACCGCCTGCCAGGCATTACTGGATGAAGCGGTGGCCCGCCAGGCCGATGCCGTGCTGGTCCATCACGGTTATTTCTGGAAAAGCGAGCCTGCGGTCATTAAAGGGATGAAGCGCCAGCGGCTGCGCACCCTGTTGGCTAACGATATTAACCTCTATGGCTGGCACCTGCCGCTCGATGCGCACCCGCAGTTAGGGAATAATGCGCAACTGGCCAGGCTGTTGGGGATCGATGTGGTAGGCGAGATCATGCCGCTGGTGCCGTGGGGCGAGTTCGCTCAGCCCATTACCGGTGAGCAGCTGGCACAGCGTATTACCGAGGTATTAGGGCGCCAACCGCTGCACTGCGGTGATAATGCACCTGCTGCAATTCGTCGTGTAGCCTGGTGCAGCGGCGGTGGGCAAGGATTTATCGACGCTGCGGCTGGCTTTGGGGTAGACGCTTTTATTACTGGCGAAGTGTCAGAGCAGACGATTCACAGCGCACGTGAGCAGGGTCTGCACTTTTTTGCTGCGGGTCATCATGCCACCGAACGCTGCGGCATTCAGGCGCTGGGCGAGTGGCTGGCAGCAGAGCATGGCCTTGATGTGACCTTTATTGATATCCCCAATCCTGCCTGATCCTCCGGGTTCTGTATCACGCGGCAGAACCCAAATCTATTGACACATCTCTGTCACTTTCGCATAACTACCTTCTTAAGGCCGCAATACCAGTGCCTGCTTTTGGACGCCAGCATACTGCCTGAGCGCAACCATTTTTTTAACCGGGAGGTGCGCGTTGCAAGAAACACGATGTTACATGCTGGGCGAACGCGCGGTGGTGCTGGAGCTGGCTCCGCCGGTTTCCCTCACCAGTCAGCAGCGAATATGGCAGTTGAGCGAGCGCTTACAGTCACATGGCGCGATACGGGACGTGATTCCCGGCATGAACAACCTCACGTTGTTGCTGGAGGAGGCGCCCTCTGACGCGCAGCAGGCCACAGCGCAGCTTCAGCAGTGGTGGCTGGAAAGCGAAGCGCAGGCCACCGGGTCTCGTCTGGTAAAAGTGCCGGTTATCTACGGCGGTGAAGCAGGCCCCGATCTGCTTCAGGTGGCGGATCATGCTGGACTGTCAGCAAAGCAGGTGGTCGAGTTACACAGCAGTAGCGAGTACGACGTCTTTTTTATTGGTTTTCAGCCGGGATTCCCCTATCTGGCCGGGCTTGATCCCCGCCTGCACATGCCGCGCCGCGCGGAACCTCGCGTAGCCGTACCGGCAGGTTCGGTGGGGATAGGCGGGAGCCAGACGGGCGTGTATCCGCTGGCTTCTCCGGGCGGCTGGCAGTTGATTGGTCAAACCCCGGTGGCGCTTTTCACTCCGCAACAGCAGCCACCGACGTTGCTGCAACCCGGCGACAAAGTCCGGTTTGTGCCGCAAAAGGAAGGTATATGTTAACAATTCTTCGGGCGGGGCTGGCCACCAGCATTCAGGATCTGGGCCGCAACCGCTGGCGTCAGTACGGTATCGGCGTCAGTGGCGTTCTGGATCAGCCTGCCATGATCACGGCAAATTTACTGGTCGGTAATCCGCCGGGCAGCGCCGTTCTGGAAATTGTCCTGGGCCAGTTTAAAGCCGAGTTCAGACGCGATGGCTGGTTCGCCCTGACGGGAGCCGGCTGTCAGGCCGAGCTGGATGGGAAACCCGTCTGGACCGGCTGGCGGTTGCCGGTTAAAAAAGGCCAGGTGCTGGTGTTAAAGAAACCGGTTCACGGTATGCGCAGTTATCTGGCGATACAGGGAGGATTCGATGTCCCAGAGGTACTGGGCTCATGCAGCACAGATATCAAAGCCGGGTTTGGCGGCTTCCAGGGGCGCACGTTGCAGGATGGCGATCGTATTCCTCTGGGCAAACCGGGGCAGCCCTTTACGCATAAGAAAGGGGTAAAGCAGTTGCTGTGGGGCAATCGCATTAGGGCACTGCCGGGGCCGGAATATCATGAGTTTAGTGAAGAGGCACAGCAAAAGCTGTGGCGAGCGGCATGGACACTCAATCCGCAAAGCAACCGCATGGGCTACCGTTTGCAGGGGCCAACCTTGCAGCGTGAGGCCTCACGCGAGCTGTTATCTCACGGACTGGTACCCGGCGTTATTCAGGTGCCGGGAAACGGACAACCCATTGTATTGCTGGCGGATGCACAAACCACCGGGGGCTATCCGCGCATCGCCTGTGTGATAGAGAGCGATCTCTACCATCTGGCGCAGATTCGTCTGGGTGAACCGATCCATTTTATTCTCTGCACGGCTCAGGAAGCGCAGGCGGCAAAGCGGCAGCAACAGCTCGCCCTGGATCAAATGGCATGGGGACTGGCTAATGAAAATTGATTTAAACGCCGATTTGGGCGAGGGCGGCAGTAGCGATCGTGCGCTATTGCAACTGGTAAGCTCCGCCAATATCGCCTGCGGGTTTCACGCGGGCGATGCAGAAATGATGCTGCAGTCCGTTCGCTGGGCCAAAGCGTACGGTGTGGCGATTGGTGCGCATCCCAGCTTCCCTGACCGGGAGAATTTTGGTCGCAGCGCCATGCAACTGCCGCCAGAAACCCTTTACGCACAAATCATCTATCAGGTCGGCGCATTGAAAAGCCTGGCGGAGAGCGAAGGGCAATCGTTGGTCCATGTAAAGCCGCATGGGATGTTGTATAACCAGGCTGCCGCCGACGCGGGCCTGGCGGACACCATTGCGCGTGCCGTTAAGGCCGTCGATGCCGGACTGATCGTCGTGGGGCTGGCGAACAGCGAATCGATTCGTGCGGCGGCGCACCATGGCCTGAAAACCCGCGAGGAAGTTTTTGCCGATCGCGGTTATCTCAGCAGCGGTGCTCTGGTGCCCCGCGGTCAACCCGGCGCATTAATTGAAGAGGAAGCTCAGGCAATCGATCAGACGTTGATGATGGTGCAGCAGGGGCGGGTAAAAAGCGTAAGTGGTGAGTGGGTAGCGGTTAACGCGCAGACCGTCTGCGTGCATGGTGACGGCGCACACGCGCTGCAGTTCGCTCAACGATTACGGGCCAGCTTCGCAAATAACAATATTGCTGTAACCAGTCAATAAAACAGCACCGCCGGGCTGATAAGCTCAGGCTTTTTTTGGTCTATCACAAGGGGAAAATATGGACAGCGTAGTGAATCTCTGGCCACTACTGGGCATTGCTGCCATCGTCGCAGGCTTCGTTTTACGCTTTAATCCGGTACTGGTGGTGATCGTTGCGGGCTTCGTCACCGGGATTGCCGCCATGATGCCGCTGGGCGATATTCTGCAAAAACTGGGCGAGGGCTTCCTGAATACCCGCAATCTGCCGCTTATTTTGCTGTTGCCGCTGGCGGTCATTGGCCTGCTGGAGCGCCATGGTCTGAAACAGCGCGCCCAGACGTGGATCGCACAGATTAAAACGGCGACGGCAGGGCGACTGCTCATCATCTACCTGTTTGTACGCGAGATCACTGCGGCGCTGGGGCTGACCAGCCTGGGTGGTCACCCGCAAATGGTGCGACCGCTGCTGGCACCGATGGCCGAAGGGGCCAGCGAAAGCCGTTACGGTGAACTGTCGCCTGAGATTCGCCATCGCCTGCGAGCCATGTCCGCTGCGACGGATAACGTCGGCCTGTTCTTTGGCGAAGATATCTTTGTCGCCTTTGGCGCCATCATCTTTATGCACAACTTTATGCAGGAGTCCGCCGGTATTCAGACCGAGCCGCTGCATATCGCGCTGTGGGGCATTCCAACGGCCATTGCGGCTTTTCTGATTCACTCCGCGCGCCTGATAAGGCTGGACCGTCAGCTCGCGCGTGAACTGAGTGCCATCAACAGCCAGGCCATCAACGCCAGAGGAGATCGCTAATGTTCCAGCAACAATATTTGATGTGGCTGGCTGGCGTGATTCTGCTGGTCGTGGCTTTTTTATCCTGGCGTGACAGCGGGAACCCACGTCGCTTTACCACCGGCCTGTTTTGGGGCTTATACGGTCTGATTTTTTTGGTGGGGGACTGGACAACGCAGCTGATGTCACAGCTGATGGGATCAACACAGAGCGGCACGCGCACCCTGCATATTACCGTGGGCGTGGCAGTTGTGCTGATGGGCTTAATTGCCGGCTGTGGTGGCGTAAAGCTTGGTCGCTACCATCAACGTAGCGAAGAGGAAAAAGAGGCCAGCGCACAACGCCTTAAAAATAAACTCTTTCTGCCTGCGTTAGCGATTCCTGTCGTAACGGTGGTTGGCGTTCTGGCCTTTAATAATATTCCCGGTTTGCAGAACGGGGTATTTGGACCCGGCAATCATTCCACCCTGGTCACGCTGTTTTCCATGACGGTGGGCTGCCTGCTGGGCTGGCTAATCGCCATGAAACTGACGCATGAGAAGCCGGTTCAGTCGATGCAGGAAACCCGGCGTCTGCTGGATTGTGTGGGCTGGGCTTTCCTGCTACCGCAAATTCTGGCCACGCTGGGGCTGTTGTTCACCGCTGCGGGCGTGGGCGGCGCCATCTCGCATCTGACCGAACATTATCTGGCGGTCGATAACCGCTTTATTGCCGTGACCGTTTACGCTGTTGGCATGGCGCTGTTAACTATGGTCATGGGCAACGCCTTTGCCGCTTTCCCGATTATTACCGCCGGTGTGGGCATTCCCATTCTGGTGCTACAACATGGTGGTAATCCGGCTGTCATGGCGGCAATCGGCATGTTTTCCGGCTACTGCGGAACCTTAATGACACCAATGGCCGCGAACTTTAATATCGTGCCCGCCGCGCTGCTGGAGTTGCCGGATCGTAACGCGGTCATCAAAGCTCAGGTCCCAACCGGTGTGCTACTGTTAATTGTTAACGTGTTTTTACTCTATTTCCTGATGTTTCTGTGAGGCAGCATGAAAACGGTATTGATGACGGCGTTTGAGCCCTTTGGTGGCGAATCCATTAATCCCTCGTGGCAGGCGGTTAGCGCGCTTGAAGGCCAGCAGATTGGCGGGGCACGTATCGTGACGCGCCAACTGCCGGTGGTCTTTAGCGAGGTGCTGGACGTGTTGTATCAGGCGCTGGAAGAGATTAAGCCGGATGCCATTATTGCTGTGGGGCAGGCGGGCGGGCGCAGCGATATCACCGTCGAGCGCATCGGCATTAACGTCGATGACGCCCGCATTCCCGATAACGCGGGCCATCAACCCGTGGATGAGCCGATTGCGCAGGATGGCCCGGCCGCCTACTTTTCACGCCTGCCGATCAAAGCCATTGTGGCGGCCGTGCGCAAAGCCGGTATTCCGGCTTCGGTGTCGCAAACCGCCGGCACCTTTACCTGTAACCGGGTGATGTATGGTCTGCTGCACTGGCTGCATCAACATGACAGCGCGGCGCGTGGCGGATTTATTCATATCCCTTACCTGCCAGAGCAGGCGGTCCACCATCCTGGCGCACCCAGCATGCCCGCCGCAACCGTGATCGAGGCGCTGAAAATTGCGGTGCAGACCACGCTGGAAACCGCCAACGATCTCAAGGAAGCGGGTGGCGCAACCCATTAAGAGGACGAGTGATGCCAGAAGGACCGGAGATTCGCCGTGTGGCGGATCAGCTTGAAATGGCCATTGTCGGGCAGCCTTTGGCCGACGTCTGGTTTGCTTTCCCTGCATTAAAAACTTACGAGCCCACATTAGTGGGGGAAAAGGTAGAGTCGATTGAAACGCGCGGCAAAGCGTTGCTGACACATTTCAGCAATGGTCTGACGCTCTATTCGCATAATCAACTTTACGGCGTCTGGCGCATCGTGTCGCCAGACGTGCAGCCCGAGACTAAACGGCAGTTACGTGTGCGCCTGGCAACGGCAGACCAGGCCATCCTGCTTTACAGCGCTTCGGATATTGAATTGCTGAATGCGGAAACCCTGACCAGTCATCCGTTCCTGAATCGCATTGGGCCTGATGTGTTAAGCCACGCGCTGACGCCGGAGGAGGTAAAGCAGCGCCTGCTCTCAGCGCGCTTCCGCCGTCGCCAGTTCAGCGGTTTATTACTCGACCAGGCGTTTCTGGCCGGATTAGGCAACTATCTGCGCGTGGAGATCCTCTGGCTGGCACAACTGCTTCCACACCATAACGCGCAGTCACTGAGCGAGTCACAGCTTGACGCCTTCAGCGACGCGCTGCTGTCCGTACCGCGTCATGCCTACCGCATGCGTGGCACAATGAAAAAGTATCACAGCGAAGCTGCCTTTCGTTTTGAAGTCTTTCATCGTCAGGGCAAGACGTGTCGGCGCTGCGGCACGGTGATTGAGAAGGGCGTTTTATCCTCCCGGCCATTTTACTGGTGTCCGGGCTGTCAGGTATAAAAGACAGGCGGGCCTGACGGGCAGGCTCCGTTAATCATTCCGTTTTCTGCTGCAGGGAGATCATCATGACGCCTGAAATCCTGACCGAACGGCTGGTTTTAAAACCGCTCACCCTGCAGGACGCGGATGCGATTCAGGTGGCGTTTCCCCAATGGGAAATTGTCCGTTACCTGATCGATTCGGTGCCCTGGCCCTATCCGGACGGCGCCGCCAGAGACTTTGTTGCGAACGTGGCATTACCCGCTGTTGAGGCGGGAAAAGGCTGGTACTGGACGATACGGCGCAGGGAAGCGGAGACGATGCTGATCGGGGTCATCAGCCTGATGGACACGCCGGACAACCATCGCGGCTTCTGGTTAGTACCCCACTGGCAGGGGCAGGGTTACATGTCGGAGGCCAGCAATGCCGTTACCGATTACTGGTTCAATGTGCTGAATAAACCGGTATTAAGAACGCCCAAAGCCGCAGCAAACGTGCGGTCGGTCGCTATCTCGGTTAAAAGCGGTATGCGTTGTATCAGAACGGGAAAGCAACGCTATGTTTCAGGCGAACATGACTCTGAACTCTGGGAGGTGACGCGGGATGAGTGGCGCAAATTCAGAGCGGCTCAGGCTGGCGAAACAGCCGCGAAAAAGTAACATTTTGCCGTGATCCGACAGCATCTTTAGCGATAAGGTTAAACCTGTCCGGCCTCAACGGAACCTGCATCCTTCGGGCAAAAAAAACGGCTATGCCTTGTCAGCATAGCCGTTTTGTCGTCGATGGCCCGGTGCGATATTCGCCCAGGCGACAGGCTTATTTATCCAGCTGTGACGTAAAGTCGCGCTCGGTATAACCGGTATACAGCTGACGCGGACGGGCAATTTTCATGCCTTCGTCGTGCATCTCTTTCCAGTGGGCGATCCAGCCAACGGTACGTGCCATGGCAAAAATCACGGTAAACATGGAAGACGGAATGCCCATGGCTTTCAGGATAATACCGGAGTAGAAGTCCACGTTTGGATAGAGTTTACGCTCGATGAAGTACGGGTCGTTCAGCGCAATGTGTTCCAGCTCCAGCGCCACTTCCAGCAGGTCATCTTTCATGCCCAGCTCGTTCAGCACTTCATGACAGGTTTCACGCATGACGGTCGCGCGTGGGTCATAGTTTTTGTAAACGCGATGACCAAAGCCCATCAGGCGGAAGGAGTCGTTTTTGTCTTTAGCACGGCGCACGAACTCAGGAATGTGTTCAACGGTGCTGATCTCTTCCAGCATGCGCAGACAGGCTTCGTTTGCGCCACCGTGCGCCGGTCCCCACAGGGAGGCGATACCGGCCGCGATACAGGCAAACGGGTTAGCGCCTGATGAACCTGCCGTACGGACGGTTGAGGTTGAGGCGTTCTGCTCGTGATCGGCATGCAGAATCAGAATGCGATCCATGGCGCGTTCAAGCACAGGGTTGACCTTGTATTCTTCACAAGGCGTTGCAAACATCATGTGCAGGAAGTTACCGGCGTAGGAAAGGTCGTTACGTGGATAAACGAACGGCTGGCCGATTGAATACTTGTAACACATCGCTGCCATGGTAGGCATTTTAGACAGCAGGCGGAAAGCGGCGATTTCACGATGGCGCTCAATGTTCACATCCAGCGAGTCGTGATAAAACGCGGCCAGGGCGCCAGTCACGCCGCACATCACAGCCATTGGATGTGAGTCGCGACGGAAGCCGTGGAACAGACGCGTGATCTGCTCATGAATCATGGTGTGGCGGGTAACGGTGACTTTGAACTCTTCAAACTGTTTCTGCGTCGGGGCTTCACCATTTAGCAGGATATAGCACACTTCCAGGTAGTTAGAGTGGGTGGCCAACTGATCGATGGGAAAACCACGGTGAAGCAGGATACCTTCATCGCCATCGATAAAGGTGATTTTTGACTCGCAGGACGCGGTAGACGTGAAACCAGGATCGAAGGTAAACAGGCCGTTAGAACCCAGTTCGCGGACATCGACGACATCCTGGCCCAGCGTGCCTTGCAGCACTTTCAGTTCAATAGGCTTTTCGTCGGGTAGGGTTAGCGTCACTTTTTTATCTGTCATTTTCGTCTCCATAGCGCCTTGGGCAGGTAAGGATCTTTCGACACCTGAAACGCGCGCATGTTGCATTTAGGCAGTACTTCACGATGTCACTCTGCATTATAAGCAGTGAAGGGTACAGAGTGAGAGGCGCGTTCCACAGGAAATGTAAAGCCGTGACATGTGCATATCGCGGTTGTTAAAGATCCGGTCAGGACATAACTTCTTTGTAACCAATAACCTGATGGTTTTAAAAGCTGTTAGTGGCAATGTTACATAACTTGAGCTTAGGAGAAAGTGTATCCCCATAACTTTTGTGCATCATAGGATTTTATCGGGATAGTTTGTAACTGAATTGTTGAACTATTGTCAAATCAGATAATTAAATTTGTATGAATTGTGAAAAACGTGAGAATGATCACTGTTCCACCCAAAATTCTCCAAAGAGTTTGTAGGGGAATTGTAATCAGAATGTGATCGTCCTATACTTCCGGCCAGGTCTCCGGAATACCCTGACACCAGGAGCCACCCAGCGTTTGTAACACGTCATTTAACACTGGATGTTGCTATTTTGGTGACGGATAAAGTCTGAACACGTTTAGGGTTCAGGTCTTATGTCCGGAGGAAGCAAAATAAAAAAGAGCTGTGTGGGCAAAACCGTGAAAAAACAAAGACCTGTCAACTTGGATCTCTCGACGATCCGGTTTCCCGTTACTGCAATATCGTCCATTCTTCACCGCGTCTCCGGCGTCATCACCCTGGTTGCTCTCGGCATCCTGTTATGGCTTCTCGGTCTTTCCCTCTCTTCTCCTGAAGGTTTCCAGCACGCTGCATCTGTCATGAATGGCTTCTTTGCGAAGTTCATCATGTGGGGCATTTTGACTGCGCTGGCCTATCATGCAGTGGGCGGGATACGTCATATGTTAATGGATTTTGGTTATCTGGCCGAAACGCTCGAAGCAGGTAAGCGTTCTGCGCAGGTGACGTTTGGTATTACTGTCGTGCTTTCAATTTTAGCAGGAGTCCTCGTATGGTAAGCAATGCATCCGCGTTGGGTCGCAATGGCATTCAGGACTGGCTGCTGCTGCGCGCGACGGCAATCCTCATCACGCTTTACATCATCTATCTCCTCGGTTTCGTGGTGATGACAGACACGCTGACGTATGACATCTGGCGTGGCTTCTTCGCTTCTGCATTTACAAAAGTGTTCACGCTCCTGACGCTGTTTTCCATTCTGATCCACGGCTGGATCGGTATGTGGCAGGTCTTAACGGACTACGTTAAACCGCTGGCAACGCGTCTGCTGTTGCAGTTGGTCATCGTAGTGGCGCTGTTGTCATATGCAATTTATGGATTTGTTGTGGTGTGGGGTGTGTAAATGAGTTTACCAGTAAGAGAATTTGATGCCGTGGTGATCGGCGCAGGCGGCGCGGGTATGCGCGCGGCGTTGCAAATCTCCCAGTCGGGCCAGACCTGTGCCCTGTTGTCCAAAGTCTTCCCGACCCGTTCCCATACGGTCTCCGCGCAGGGCGGAATCACCGTTGCGCTGGGTAACACCCATGACGATAACTGGGAATGGCATATGTATGACACCGTCAAAGGTTCCGACTACATCGGTGACCAGGACGCGATTGAATACATGTGTCACGTCGGTCCGGAAGCGATTCTGGAACTGGAGCACATGGGCTTGCCCTTCTCCCGTCTTGATGACGGCCGCGTTTATCAGCGTCCGTTTGGTGGTCAGTCGAAAAACTTCGGCGGTGAGCAGGCGGCGCGTACTGCCGCAGCGGCCGACCGTACCGGCCACGCACTGCTGCATACGCTGTACCAGCAGAACCTGAAAAATAAAACCACTATCTTCTCCGAATGGTATGCACTGGATCTGGTCAAAAATGACGACGGTGCCATCGTAGGCTGTACGGCAATCTGCATGGAAACCGGCGAAACGGTTTACTTCAAAGCCAAGGCCACCATTCTGGCGACGGGCGGTGCAGGACGTATTTATCAGTCCACGACGAACGCCCACATCAATACCGGCGACGGTGTTGGCATGGCGCTGCGCGCGGGCGTGCCCGTGCAGGATATGGAAATGTGGCAGTTCCACCCAACCGGTATCGCCGGTGCTGGCGTACTGGTCACTGAAGGCTGTCGTGGTGAAGGCGGTTATCTGCTGAACAAACACGGTGAGCGTTTCATGGAGCGCTATGCGCCTAACGCCAAAGACCTCGCCGGTCGTGACGTTGTGGCCCGTTCGATGATGGTGGAGATCCGTGAAGGGCGTGGTTGCGACGGTCCATGGGGCCCGCACATCAAGCTGAAACTCGATCACCTGGGTGCGGAAGTGCTGGAATCGCGCCTGCCGGGCATCCTTGAGCTGTCCCGTACCTTTGCTCACGTTGACCCGATTAAAGAGCCGATTCCGGTTATCCCAACCTGTCACTACATGATGGGCGGCGTGCCAACCAAAGTCACCGGTCAGGCGCTGCGTGTGAATGAGCAGGGCGAAGACGAAGTGATTCCTGGCCTGTTCGCGGTGGGTGAAATCGCCTGCGTATCGGTACACGGGGCGAACCGTCTGGGTGGCAACTCGCTGCTGGACCTGGTGGTCTTCGGTCGCGCGGCTGGCGTGCATCTGCTTGAATGTCTGGAAGAGCAGGGTGAGCTGCGTGAAGCCAGCCAGGAAAACATTGATGCCGCGATGGCGCGTTTCAACCGCTGGGAAAATAACACCACGGGTGAAGATCCGGTTGAAATCCGCAAGGCGTTGCAACGCTGCATGCAGAACAACTTCTCGGTATTCCGTGAAGGCGATGCGATGCGTGAAGGGCTTGCTGAACTGAAAGAGATCCGTGAGCGTCTGAAGTCCGCGCGCCTGGATGACCGCTCACCTGACTTCAATACACAGCGTATTGAGTGCCTTGAGCTGGATAACCTGATGGAAACCGCTTATGCCACCGCAGTGGCGGCCAACTACCGCACTGAGAGCCGTGGCGCACACAGCCGCTTCGACTATCCGGAACGTGATGATGCCAACTGGCTGTGCCATAGCCTCTATGTTCCGCAAACGGAAAGCATGACGCGCCGTGAGGTGAACATGCAACCGAAACTGCGTGCGGCCTTCCCGCCGAAAGCGCGTACCTACTAATTGCGGAGATCATCATGAGACTTGAATTTTCGATCTATCGTTACAACCCGGACGTCGATGACAAACCGCGCATGCAGGACTATACCCTGGAAGCGGAAGACGGCCGTGACATGATGCTGCTGGATGCGCTGATCCGTCTGAAAGAGAAGGATCCTACCCTGGCGTTTCGTCGCTCATGCCGTGAAGGCGTGTGCGGCTCAGACGGCCTGAACATGAACGGGAAAAACGGCCTGGCCTGCATCACGCCGGTCTCGGCGTTAGGCAACGGCAAGCAGAAAATCGTTATCCGTCCTCTACCGGGCCTGCCGGTCGTGCGCGACCTGGTGGTGGACATGGGCCAGTTTTATGCCCAGTATGAGAAAATTAAGCCTTTCTTATTGAATAACGGTGAAAACCCGCCAGCGCGTGAGCATCTGCAGTCGCCGGGCGAGCGTGAGCATCTGGACGGATTGTATGAGTGTATTCTCTGCGCCTGTTGCTCAACCTCTTGCCCGTCGTTCTGGTGGAACCCGGACAAGTTTATTGGTCCTGCAGGCCTGCTGGCCGCTTACCGCTTCCTGATTGACAGCCGTGATACGGAAACGGATGCGCGTCTGGATAATCTGAGCGATGCATTCAGCGTTTTCCGCTGTCACAGCATCATGAACTGTGTAAGTGTTTGTCCTAAAGGGCTAAACCCGACGCGCGCTATCGGCCACATTAAGTCGATGCTGCTGCAACGCAGCGCGTAGTTGTACCACCGGGAACCTCAGGTTCCCGGTATTTTACGGAAGCCTCTGTAAACGCGGTCCCGACCACGTTTACAAAGGTTCCCTTACGGGCCGGGCGCGCGCTGCGCACAGTGCTCGTATCGCTGAACTCACTACGGCAAACCGCGAAAGCGGCAACAAATGAAACCTCAAAAAAGCATAACATTGCTTAAGGGATCACAATGCAGAACAGCGCGATGAAGCCCTGGCTGGACTCCTCCTGGCTGGCCGGCGCGAATCAGTCTTACATAGAGCAACTCTATGAGGATTTCCTGACCGATCCTGACTCTGTGGATGCAGTGTGGCGCTCGATGTTCCAACAGTTACCAGGCACGGGAGTGAAACCTGAGCAGTTCCACTCCGCAACTCGCGAATATTTCCGTCGCCTGGCGAAAGACGCATCTCGTTACACCTCCTCAGTTACCGATCCGGCAACCAACTCCAAACAAGTGAAAGTGCTGCAGCTGATCAACGCGTTTCGTTTCCGCGGACATCAGGAAGCAAATCTCGATCCGCTTGGCCTGTGGAAACAGGACCGCGTTGCCGATCTCGATCCTGCCTTTCACGATCTGACCGACGCCGATTTTCAGGAAAGCTTTAACGTAGGTTCTTTTGCCATTGGCAAAGAAACCATGAAGCTGGCCGATCTGTTCGACGCGCTGAAGCAGACCTACTGTGGCTCGATTGGTGCAGAGTATATGCACATCAATAACACCGAAGAGAAACGCTGGATCCAGCAGCGTATCGAATCCGGTGCGAGCCAGACGTCATTCAGTGGCGAAGAGAAAAAAGGTTTCCTGAAAGAGCTGACCGCGGCAGAAGGGCTGGAAAAATATCTGGGCGCGAAATTCCCGGGTGCAAAACGCTTCTCGCTGGAAGGCGGTGATGCGCTGGTGCCGATGCTGCGCGAGATGATTCGTCATGCGGGCAAAAGCGGCACACGTGAAGTGGTACTGGGGATGGCGCACCGTGGCCGTCTTAACGTACTGATTAACGTACTGGGTAAAAAGCCACAGGATCTGTTCGACGAATTCTCCGGTAAACACAAAGAGCATCTGGGCACAGGTGATGTGAAGTATCACATGGGCTTCTCTTCGGATATCGAAACCGAAGGTGGTCTGGTGCATCTGGCGCTGGCGTTTAACCCGTCTCACCTGGAAATTGTCAGCCCGGTGGTCATGGGATCGGTACGTGCACGTCTCGATCGTCTGGCCGAACCGGTCAGCAATAAAGTGCTGCCTATCACCATTCACGGTGATGCGGCGGTGATTGGTCAGGGCGTGGTTCAGGAAACCCTGAACATGTCTCAGGCGCGCGGCTACGAAGTGGGCGGCACGGTACGTATCGTCATTAACAACCAGGTTGGTTTTACCACCTCCAACCCGAAAGATGCGCGTTCAACCCCGTACTGTACTGACATCGGCAAGATGGTGCTGGCACCGATTTTCCACGTCAATGCTGACGATCCGGAAGCGGTAGCCTTTGTTACCCGCCTGGCGCTGGACTATCGCAATACCTTCAAACGCGATGTGTTTATCGATCTGGTGTGCTATCGCCGTCATGGTCACAACGAGGCGGATGAGCCAAGTGCTACCCAGCCGTTGATGTACCAGAAAATCAAAAAGCATCCGACGCCGCGTAAAATTTACGCCGATCGTCTGGAAGGCGAAGGTGTCGCGTCGCAGGAAGATGCCACCGAGATGGTGAACCTGTACCGCGATGCGCTCGATGCGGGCGAATGCGTGGTGCCGGAATGGCGTCCGATGAGCCTGCACTCCTTCACGTGGTCGCCTTATCTGAACCACGAATGGGATGAGCCTTATCCGGCACAGGTTGACATGAAACGCCTGAAGGAACTGGCATTGCGTATCAGCCAGGTCCCTGAGCAGATTGAAGTGCAATCGCGCGTGGCCAAGATCTATAACGATCGCAAGCTGATGGCCGAAGGCGAGAAAGCGTTCGACTGGGGCGGTGCCGAGAATCTGGCGTACGCCACGCTGGTGGATGAAGGTATTCCGGTTCGCCTCTCGGGTGAAGACTCCGGTCGTGGAACCTTCTTCCATCGCCATGCGGTCGTGCACAACCAGGCTAACGGTTCAACCTATACGCCGCTGCACCATATTCATAACAGCCAGGGCGAGTTCAAAGTCTGGGATTCTGTGCTGTCTGAAGAAGCCGTGCTGGCGTTTGAATACGGTTACGCCACGGCTGAGCCGCGCGTGCTGACCATCTGGGAAGCGCAGTTTGGTGACTTTGCCAACGGTGCTCAGGTGGTGATTGACCAGTTCATCAGCTCTGGCGAACAGAAGTGGGGCCGTATGTGTGGCCTGGTGATGTTGCTGCCGCATGGCTACGAAGGTCAGGGCCCGGAACACTCCTCTGCCCGTCTGGAACGCTATCTGCAACTTTGCGCCGAGCAGAACATGCAGGTTTGCGTCCCGTCGACGCCGGCTCAGGTGTATCACATGCTGCGCCGTCAGGCGCTGCGCGGGATGCGCCGTCCGCTGGTGGTGATGTCGCCGAAGTCGCTGTTACGCCATCCGCTGGCGATCTCGTCGCTGGATGAACTGGCAAACGGCAGTTTCCAGCCAGCCATTGGTGAGATCGACGATCTGGATCCGCAGGGCGTGAAACGCGTCGTGCTGTGCTCCGGTAAGGTTTACTACGATCTGCTGGAACAGCGTCGTAAAGACGAGAAAACCGATGTTGCCATCGTGCGCATCGAACAGCTTTACCCGTTCCCGCATCAGGCGGTACAGGAAGCATTGAAAGCCTATTCTCACGTACAGGACTTTGTCTGGTGCCAGGAAGAGCCTCTGAACCAGGGCGCCTGGTACTGTAGCCAGCATCATTTCCGTGATGTCGTGCCGTTTGGTGCCACCCTGCGTTATGCAGGTCGCCCGGCATCGGCTTCTCCGGCCGTGGGTTATATGTCCGTACACCAACAACAGCAGCAAGACCTGGTTAATGACGCACTGAACGTCAATTAATTAAAAGGAAAGATAATGAGTAGCGTAGATATTCTCGTTCCCGACCTGCCTGAATCGGTTGCAGATGCCACAGTAGCAACCTGGCACAAGAAACCAGGCGATGCAGTCAGCCGCGATGAAGTCATCGTCGAAATTGAAACTGACAAAGTCGTGCTGGAAGTGCCGGCATCTGCCGATGGCGTGCTGGAAGCCGTGCTGGAAGACGAAGGGGCAACCGTTACGTCCCGCCAGATCCTGGGTCGCCTGAAAGAAGGCAACAGTGCGGGTAAAGAAAGCAGTGCCAAAGCGGAAAGCAATGACACCACGCCAGCCCAGCGTCAGACAGCGTCGCTTGAAGAAGAGAGCAGCGATGCGCTCAGCCCGGCGATCCGTCGCCTGATTGCGGAGCATAATCTTGACGCTGCGCAGATCAAAGGCACCGGCGTGGGCGGACGTTTAACGCGTGAAGACGTTGAAAAACATCTGGCGAACAAACCGCAGGCTGAGAAAGCCGCCGCGCCAGCGGCGGGTGCAGCAACGGCTCAGCAGCCTGTTGCCAACCGCAGCGAAAAACGTGTTCCGATGACGCGTTTACGTAAGCGCGTCGCGGAGCGTCTGCTGGAAGCCAAGAACAGCACCGCCATGTTGACTACCTTCAACGAAATCAACATGAAGCCGATTATGGATCTGCGTAAGCAGTACGGCGATGCGTTCGAGAAGCGTCATGGTGTGCGTCTGGGCTTTATGTCTTTCTACATCAAGGCCGTGGTCGAAGCGCTGAAGCGTTATCCAGAAGTCAACGCCTCTATCGATGGCGAAGACGTGGTGTACCACAACTATTTCGATGTGAGTATTGCCGTATCTACGCCACGCGGACTGGTGACGCCTGTCCTGCGTGACGTTGATGCGCTGAGCATGGCTGACATCGAGAAGAAAATTAAAGAACTGGCAGTGAAAGGCCGTGACGGCAAGCTGACGGTTGACGATCTGACGGGCGGTAACTTTACCATCACCAACGGTGGTGTGTTCGGTTCGCTGATGTCTACGCCAATCATCAACCCGCCACAGAGCGCGATTCTGGGTATGCACGCCATTAAAGATCGTCCTATGGCGGTCAATGGTCAGGTTGTGATCCTGCCAATGATGTACCTGGCTCTCTCCTACGATCACCGTTTAATCGATGGTCGTGAATCTGTCGGCTATATGGTCGCAGTGAAAGAGATGCTGGAAGATCCGGCGCGTCTGCTGCTGGATGTCTGATTCATCACTGGGCACGCGTTGCGTGCCCAATCTCAATACTCTTTTCAGATCTGAATGGATAGAACATCATGAACTTACACGAATACCAGGCTAAACAGCTGTTTGCACGGTATGGCATGCCAGCACCGACCGGCTACGCCTGTACTACACCACGTGAAGCAGAAGAAGCGGCATCGAAAATCGGTGCAGGCCCGTGGGTAGTTAAATGTCAGGTTCATGCCGGTGGCCGCGGTAAAGCGGGCGGTGTGAAAGTGGTTAACAGCAAAGAAGACATCCGTGCTTTCGCTGAAAACTGGCTGGGCAAACGTCTGGTGACCTACCAAACTGACGCCAATGGTCAGCCGGTAAACCAGATTCTGGTTGAAGCGGCAACCGATATCGATCAGGAGCTGTACCTGGGTGCCGTGGTTGACCGTGCAACCCGTCGCGTCATCTTTATGGCATCGACCGAAGGCGGCGTGGAAATCGAGAAAGTGGCAGAAGAAACGCCACACCTGATCCACAAAATGGCGCTTGATCCACTGGCCGGTCCACAGCCTTATCAGGGCCGTGAGTTAGCCTTTAAACTGGGCCTGACCGGTAAGCAAGTCAGCCAGTTCACCAAAATTTTCATGGGTCTGGCCACCATGTTCCTGGAGCGCGATCTGGCGATGGTTGAGATCAACCCGCTGGTGATCACCAAGCAGGGCGACCTGATCTGTCTGGATGGCAAACTGGGTGCCGATGGCAATGCCCTGTTCCGTCAGCCAGAGCTGCGTGAAATGCGCGATCCAAGCCAGGAAGATCCTCGTGAAGCGCACGCGACACAGTGGGAACTGAACTATGTTGCGCTGGAAGGCAACATCGGTTGTATGGTTAACGGCGCAGGCCTCGCGATGGGTACGATGGACATCGTTAAGCACCACGGTGGCCAGCCAGCGAACTTCCTGGATGTCGGCGGCGGCGCGACCAAAGAGCGCGTAACCGAAGCCTTTAAAATCATCCTGTCTGACGACGCGGTGAAAGCGGTATTCGTTAACATCTTCGGCGGCATCGTGCGTTGCGACCTGATCGCAGACGGCATCATCGGTGCAGTAGCAGAAGTCGGTGTTAACGTACCGGTCGTGGTACGTCTGGAAGGTAACAACGCTGAACTGGGCGCTAAGAAACTGGCGGACAGTGGTCTGAACATCATTGCAGCAACCAGTCTGACAGACGCGGCACAGCGTGTTGTTGCTGCTGCGGAGGGTAAATAATGTCCATTTTGATCGACAAAAACACCAAAGTCATTTGCCAGGGATTCACCGGCGGACAGGGAACTTTCCACTCTGAGCAGGCGCTGGCATACGGCACGCAGCTGGTTGGCGGCGTAACCCCGGGCAAAGGCGGCACGACCCATCTGGGCCTGCCGGTGTTCAACACCGTGCGTGAAGCCGTTGAAGCCACAGGCGCGACCGCAACCGTTATCTATGTGCCAGCTCCGTTCTGCAAAGACGGTATCCTGGAAGCTATCGATGCCGGTATCAAGCTGATCATCACCATCACCGAAGGCATCCCAACGCTGGATATGCTGACCGTGAAGATGAAGCTGGATGAAGCAGGCGTGCGCATGATCGGGCCAAACTGCCCGGGTGTGATCACCCCTGGCGAATGTAAGATCGGCATCATGCCGGGCCACATTCACCAGCCTGGCCGTGTCGGTATCGTCTCGCGTTCCGGTACCCTGACCTATGAAGCCGTTAAGCAAACCACCGATATCGGTTACGGTCAGTCTACCTGTGTCGGCATCGGCGGCGACCCGATCCCGGGTTCAAACTTCATCGACATCCTGAAAATGTTCCAGGACGATCCACAGACTGAAGCGATCGTCATGATCGGTGAAATCGGTGGTAGTGCGGAAGAAGAAGCTGCTGCGTTCATCAAAGAGCACGTGACCAAGCCGGTTGTCGGCTACATTGCGGGCGTAACGGCACCGAAGGGCAAACGTATGGGCCACGCTGGCGCCATCATTGCCGGTGGTAAAGGAACGGCAGACGAGAAGTTTGCTGCGCTGGAAGCCGCAGGTGTGAAAACCGTACGCAGCCTGGCTGACATCGGCGATGCCGTGAAAGCGGTTCTGCCAGCCAAATAAGCGGTCTGAGCGGAATGCATTAAGCCACCTTCGGGTGGCTTTTTTTATTGCTTAAACCTGAGCACGCCTTTTTGCCGCATAACTGATTGGCGTCGTGCCTTAAATAACATAAAATAATCTTAAGTATTTCCGTGGTGTTTGCTATGCTTTATCTGACCTGGCTTTTGGGGCGCAAAAAGAATGGGCGTTATTAAACACGCTATAAAGTTAAATATTTATATAAAATTAAATTGCCCGGTGACACATTTTTAACAAAGCTTCCGTTTAAACATATTCCCCACATTATTTCCTTATTCCAAATCAATTTCCTGCCATATATAACAAACTTTACTGCTAGCAAAGGGCGCGGTTAAGCGCTTAAATTGCGCTGCATCAATCCAGCCTTTTAAAAAAATAATCAAACGTTTGTTCAAATACGGGAAAGCATCAATTTTTAAATTATGCCCTGTTAAACGTCTGAACCACGCGGCTGCATTGGTGTTTCACAGGTTACCGCTAACGGTTACGCCCTCATCCCAGGCCGCACACAGAACTGTCCTGTCGATGACAAAACTGGAATCAATAATCAGTCGTTCCTGACTCTTATTCAGTCTGTACGGATACAGAGTTAAGGTGAGGAGCAAGGAGTCATTATGCTAGATATTGTCGAGCTGTCGCGTTTACAGTTTGCCTTAACAGCCATGTACCATTTTCTTTTCGTACCTTTAACGCTCGGTATGGCGTTTTTGCTGGCGATAATGGAAACGGTCTATGTGCTGAGCGGCAAACAAGTTTATAAGGATATGACAAAATTCTGGGGCAAGTTATTTGGTATTAACTTTGCGCTGGGCGTGGCGACCGGACTGACCATGGAGTTTCAGTTCGGCACCAACTGGTCTTACTATTCTCATTATGTCGGCGATATTTTTGGCGCGCCGTTAGCTATTGAAGGATTAATGGCTTTCTTTCTTGAGTCCACCTTTGTTGGCCTGTTCTTTTTCGGCTGGGATCGGCTGGGCAAAGTTCAGCACCTGGCCGTGACCTGGCTGGTGGCGCTGGGATCCAATATGTCGGCGCTGTGGATTCTGGTGGCAAACGGCTGGATGCAAAACCCAATTGCCTCTGAGTTTAACTTTGAAACCATGCGCATGGAGATGCTGAGCTTCTCTGAGCTGGTCTTAAATCCAGTCGCCCAGGTGAAATTTGTTCACACCGTCGCGGCAGGGTACACCACCGGTGCCATGTTTATTTTAGGCATCAGCGCCTGGTATTTACTGAAAGGCCGCGACACGGCGTTTGCCAAACGCTCTTTTGCTATCGCGGCAAGTTTCGGTATGGCAGCCGTATTGTCAGTCATCGTGTTGGGCGACGAGTCCGGTTACGAAATGGGCGATGTGCAGAAAACCAAGCTGGCGGCCATTGAAGCCGAATGGGAAACCCAGCCTGCTCCGGCTGCCTTTACGCTGTTCGGTCTACCCGATCAGGCATCACAAGAGAACCACTACGCCATTCAAATTCCTTATCTGCTGGGACTCATCGCCACCCGTTCTACGGATACGCCGGTAACGGGCCTGAAAGAGCTTATGACCCAACATGAAGTTCGCATTCGTAACGGGATGAAAGCCTACGCACTGTTAAATGAACTGCGCAGCGGGAATACCGATCCGGCCGTGCGTGATGCCTTTAATCACAGCAAAAAAGATCTGGGTTATGGTCTGTTGTTGAAGCGCTATACGCCAAACGTCTCAGATGCCAGCGAGGCGCAAATCAAGCAGGCAACACAGGATTCCATTCCACGCGTGGCGCCGCTGTATTTTGCCTTCCGCATCATGGTGCTCTGCGGCGTGCTGTTACTCGGCGTTATCACGCTGTCGTTCTGGAGCGTCATTCGTAATCGTATCGGCAAACATCGCTGGTTACTCAAGGCCGCGCTGTATGGCATTCCGCTGCCGTGGATTGCGGTTGAAGCAGGCTGGTTTGTGGCGGAGTACGGCCGTCAACCCTGGGCGATAGGCGAAGTGCTGCCAACGGCCGTGGCGAACTCGTCGCTCACCGTTGGGGATATCCTGTTCTCCATGGGGCTGATCTGCGGTCTGTATACCCTGTTCCTGGTCGCCGAGATGTACCTGATGTTTAAATTTGCCCGGTTGGGTCCAAGTAGCCTGAAAACGGGTCGTTATCACCATGAGCAGATGGCGAAAACCGTTCAGCCGGTACGTGGATAAGGAGAACCGCCATGTTTGATTACGAAGTTCTGCGCTTTGTCTGGTGGCTGCTGATCGGCATTTTGCTGGTGGGCTTTGCCGTCACTGATGGCTTTGATATGGGCGTGGGCATGCTGACGCGCCTGCTGGGACGCACCGATACCGAGCGTCGGGTAATGATTAACACCATTGCGCCGCACTGGGACGGTAACCAGGTCTGGTTAATTACTGCGGGTGGTGCGCTGTTTGCCGCCTGGCCGATGGTTTATGCGGCAGCGTTTTCAGGATTTTATGTGGCAATGATTCTGGTGCTGGCGTCGCTGTTCTTTCGTCCGGTGGGCTTTGATTACCGCTCTAAGATTGAAGACAAGCGCTGGCGCGGCGCCTGGGACTGGGGCATTTTTATCGGCAGCTTCGTCCCTCCTTTGGTGATTGGCGTGGCCTTTGGCAACCTGCTCCAGGGTGTGCCGTTTCATGCTGATGAGTATATGCGCCTGTATTACACCGGTAACTTCTTCCAGTTACTTAATCCCTTTGGCCTGCTGGCAGGGGTGGTGAGCGTCGCCATGATACTGGCGCAGGGCGCAACCTACCTGCAGATGCGCACGAACGGCGAACTGTACCTGCGCGCACGCGCCACGACCCAGATTTCCACGCTGGTGATGATGGTGTGCTTCGCACTGGCGGGCGTGTGGGTGAAGTACGGCATTGACGGTTATGTGGTGACCAGTACGCTTGATCACTATGCGGCCTCGAATCCGCTGGGTAAAACCGTGGTGCGCGAAGCCGGTGCCTGGATGGTGAATTTCCAGCAGCATCCCGTGCTGTGGTTGTTCCCACTGCTGGGCGTTGTGCTGCCTCTGCTGACGGTGCTGTGCTCACGTATGCACAAAAGCGCATGGGCGTTTGTGTTCTCTTCACTGACGCTTGCCTGCGTCATTATGACGGCCGGTATTGCCATGTTTCCGTTTATTATGCCTTCCAGCACGGTACCGGGCACCAGTCTGACCATGTGGGATGCAACCTCCAGTCTGCTGACGCTGAAAACCATGACCTTTGCCGCGATTATTTTTGTGCCCATCATCCTGCTTTACACCAGCTGGTGTTACTGGAAGATGTTTGGCCGTATTACCAAAGAGCATGTTGAGAGCAACAGCAACTCACTGTACTGATAAGGAGTCAACACATGTGGTATTTTGCCTGGATTCTTGGCACCTTGCTGGCCTGCGCCTTTGGTATCATCACGGCGCTGGCCATAGAGCATATCGAAGACAGCGCCGCATCGGATCGACAATCCTGATGAGCGGATGGCTACAGACGATCTGTCGTCTGATGGATAAGGGCCCGTTCCGGGCCCTTTCACTGGTGCTGGCACTCTGGCTGGCGGGATGTCTGCTGTGGAATCCCGCACGTTATGCCAGCGGTGCTGGCGGCATTCTGCTGTGGCAGGCCGTGTTGCTCATCTGGGCGGTATGCACCGGCGTGATTTACGGTGTTGGGTTTCGTCCGCGACGATTACGCTGGCGTGCTCTGTTTACCCCTTTACCCGCATTAGTGATACTCTTGTGGGGCGTAAGCCGGTTTTATCTCTGACAGCCCATCAGCATTTTACGCTGAAGCGTGAGTTTACTTCAGCGTCTGGTCAAGAAACCTCCACTAAAGCCTTCCGGTTGTAACCAACTGATAATTATTTTCTCCTGGCCCTGGCAGCCCATTCCCAACCCCAATTGTCTTGCGTATAGTAGCAACGTTTAAAACGAGGCCGGGATGTAGAGTGAGTACAACGCTGTTTCGCTGGCCGGTTCGGGTCTACTATGAAGATACCGATGCCGGTGGTGTGGTTTATCACGCCAGCTATATCGCTTTTTATGAACGAGCACGTACCGAAATGTTGCGTCAGCATCATTTCAATCAGCAGACGCTGTTAGAACAGCAGATTGCTTTTGTGGTGCGGCGCATGACGGTGGACTATCTTTCGGCGGCGCGTCTTGACGATCTTCTGGAAATTCAGAGTGAAGTGACTTCAATGACCCGGGCGACGATGACATTTACCCAGCGTATCGTGAATGCAGAAGGCAAAGTGCTCAATGAGGCAGAAGTCCTGATTGCCTGCATCAACCCACACCTAATGAAGCCGATTGCGCTTCCCAAGTCTATTGTCGCGGAGTTCAAGCAGTGACTGACATGAACGTTCTTGATTTGTTCCTGAAGGCGAGCCTTCTGGTCAAACTTATCATGTTGATTTTGATCGGCTTTTCGATTGCTTCATGGGCAATCATTATCCAGCGCACGCGTATTCTGAATGCGGCGGGAAGGGAAGCTGATGCCTTTGAAGACAAATTCTGGTCCGGCGTTGAGCTTTCTCGCCTGTATCAGGAAAGTCAGGCGCGTCGCGAAGAGCTGGCAGGCTCGGAGCAAATCTTTTACGCCGGCTTTAAAGAGTTCGCACGTCTGCATCGGGTCAACAACCATGCGCCTGAGGCGGCAGTGGAAGGGGCGAGCAGGGCGATGCGCATTTCCATGAATCGTGAGCTGGAAGCGTTGGAAAATCACATTCCCTTCCTTGGCACCGTAGGGTCCATCAGCCCGTATATTGGTCTGTTTGGTACGGTGTGGGGGATTATGCATGCCTTTATTGCCTTGGGCGCCGTAAAGCAGGCCACGCTACAGATGGTTGCGCCGGGTATCGCAGAAGCGTTGATCGCGACCGCTATCGGTTTATTCGCGGCAATTCCTGCGGTAATGGCTTATAACCGACTGAACCAGCGCGTCAATAAACTGGAACAGGGCTATGACAACTTCATGGAAGAGTTCACGGCTATCCTGCATCGTCAGGCTTTTTCCAGCGACAGCGCTAAGTAAACAGAGGTAAATGATGGCCCGAGTGCGTGGTCGCGGTCGCCGCGAGCTAAAGTCGGAAATCAACATTGTTCCACTGCTGGACGTCTTGCTGGTGCTGTTGCTGATTTTTATGGCGACGGCCCCGATCATTACCCAAAGCGTGGAAGTGGATTTGCCGGATGCGACGGATTCGAAGACGGTTTCCAGTGATGATAATCCGCCTGTAATTGTAGAAGTGTCCGGTGTGGGCCAATACAGCATGGTGGTGGATCACGATCGTTTATCGCAGCTACCCCCTGAACAGGTGATTAGCGAAGCGCAACGTCGTCTGGAAGCCAATCCGAAAACTGTCTTTCTGATCGGCGGTGCCAAAGAGGTCCCTTATGATGAAATCATTAAGGCGCTGAACCTGCTGCATCAGGCTGGAGTTAAATCTGTCGGTTTGATGACGCAGCCGATTTAAAGTCGAACCGTTTTTGGGAACCGAGTGTGTCGAAGGCAACCGAGCAAAACGAAAAATTAAAGCGCGCGATAATCATTTCGGTGATTCTGCATATCGTGCTGATTGCGCTGCTGATATGGAGCTCATTTAATGAGCACATTGAAGCCAGTGGCGGCGGCGGCGGGAGCGATATCGAGGCAGTTATGGTCGATCCCGGTGCGGTGGTTGAGCAATATAATCGTCAGCAGAATCAGCAAAGCGACAGTCAGCGTGCCGAGCAGCAGCGCCAGAAACAGTCACAACAGCAGGCCGAAGAGCTCCAGCAGAAGCAGGCGGCTGAACAACAGCGGCTGAAAGAGCTGGAAAAAGAACGCCTGCAGGCCCAGGAAGACGCGAAGCAGCAGGCGAAAGCCCAGGCTGAACAGCAGAAAGCAGCCGAAGCGGCGGCGAAACAGGCTGAATCTCAGCAGAAAGCGGCCGAGGCGGCCGCCGCGAAAGCCAAAGCGGATGCTAAAGCGGAAGCCGATGCCCAGGCCAAAGCCGCCGCTGACGCGAAAATAAAGGCTCAGGAAGACGCTAAGCAGGCTGCGGCCGAGGCGAAGAAGCAGGCTGAGCAACAGGCGAAAGCCGCCGCGGCCGAAGCAAAGAAACAGGCTGAACAACAGGCGAAAGCCGAGGCTGCCGAGGCCGCGAAACAGGCCAAGGCTGAAGCTGCGAAGCAGGCTAAAGCGGAAGCCGCTAAAGAAGCCAAAGCGGCAGAAGCGAAAGCCGCCGCCGAAGCTAAAGCCGCGGCCGCGCAGGAAGCTAAAGAGAAAGCGGCGGCTGAAGCCAAAGAGAAAGCCGCAAAAGAAAAAGCCGAAGCCGCAGCAAAAGCCAAGGCCGATGCTGCCGCAAAAGCCAAAGCAGACGCGAAGGCAAAAGCGGAAGCAAAAGCGAAAGCGGCGGCTGAGGCAGCGAACGACAGCGACGTCGACGATCTGCTGGGCGGCTTAGCGTCCGGTAAGAATGCACCGAAAAGCGGCGCCTCTGGCGGTGCTGCAGGGCAGGGCAACCAGAAGAAAGCGGGTGCCTCTGGCGCAGATGTGAACGCGTACCTTGGCCAGATTACCAGTGCTATCCAGAGCCGTTTTTACGATGCGGACCTGTATAGCGGCAAAAGCTGTGACTTACGTATTAAACTTGCTCCTGACGGTATGCTGATTGATGTGAAATCAGAAGGGGGCGATCCGGCGCTCTGTCAGGCTGCCATCGCGGCAGCGAAGCAGGCACGTATTCCGAAGCCGCCTTCACAAGCGGTGTACGAAGTGTTTAAAAACGCGCCGATGCGTTTCAGACCGCAATAATGCAGTAACCGGCGGCAGGTTGATCTATGGTTAGCTTGCCGTACTCTAGTTGTACTCGTGGTTTTCAGGAACAGTGCCAATTATCGCGGACTCAGGTTCAGATAAGGGAGATAAAATGAAGCAAGCTCTTCGCGTAACGTTAGGCTTTTTTATCCTGTTGTGGGCAGCAGTGCTGCACGCAGAGGTTCGCATTGAAATCACCCAGGGCGTCAACAGCGCGCGTCCCATTGGTGTGGTTCCGTTCAAGTGGGCAGGCCCTGGCGCGGCACCGGAAGATATCGGTGGCATCGTCGCGGCTGACCTGCGTAACAGCGGTAAGTTTAATCCGCTCGATCGTTCTCGCCTGCCACAGCAGCCGACCAGCGCGCAGGAAGTTCAGCCTGCTGCATGGAGTGCATTGGGCATTGATGCTGTCGTCGTAGGACAGATTCAGCCTAACGCCGACGGCAGCTATCAGGTATCTTACCAGCTGGTCGATACGGCAGGTGCTCCGGGTACCGTGCTGGCGCAGAACTCTTACAAAATCACGAAACAGTGGCTGCGTTACGCGGCGCATACCGTGAGTGATGAAGCGTTCCAGAAACTGACGGGCATCAAAGGGGCATTCCGTACTCGTATCGCCTATGTGGTGCAGACCAACGGCGGTCAGTTCCCTTACGAACTGCGCGTGGCGGACTACGACGGCTATAATCAGTTCGTCGTGCATCGTTCACCACAGCCACTGATGTCGCCGGCCTGGTCGCCAGACGGCAGCAAAGTGGCCTACGTAACCTTTGAAAGCGGCAAGTCGGCGCTGGTTATTCAGACGCTCTCGAACGGCGCGGTGCGTCAGGTGGCTTCATTCCCACGTCATAACGGTGCACCGGCGTTCTCGCCTGACGGCACCAAACTGGCGTTCGCCTTATCGAAAACCGGTAGCCTGAATCTGTACGTAATGGACCTGGCTTCTGGTCAGATTCGTCAGATCACCGACGGCCGTTATAACAGTACTGAACCGACCTGGTTCCCGGACAGCCAGACGCTGGCTTACACCTCTGACCAGGCTGGCGCACCACAAATTTATAAGATTGGTATCAATGGTGGTTCACCACAGCGTATTACCTGGGAAGGGGCTCAGAACCAGGATGCTGATGTGGCCAGCGATGGTAAATCAATGGTGATGATTAGCACCAGTGGCGGTGCTCAACACGTCGCCAAACAGGATCTGGTAACGGGAGCCGTTCAAACGTTAACGGACACGTTCCTGGATGAAACGCCGAGCCTGGCACCAAACGGCACTATGGTGATCTACAGCTCTACTCAGGGCATGGGTTCCGTGTTGCAGTTGGTCTCGACTGACGGTCGTTTCAAAGCGCGTCTTCCGGCAACTGATGGACAGGTCAAATTTCCTGCCTGGTCGCCGTACCTGTAATGTTTGAGCTTTCTGACATTACAAAAAAATAAACAATAATGGGAATTTTCAAATGCAACTGAACAAAGTACTGAAGGGTTTAATGCTGGCTCTGCCAATCATGGCAGTTGCGGCGTGTAGCTCACACAAAAATAACAACAATGACCAGTCTGGCGCAGGTGCTGATGGCGCTTACGGTGCTAACTCTGGCATGAACGGCAACGGTAACATGTCTTCTGATGAGCAGGCGCGTCTGCAGATGCAACAGCTGCAACAGAACAACATCGTTTACTTCGGTCTGGACAAATATGACGTTCAGTCTGACTACGCTCAGATGCTGGATCAGCACGCTAACTTCCTGCGTAGCAATCCATCATACAAAGTGACCATCGAAGGTCATGCGGATGAGCGCGGTACGCCAGAATACAACATCGCCCTGGGCGAGCGTCGTGCTAACGCCGTTAAGATGTATCTGCAAGGTAAAGGCGTGTCAGCTGACCAGATGTCTATCGTTTCTTACGGTAAAGAGAAGCCGGCCGTTCTGGGCCACGACGAAGCGGCTTACGCTAAAAACCGTCGTGCCGTACTGGTATACTAAGAGAATCATATGGTTAGTAACTTCAGACATCACCTGTTGAGTCTGTCGTTACTGATTGGCGTAGCGGCCCCCTGGGCCGCTAATGCCCAAGCGTCAATCAGTAGCGTTGGCTCCGGCTCGGTCGAAGACCGCGTCACCAGTCTAGAAAGAATCTCAAACGCCCAGGCACAGCTGATGCAGCAACTGCAGCAGCAGATGAGTGATAACCAGCGGGATATCGACTCGTTGCGTGGGGAAATCCAGCAAAATACCTATCAGCTGAACCAGGTTGTTGAGCGCCAGAAGCAGATCTATCAGCAGATCGACAGTCTGAGCAGCAATAACAGCAACGCCAGCCAGCCAGCGGCAGGTGCCGGTGATAGCGCCGGTGCGGGCGCGGCAGCAGCCTCTGGCACGGATTCCGGTGCCGCAGCAGCCGGCGGCAGTGCGCCGGTACAGAGTGGTGATGCCAACAGCGATTACAATGCTGCTGTCGCGCTCATTCTGGAGAAAAAACAGTATGACCAGGCGATCGCTGCGCTACAGGCGTGGGTGAAACGCTATCCGGATTCGACGTATCAGCCGAATGCCAATTACTGGCTGGGGCAGCTGTTTTATAACAAAGGCAAGAAAGACGACGCCGCGTATTATTACGCCACGGTGGTAAAGCAGTATCCAAAATCCCCCAAGGCTGCTGAAGCGTTGTTAAAGGTTGGCGTGATCATGCAGGAGAAAAACGACACGGCGAAAGCCAAAGCCGTTTATCAACAGGTGATCAAACTTTATCCTGATACCGAATCTGCTAAGCAGGCGCAAAAACGGTTGTCTGGTATGTAATTTGTGCAGGTTTGACCGGATATCGAGTGATTTCTGGTCTTGCCGCATGAAAGGTAGGCAATTGAACCCTTTAACAGAAAATAAGGGTTGCGCTACCTCGGTAAATCAGTAATATATGCCGCCGTTGCCGGGACACATTGCAGATGTGTCTGGCAAGCCTGAAGATGGGTCGTTAGCTCAGTTGGTAGAGCAGTTGACTTTTAATCAATTGGTCGCAGGTTCGAATCCTGCACGACCCACCATCTTAACCTCAGGCATTATTGGTGAATGTGTTTGAGCGGTTGTCAGCCCCGAGCGGGTCGTTAGCTCAGTTGGTAGAGCAGTTGACTTTTAATCAATTGGTCGCAGGTTCGAATCCTGCACGACCCACCAATTCAGAAAAGAGCGCCCAGTGGGCGCTCTTTTCGTTTGTCGCGTCGCGTAGTTAAGCGTGCGGGATGAGAACCTGCAGCAGGTTCGACTGAATCGCAGAGCGATTCAGGCTGATGCGTCAGCATCACCCGGAGGGCGAGGCCCGCCGGGCCGAGGCAATCCTGCACGACCCACCAATGTTGAAAGGCGCCCTAAAGGCGCCT